>NZ_LT827014.1:0-600000 GCF_900169075.1 Chryseobacterium phocaeense
AAAAACGTCTCACACAAAACTGTATGAGACGTTTTAATAAAAACTGGCGGCGGCCTACTCTCCCGCTTGTCGCAGTACCATCGGCGCTGGTGGGCTTAACTTCTGTGTTCGGAATGGGAACAGGTGAGCCCCACCGCTAAAACCACCCTAAAGAAGGTATATATTGTACAATGTCGGATGTATCATGTACAATGTATTTACATTATACTTTCTACAACCTACAGGGTACAAGTTTTAAGCGATAAAAACTTTCACAAAGACAAAACCTTTACTGCGCATAAAAGGCTTGTTATATAGCAACCATAGGCTATAAATCTACGGGTAATTAGTACTACTCGGCTATGCTGTTACCAGCTTTACACCTGTAGCCTATCAACGTCGTCATCTACAACGACCCTTAAAAGATGTCTCATCTTGAGGCGAGTTTCGCACTTATATGCTTTCAGTGCTTATCTCTTCCAAACATAGCTACTCAGCGGTGCACCTGGCGGTACAACTGATACACCAGAGGTTTGTTCAATTCGGTCCTCTCGTACTAGAATCAAGCCCTCTCAAACATCTAACGCCCGCAATAGATAGAGACCGAACTGTCTCACGACGTTCTGAACCCAGCTCGCGTGCCACTTTAATGGGCGAACAGCCCAACCCTTGGGACCTTCTCCAGCCCCAGGATGTGACGAGCCGACATCGAGGTGCCGAACCTCCCCGTCGATGTGAGCTCTTGGGGGAGACTAGCCTGTTATCCCCGGAGTACCTTTTATCCTATGAGCGATGGCCCTTCCATACGGAACCACCGGATCACTATGTCCTGCTTTCGCACCTGATCGACTTGTTGGTCTCACAGTCAAGCACCCTTATGCCATTACACTCTACGCACGGTTACCAAGCGTGCTGAGGGTACCTTTGAAAGCCTCCGTTACTCTTTTGGAGGCGACCACCCCAGTCAAACTACCCACCACGCAATGTCCTTCAATATGAAGTTAGGCTCCAAGTAAGTAAAGGGTGGTATTTCAACGTTGGCTCCACCAACACTAGCGTGCCAGCTTCAAAGCCTCCCACCTATCCTACACATTACTTACTCAAAGTCAATACGAAGTTATAGTAAAGGTTCACAGGGTCTTTTCGTCCCATTGCGGGTAATCGGCATCTTCACCGATACTACAATTTCACCGAGCTCGTGGCTGAGACAGTGCCCAGATCGTTACACCATTCGTGCAGGTCGGAACTTACCCGACAAGGAATTTCGCTACCTTAGGACCGTTATAGTTACGGCCGCCGTTTACTGGGGCTTCAGTTAATGCCTTCGGTTTAACCCTAAGCACCTTCCTTAACCTTCCAGCACCGGGCAGGTGTCAGACCCTATACAGCATCTTTCGATTTAGCAGAGTCCTGTGTTTTTGATAAACAGTCGCCTGGGCCTCTTCACTGCGGCCACCATTGCTGATGGCGTCTCTTCTTCCGAAGTTACGAGACTATTTTGCCTAGTTCCTTAGCCACGACTCACTCGAGCACCTTAGGATTCTCTCCTCGACCACCTGTGTCGGTTTTGGTACGGGTTGCTTCACTTCGGCTTTTCTTGGATCCGAGTTCACTACAGCAGCTTCGCCCGAAGGCTAGGCCTTGACTATTCCGTCAGTCTCCAGTAGCTACATCGAACCGTCCCCTTTTTAGTGTGAGCAAGTATGGGAATATTAACCCATTGTCCATCCACTACCCCTTTCGGGTTCGCGTTAGGTCCCGACTAACCCTCAGCTGATTAGCATGGCTGAGGAAACCTTAGTCTTTCGGTGAGGGGGTTTCTCGCCCCCTTTATCGTTACTTATGCCTACATTTTCTTTTCTGTCCGCTCCACAATACCTCACGATACTGCTTCAGCGCAAACAGAATGCTCTCCTACCAGATGTATTAATACAAATCCATAGCTTCGGTAATATGTTTATGCCCGATTATTATCCATGCCGGACCGCTCGACTAGTGAGCTGTTACGCACTCTTTAAATGAATGGCTGCTTCCAAGCCAACATCCTAGCTGTCAATGCAGTCCAACCGCGTTGCTTCAACTTAACATATATTTGGGGACCTTAGCTGTTGGTCTGGGTTCTTTCCCTCTCGGACATGGACCTTAGCACCCATGCCCTCACTGCCGCAGAACATTTATTAGCATTCGGAGTTTGTCAGGAATTGGTAGGTGGTGAAACCCCCGCATCCAATCAGTAGCTCTACCTCTAATAAACTCATTTGCGACGCTGCACCTAAATGCATTTCGGAGAGTACGAGCTATCTCCCAGTTTGATTGGCCTTTCACCCCTACCCACAGGTCATCCGAAGACTTTTCAACGTCAACCGGTTCGGTCCTCCACTCTGTGTTACCAGAGCTTCAACCTGCCCATGGGTAGATCACAAGGTTTCGCGTCTAATCCTACTAACTAACTGCCCTATTCAGACTCGCTTTCGCTCCGGCTCCGGTACTTAATACCTTAACCTCGCTAGTAAAATTAACTCGTAGGCTCATTATGCAAAAGGCACGCCGTCACCCAACTTGTGGGCTCCGACCGCTTGTAGGCGTACGGTTTCAGGTTCTATTTCACCCTTCTATTCGAAGTGCTTTTCACCTTTCCTTCACAGTACTTGTTCACTATCGGTCTTTCAGGAGTATTTAGCCTTGGAGGATGGTCCCCCCATATTCAGACAGGATTTCACGTGTCCCGCCCTACTCATTTATCATCTAAATATGCCTTTCAAATACGGGGCTATCACCCGCTATGGCTGTTCTTTCCAGAACATTCTTTTAAACATATTAAGACTTTTGGGCTAATCCGCTTTCGCTCGCCGCTACTTACGGAATCTCTTCGATTTCTTTTCCTCCGGGTACTTAGATGTTTCAGTTCTCCGGGTTTGCTTCCCCTAAGGGATGACATATCTTCAATATGCCGGGTTGCCCCATTCGGACATCTGCGGATCAAGTCGTGTGTGCCGATCCCCGCAGCTTTTCGCAGCTTACCGCGTCCTTCTTCGCCTCTGAAAGCCTAGGCATCCGCCATACGCCCTTAACGATTTCTTTCCTATTTTTGGTTACTCAAGCGCTCTTATGCGCTCGGTTTTCTCTTTGTGATGTCTTTACCGTTAATGTCAATGATCTTTAATGCTTGTATTAATGTATTATGTACAATGTAAAATGTACGGCTCTCGTACTTTTTTGATACATTTTCCATAAATACCCTCATACAGTGTACTCTATACTTTCGTACGTGGTACAATTCGTGGAGAATAAGGGAGTCGAACCCTTGACCTCCTGCGTGCAAGGCAGGCGCTCTAGCCAGCTGAGCTAATTCCCCCTCTAGTTAAGATTAAATGATTAAAAGATTTAATGATTAAATAATTAACGCTCGCTAATGTTTTAATCTTTCAATTTTTTAATATTTAAATCCCTTTAATTAGTAGTCTCGGGCAGGCTCGAACTGCCGACCTCTACATTATCAGTGTAGCGCTCTAACCAGCTGAGCTACGAGACTTTGTTATGAGTAATGGGTGATGAGTAATAAGTAATATTTTAATATCCTTTTTTTCCTCGCTTCATTCTCAATCTCTTCCCTTTTACTAATTTCTAGTGGGTTTTATTTTATAATTGATAGATGATGATTGATGTTTTATCAGTGATCAATTATCATTTATCTTTTATTTATATCAACCAAATAAAAAACTAAAGCTTAACTTTAAGCAGAATCAATGTACATCACTGTACTTAATTTTGTTTAACGTTCTTCAACGCTCTAAAATGAGATGTTCCAGCCGCACCTTCCGGTACGGCTACCTTGTTACGACTTAGCCCTAGTTACCTGTTTTACCCTAGGCAGCTCCTGTTACGGTCACCGACTTCAGGTACCCCAGACTTCCATGGCTTGACGGGCGGTGTGTACAAGGCCCGGGAACGTATTCACCGCGCCATGGCTGATGCGCGATTACTAGCGATTCCAGCTTCATAGAGTCGAGTTGCAGACTCCAATCCGAACTGAGACCGGCTTTCGAGATTCGCATCCAGTCACCTGGTAGCTGCCCTCTGTACCGGCCATTGTATTACGTGTGTGGCCCAAGGCGTAAGGGCCGTGATGATTTGACGTCATCCCCACCTTCCTCTCTACTTGCGTAGGCAGTCTCACTAGAGTCCCCAACTTAATGATGGCAACTAGTGACAGGGGTTGCGCTCGTTGCAGGACTTAACCTAACACCTCACGGCACGAGCTGACGACAACCATGCAGCACCTTGAAAAATGTCCGAAGAAAAGTCTATTTCTAAACCTGTCATTTCCCATTTAAGCCTTGGTAAGGTTCCTCGCGTATCATCGAATTAAACCACATAATCCACCGCTTGTGCGGGCCCCCGTCAATTCCTTTGAGTTTCAGACTTGCGTCCGTACTCCCCAGGTGGCTAACTTATCACTTTCGCTTAGTCTCTGAGTCCGAAAACCCAAAAACGAGTTAGCATCGTTTACGGCGTGGACTACCAGGGTATCTAATCCTGTTCGCTCCCCACGCTTTCGTCCATCAGCGTCAGTTATAGTTTAGTAACCTGCCTTCGCAATTGGTGTTCTAAGTAATATCTATGCATTTCACCGCTACACTACTTATTCCAGCTACTTCAAATATACTCAAGACATGCAGTATCAATGGCAGTTTCACAGTTAAGCTGTGAGATTTCACCACTGACTTACACATCAGCCTACGGACCCTTTAAACCCAATAAATCCGGATAACGCTTGCACCCTCCGTATTACCGCGGCTGCTGGCACGGAGTTAGCCGGTGCTTATTCGTATAGTACCTTCAGCTTTCCACACGTGGAAAGGTTTATCCCTATACAAAAGAAGTTTACAACCCATAGGGCCGTCATCCTTCACGCGGGATGGCTGGATCAGGCGCTAACCCATTGTCCAATATTCCTCACTGCTGCCTCCCGTAGGAGTCTGGTCCGTGTCTCAGTACCAGTGTGGGGGATCACCCTCTCAGGCCCCCTAAAGATCGTAGACTTGGTAGGCCGTTACCCTACCAACTATCTAATCTTGCGCGTGCCCATCTTTATCCACCTCAGTTTTCAATTCCAAATGATGCCATCCAGAATATTATGGGGTATTAATCTTCCTTTCGAAAGGCTATCCCCCTGATAAAGGCAGGTTGCACACGTGTTCCGCACCCGTACGCCGCTCTCTCTGTTCCGAAGAACAAATACCGCTCGGCTTGCATGTGTTAGGCCTCCCGCTAGCGTTCATCCTGAGCCAGGATCAAACTCTCCATTGTATGTTTTTCCTGACCCGCTCAAAGTTTATTTACGCTTTAGTTTTTCCTTACTTGGTTGTTATATTGTATGTCAATGATCTTTGTTCTTTCCGCTTTAATAAAGAACTTTCTTTCTGTCGTTCTGTTCCTTATTTGCGGTTGCAAAAGTAATTATTTATTTTCTAATGACAAAATGTTTTTGGAGAAAATTTTAAAGTTTTTTTAGTAACCTTAACCTCTTTTTAAAACCCCTATCCTTTATCTACTCCTGCGCCCCGGCGAACCGGACTGCAAAGATACAAACTTTTTTAAATCCCACAACTTTTATCTGAATAAAAATTAAAAGCTTTTTTCTTTGTATCCTTTTTAAGGAGTTTAAATAATTTCGCCTCTTTAATAGCTCTTCTGCGCTTACCAAATACTCTCGTTTTCAGTGGGGCAAAGATACACCCTTATCTACACACGAAACAAGTTTATTTAACATAAAATTGATATTTGTGTAATATAAAACCTTAAACAGCTGCTATTCAGAGAGAAAAATTTCAAACTAATGTTTAACTTTTTACCTCTCCCTGTACTCAAAAGGTTTCTACGGTTTATTTCGAGAATAAATAAGGCTTAAGAACTCTGCAAAAGATTTTTCCAATCCAATAATATCGCCTGATTTCAGGTTTAATCCACCAATTCCTGAAGTGTCTGATTTTACTTTTGCTGAAGAAACCTGGAAATATAGGTTTTCGTCATTATTTTTAGGCTGAACTTTAATGGTAGACCCCAAAAGCTTCTTTGTTGAGATGGTATATATTTCTCCCGGAATGATATCGAGTGTAAGGTAAGATCTCGGACTGAGTATATAATCTTTTTTATTGATATTAATTTTCTGATCTTTATCGGAGGAAGCAAAAACATACAGCATTCCATCCTTGCCGATCAGGTTTTCCTTGGGCGTGTAATAAAGAGCAATCTTATAATTTGCCGGATTGAGCGGCTGTGGTGTACCATCTATATTTTCAAACGGTATAAAAGAAAATGTATTGGCTCCTATTTCTTTTGCCTTCTTATATATTAAAGAGAAAACCGCCGCATCATCATTTGAGTATCCCTGCACTTCAATTTCGCCCAAATATTCCGCTCCTGTTACCGATTCAGCTTTTTTATAAAGGAACTTATCCGTATTGTCACTGGTTTTTTCAACTTTTGAAAGGTAAACATTCTGTGCGCTACAAAATGAGGCACAGAGTACGGAAAGAGCAACTGCCAGATTCTTCATCATATTATGGATGTGTTAGTAGTTTAACGGATTCTTCAAGACTGTTTTCCCAATGTTTAGGCTCAATTTTGTATATCTCTTCTATTTTATCCAAAGACATTGTACTTCTTGCCGGTCTTCTGGCAGGAGTAGGATACTGTTCTGTGGTAAGCGGATTCAATTTAACGGATGATTTTGAAAACTCGGCGATCTTTTTTGCGAATTCAAACCAGGTAGTTTCCGGATAGTTTGAGAAATGAAAAATACCATAAGTTTTTGCCGGCGTTTCAATGATCTCCATGATTGCTTCTGCAAGGTCATTTGCATTGGTAGGTTGTCCGAACTGATCAGCAACAATTCCAAGCTCTTCTTTTTGAGAAAAGAGGCTCAACATTGTTTTAACAAAATTCTTATTGAATTCCGAATACAGCCACGAGGTTCTCAAAATAATGGTTTTGGGATTGACTTCCAAAGCCAGTTCTTCCCCTCTTCTTTTTGATTCTCCATATACGCCAGTAGGATTGGTAAAATCGTCCTCTTCATAAGGAAGATTGGTATCGCCATCAAAAACGTAGTCGGTAGAAATATGAATGAGAATGGTTTTATGGTCTGCGCAAGCCTGTGCAAGACAGGCAACACCATCTGCATTGACCGCAAATGCTTTATCCGCCTCTTTTTCTGCAAGATCAACGGCTGTATAAGCTGAAGCATTAATACAGTAATCAGGTTTATTGTCATAAAAGAACCCATTGACCTGATCTTCGTCTGTAATGTCTAAAGTTTGTGAGTCTGTGAATATGAATTCATACTTATTTTCGAAATCAGGTGCTATCTTTCTGATACAGTTACCCAGCTGTCCGTTACTTCCTATTACGGCAATTTTCTTCATCTGCAATATTATTAGTTTACTTGTCAAAGACTGTTATTTTAACAGCTGACTATGAATTTTTCGCGTTCTGCGATCTTAAGAACTTCACTCTGGACTGAAACTCTTTCTGCTCCAGGTCAACATAGAACTTTCCGAAGGTCTCTTTTATATCTTCCGGATGAACTTCGGATCTTCTTGTTTTAATGTTAAAATAAATCACAGTTACCCACAGTACGGCATGAATTGTTTTTTCATCAAGACTTTTCATAAGTATCTCCACTTTAGCCGTTCTGTCCTGTACCTCAATGGTTTTGCTGCTGATCACTACCTGGGTATTGTATCTCACTTCCTTCAAGTAAGCAATCTCATTCTGAATAGCGATCCATGTACATCCTGTTTTCTTGGTATATTCTTCATAGGTAAAACCATAAAATGTTTCTACATGGTCCTCTCTGGCATTGAACATATAATCCAGATATTTTACATTATTCAAATGTCCTATCGGATCACAATCACTGAACCTTACTTTTACGGTTGTTGATACTTCTTTTTCCATAGCGCAAAAATAAAAAAACCGCCCCTAAAAGAGACGGTTAATTTATAAAACTTTGATAATTTCTTAGTTTACTCCTAATTCTTTCTTAACAGCAGCCGTTGCATCAGGACCTCCTTTGTACACAAATGCAGAAGAGTTTGCATCCATAATGAATTCATATCCGTTAGCTTTAGCTACTTTCTCGATAGCGTCGTTTAGTTTTTTCTCAATTGGACCGAAAGCTACATCCTGCTTACCTTGAAGGTCTTTCTGAGCTTTTTCCTGCATCTGAGCGATTTCTTCCTGAAGTTTCTGTAGTTCTGCTTCTCTGGCTTTGTTTTCGTCAGCAGTTTTCTTTGGAGCTTCTTCAGTATACTGCTTTAATTTAGCCTGCCCTGCGTCTGCTTTTTTCTTGATCTCCGCTTGTTTTGCATCAAGGAAAGTTTTTATGTCAGCATCTGCTTTTTTCTTTTCAGGCATAGCGTTAAGGATTCCCATTAGATCCACAGAAGCTATTTTCTGAGCTTTTGCCATACTTACCGATACAACCATTATAACCGCGGCAAATAATACACTTAATTTTTTCATAATTGGTAAAATAAATAATTTAATTTGTTTTTAGATTTTAATTTTAAGTAAAAGTTAATTTGAAAACTTACTTTTTGCTTTTACTGTTTGTCTTTTCTTTTTTATCTGATCCTTTTAATAATATGGCCAATACTTTCTCCGTATAATCATATCTTGGTAAAAGGAAAATGACATTGTTACTGGTTTTATCAAGAACTGTGCCCAAGCCGTTTTTTTCAGCCATGGTTTTCACAGCGTTCCAGATCTGATCCTGGAAGGGTACTACCAGATTTGTTCTAAGCTTTGTAATTTCGCCATTGGCTCCAAAACGCAAGCTGGTAGTGGTTTTGATGTTTTTCTCAAGGTCCATCACTTCTTTTTCACGAAGCTTGAGCTGATCCCCTATCAATAATACTTTTTCACTTTCAAAAGCAGCTTTTTTCCTTTCGTATTCAGACTGCAGATTTTGAAGTTCGGACTGCCATGTATCAATCTGCGAATTTAATCTCGCTTCTGCCTCTTTGTATTCAGGCATTTTATCTAAAATAAGCTGTGTATCTATTACTCCTACTTTCTGGGCGTTAGAAAACCCAAAAATCAGGAACAATACAACTGTGAAAATGATTTTAAAGTTTTTCATATTGAATTATAATGATTGGTTCATCAAGAAGTGTGTTTTCCATCCGGAAGGTTCTGTTCCTGTAACCGTTTTATCAAAGCCATAAGCAAAGTCAAATCCGATCAGACCAAACGCTCCCATGTATACTCTTACCCCTACACCCACTGATCTTTTCAGCTGGAATGGGTTATAGTTGCCCCATGAGTTCCATACGTTACCTCCTTCTGCGAAAGTAAGTGCATAGATCTTAGCCGTCTGGTTCATGGAAATCGGGTATCTCAGTTCTAATGTAAATCTATTGTAGATGGTACCACCTCCTCTCTGGGTGATATCCTCACTTTCTCCTCCATAAGTGGAAGCATTTTCATATCCTCTTAAAGGAATCAATTCACGACCGTCATATCTACCTCCGAATAAACCTGTTCCCCCTACATAGAATCTTTCAAATGGCGGAGCTCCAAGTTTTTTGTTGTATCCGTCCATGAATCCCATTTCCGCAGAAGATCTCAATACCAGTTTTCCGGCAACTTCATTATAAACGTCAGCCTTGAACTTGATTTTGTAGAATTCCATCCACTTATATTTATCCACCGGCGCCATTGTAGAATAGTCTTTATTACTGAACAATGAGTACGGAGCAGTCAGTTTAGCGGAAAGTTCAATATTTGAACCCATCGTCGGGAAGATCGGGTCAATACCTGCAGAGTTTCTGCTTAATCCTAAGTTAAGGCTTAAGTTATTGGCATCACCGTAGTATTCCGTCTGATCTCCAAACTGGAACGGATAGTTCTTGAATGTATATTTCTGGAACTGAAGTCCTGTATAAAGCGAGAAGTAATCATCCGGCCAGTTTAAGAGTCTGTTCAGACCTACTGACGCGGAGAAGATATTAAGCTTCTGATCATTTCCACTGCTGTCATTATATTTTACTCTGGATGTATTTAAACTCACAGAAAGAGCGGTTGGTCTTGTTCCGAACAACCATGGCTCGGTAAATGAGATTCCGTAATTCTGGAAATACTGTCCTGCCTGTGCCTGGATAGATAAAGTCTGCCCATCTCCCTGAGGTACCGGTTTAAAGTCTTTGAATTTAAGGAAGTTCTTCAACGAGAAGTTGTTGAACGTTAATCCTAAGGTACCGATAAAGCTGTTACCACCGTAACCTGCCTGTAACTGTACCTGTGAAGATCCTTTTTCAACGAGCTTCCAGTTGATGTCTACTGTATTATCCTGCTGATTCGGCTGGATATCCTGGCCTACCTGCTGTGGATCAAAGAAAGACATTCCCGCAAGATCGAAATAGGTTCTCTTGATTTCTGTCTTTTTGAAAAGCTCACCTGGTTTTGTTCTCAGAGCTCTCAATACCACATGGTCATGGGTAGTGGTATTCCCCTGCCAGGTTACTTTATTCCAGGTAGCCTGCTCGCCTTCATTAATTCTGATCTCAAGATTTACGGCATCGCCCGACACGGATTTCTCAACCGGCGTTACACTGGAGAAAAGGTAACCGTTATTCATGTATATGGACTTGATATCCGAATCATCTTCTTTACCTCCGTCTTCTCCTACTTTTTTGTTGAAACCTACGGCATCGTAGATATCTCCTTTTTTATATCCTAGTAATCTCTGTAAATATTCTGTAGAATACACTGTATTTCCGGTGAATGTAACATCACCGATATAATACTTCTTCCCTTCATTAAGCTTTACATTGATTTCGTAGTTGTTCTTTTTATTTCTCCATACAGAGTCTGAAACTATGGCAGCATCTCTGTATCCAAGGGAGTTATAATAACTGATAAGGCTCTGCTTATCTTCCTGGTATTTTTCTTCAATGAATTTTGAAGATTTAAGGATTCCCCCGATACCAAATCTCTTTTGCTTGGTTTCTTTGAATGCTTTTTTTCTAAGCTTCGCATCGGTCACGCTCTGGTTGCCTTCAAACTCGATATGGTCGATTTTTATTCTCTTTCCTTTATCTACCGTTATGGTCCAGTCTACCATAGAAGGATCGTTGGCATTCACCTTATCCTGAATGGTAATTTTAGCATCAGCAAATCCTTTTTTCACATAGTCTTTAGGAACTTTTGTTTTAAGACTGGAAATCAGGTTCTGCGTAATTTTTGTTCCCGGTTTCAGGTTGTTATCCTTCGTTAATTTTTCATTTTTAGATTTACCAATACCTTTCCCTGTGAATTTTACTTCTCCAAGTTCTTTAAGGTCTTCAAGGTAGAATCTTAAAATTACGGTCTGGCCTTCAATGCTCTGAACATATACTTCAACCTCTGAAAAAGAATGGGTGTCCCAAAGCTTTTTCACTGCGTTGCTAATTTTCTGTCCGGGAATATCTACTGCCTCTCCTTTGGTTAAGCCTGTAAATCGTAAGATCTGAGCCGGTGTATACTTTTTTACCCCATCTACAACAATGTCTTTAAGAGTGTAAGTTCCTGCTTCATTTTCTGCATGTACAGCACTGTTTACTTTGGTGCTGTCCTGAGGAGTTACTTGTCCATAAAAATGTGCCGAAGCAGCAAACATGATGATGGGTAATAGTCTAAACTTCATTTTATCGAGTCTTTCTTTTCTTTAAATTTATTGGGCTTTTATCTGATCGCCGGTTAATCCGTATCTTCTTTCTTTATTCTGATAATCCACAATACACTGGAAGAAGATATCTTTTGTAAAATCCGGCCATAGGACATTTAGAAACTGTAGTTCCGCATAAGCAATCTGCCAGAGAAGGAAGTTACTTATCCTTATTTCCCCGCTGGTTCTGATCAGCAGGTCTACAGGAGGAAAATCTTTTGTATAAAGGTAGCTTTCAAATAATTTTTCATCAATATTCTCAACATCCACATTTCCATCCTTCACATCGGAGCTTAGTTTTTTTACGGCTTCCAATATCTCGTTCTGTGAACCATAGCTTATAGCCAGTACAAGATTGCCTTTTGTGTTTTCTTTCGTAAGCTCTATCACACGTTCCAGCTGCTCTCTTACAAGGACCGGAAGCTTTTCAAGATTCCCGATTACATGCATTCTGAGCCCTTTGCTGAAAATCTCTTCTGCTTCAAGCAATAGGGTTTCCACCAGCAGGTTCATCAGTGTATTGACTTCCTCAGCCGGACGGCTCCAGTTTTCGGAAGAAAACGTATACAATGTTAAATAGGGTATATCTATTTCATTACAGGCATTAATGGCATTTCTTACTGCATTAATGGCATTCTTGTGACCGAACGTTCTTTCTTCGCCACGAGTTTTTGCCCATCTTCCATTACCATCCATAATGATGGCCACGTGTTTCGGTAAATTCTCAGAATTTATTTTATCTTTAATCAACGACATATTCATTAATCACAATAACATGGCGGTCTTCCGAATGAGTAGGTAAGCCCTAAACTGAAAGTATTTATCCAGTCTTTCGACCTGTCATCACCAATATTTCTTTTGTTTAAAAGTTCTTGTTCTCTTTCTTTAGAAACTGCATAATAGTTCCCTGACTGCAGAAGTGAAGCGCCGGTAGCGGGATCCAAAATATCTGCATTATAGCTGGAAGTAAGATCGCTGGCCAATAATCGGCTATGATCCAACTGATCAGTCAGTGTATATCTGAATGTAGCTTCTGCAAATATACCCCAGTTATGGTTGAACTTATATTTTAAACCTACCCCAAAAGGGATATGCATTGTTACTTTTTTTCCTAAAGAATATACCGGAGTACTCTTAAAATCAAGCTCATTAAGAGGAGCCTGCGCCACACCGTCTGCATCTCTTCTGAAATCATTCACAATATCTGCTTTAGGAGCATCAAACATCAATGCCCCGATACCTCCGAAGATGTATGGGCTCACCATGCTTTCCTGCTCATTATTAACAGGGAAAAGATTGTATTCAAACATTAAGCTTGCTTCGTATACGTTATTTTTTCCATATGAATTTCTATTCACTCTATATTCTTCTTTCGCAGCTTTATCGCTGAACTGGATCTGGTTGTATCCAAGGTCCAATCTAACGGTTTGGTGCGGGTTAAAATTAAATCTGTATAATAAACCACCATAAAAAGGGAATCCCCACTCTGACATCCTGTCCAAATCCAACGGCTTTTGTAAAATATAATTGGTCCTTCCTATGTCCCCCACCAGGTTACTCATACCTAGACGAACTCCCAATTCGTTTCTTTGTGCTTTAACACTGACCATTCCCAGGAAGGCAATAAAGCTAAACAATAATTTTTTATTCATAAAAGAATATGGATTTATGGTTATTTTAAAATTTAATTTTTGCAAATATAAAACTTTTTTATATTAATGATATTCTTAATGTATAGTTAAAAATAAACAAAAAAACATAATTTGTTATAAAGTAAACGGCAAAGTGCCAAAAATATTCTTTTTTCCTTAGATTCCAAATACTGATCGTATAAAAAAACCCCCATTTGCTGAGGGTTTAAAACGTTATTTTTTATTAAATATTGTTTGTACCTTATTTCGTATTCTTATGAGTAGCGGTTCTTTATAATTTTTATCTTCATCAAAATAGCCGTAGCCATAGCCATAACCGTATCCATAGCCGTAACCTTGTTTCGTATTATAATCATTATAGATCAGCCCCAAATGATCAATCTCTTCATTATGGTACTTTTCAGTAATCATTTTCAGCATGTACTTTTCAGTATATTCATGACGAACCACATAAATATTGGCATCAGAATATTTCATCAGTTCATAAGAATCGGCTACCAGACCTACCGGCGGTGAATCTATAATAATGAAATCATATCTTTCTTTCAGCTCTTCTATAAATCTGATGTTCCTTTCACTCATCAGAAGCTCTGATGGATTTGGAGGAATAGGTCCTGAAGTAGCAACATCCAGATTTGGGATTTTTGTCTTATTGATGATCTGTTCCAGCCCTACTTCACCGGTAAGGTAGTTGGAAATCCCGTATTTATTATCAATTTTAAAATCTCCGAAGATTTTAGGCTTTCTAAGGTCCATTCCCAGCAATATGGTTTTTTTATCGCTTAATCCCATTACTGAAGCAAGATTGATGGAAACGTAGGTTTTTCCTTCCCCCCCGATGGAAGAGGTTACGAGAATAGTTTTGCCTTTTCCGTCTTCTTTATTGTGGTCCATCAGGAGCCTTATGCTGGCTCTGATTCCCCTGAACGCTTCAGACACTGAAGACTTAGGCTGTTCAAGTACGGTAAGCATATTCTCGTTGCTGTTGTTTCCAATCACGCCCAGAAGCGGGATCTTCGTTGCACTCAGCAGTTCTTTAATATTTCTGATCTTATTATCCAGAACTTCTCCAACCAGGATGAAGAGAAGTGGAAATAACAGGAGTCCACCCATAATGGCCATCTTTATGGCTTTCACGTTAGGTCCTATAGGAGCCTGTCCAAGGTTTTTGGCAGGGTCAATTACGGTAATGTCAGACTGGTTGGTGGCTACTTTCATCTGTGCCTCGTTCTGTCTGGACAACAGGCTGTTGTAGGTAGCCTCTATCATATTATATCCTCTTTCCGCATCTAAATATTTCCTTTCCTTTTCCGGATATGAGTTGAGATCACTATTGGCTTCAGATACCTGACTGTCTATTTTACTGATCTCATCATAATATTTTGTATAATAGTTTCTTAAAGTACCGGTTGCACCAGCTCTTGCTTCATCAATAAGCCTGTTGACCTCTTTAATAGGCTCAGAGTTTGGCCTGTAAATAGTGGCCATTTCTCTTTTTTTGGTATACAACGCTTTCAGCTCTGTAACGGAAGCCGTAAAGAACCCATCCTCGAAGCCTGCTGCATTGGTACTGATCATTTTATCAAAATCCTGCGCCTGAAGGGTGGATTTAATGCTGTTCAGTGAAGTAATTTTGCTTACAATATCTGCCTTTTTGGCTTCCAGATCCTTTATTTTATCCAAAGATTTTTCGTCCCTGTCTTTAATATTATACAGTTTCTCTGATGTTTTCAGGTAGTTCAGAACAGCTGCGCTTGAATCCAGCTTTTTACGGATATTATTAAGATTAGCCTGCAGGTACTGGTCTGTGTTTTTGTTAACGATATTCTTATCGGCAAGCCTTTTCTTCTGAAGTTCGGTTACTGATTTGTTCAGGAAATTAACCGTACTGTTCAGGTTAAATCCTTTTTTATTGATGATCATAATCGTACCGATCTCCTTATCAAAATCCACTCCTATTGTAGATACGATCTCATTAACACTTTGATTCACAGAATTGAGTCTGACAATAATATTATCAACTTTTATTCTAGGTGTTTCAGGATTTTTAAGCAATCTGAATCTGAGATTAGGGGAATTATACCACTCGTTGATTCTTATGATTTTATTAGCCGGCCTGTTATAAGCACTAACGGTCTGAAATCCTTCTACTTCAAAGTTGTATAAGCTCGTAGACTGCCCTTCTTCGGGAAGGATCACTTCATAGGAATCCCCTCCTTTCGGGATCAGGGTGATGGCATAATTGATCTGCTGAAGGTGCTTTTTATCTATCTGCAGAAATATCGGCGAATCTGTTTTATCGATGTATGTAGACTTGATGACACCTTTAGTTGAATAATTCACAAAAAGATCAAGTTCTTTTACTAAAAATTCATTGTGAGATCTGGATAAAAGCATTTTTTTCAGGTACATTCCATCCTGATTTCCGCTTTGTCCCCAGATGAAGTTGATGGACTGGTTAGGGGTAAAATAACTCGAAGTATTATTCGACACACTTAATGAAAGGTCTGAGGAGTAAATACTCTGAGCGTAATATTTGCCGTATACCCATGAAATGATGTATCCAATAAGCAATACAAATGCAAACCAGTACCAGTTTTTGAGTATTCTTCTTAAAAAATGCTCGATATCAAATAATGCAAACGAACCGTACTTATTATCCTTCTGGCTATCGTTTCTCCCTACTTTCGCGTCGTTCTCTGGAATCATGATTAAAGGTTTTTAAGAAGCAGGTAAATTGATAATGCGGTTGTAATTACTGATACCCCGGTCGTTAAAGTCTGTACAGGATCTTTCCCGAATCCGTTTAAGCTTTTCCCTCTGGTGTTCAGATAGATTTCGTCACCATTTTGTACGTAATAGTATGGGGAATTCATAATATCTTCGCGGGTAAGGTCAATTTTTGCTACCTTGATTCCTTCAGGTAGTTTTCTGTGAATCACTATATTTTTACGGTCAATGGTTCTGTTCAAACCCCCGTTAATTGCTATAGCCTCTGTAATGGTAAGTGTATTTTTATGGGCCACTTTCTCCCCTGAAAGACCTGTGGTTTCCACGTCTCCCAATATATAATAAGTGATTCCGTCTGTATTCAGTCTTACCTCTGCCTTACCTTCCTGGAAGTTTTCATTTACTTTTTCCTGAAGCTCCAGCGTAATATCTTCAAGTGTTCTTCCCTCAGCTTTCACATATCCTATTCCGAATACATTGATTTCTCCTTTGGAATCTACCTTCAGACCATTAAAGTAGAAATTGATATTTCCTCCGTTTGATCCGCCACCAACACCAATACCACCTATTCCACCACGCCCTCCCATTGGAGAGTTGGTAGTACCCGTTACACCTCCTGAGGAATTCAGGGATGAATAAAACTGAGCGGCATCTCCTTTTGGAGTGGTTACAATATTAAGGTTAAGAATATCGTTTTTGGTTATTCTGTAGGTAGGAATATTGTAGGGAATAAGCCCTTCTTCATTGATGACAAGGCTTTCGCTTGGCTGCATATACCTTACATCTTTTTTGGTGATGCAGGATGTAATAAAAAATGGGAATATTAAAAATAAATACTTTAAGTTCTTCATCATGTTTGAATGTATTGCAAAAGTAAAAATTAAATTGTTATTTTCTTATTATTTCGTAAACGATAGATCAGATCTGGTAAATAGGCTCCAAAAAATCCTAATAAAATAATGATCAGTAGCAACAGGTTTATATTAATGTGTCTCAGATAGTAAGCCACGGTTACAATCATAAGATAATATACAATAATATAAAATGTGGAACGTCTGTGCGTAAGATCCAGTTTTAAAAGCTTGTGGTGGATGTGGTTTTTGTCTGCATCAAAGGGTGATTTTTTGTTGCAAAGCCTTACGATAATCACATTCAGGGTATCTACAATGGGCAGAATGAGGATGGCAACCGCTATAGCTGGTGCCGACTGAAGGTGATATCTGGGAACATTGGGAAGTTCTTTATCTATAAAAATGTCAATAAAACAAATGGATGTAAAAGCCAGCAGAAAACCGAGAAGCATAGATCCCGTATCTCCCATGAATATCTTATTGGTCCTGTAATTTGATAAATTGTAATAGAGAAAGGCCAGCACGGTTCCTATGATGACCACAGACAAAACCACCAACGGATAATTATATTCCCCCAGCCTGTAGTAACTTATCCCGAAAAGCCCGCTGCATATTACCGAGTATCCTCCCGCCAGGCCATCTATCCCGTCAATAAGGTTGAACGCATTGATAAGGACAATAAACGTAACGATACTGAATACCAGGCTTACAAAATACCCCATTTCATATATCCCGAAGATCCCGAACAGGCTTCTGATTCTGATATCCGAGCCAATCACAACAAGGGAAGATACAATGATCTGTGCCACGAGTTTCTTATACGCCCGCATCACCACAATATCATCCATCACTCCAATGTATAAAAGGATAACAAGGGATGCAAACAGGAATTTATAGAGATCAAAAAGCTCATAGGCAAAGATAGAAGTACAAATCCCGATGGAATAAAAAATGGCAATACCACCAAGATTTGGGATTTTTCTAAGATGAGAACTCCTTATTCCCGGTTCATCCATAAGGTTCTTTCTTCTGGATATCTTAATAATGGTGGGAATGGAAAAAAAGGTAATAAAAAAAGAGAATAGAAACCCTAATCCTATTTTCACGTAAAAAATAGAAATTCCTGATTCGCTTAAGAACAATTCAAAATTCTTCATTTTTTTTATCAAGTACATTATCAATGTCGTCTCATAAATCCAATAAGATGGTTCACAAGAAACTATCTGTCAAAGTCTTACTGATGACTGAAACAATTGCACTGATCATTTGTGTTATATAATTCTTCTTATCAGTTTCTTTTGCCCGGCAAAAAACAACAGATAAAAAATCTTTTTTTTCAACGGCAAAGATAAAAGATAATTCTTACCAAAACGACTATAGCCCAATATATCTTGAATTTTTATTTTTCTTTCTTTTATAAAAACAGCCAATTCATCTGCCATGGCATTAAAAATTTTTTCATCTTTTACAAAGGCAACGTAAGCCAGAAAAGAATATACTCCTTCGAAGATCTGAAAATTTTTCAGCTCATTTTTTTTATGGGCATAACCAGATTTTCCGAATGCTCCTTCTACATCTTTCACTGCTTTCAGGATATCCAGCCCTTTTTCCGTATGGGTTTTTGTAATGGAATCCGTCCTTTCCAGATACTGATAATGAAAATTCTGGGTCTGGGCTACTACCTTACATTCCAGAAGCAGCTGCGGAATCAATTGAATATCTTCAAAGTGAACTCCTTTTTTAAATTTCTTCTGATCAAAAAGCTCTTTTTTAAACAATTTATTGCAGGCAAAATAACTGAGATCTGAAAAAACAGAGAAATGATCTTCCAGCTCTATCTTTTCAGGCATATTAGGAATCTGTGTCAGTTTTTGTGTCACTTTCCCGTTCTGATCTACTTTCTGTATATTACAGATCACCATTTTAGCCTGATGTTTTTCTGCCAACTGAAGCATTTCCTCAAACATCGTTAATGCAACATAATCATCACTGTCTACAAAACCTATATATTCTCCCGAAGCCCTATCCAGTCCATAGTTACGGGCATCACTCAGCCCGCCGTTTTCTTTGGTGAAGGCTTTGATTTTACCGGGAAACTGCGCTGCATATTTTTCAATGATTAGTGCTGAGCCATCTTTGCTGCCATCATCAACAACCAGGATTTCAATATCCTGAAGGCTTTGGTTCACGAGAGAATCCAGGCATTTGGCCAGATAATTTTCTACGTTATATACGGGAACTATAATTGAAACCATTATTTTACGCCTTCTAAATTAACAATACTTTGGGTTAAAAAATCGCTGAACTTCTGATACCCCAGCTTATTGAGGTGAAGCGGGTCTGCGTATAAATTCCGGTCTTTGTCAAAATCACGGCTTACTCCATCAAAATTTAAAACAATTACTTTCTGAGCCAGTCCGTTATTTTTCAGATTTTCCTCTAAAGCTTTTCTGTAATCGGAAATTTTAAATGCTGTACCGCCGTTCAAAACCAGTTCTGCACCTTTATTACTGAGCGCACTGATCATATTTTTGCTTTTGAAATTTTCTTCAAGGCCGAATTCCGGCAGGGAAACCACAACAGGTTTGATGTTATAATTCAGCAGTGTTTTAACAATCATCAGCATATGATGACTGTAAAATTGAGGTCCGAGGTGCATCGCAGCATCATTTACTCCTGCAATTACAATACAGTAATCCGGTTTTTTCTCAATCACCTTTTTGGAGGAAAATTCCTGATCCTGATCTTTAAAAAGGTTTTCATAAATCATTCTCGTCTTCGCTCCCGGATTTCCCGAGGAGTAAATTTGCGCCTTAATCCCTTTATCCGAAAGTTTCTCCTGCAAAAGAGAATCCAGATTCTGCCGCACTACCCAGCTGTCGCCGATAATACCAATTTGCAGTCCTTTTTCCGGTGTTGTAGCAGAAGAAAAATATTTTTCCTCACCGGCATATGAATATTTATTCCAGAAATAGATCAGAGTGAACAGTACTGCCAGCAGAATACTACTTAAAATTATCTTTTTTTTCATCTTTGTGTATACTTAAAAGGTCAGCCTGGGATTAAGCGTTCCTCTTTTTGCTTCTTCAAAATCTTTTCTAGAACATGGAATACAGTTTTCTATATTGTCATCTTCCCCGAAATACCACAGATTGCTGAATGTATCCCGCTTAAAAGCATACTGCTCATCATCAATCAGAACATAAAACAATTCGTAATGCCTCTCTTTCGGATGCGATCTTTGGATATTGATCCCCTCGATCAGATACCAGATCATCTGGGCCAGCAACTGGTGATTTAACTGGTTTTCCGAGTAAATATTATAATTAAAAATCCCTACAGATTTTAAATTTTCACTCAATCCAATCTCTTTCATATAGGCACAGATTTCCCTCCGGTTCAGGCCATTCACCTGAGGATTCATAGAAAATGGCTCACTGAAACTCTCTACCGCATCACAGTTTAGGGTAACTAAGTCTGCTTTTCTGAAAAAAGGTTCTGTTTTTTCTGTGGAATTCATCATTTCCGCCAGACGGAGAATATCAAACTGTACATCTTTGATAAGCCTCACCGAATCTGTTTCGTTCAGATGTTTCTGGTAGCCGAGATGATGATAATTTTTGATCGAGAAATTCTTGGCGCCCAGTATTTTCCCCAAAAAGGTCAGTTCATTAATCTGCTCGCCCTGCTGCAGAGAGATAATATTGCTGATCTGGGTATAGTTGATGTTTTTTTTATGGAAATTCAGTGTTGAAAACAGCGAAAACGCAAAATCATTGGAGCCGCCGATAATCACTGGCAACGCTCTTTTATAATGGCATGCAGACAAAACCTCCTGAAGAATATAATGGGAATCCTGGACAGATTTGCCGGAAACCAGATCTCCAAGATCTACAATAGGAACATCAAAATCCAGCTGCGACAGTTTATAGAATTCTTTTCTTACGGATGTAAAATCCTGTACTTCCGCATCACCTCCGGCTCCCCTGTAATCTGAAACAAACAGAAGAACAATACTGTCTTCTTTGATATCTTTAGTGATCCGGCTGCCGATCTGCCAGCTTTCTGCTTTGAAATTTCTTGGTGAAATGATAAAATCTTCAAAATCCATACTTATCTGAAAACTTGAGAATATATTAGTGTATTAAATTACTTTTCCGGACAAACATACAAAAAAACCACAGCAAGTATACAGGCTGTGGCGTAATTATTCATAAAAAAAGCCGTCAATAAATTATTAACGGCTTCGTATGTTTATTCATATTTACTTCTTTTTCGCGGCTGTCTTTTTCACAGCAGTTGTTTTTTTTGCTGCTGTTTTCTTGGCGGCCGGCTTCTTTTTCTCTGCAAAGGCATTTTTATCCTGATCTGTGATCCATTTTTTAACCTCATCCAGGGAAACGTCCTTCAACTCTTCCGCATCATATTTGGTATCGTCTTTTTTCTTCGGGATTTTGAACATGGCTTTCCCGAATTTTACGAAAGGTCCCCATCTACCATTTTCAATTGATATTTTTTCTTTTTCCCACTGCTGGATGTAGCGGTTGGCTTCTTTTTCCAGCTTCGCATCAATCAGTTCATTGATATCGCTTTGAGAAAGGTTATCGAAATTATACCTTTTAGGAACATTCACGAATATATCTTTGTATTTGATAAAAGGTCCGAATCTGCCTGTTCCTTTCGTTACCGGGTCTCCTTTGTAGGTAGCAATCGGGGCATCTGCCTTCTTCTTTTCATTGATGATTTCTTCTGCACGAGCCTGGCTAACGGAAAGAGGATCTTCCCCTTTCGGAATGCTGATGAATGTATCGCCCCATTTCACATACGGACCGAATCTTCCCACTCCTACGGAAACAGCCTGCCCTTCAAATTCGTTCAGCTCAAACGGCAGCTTGAAAAGTTCCAGCGCCTCAGCCAGAGAGATCGTGGCAATATTTTGTCCGGTCATGAGCGAAGCGAAAATCGGTTTTTCCTCATCTTCTGTTTCACCTATCTGAATCATTGCCCCGAATCTTCCGATTCTTGCATGGACGTTTTTACCGGTTTTAGGATCTACCCCGAGAAGCCTGTCTCCTGTGGCACGGTCTGCATTTTCTTCTACATCTTCAATTCTTGGGTGGAACTTCGAGTAGAAATTGGTCATCATTTCTTTCCACTTCTGGTCTCCGTTCGCAATTTCGTCAAAACTTTCTTCTACTCTTGCCGTAAATCCGTAATCCAGGATTTCTTTGAAGTTATCGGTAAGGAAATCATTAACAACTTCACCGATATCTGTAGGTACAAATTTATTTTTATCGCCCCCGAATTTTTCTTCAAGAACTTCTTTTTTGATCTTATCTTTTACCAGAGACATCCTCATCACTTCACGGGTTTGAGGATCAATCTCTCTTTTATCCACATATTCCCTGTTCTGGATGGTCTGTATGGTAGGTGCGTAGGTAGACGGACGTCCAATTCCCAGTTCTTCCAGTTTTTTCACCAATCCGGCTTCCGTATATCTTGCACTTGGTCTGGTGAATTTCTCTGAAGCGGTGATTTTTTTGTAACTTAAAATTTCCCCTACACTTACTTTAGGAAGCAGTTTTTCGTTGTTTTCCTCATCATCTTCTTCCGTTTTTACAATTCCGTAGGCTTTTAAGAAACCATCGAAAATAATTACTTCACCCTGCGCTTCAAAATGCTGGGGCAATGAGGCATTTCCAATTTCAATTACCGTCTTCTCAATTTTAGCATTTGCCATCTGGGAAGCCAGTGTTCTTCTGTATATTAATTGATATAGCCTGTTTAATTGGGCATCACCAATACTTTTCACGGCAAAATCGGTAGGACGGATAGCTTCGTGAGCCTCCTGTGCCGATGCAGATTTCGTGGTATAGTTTCTTGGTGAAGAATATTCAGCTCCGTATTCTGAAGTGATCTGCTTTTTTGCGCCTTCTATAGCTTCCTGCGAAAGGTTCACAGAGTCCGTTCTCATATAGGTAATATAACCTTCTTCATACAGTCTTTGGGCAAGACGCATGGTATTCGTTACATTATATCCTAATCTTGAAGAGGCTTCCTGCTGCAATGTGGATGTGGTAAACGGAGCGGAAGCGGAACGGGTCCCGGGCTTGGTCTCTACATTCAGAACTTTAAATTCCGTAGTTTTTGCTTTTTCAAGGAATTTTTCAGCGTCTTCTTCTTTTTCAAAATCCTTTTTAAGCTTGGCAGCGATTTCCTGTTCAGTTTTATTCAGGAAAATTCCATCCAGTTTGAAGCTTGCTTTAGGAGCAAATTCACGGATTTCCTTTTCTCTTTCCACAATTAATCTTACCGCTACGGATTGTACCCTTCCTGCCGAAAGACCTGGTTTTACTTTTTTCCAGAGAACCGGAGACATTTCAAAACCTACAATCCTGTCCAGAACTCTTCTCGCCTGCTGGGCGTTCACAAGGTTCTGATCAATATCTCTTGGATTTTCAATGGCTTTCAGAATGGCATTTTTAGTAATCTCGTGGAAAACAATCCTCTTCCTGTTTTCCGGTTTCAGTTTCAGCTCATCAGCCAGGTGCCATGCAATAGCTTCTCCTTCGCGGTCCTCATCGGACGCCAGCCATACCATTTCAGCTTTCTTTACGGCAGCTTTGAGTTCTGTAACCAATTTCTTTTTATCTGCCGAAACTTCGTAATCAGGACTGAACGTGGCAAGGTCTATTCCCATTCCTTTTTTCGGAAGGTCACGGATGTGTCCGAAGCTTGATTTTACTTCAAAATCCTTTCCTAAATATTTCTGAATAGTTTTTGCTTTTGCCGGTGACTCTACAATTACTAAATTTTTCGACATTCTAAAAATTTTTTGCAAAAGTAAAGCTTTTTTATTATATACATTTTGTTAAAGCAGTTTAATTTAATAATTAGATGCGTTTAACAGGCGTTTCCATGGGCTTTTGTAAAGATATCAAGCCCCTTACAGGCTATCGTTTAGCGGAAAAATGAACCCTGGTAAAACAGATGATATAGAATTTTTCATCAGTGCTGATAGATGTAAAATATATTTAAGCCGTAAAAAAGCAGAACAGGAAACCCTATTCTGCTCTCTTGCTGAATTTTAAAACTTTACTGTTTGATCAATTTTACCAGCTTTTCGGCATTATTGATCCTGATCAGATATACTCCGGAAGTAAGCGCAGACAGATCTGCTGTCTTATTTTCAAATTTTCCTGACTTCACCAGCTGACCTGACATATTATAGATCTGGTAATAATATCCATTCTCTTCTGAAGCTTTGATATAGAGGATATCTCTTACAGGATTAGGATATAAGGAAATCTTGTTCTCATCCACTTTTTCTTTAATTTCACCACTGGTTAGCACTGCGGCTTCCCTACCCGAAGCCAGAGCAGTTACCTGCAGCCCGGGAATAGGCCCGGCTTCATTACCCTGCGCGTCATATTTCATTTTTACGCACCGGCAGCTGGTTCCCATATACGGATCATTATTATCATTAAATGCCGTGAATCTATTGGCTGAAGAAGCTGCGTCAAACAGTACATTTACGGATCTTCCCAGATAATTGGCTGCCAGAGCACCCGTCCAGGCACCCGGAAACTGGAAGTTTACCGTATTAAAAGTTCCCGACGAAGACTGATTAACAATAACATTTCTGAATCCGCGTGATCCTGAGTTCGGGAAATTACCAACCCTATATGCAGGATTAACAAACATATACCCTATGGTAGAAGTTGTTGAAGGATTTCTCACCCTTGTCCCTAAATAATCTGTCATCACATTATAAAAAGTAGCCACATTTTTATCTTTTTTATACCATGGCGACATTCCAAAGTCTTTGTAGGAAACCAGTGCCACATCGGAAAGATCAGGAATTCTCCATCCTGCAGGACATGGATCAAAAGGAGATTTTTTACCCCCACGTCCCCATCTGTCAGCGGCAAGGTTCGGTTCATTAGCCAGCCAGTCTGTTCCATTCGTATAATTAGGCATAGAGCTGTTATAAGGAGCAAAACTACTTGGAATCATATACACCAGAGGGTTTTTAACAGAGTACGAGAGTACTTTTTCTATTTTCTCCGCAGGTTTATCCGTACTCTGCACCATTGCACCTGCCGCATACGTATTGTAGGGAACTATATAACTTCCTGCCAAATTATTGTATGTTGCTGCCGTAAGCGTAGTGTAGGAAACTGTACCTTCATTCGAAACTCTTCCCAGAAATACGCTGAAAGAGCCCCTGTTATCCGCATTCTGGAATGTTGGAATCGGGTCTTTTCTGCCCCACTGGTAATGCATTCCGGTAGAAGCCCGTATCTTAGCAAGCTCTGCAGAAGTAGGGGTAAGCCCGTTTACAACCATCGGGAAGGCATCGGTTGCTCCCAGGTTCCTGTCCATGAACTCCGTCTGAAGGACTACATCTGCCTTAGGTACATAATTGATATAATTGGTGGCTTCGGCTGCCGGAAGTTCTGTGATATAATTAAAAGAGTTTATTACAGAATCCGTGATCCATACATGCCAGCTCCAATAGACAGGCGCGGTAATACTTCCGTTATGGAGTGTTATTACTGCATTTCCGCTTTGGTTAGGATTAATATCCAACGAAATCATGGAGGAGCCAAGATCCTGCAGTGAGGAAGGTGAAGGTTTAATGATCGATACTTTACCGATAAGTCCAGTATTGGTGGTCCATAGTACGTTGGCTTTTAAATTATCAAAACTTGTGGGATTTAATATTTCCTGATTATTCAGGATCTGGCTTTGTACAGCAAAAGCTTTGCTTACAGGAATATCAATCTTAAATGCCTGAGGGCTTTTTACGTCCTGATAGGTATTGGGATTATCAATTCCATCTCTGAACTCTTCCGGGGGAGCCATGTATTCAGAAGGAAAATCATATTTGTTTACAAGATAAAGAGGATCTTTAATACATCGGCATCCATTGGCTTCAGAAGTATACATTCCGGACATCGGCATATAAAAATATCTGCCGACAATATTGGGATAGCTTGGATCCGGAATATCCGGCTGCTCTTTATCGGGAATCATAAAAAGCCCTCTGGTAATTACTGCCGGTGAAGCATCAAAATGCCTTCCCATGGTTGCTGTCCAGAGCGCTACATGATGCTGATCTGTATACTGCCCCAGGTGGGCACTCCTGATCAGCTGTCCGGTTCCGGGAAAAATTCCCATATTATTTCCTCCTGCGTTAGACAGATCAAATCCAAGGTTAGGATAAACCTTAAAGCCTGTCATAAAAGCGGGAGCTCCGGCGTCAGTGGGTTTTATAATGTGATATTTACTTGTTTCGAAAACGTTTTTACCCATATTGGTCCTGACTCCGAAAGGGGAAAAATCTACTCTGATATCATCTGCATAGGTCTGCGATCCTAAATTAGCGACAAGCATCGAAGGAATCCTCCATCCATTGGGACATGGATCATAGGAAGACTTATCCCTGTAAGGCTGTGCACTATCGTCATTATTGTACCCCATACCGATGATTCCCTGAGAATTATCCGACCAGAGATTCAGCTCTGAAAGTCTGTTATCCGGAAGTCCTGCAAGGCGTCCAAACCAATTGACCGGAAGGTTCGGGTTGTTGTTGTAATATGCCTGGCCGCTGTTATCATCCTTATTAACATAGATCAGACTCAGTGGGTTCTTTACAGCCAGCCTGATATTATTGATCACATCTGCGCTCGCAAGCGGAAGATATTTCGTAAGGTTATCAATATTGGAGGCGCCTGTAAAATTCTTGGCTCCTCTGTGTCTTATCCTTCCAATGGAACCTGAGACTTCATAGAAATCATTTCCCCGGGTTACCAGAGGTGGTATAGGGTCTTTTCTTCCCCATTGATAAAGCAGTCCGCCACTTCTGTTCCAGTCTGACGAAGTAATAGAGCTGCTCAAGGCTCCCAGATTACGATCCATCCACTGCCAGTCGGCATCAGGAACAGGCTCAACGGTTCCGTCTGTTTTCATTCTTGAAATGTTATCAAAACTTTTATAAACCGATCCGTTGGTAGGATCATCCGTCACCCAGATATGCCAGCTCCAGTAAATATCACCATTCACTCTGAACGCAATAACGGCATTTCCTTTTTTCGTTTTATTGACGGGAACTTTTATTTTGGCATTCTGATCAGAATCCAGGATTTCAAGCGAATACTTTGAGCCGGACTTAATCAGGCCGTGAACATCTTCCCACAAGACGTCCGCCGTTATTTTTCCTGAAGGGATTCCGGTTCCTTTGATGTACTTATCATCCGTCCACATGGCATAGGCTTTTCTTACCGGAATCAGCAGGCCTTCACTGTCCTGACCGGGATCAAAAATATAGCTGTTGGGGGCTTTCGTCCAATCAAGAGGCGGAACTCTTTTTACAGGCGTGAGTACAGTATCCTGTTTGGTCTTGAGGGTCTCCGTAAATTTATACGAAGGCAGAATTTCGTTTAATTCTCTACTATTCATGGAATAGGCACAAATCGACACTAAGCAAAAAATTGCCGCAAAGTTTTTAACTGAATTTTTCATATCCTTGAACTTGTGTGCCATTCAAGCAATACAACATTTAAGCCTTTACATAAAAATAAATCATAAATAATACAAATAAAATTATAATATTTCAATTGCATTGTAAATAATCTAATGGTAAAAGATTATACATGTGAAAACGGCACAATTCGCTTCAGGTGCAAATGTAAATTTTTTCAGTATATTATTTATTGATCTCAGTCAAATTAAATGAAATCTTAATATTCTTGTCACATAACTAAAATCAACAAAAAAAAGACCACCAGAAGCCGTCTTTTATAGTATTAAATCAATGTCAAATTATGGAAGGACATGGTTATTATAGAGTTCAATGGTAAACCTGCCGACTTTGATATTATTAAAGTAGGAGAATACTACAAAATTGAAAATAACCAATGCGATGATAAAGGAGTAAATCATTTTTTTCATGCCACTTGACACCACATACATGGTATTGGGGATAATTACATAAGAGAAACCAACAAATGCCCCTACCAATCTGGATGAGAATACGGGGTTATTCCTGAATATAAAATAAAAACAGATCCCGACAACTGCATAGTTCCTATGGTATTCGTAGTAGGGATAAAGCTCTTTCATCTTGGTATCGAAGAAGAAAAGGAAGAAGGTAAGAATCATCATCATGGCCTCAGGAATCCCGAATCCGCCATTCAGTCTTTGGATGGATTCATCCATATACCCGTTTAAACCGTCCACAAGAATGTTATCTGACGCCATACTACTCATGAAATCTCCAAAAACACGGTATACTTCAAACGGAGAAAGGAATATTGAAATAATGATCATGATAAGCATGATGGTTTTATTCAGCGGAACCCTCGCAAACCAGTACATGGGAAGAAACAGATAACTCACAGTATGGACCCCTGATGCTATAAATATAAAGAACAGGTAATGCCACAGCTTCCGCTGCTTGATATACCGTATCGCAAAATAAACAATAAATGTGGCAAGGTTCTGCCTGATCTGCCCGCTTTCCCCAACAAAGAAATAAGGGATAAACATAAACAGGGTAAAGGTAAAAGGATAAAATGTATTGTCTTCCGTATATTCTATCTTAAAGAAAATAGCAAAGATAGCAATGACTAATGTAAGCGCGAAAAAAGGAGCATCAAAAACGTTGAGAAGTATCTTGTTAATCAGGGTATAGAGCCATTCCACATCCAGCTGATCGGGGCCTTCCATATGGAGCATCTTCATGAATATACTGTAATAGCTTTTCGTATCAGAATAGATGTACAGCCCTTTGTAACTTCCGTAATCCGGTCCCACATTATTACGGAAACCTACCAGCAAGATAAGGTAGATGCCAAGAAACCAAAACCACTTTTTTTCTACTTTCTTCCCGAAAACTTCCTGTACACTAAAAAAAAGCATATAGGCAATGGCAACGATAAAATACGGATGTAGTATGCTCATGCTAATTCATCATTTTATTTAACGGTTGCTGTATATTCAGGGAAAATCCAAACCTTGGGATAAACAGGCCGGACAGCAGAAAATGGAGTACTATTGTCAATAGAAATCCGTTAATTTTTTCATCATTTTTTTTCAACATAGCTAAAACAGATTCTGATTTCTTAAATCAATATAGGTTTAAAATCTATTTTCTGAAGGGAACTTTTGCAAAAGTAGAATATTTTTTTATTCTGCCTAGAATATTTTGTTGATTTTCAGACAAACTTATAGCCTAAATGTTTTGAACTAATACTGAAAAAATTAAATTTGCAGACTTGATCTTAACATATAATGCATCGTTTTTTTATCTTCTTATATTATTTTATTTCTAAAAACAGAATACTTTCTGCCCTGATTGCTTTGGGAATTGCTGTATTATGTGTTTTTTTTGCGTCCAAAATTAACTTTGAGGAAGATATCAACCAGATCATTCCTAAAAACGAGAAATCCGATCTTACGGCAAAGGTGCTGAAACAGCTTAATTTTTCGGACAAGATCATTGTCATTATCGAGAATACATCAAGCGAAGACAGCTTCCAGCTTTCCGAAACGGCAGACACTTTTCTGCAGAGAACAGAACCTTTAAAGAAATACATAGGTTCGGTTCAGGGGAAAGTAAATGACAGCGAAATCTCTGAAACCTTCGACTTTGTCAATCAGAATCTCCCTCTTTTCCTGGATGAAAATGATTATAAGGAGATTGAACGCAAGCTACAGAAAGACAGCATTTCAAAACAGGTAGAGGATAATTATGTCTCCCTGGTTTCTCCCACAAGTCTGGTTACCAAAGATTTTATCAAAAAAGATCCTCTGGGGATTACCTACCTGGGAATTAAAAAATTAAATGCTTTAAACATCAGTAAGGATTTCAAACTGGAGGATAATTATATCGTGACCAAAGACGGCAAAAACCTCCTGCTTTTCATTGATCCTAAAAACAAGAGCAACGACACCAAAAACAACGAAGCCTTCATCAATCAGCTTAACCTGATAAAAGATGACATTAATAAACAATTTAGAGGAAAAACAGAGCTCAGTTATTTCGGCTCTCCCGTCATTGCCGTCGCGAATGCGCAACAGATCAAAAAAGACATCCAGAATACGGTGATGATCTCTATGACCGTGCTGCTGATCCTTCTGATCTACTATTTCAGAAATTTCTTCACCCCGATTATCGTATTTCTTCCTACTGTTTTTTCAGTATTGCTGGCGTTGCTGGTTCTTTATTTTATCAAGGATAAGATCTCGGCAATTTCATTAAGTGTTGGCGCTATCCTGATTGGAATTACGATAGATTATGCCCTCCATATTCTGACGCATTACAAGCACAATAACAATATTGAAGAGCTGTACAAAGAGATTACACAGCCTATTGTTCTGAGCAGTGCCACCACGGCGGTCTCTTTTTTATGTCTCGTTTTTGTACGCTCGGAAGCCTTGAAAGATCTGGGCCTTTTTGCAGCTATTACGGTTATTTTATCGTCTGTTACGGCATTAATCATCGTTCCTCAGCTGTACAAGCCGAGGCAGACAGAAGAGAAACACAGTACCAACTTTATCGACAAAATCGGTTCCTATCCATACGAGAAAAATAAACCTTTGATTATAGGCTGCTCTGTTATTATCATTGCCTGTCTTTTCGGTTTCAGGCATGTGGGTTTTAATGAAGATATCGGGGATCTGAATTATATCCCGAAAGAATTAAAAATAAGTGAAGCCAAGCTGCAGAAGCTTTCTGATCTCACTTCAAAATCCATTTACACCATTTCTTACGGAGATTCCGAAGAAGAAGCACTCGCCCGAAACTCCCGTCTAAGCAGCTTTCTTGCACAGGAGAAACAGGAAGGAAAGATATTAAGCTACAGTTCACTCGGAAATGTGGTGCTTTCTGAAAAAGATCAGAAAAAAAGGATTGAAACCTGGAATACATTCTGGGATGCCGGTAAAAAAACCCGTACTGTATCTGAGCTGTTGAGTAGCGGAAACCGGTTTGGTTTTAACAGTGGAGCTTTTGATAATTTCAATGAGGTTTTAAACAAAAAGTATACAGCATTAAGCCTTAACGATTACCAGCAGGTGAAAGCCTTACAGATTTCTGAATTCATGAGCCATGAAAATGGGTTTTACACGGTTTCCAATGTGGTAAAAGTAGATGAAAAGAAAAGGGATGCCTTTATTAAAGATATTGAAAAGAAACATGATGCCCTGGCCATTGACCGACAACAAATGAATGAGAACTTTCTGGGATTGCTGAAAAGGGATTTCAGCACGCTGATTAATTATTCCCTTCTGGCCATCGTCCTTACGATTATTGTTTTCTTCAGAAATTTTGAACTGACCGTTCTTACGATGTTCCCTATTGTACTGACCGGTGTTGTAACGGCAGGTATCCTTTATTTTCTTGGACTGGAGCTCAATATTTTCAGTACGGTTGTGTGTACACTGGTTTTTGGCGTGGGTGATGACTTCAGTATTTTCCTCACCAAAGCCATGCAGAAAGAGCACACCACAGGAAAAAATGAACTTCCTACCTATAGGACTTCTATTATTTTAGCCGTTTTCACCACGATATTATCCATCGGTTCATTGATATTTGCAAAGCATCCGGCCTTGCATTCATTAGCTCTGGTAGCGCTGATCGGGATGTTTTCCGTGATCATCATCACCTCAACGCTTTATCCGTTCTGGTTCAGGTTACTGATTACCAACCGGGCCAAAAAAGGACTTTCTCCTATTACGTTCAGGTTGCTATTAAGATGCATTATTTCTTTTTTCTATTACGGACTGGGCGGCTTGATATTTTCACTCATCGGAAGTATGTTTATCAGGAGATCAAAGGGTAAAACCCTGGACTTTATTAAATGGATTTTAGCCAGATTTTTAACGTCTGTGCTGCATATAACCCCCTTTGTCAAAAAGAGAGTGATCAGAAATCCGGCAGAAGATTTCAGCAGACCGGCTGTAATTATCGCCAATCATACATCTTTTCTGGATACATTGGCCATTGCTATGGCTACCCATAAAATTATATATCTGGTGAATGACTGGGTATATGATTCCCCGGTTTTCGGTAAGCTGGTGAGAGCTCTTGGATTTTATCCGGTTTCTCAGGGTATAGAGAACGGTATGGACAAGCTGAAAGAAAAAATTGGTCAGGGATACTCTCTGGTTGTTTTCCCGGAAGCGGAACGTTCTTACACGAATGATGTAAAAAGGTTCCATAAAGGGGCCTTCTACCTTGCAGAAGAGTTCGGCCTGGACATCCTTCCCATTTACATCCACGGGAATTCCGAAGTATTGCCAAAAGGGGATTTTATCATCTACAACGGAAGCATTACGGTGAAGGTAGGAGAAAGGATCAGTAAAGATGATTTGAGTTTCGGAAAAACCTATTCCGAGAGAACCAAAAAAATCAATGCTTATTTCAGGGAGAAGTTTGCAGCGCTGAGGAGTGAGATTGAGGATGAAAATTATTTCAGGAAAAAACTGTTTTTAAGTTATTTATATAAAGATAATGAGGTGGTAAGTGAAGTGAAGGAAGATTTCAGTGCAAACAAATCCGTTTATTTTGAACTGAATAAACATATTCCGAAGGATGCAACGATTCTTCATTTCGCAGATGATTTCGGTCAAAAAGATGTCCTGCTGACTCTTTACCAGGCAGAAAGAAGGATTTTCTCACTTATTGCCGATGAGGAAAGAAGACAAACCGCCATGCAGAACTATCTGGTAAAAAGAAGGAAGCTTCATTACATTAAGAATGCTTCGGAGATCCATAAAAACATTGATATCCTTCTGGTTTCAGATCCGGATTTTGATGCAGGAACCATTGAGCTGCTTCCAGAGACGATTATATTCCTGAATACAATTCATACCGCCTTTGACAACTCAGATTATTATGAAGAGTTTAATTCAAAAGGAATAAAAATATTCAAAAAACATTAAATAAATATGAAAAGCATATTTTTGTAACCGCTAAAGAATATTAATGAAAAAAAATATACTCATCATCTACTATTCTCAGACCGGCCAGCTGGAAGATATTGTAAAGAATATGGCCAAACCCTTTGAAGCCAAAAAGGAGGAATACGAGGTGACCTACTATAATATTCAGCTCAAAGAAGATTTCCCTTTCCCATGGCCCGGGGATGTTTTCTTCAATACATTTCCTGAGTCTTATCTCCAGGTTCCGAAAGAGATCTTTCCTCCTTCTGAAGAAATTCTCGGTAAAAAATATGACCTCATCTTATTTGGATATCAGGTCTGGTATCTTACACCATCCATCCCTATCATTTCTTTTTTAAAGAGTGGCTTTGCAGAAAAACTGCTGAAGGATACGGATGTGGTCACCATTTCAGGAACCAGGAATATGTGGATGCTTTCTCAGGAAAAGCTGAAAGTATATTTAAAGGATCTTGGTGCAAAACTGATCGGAAATATCGCTTTGGTAGACCGTCATGACAATTATACCAGTGTACTGACCATCTTACGCTGGCTGACTACAGGACAGAAAGAAAAGTCCGGAATGCTTCCCGCTGCAGGAGTTTCCGATGAAGAAATTTCAGGTTCTGTAAAATATGGCAACATTATTGAAAGGCATTTCAGTACCGGAAATGTATCGGGGCTGCAACCGGAGCTGGTAGCCAACGGAGCTGTAGAGATCCGTGCTTTTCTGGTAAGGGTGGAAAAAGTGGGTAATAAAATATTCACCGTATGGTCTAATCTGATTATAAAGAAAAAAGAGAAACGTCCATTGCTGATAAAATTCTTTAAGGTATATTTGATGGCAGCGATATGGATTATCTCACCGGTCGTGTTGGTGTTACACCTGCTCACAACCCCTATATTTTGGTCTAAAAGACAAAAACAAAAACGATATTTACAAGGAATTAATTTAAAATAGAATGTACGACGTATTTATAACAAAAGCATCAACATACTTACCTAACAACCCGGTATCAAATGATGAAATGGAGACTTATCTTGGTCTGATCAATGACGCTCCTTCTAAAGCGAGATCATTGATTTTAAGAAATAACAAGATCACGACAAGATATTATGCCTTGGACAAAGAAGGAAATCCTACCCATACCAATGCACAGCTGACTGCAAAAGCTGTAGAAGGACTGTTTGATGAAAAATTCAAAAAGGAAGATATGAAGCTATTGTCTGTAGGAACTACTTCTCCGGATCAGATGCAGCCATCGCATGCTTCTATGGTTCACGGTGAACTGAATATCGGTAAATCTATTGAAATTAATACCGCTACAGGTCTTTGCAACTCCGGTATGAATGCCCTGAACTATGGATTCCTTGCTGTAAAAGCCGGTGTACATGAAAATGCCATCTGTGCAGGATCAGAGAGAATGTCTGCCTGGATGACGGCTGATAAATTCAATCATGAGGCTGAAAACCTGAAAGCACTGGAGGAAAGACCTATTATCGCCTTCAAAAGAGAATTCCTGAGATGGATGCTTTCTGACGGCGCAGGTGCTTTTCTTCTGCAAAATAAACCCAGAGAAGAGGGTATTTCTTTGAAAGTAGAGTTCATTGATTTTTATTCCTACGCCCACGAAATTGAAGCCTGTATGTATGCAGGATGTGATAAGCAGGAAGACGGAAGCCTTAAATCATGGGCAGATTACCCATCCGATGAATGGCTGAAACAATCTATTTTTGCGATAAAGCAGGACACGAAGATCCTGGATAAATATATTCTGGTAAAAGGAGCGGAAAGCTTACGATCTTCTTTTGACAAGCATAATCTGGATCCGGACAAGATCGACCATGTTCTGGCCCATATTTCTTCCGGCTATTTTAAAGACGGCCTTAAAGATGAATTCGCTAAAAAAGGAATGGATTTCCCTGCAGAAAAATGGTTCTACAATCTTTCCGAGATCGGAAACATCGGAGCCGGATCTATCTTTGTGGCTCTGGAAGAATTAATGAATTCCGGAACTCTGAAAAAAGGTGAAAAAGTACTTCTTTGTGTTCCTGAAAGCGGAAGATTCGCTTATTCATGTTCGCTGTTAACAGTCTGCTAATGGAAAACATACTGCCAACATCTGATCCGGATTTTGTGGAAAGCCTTATTCCTCAGCGTTTTCCCTTTGTCATGGTTCACCAGCTTACGGAATATTCTGAAAATCATCTGATATCAGGATTTGAAATAAAAGAAGACAATATTTTTATTCAGGACGGCGTATTTCAGGCTTCAGGGCTGATTGAGCATCAGGCACAGAGTGTTGCCCTGCACACTGGGTATAAATATTATCTTTTAGGAAAGGAAGCGCCTACAGGATACATTGGAGCTATCAAATCCTTCGAGACCGAAACTCTGCCTGAAACGGGAGATCATCTGGTTTCGGAAGTAACCATCCTGAATGAAGTAATGGGCGTAACGCTGGTAGACATCGTCACAAAGCTGAATGGCGGGATCATCGCAAAGTCTCAAATGAAAACTGCTGTAAAATAAATTTAATGGAAATCAGGGAAGATCATATCATCAATATCCACAACTTTCTGCCGCACCGCGAACCGATGCTGATGGCAGATTATATCCTGGAACTGACCAAAGAAAAGGTTGTGACTTCCTTTGAAATCAAAGAAGATAATATTTTTGTCTACAATGGTAAACTTGCTGAGGCAGGACTTATTGAAAATCTGGCTCAGACCTGTTCTTCTATCCTGGGACAAAGCTTCTTCGAAAATCCTGAAGCAGATACCAAAGTAATTGGCTTTATTACCAACATTAAAAAAATTGAAATATTCGCCCTTCCGAAAGTCGGTAGCAAAATTATTTCAAAAGCTTCACTGATCTCGCAGTATGAAAATATCTGCCATATTTTTTGTGAAACGTTTCATGATGAGGAATTGCTGATCAGGGCAGAGATTAATCTGTTTATTCAGGAGGTGAAATCTTAAGAAAGACATTTTTTATTTAGAAATATAAACCGTGCAATTGTTGTGCGGTTTTTTCTTTCCCACGGAGAGCATAGATTTTCGCAGATGATTATGTATAGAATAAATTATGTTTTGGCTAAAGCCAAATTGGATTTGTGAATATTTTGATTGAACGGGCTGAAGCCCATTCCTATTGAATGCATTTGTGAAAACATTAGGGTCTTTTGTGTTTAATTTCAAATAAAAAAGCGGAGCATTGCTGCCCCGCTAAAAAAATTGGTATCATAAAAGGTTTAGTACCCGAAAATTTCTTCCAGAGAAACCTCCTGGAACGTACCCATTTTATTGATGGATTCCATGTTCAGGTTTTCTTTTTTACCGATGATCGCTGTATTGTATTTTACAGGCTTGATTTCGGTATCGTAGAACCCGGTAAGCTGTGGCAAGGTCAGACCCTGGATTTCAGCGTAAACATCTTTTCTGATATCATAATCCACCCCAAGCTTTTTCAGGGATAGCTGATTAAAGAAAATATTCGTTCTGTTGATTCTGCTGGAAGCAATCTGTTTCAGGGCAGAGCCTCTTGAATTCTCAAACTGCGCCGGAATCTGCGGCAGGGAGACCATAAGGTCGTTCATTGCGTTTACCGCCAGAGGAAGCTTGTTGGCCTGTGTTCCGATGTAGTTGGTCACATAGTTGGCATGCCCTTTTTCCGTAGCATTACCATAAGAAACGTAGGCAGAATAAGCAAGCGACTTACTTTCTCTGATCTCCTGGAACACAATCGAAGACAGACCTCTTCCGAAATATTCGTTAAATACATTGGCTTTTCCGAAATTACTCAGATTCAGGTCATTTCCTTTCGCTACTTTGGCCATTTCCATCTGAACCATATCGTAGTTGGTGAAATATACTTTCCCTTCTGTAGCCGGCTCCTGATAATCCTTTGCTTTTGCAGGCTGAACACTGGTTTCAGCAATGTACGGCTTAACCGCTTTCTCCAAACCTGACTGATCCTGTCCGTACAGAAATACTTCATACGGAGACTGGTTCAGCACCTTCACCTTCTTCATCAGTTCCGCAGCATTAATGCTTTCAAGACGTGCCTTGGAAACAATATCTGTCATTCTGGAATTCTTTCCGTATTTCGCATAATTGGTAAGCGCCGCCATGATTCTTGTCTTATCTTTTTTAGCTGCACTTCGTGATTCAAGAATAGTTTTTACAGTTTTAGCATAAATATCCTGATCGGCTTTTACATTGGTCAGCCAGTGGTTCATCAGCTCAACGCCTTTCTTCATATTGCTTTCAAGACCGCTCAAAGTAATGAAGATCTGGTCATTGGACGTTCTGAAACTGTAGGTGATTCCTAGTTTGTAGAATTCACCTTTCAGCTGTTCAGGAGTATATTTATCCGTTCCCAGATATTCGAAAAGAGTTACCGCTACCGAAAGTTCCTTATCATTGTCTGTTCCGAACGGGAAAACATAAGTGATCTGGGCAACATCATTGTATTTGTTTTTGACAAAGCTTATTTTCTTGTCTTTGATCTGTGAAGTCTGGATCGCTGTTTTGTAATCAACAAACTCCGGTTTGATATCTGCTACCTTCGTATTCAGAATATCTTTCAGGAATGGCGACTGTGCTTCTCTATTCAGCTTGATCGGGGTAATGCCCGGATTCTGTACACGAACCAGCTTATCATTCACTCCTTTTTCCTTATAAACTGCTACATAATTATCTTTAAAAAATTCATTGGCAAATTTTACAACATCTGCTTTTGTGATTTTTTCATACTGGTTGATGTCATCCAGCTCCTGTTCCCATGATTTCTCATTGATATACGTATCATAAAGGGTGCTTGCCAGACCGTCTGCTGTTTCCCAGGATTTCATACGCTGAACTTTTTTGTCGTTCACAATGGCTTTCAGCATCCAGTCCGGGAACTGTCCCTTTTTCACAAGATCCAGCTGATCTAACAATAATTTTTTGGCTTCGTCAAAGCTCTGCCCTTCTTTCGGAGTGACAGACATGGTAAAAGCACCATATGTTTTAAAAGCAGATTCGTAAGCTCCTGCACCCAGTACCTTTTGTGTCTGGTTCATATTAAGATCTATCAGACCTGCATCTCCCCTGTTGCTTAAAATTTCTGCAACCACATCCGCCAACCTTGCATTCTGGGTTCCATTGGAATCAGATCTCCAGGCCAATGTCATTCTGGGTGTGCTTGGGCTTTTTACCGTTCTCGTCACAATACTTTCCATAGGCTGTTCAGATACCATCTTCTTCATCGGAAGCTCTTTGTATTTGAATGCTCCGAAATACTGATCAACCAGCTTTATGGTTTTATCATAGTCAAAATCTCCTACCAACACTACTGCCATATTATTAGGCACGTAATAGGTATTGAAATATTTGTGAATAGCAACCATTGACGGACTTTTCAAATGCTCAGAAGTACCAATGGTCGTCTGCTGCCCGTTCGGGTGCTTAGGGAAAAGAGCTTCCATCATGGCATAATTCACCAGACGGCCGTCATTGTCCTGAGCCCTGTTGTATTCCTCATAAACTGCTTCCAGCTCCGTGTGGAAAAGACGCAGCACCAGTTCAGAGAAACGTTCCTTTTCTACTTTAAGCCATTTTTCAAGTTCATTGGAAGGGATATTATTTTTATACACCGTTTCATCAAGCCAGGTATGGGCATTGGTTCCCGTAGCGCCTAACGATGAAATAGCTTTATCATATTCATTGGCAATGGCATATTTGGAAGCTTCCTGGGAAACCTCATCTATCTTCTTATAGAGTAATTTTTTCTTTTCAGGATCCTTTTCGGCTTTGTGCTGCTCATAAAGGTCTGAAATCTGCTGAAGAAGGGCTTTTTCCTTTGCCCAGTCCTGAGTTCCCAGATGTGAGGTTCCTTTGAAAACCATATGCTCAAGGTAATGGGCAAGACCCGTATTGTCACTTGGGTCATTGTTCGATCCTGTTCTTACAGGAATATACGTCTGAATTCTTGGGGCATCATCATTTTTTGCCAGATAGACTTTCAGTCCGTTTTTCAGGGTATAAACACGTACACCGGACTGGTCATTCTTTACCGTTTCATAGGTAAAACCCTGTCCATCCGTCATTTTCTGAGTTTCAAATTTCTGTGCCATAGCATTCAGCATACAGAAAAGAGAAACCGAAATAAAAAATTTCTTCATAAGTCTTATTTTATTTTAATCCAAATTTCTAAAACCCTATTAGTCTATAATTATTATACACTTGTTACAACGGGGATACTATATTAATTTTTAGATTTAAATCCACATTTTTCCTGTTACAGACTCATTTCCGGCATTCTGGTTTAATATGATTTACATATAATGTATTTTCACTATTTTAGCCAACTGATTAAAAAGAATCAAAAAGGTGAAGCATTTTCACCTAAAAAATAAAAAAACAAAACAGTTTACATGAAAAAGCAAGACCTGCCTCAGGACGAAAGCAATCTGAAATCGGCAAACATGACCGAAGTCTTGTATGTGACCGACGAAAATGATAATTATACAACGGCCAACAGCATCGGGTGGGAAGCTAAAAAAGCGGCCCTCGAAGAATCTATGGAGCTAATTCATGAGAGAATTGAAGAAGCACGACAGGATGTGGCCGGCAATAAAGTAAGTCCTATTATTTATTTCATGGAACTGAATAAGATGGATCTGGGTGTACTTTCCTCCTATGTCGGAATGTGGCAGTGGAGAGTAAAAAGGCACGGAAAGCCAAAAGTATTTAAAACACTAAGCGAAAACGTACTGAAAAAATATGCCGATGCATTCGGGATTTCAGTGGATGAATTAAAGAACTTTGACGGAAAATAATACTGAAATGAAGCATACTATTGTGTGCAAATTTCATTTCGCCAATGAAAAAGATAAAAGCAGCAAATGAAACTTAACTTTGAACACCATCAGACCGCGCATTGCGAAAACGGTGTTGCCTCCAATCTGTTATTAAATAAAGGCTTAAAACTAAGTGAACCCATGATCTTCGGGATCGGTTCCGGACTGTTTTTTGTCTATCTTCCTTTTCTGAAAGTGAATTTTGCTCCAGGGTTCAGCTATCGTCCGATGCCCGGTGCCATTTTCAGCAAAGCAGCCAAAAGATTGGGAATTAAAATAAAAAGAGAAAAATTTTCTAATCCTAAAGAGGCACAGTCTGCTTTAGAAAGAAATTTAAATCAGAATATCCCTACAGGACTTCAGGTAGGCGTTTTTAACCTTACTTATTTTCCTGAAGAATATAAATTTCACTTCAATGCCCACAACCTTGTGGTATATGGAAAAGAAGACGGAAAATTCCTGATCAGCGATCCGGTGATGGATTATACCACCACCCTTTCCGAAGCTGAACTGGAAAAAGTAAGATATGCCAAAGGTGCTCTGCCTCCGAAAGGCCATATGTATTACCCAACCTACATTCCGGATCATGTGAATCTTGAAGAAGCCATCAGAAAAGGAATCAAAGATACCTGTAAGAATATGCTGGCCCCGGTTCCCCTTATTGGGGTAAAAGCCATGAGATGGGTTGCCAGAAGCATTCCGAAATGGGCTGAAAAGAAAGGAACTAAAGTCACCAACCATTATCTCGGCCAGCTGATCAGGATGCAGGAAGAAATTGGTACCGGAGGCGGAGGTTTCAGGTTTATTTACGGTGCTTTTCTTCAGGAAGCGGCCGTGATTTTAAAAAATGATGAGCTAAAAGAGCTTTCAAAAGAAATCACCGCCATCGGTGATTTATGGAGGGATTTTGCGGTGGATATTGCCAGGGTTTACAAAAACAGGAACTCAAAAAGTGATATTTACAACAACCTTTCAAAATCCATGCTTCATATCGCCGATCTGGAAGAGGCTTTCTATAAAAAACTGAGAAAAGCGATCTGATATGGCAGAGAATATGATTGAGATTAAAAATCTGTATAAAAAATACAAAAACTCTGAAGAGTTTTCTGTCAACGATATCTCGCTGAATATAGAAAAAAACGAGATCTATGGAATCCTTGGGCCCAACGGCGCAGGAAAAACCACTTTAATCTCCATGCTTTCCGGACTGATCAAACCCACTTCCGGACAGTTTACCATCAACGGCCTTTCTCCCCAGAAAGACAGCTTTAAGATTAAGCAGATTATGGGCATCGTACCTCAGGAATATGCATTGTATCCTACCCTTACCGCTAAAGAAAACCTGATGTTTTACGGAAGTCTTTACGGATTAAAACATAAAGAGCTGAGGAAAACAATTGATGAATCACTGGAGATCATGGGACTTTCAAAATTTGCAGATAAGCAGGTAGAACAGTTTTCAGGTGGAATGAAACGCCGCTGCAACCTTATCGCAGGAACGCTCCATAATCCCAAAGTATTATTTCTTGACGAGCCTACGGTAGGAGTAGATGTACAGTCCAAAAAAGTAATCATTGATTTCTTACAGGAGCTGAACAAAAACGGCACCTGCATTATCTATACCTCCCACCACCTGTCCGAGGCGGAAGAATTTTGTACGAAGATTGCTATTATCGACAGAGGGAGAATTCATGCGGTAGGAACACCGGAAGAACTGGTGCAGCAGATTGCTAGTGCCGAAAACCTGGAAGACGTTTTCATTTCATTAACCGGAAAAGAATTAAGAGATGTTGTTGTATAAATTGTGGAGAAGCTTTGTGAAGGAAATTCTTCTTCTGAAAAGAGATATCGGGGGAATTGTCATTATTTTTGTCATGCCGTTGCTGTTAATTGTAACCATTACTTTAATTCAGGATTCTACCTTTAAAAATCTGGAAGGTTCAAAAATCCCGATTATTTTTATTGATAATGACAAATCTGAAGTCTCAAAAAATATAAAACACGAGCTGGAAACCAGCAAAACATTCCAGCTGCTGACGAATTACAATGAAAAATCAGCGCAGGATGCTGTATTTTCCGGAGATTATCAGATGGCCATCGTCATCCCTGAAAATTTAACGAAAGATTTAAATTCCAATATAGACTCCAAAGTTCAGACGATTGTAAGCTCGTTTGGGCTGGAAGGAGATTCCGCAGCCGTTAAAAAAACTGCTCCGAAAGCCAAAGAAATTCATCTGTATTTTGATCCTGCCACCAATGCCGGTTTCAAAAACTCTGTGATGAATTCTGTGAATAAAATGGTTTTTGAGATCGAGAATAAAAAGATCTACAAAGCATTTCAGGATCAGCTCGGAACTGAGGAAAATCTTGAAGAAAATAAAAACCTCATCAGTTTTAAGGAGATTACCCCTAAAAAAGGAGCCATGGATGTTCTGCCGAATTCCGTTCAGCATAATGTCCCTGCCTGGACCCTTTTTGCTATCTTTTTCATTGTGGTTCCCTTATCCATCAATCTGGTTAAAGAAAAAAGCCAGGGAACCAGTGTGAGGGCAAGAATCAGCCCGACTCCTTATTTTGTTCATATTTTAGGAAAAACATTTACTTATCTTATTATCTGTATCATTCAGTTTTTACTGATGGTAGCGGTGGGAGTTTATCTTTTCCCTTACATGGATCTTCCGGCGTTTGATGTTTCCGGAAAGATGTTCTATCTTTTGGTTGTCACTCTGTTTTCAGGACTGGCAGCAATCGGGTTTGGTATTTTACTGGGAACCATTGCGGACACCCAGGAACAGTCTGCGCCGTTTGGAGCAACTTCAGTTGTTGTTCTTGCGGCCATTGGAGGGATATGGGTTCCGGTATTTTTAATGCCCGATTTTATGCAGACCGTGGCTAAATTCTCCCCTATGAACTGGGGGCTGAACGCCTATTACGATATTATTTTAAGAAACAGCGGCATTGGCGGAGTTGCTAAGGAGCTTGCCTTCCTTTTTGCCTTCTACATTGCAATGGTCGCGATTTCTATTTTTTACGAAAGAAAACAAAATGCAGTCTAAAGAAAATATATTAACCTGTACCGAAGAGGTAAGAGTAAGGTTCAATGAGACAGATCCTCTGGGAATTGTCTGGCATGGCCATTATATTGTGTATTTTGAGGATGGAAGAGAAGCTTTTGGCCGTCAGCACGGACTTACCTATCTTGACATTCAGAATGCAGGATTTGTAACGCCCATCGTAAAAAGCACCTGTGAACATTTCCTTCCCTTAAAATACGGCGAAACATTCAGGATTGTAACCACTTTTGTGAATTCCAGATCTGCAAAACTTATTTACACCTACGAACTGTTCAATCAGGATAATCAATTGGTCTGCAGCGGAGAAACCATTCAGGTTTTTCTAGACAGCAACGGTACTTTATGCCTTTATAATCCCGGCTTTTTTCAGGCTTGGAAAGATAAAATGGGATTATGATGAAGAAGGAAATTTATATCACTGATTACAGCTGCGTCACTCCTTTAGGATTTGATGTTCCTTCTAACTGGAATCATCTTTTGGAAGGACAATCAGGCGTAGCATTACATACGGTTATTGAAAACCAGGAGGCATTTTATGCATCCGTTATTGATACTGAAAAGCTCAACGAAGCATTTAAAAATAAATTTGAAAATCAGAATTTTACCCGGCTGGAAAAAATGTTCCTTCTGAGCTTACAGCCTCTGGTTGAAAAACATCAGATTACAGAAAAAACTGCTTTTATTTTGTCAACCACAAAAGGCAATATCAGCTTATTAAAAAACCAGACTGAATTACCGGAAGGGGTTTATCTTTCAAAATTAGCACAGAAAATTGCAGATGCGTTTGGTTTTAAAACAAAACCTGTAGTCGTTTCCAATGCCTGCGTTTCGGGAGTTATGGCTATTGCTGTTGCTAAAAGTATGATCCGTACCGGAAAATATAAAGACGCCTTCGTTATTGCCGGCGATGAGGTTTCCGAATTTGTGATCTCGGGCTTCAATTCTTTCCAGGCCATCGGAACAGAACCTTGTAAACCCTATGACCGGAACAGGAACGGAATCAATATCGGTGAAGCAGCCGCAGCAGTGTATATCACTTCGGAACCAAAAGAAAACGAAAGCTTTAGGTTTAAAATTCTCGGAGATTCTGCGGTGAATGATGCCAATCATATTTCCGGACCTTCCAGAACGGGGGACGGATTGTATGCCAGCATCAGAAACGCCATGACAGAAGCCGGTGTCACCCCGGAGCAGATCGGTTTTATTTCTGCCCACGGAACGGCAACATCCTACAATGACGAAATGGAAGCCATTGCTTTCAACAGGATGGATCTTCAACAGGTTCCCCTCAACAGTATGAAAGGCTATTACGGACACTGCCTTGGGGCTTCCGGCCTGCTGGAAAGCATTATATCTATGGAAAGTGCCCGTCATGAAATGATCATCCCTTCTAAAAACTTTGAAGTTATGGGAGTTTCACAGCCCTTGAATATCATTACAGAAAACCAGCCTGCAGCGGTGAAATACATTCTAAAAACGGCTTCTGGTTTTGGAGGTTGTAATGCAGCGGTTGTTTTGGAAAAATGTTAAAATGAAAATGATGAAGAAAACAGAGAGCTGTACCATAGAACAAGGTAAAATAACCGTTAACGGAGATCTTGTTTTTGAAGGCCAACATGAGATTTTTCATGAATTTGCGAAAGAAGCCTATAAAAATTCAGAACTCAGCTACCCGAAATTTCACAAAATGGATCAGCTGAGCAAACTGGCTTTCCTGGCAGCAGAAATGATCTTAAAAAATGACGACCACAGCAGAACCGCAATTGTTTTTGCCAACAGATCATCAAGCCTGGATACCGATTTTAAATACCAGGAAAGCATCAATTCACAGGAAAATTATTTTCCAAGTCCTGCTGTATTTGTCTATACTTTACCCAATATCTGTGTAGGTGAAATCAGCATCAGACATAAGATGCAGACCGAAAATGCCTTTTTCGTCCTGGAAGAGCCGGATGAAGAATTTTTGAACGATTACGCTGAACAGATCCTGATCTCCGGAAAAGCAGAAAAAGTTCTCTGCGGATGGACAGAACTTTATCAGGAAAATTATAAAGCTTTTGTATATTTGCTAACCTTGTAGAAATGTAATAACATAAATGTAACAATATAACAGTCCAGCAATGTAACAATCCTTACAATCTGGGCATTGGTACACTGGTACATTGATAAATTGCTACATTAATTAAAATAATTATGGAAAACTTAAAAACAGAATTGAAGCACAAAATTATCGAAGTCCTTAACCTTGAAGACGTTTCTGTAGAAGAAATCAAAGATGCTGATCCGTTATTCGGAGGAGGTCTTGGCCTTGATTCTATCGATGCCCTTGAGCTGATCGTGCTTCTTGATAAAGACTACGGAATTAAGCTTGCTGATCCTAAAAAAGGAAAGGAAATTTTCGCTTCTATCGATACAATGGCCAAATTCATTGAAGAAAACAGAACGAAATAAATCAATGTAGCAATGTAACAGTTTAACAGTGTAGCAATTATTGGTAAACTGTTACACTGATACATTATACTGGTACATTATACAATAAAATGAGTCGAAAAATTGCCATCACAGGAATGGGTATCATCTCCTCTATCGGAAATAACGTGGAGGAAAATTTTGTTTCGCTGAAAACCGGGAAATATGGAATTTCAGATATTGAAATGTTTGAGACCCGCCATGCCGGAGCTTTAAAAACAGGTGAAATAAAATGGTCTAATGAAGAACTGGTACAAAAACTTCAGCTGCCTGAAGATAATAATATAACCAGAACCTCTTTATTAGGGATGGTTGCCGCAAAAGAAGCTGTAGAATCTGCCGGCATTTCAGATCTTAATGAATACAAGACCGGACTCATATCTTCCACCAGTGTTGGCGGAATGGATATCACAGAAAAATACTTCTACTCTTACGAAGACTTTCCTGAGAAGCAAAAATACATCGATGCCCATGACGCAGGCACTTCATCATTAGCAATTGCTGATTATCTTGGCCTGAAAGGGATCGTTTCTACCATCAGCACCGCCTGCTCTTCAGCGGCCAATGCAATCATGATGGGAGCAAAGCTCATTAAAAACGGGGTATTGGACCGTGTTATTGTGGGAGGTACAGATTCTCTTTCAAAATTTACACTGAATGGTTTCAATACGCTGATGATCCTCACCGATTCTTACAATACTCCGTTCGACAACGACCGAAAAGGATTGAATCTTGGAGAAGCGGCCGCCTTTATTATTCTTGAATCTGATGAGGTGGTGAAAAAAGAAAATAAAAAGGTTCTGGCTTATCTTTCCGGCTACGGGAATGCCAACGATGCCCACCATCAGACCGCATCATCGGAAAACGGACAGGGCGCTTTTTTAGCTATGCAACAGGCTTTGAAAATATCCGGACTGGAAAAAAAAGATATAAATTATATCAACGTTCACGGAACAGCTACTCCCAATAACGATCTTTCTGAAGGCATTGCCATGATCAGGATTTTCGGTGAAGGAAATGTACCTGAGTTCAGCTCTACAAAAGCCTTTACGGGACATACGCTGGCCGCTGCGGCAGGAATTGAAGCGGTGTATTCCATTTTAGCCATGCAGCACGGGGTTATTTTCCCCAACCTGAATTTCAAAACAAAAATGGAAGAATTCGATTTAACTCCGGTTACTGAACTGAAAGAGAAAAGTATTAACCATGTGCTTTCCAATTCATTCGGATTCGGAGGTAACTGTTCTACCTTAATTTTTTCTAAATCATGAGCGCAGTATACATCAACAGTGCATCCTGCATCTCGGTACAGGACACTTTAAAAGATCAGTTTTTCCACGACCTTACTGCTGAAAATTCCACGCAGATCTTAAAAGCAATAGAACCGAATTATAAGGAATTCATTCCGCCTGCCATGATCAGGAGAATGTCCAAAACCGTAAAAATGAGCTCCGTAGCTTCCCATTATGCCTTAAAAGAAGCGGGAATAGAACAACCGGGTGCTATCATTGTAGGAACAGGAATGGGATGCTCGCAGGATTCTGAAAAATTCCTGAAAAATGTGATCGACAATAACGAGGAGTTTTTAACACCTACGTTTTTTATCCAGTCTACACACAATACAGTAGCAGGGCAGATCGCTTTGGGCCTGCAGTGCCATGCGTACAATTTCACTTATGTGAATACATCTTCGTCTCTGGAATTTTCATTTCTCGATGCAAAACTTCAGCTCAACGATGAAGAAGCGGAAAATGTACTTGTAGGAGCTGCCGATGAGCAGACCGAAAGGACGATGGAGCTGTACCGCTTAAATAATACCATTAAAAAAGAGGAAGATCTGCCTGTGAATCATCTGCATTCCGAAACGGATGGCGTGAGCTGGGGTGAAGGGGCTGCATTCTTTGTTTTGGGAAAAAATAAAACCGAAACATCATACGCTAAACTTACAGATATCCGGATCAGTAACAGGCTTGATACAGAGGAAACCGGATCATTTATCCTTGATTTTTTAGCGAAAAACAATGTACAGGCTGAAGATATTGATGCTGTGATTTTAGGTTTCAGCGGGGATCAAAAATCGGATGTTTATTATACAAAAGCGATGGATCTATTTCAAAATTCAGCGTTACTGTATTACAAACACCTGAGCGGGGAATTCAATACGGCAAGCGGTTTTTCAATATTTATGGCCTGCCATATCCTGAAAGAACAGCAGATTCCTGAAATTATGATGATCAATCCAGTGAAAAAAACTGAGGTGAAGAATATCCTTCTTTATAACCACCTGGCGGGAAGCGATCATAGCCTGGTGCTGCTGGAGAGAAGTTAAGGGGGCGAAAAGGCAAAACAGCGAAAGGCGAATTTGCTTATTGCTTATTGCTTATTGCTTATCAAAAAAACGACTAAAAATTCAAAAGATGAAACATTATCCATTCATTGTATTCTATCTTTTCTGCAACGTTTTTATTTATGCGTTTCATGGAAGTTTTTGGGTGTATCTGGTTGGGTTTCTTGCTTTTTCTGCAGTGGTGGTTTGGGGATCTTTTGATATCGGGCTGGGTTATTTTGTCAACAGCATGATCCGCAAAAGAACGAAGATCAACGAAGTTGCCCTTACTTTTGATGACGGGCCTACCGAATTTACACCACGGTTTTTAGACCTGCTTCAGGAACACCAGGTGAAAGCCACTTTTTTCTGCATCGGAAAACAGATTGAAAAATACCCTGAGACCTTCCAAAGAATTATCGCTGAAGGTCATACCATAGGAAATCACACCTTTTCCCATTCCAATAACACGGGATTTTTATCTGCGTCAAAAATGGTGGAAGAAATTGAAAAATGTGATGATGTAATGGCCAAAACCGGGAACATAAAAACCGATCTTTACCGGCCTCCTTTCGGGGTAACGAATCCCAGTATTGCCAAAGCCATCAGAAGAACTGGTAAAAAAAGCATCGGCTGGAATGTCCGTTCACTGGACACCATTACCGATGACGAAAAGAAAATTTACAACAGAATTACAAAAGGGCTGAAAAAAGGCAGCATTATCCTTCTCCACGACACGTCTGAAAAGACATATAATGTATTGGTAGATTTATTGCTATTTTTGAAGGATAAAAAATATTCGACGTTTACGATCGATTCAATGATAAAATCAACGAAAAAATGATTAAAAATATAGCTTTCGGCGCATTTTTACTGGTTTCCGGATTCATTTCCGCTCAAATGACAGCCATGTCCGGAGCAGAAGCAAAGGCATTTGTAACCAAAGTTTCTTCTGAAACCAAAGAAATCAAAACCCTGCAAAGCGATTTTACGCAGACCAAAAAAATGGATTTCCTGGACAAAAATATTGTGACCTATGGGAAAATGTCTTTGAAATCACCCAATATGCTGAGCTGGAAATATACCAAGCCTTATCAGTACAGTATTGTTTTTAAAGACAGTAAAATTTACATTAACGATCAGGGAAAAAAATCATCTGTAGATGCCAAAAGCAAAACATTTGAGAAGATCAATAAACTGATCGTGGGAAGCTCAAACGGAAAAATGTTCAATGATCCGGAGTTTAGCGTTTCTTATTATAAAAACGGGAATTTTAATGTAGCTAAATTCACTCCCAAATCTTCACAGTTACTGAAATACATCAAACAGATCGAGTTACATTTCCCTAAAAACCAATCCACGGTTTCGCAGGTGAATATGACGGAAGCCTCCGGTGATACTACCAATATTCTTTTCAAAAATACCAGGATCAATGCCACGATTGCTGCTTCGGAGTTTAGCCTGTAGCCTGGTTTTCCTTGCTGTTTCCTGTAAAACGTATCAGCTTACAGAGGCAAAGCCGGTTCAGACTTCTGAAAAAACGGTTGAAAATTTATATTTTTCTTCCGGTGAAGATTATGTGTATAAATGCCAGATGGATATTTATAAAAATCACGTAAGTGGTATTCTCATCATCAAAAAACTGAACGAAACCACACACCGTGTGGCCATGACCTCAGATTTTGGAAATAAACTGATAGATTTTGAGATTTCGGAAAATGATTTTAAACTGAACTATGTACTTCCGGATCTGGATAAAAAAATTGTCATCAATTTCCTGAAAAACGATTTTCAGCAGCTGCTTAAAAGAAAATATCCCGTGAATGAATCTTTTGAAAATGATCAGGCTAAAATTTATCTGTCAAAAGCCGATAACAAAGCATACTACCTGTTTTTCAATAAAGAAAACGGACTGCTGAAGGAGATCATTTATACCAAAAACAATAAGGCAAAAATTGATTTTACTTTTGAGGCAAAAAAACATATCTTCGCGGATAGTTTGAACCTTCAGCACAAGGATTTCAAAATCAATATAAAACTATTTCAGATAACCGAAACCGAAGAAAAATAACATGAAAAAAATTCTGTTTTTACTCACAGCCCTGATCTCAGGCTTTGCATTTTCACAGGTAACATTTACCCCGGGAATAAGAGCCGGAGCCAATTTTTCTCACTTTTCAAACAGTGAAGATTTCAATTATTACTATTACAACGAGTTTCCCAACGCTCAGCAGCCATATATGGACTACAAAACCAAAACAGATTTTTATATCGGTTTTCTTGGGAATATCCGTCTGGCGAAATTTTATGCTTTGCAGCCGGAGATCAATTATTCCAGACAGGGAGCGAAAATACATACGAATGTGAACAACTGGGACGGGAGAACTCTTTCGGTGTCTTACCTGGGAATGCAACTGATTAATAAATTCTATTTCAATAAGTTCAACGTACATGCAGGACCTACTCTGGAATTTGTAGTAGAGAAAAAGAATTTTGATCCTGAAAATGAAATTGACCTGGGAATTACAGTCGGCTTAGGTTATGACATTACCCCGAATTTCGGAATTGAAGCCCGTGTAAAGAAAGGCTTTATCCCTGTGGACAGCTACAACAGCAACCATTCCAATGTGGTTTTCCAGACGGGACTTTATTATACATTTAACATGAAAAAATAAGATCATGCAGACCATCCTTACAGACTTTTACACCTTACAATCATACGACAAAGCAGAAAACGGAAGTTATACCACCTATATCCATCTGAATAAAGATCATGATATTTTTAAAGGTCATTTTCCGGGAAATCCGGTAACGCCAGGCGTTTGTATGATGCAGATTGTAAAAGAACTGACGGAAGAAATCACGGCATCAAAATTATTTTTAAAAACCGCCTCGAACGTAAAGTTCATGGCCATTATCAACCCGTTTGAGACCCCGGACCTGAAACTTCAGCTGGATATTACAGAAGATGAAGAAGGTGTTAAAGTAAAAAATACAACCTCTTTTGGCGAGACTATTGCATTGAAAATGTCGGTAAGCTATAAAAAATAACATCATGAAACTTTTATTTGCCTTCATTACAGCCATTGTCTTTTTCTTCCAGTCCAATATGGAAGCGTTGAGAAACAGCTATGCAAAAGCGAATCTTTCCAATGCCAACACGGAAGCGTTCATTAATCTTGCGGAAGATCAGTCCGGTAATGATGCTGTAACCAACGGATACAAGGCCGCGGCAGACATCATGCGCGCCAAGATTGCTAAAAAAGACAGAAAAGCGATGGTAAAAACAGGGGCTACTGCTCTTGAAAGCATTATCAAAAGTAATCCCAACAATATTGAACTGCGCCTGATCAGATTAAGCGTTCAGGAAAATATTCCAAAAATTGTTGGGTACAGAGGCAGCATTAAGGATGATAAAACTTTTCTGATCAATAACTACAGCAAGCAGAATTCAGCATTGAAAAGCTATGTAAAAAAATTTGCCATGCAGTCCAAATCATTTACAGAGGCAGAAAAAGCCACTTTAAAATAAAACAATGACCCTTCCTGAAGTACAAAATGCAATTTCTGAAAAGAAAATCTGCATTTTAATACCTACTTACAACAATGAAAAAACTCTGAGAAGAGTGATAGACGGTGTGCTGGATTACACCGGAAACATTATTGCGGTGAATGACGGCTCTACGGATTCTACTGCTCAGATTTTATCAGAATATCCGGAGATCACCGTGATCTCGCTCCCTGAAAACAAAGGGAAGGGAAATGCACTGAAAGTTGGATTCAGAAAGGCAAAAAAAGCAGGCTATCACCACGCCATCACCATTGATTCGGATGGGCAGCATTATCCGGATGATATTCCGGTGTTTGTAGAAGCCCTTCTTCTGGAAAAGGAGGATGTTCTTTTGATTGGAAACCGGAATATGTCTCAGGATGGAATTCCTAAAAAGAGCAGCTTCGGGAACAGGTTTTCCAACTTCTGGTTTTGGTTTGAAACCGGAATCAAGCTTGAAGACACCCAATCAGGCTACCGGCTCTATCCACTGTTGAAAATTCCGAAGAAATATTTCACTCCTAAGTTTGAATTCGAGATCGAAATCATTGTACGTACCGCATGGAGGCATGTACCGGTGAAGAATGTGCCCATAAAGGTTTTATATGATCCTGCGGAAAGGGTTTCCCACTTCAGACCATTTAAAGATTTCACGAGGATCAGCATTCTGAATACCATTCTTGTTACCATCACCCTGCTTTACATTATTCCGCGAAACTTCGTGAATAATTTCAAAAAAAAAAGCTTTAAAAGATTCATAAAGGAAGATGTCCTTGAAAGTGACGGCAGCAACCGGACGAAAGCGTTTTCAATAGCGCTGGGGGTATTTATTGGGTTTTCTCCTTTTTGGGGCTTCCATACGTTACTTGTGATCTCCCTGTCAGTTCTTTTTAAGCTGAATAAAGTCCTGGCGTTTGTGGCATCCAACGTGAGCCTTCCGCCTTTTATTCCTTTCATTATTGCCGCTTCTTTATTCCTTGGTTCTCCTTTTGTACATGGCGACAGCAATATCATGAGCAGCGAACTGAATTTTGAACTGATCAAGAATAATCTGCTTCAGTATGTCATCGGAAGTACAATTTTAGCGACCACAATGTCTGCCATTTCCGGCATAGTCTCATTTCTTTTTCTGAATAAGCTGAATCCTGAAAATAACTAAAGAGATGTGGCATCCTGATCTTCAACTATTTTTTTCAACTGTTGTACTTCAAAAATAAAAAGCCCCGAAGCCTTCGCCCCGGGACTTAATGGTATGAAAATTATTCTACTTTTTTATTTTGAAACGATGATTTTCTGGCTGTAATTAATAGTATTACCGGTAATTTTCACCATGTATGCTCCATTCAGCAGGGTATTAACATTAACGGTAGTCTGTTTGTTAAGGTTAATTCTTTCGGTAGAAACAAGTTTTCCGGTAAAATCATAAATAGAAACCGTTGTAATTCCTGAAAGATCCATTCCTGAAGGCGTTTTTATGGTAAACTTATCTGTCACCGGATTTGGATAGATTGAAATATTTTCTGAAGGTTTATCATTCTCTGTTATTACGCTCTTGCCGGCTGTATTACATTCTGCCGGAACCGTAAAGTCTTCTACCTGATCATCCAAGGAATTGTCTGTGCCAAATCCTGGTGATTTCAGTAATCCAGGCTTTGCATTAACTCCTAAACCTCTTTTAGCGAATGTATTCCAGATCATACATTTATCTACACCTCCGGTCTTTGCCTTATCAGCAGCCAGAATAGCATCTCTTCCCTGTATAAAATTAGGATTGCATGGTTGCAGCTTCAAGGCATCCACCACCAGCTGCAGAACTCTTGAACTTCCACTGTTAGCATCTGCCAGCACATCACTATTATAACCGTATTTTTCTACATACTTCCAGTTAAGATCCCAAAGCATGGTCGCCCAAACGAATCCTATGCTGTGTACATCTGCTTTGTTAGTAGTCATACCAAAAGATGAACTACTGATCTTCATCCCGTTAGTTTTTCCGTAGGTAAAATTATTAACTGTAAAATCAGGTGAATATTTTGCCGGTCTGATACCTATTCCATCGATTGGTTGATCGGATGCAAAAGTACCCATCCCTCTAGGCACGGAAGCATTATCCCCTGGTCTGTTTGTAAGCATTAAAGCAAAAAAATCAGACCATCCTTCTCCCATCTGCTCGTTGGATGTTGCCGGATTCATGCAGTTGCTTCCTTTACCTGTCATACGATTGCTGATACCATGTCCGTATTCATGAACAATAATACCATTGTCTAAACTTGTGTCTTTATAGATATAGTTCGGCTTGTCATATTTTAATGTTGAATTAATTACGGCACCATTGCTTATTTCATTAACGAGGAATGCACCTTCTGAGTTCTCAATTAAAACAGCCGGGATATTAATAGAAGTATCTGCTCCACCCATCATTCCAAAACCGACAGATGCAGGAGTATTGTAAATAACAGCTCCTACCGCTCCTTTTAACTGAGCATTTTTAACCTTGACAGTATAACTACATCCCCCCCTTTCTATTAAGGCAATTTTATTTTTAAGATCCTGAGAAATAGCAGTACAGCCATCAGCCGGGGTTACAACAGCCATGTTACCTGTTTTTGGTGCATTACCTTCCAGTTTATACCCAAAAAGGGCAGTTTTACCGGCCGGAGTTCTTCCGGTATATCCGGATGGCGAATTGTAGAAGAGCAACTGCATATTGCCGGGTTCCCAAAGAAACATCTGCATTCTTGGCGCAGATCCATCAGATGGTGATGTAAAGTCGGCATTACCATATCCCTTTCCCTCCCTTGCCTCCGCAAGTACAGCATCATTTCCACTCCCCCCTTTTCCAAAATTATTTTTCTGAAAATTTCTGGCAGTCTCTGTAAACCCAAACTTATAAAATATATCATGCACTTTATTATTAGCATAAAATAAATTGGTCACAGCGGCAGAAGTATAATTTCCTACGGTCAGGCTTACATCCATTGGGAAATCAAATGCCCTTGCCGCTCCTCCATCCGGAGAAAACTGAACGGTATTGTTCCCGATTTCGTCTGTATACGCAAACACGTTATTTCCCCTTGTATTGGTATACCTGGTAGTTCCATCATAATGCCATCCTTCAGGAGAAGCTGTCAGATCCCAGGGATTACTAATCAAAGTTCTGGATCCAAAAGTAGGGCCCTCCACCGGAAAGGCAAGGACATTATAAGAAGCATCATCCGGTGCAGCAAGCACAAAATTCTTATTCTTCTGATTTTCCGCCAAAGGAGAAGGATAAATATTCTTAGATTCTGAAGGATGCTCAGCGTGAGAATGGCCATAAGCGTCAGGATGGAAGTTGCAGGAAAGTGTTAGGTTTTCCTGATAAAGCACGGAGCCGTCATCTGTACTGATAATCATCCCCCATAGCTTTCCCGTTTCTTTTTCTTCCATATTGAAGTGATATCCCAGGATCAATTCACCGTCTTTTGCGAAATACACCAGATCAGTTTTCACAGGTTCCTGTTTTCCTTCACTGTTTTTAGATGTGCTAAGTCCGTTAAATTTCCGGACAACATCCTCTACCAGCTTGTCCTTGTCGTTATTCATTACCCCTCTTATTTTTGAAGGATAGGTTTTAATAAAGGTATCTGCAAAGTTCAGAACCTTATTTTCCCTGATGAGTACATTGGCTGAGCTACCAAACACGGGAATCCCATTGATAGTCTGCTGAATTCCAACAACGTCTCCTTTTAAGCTTTCTGAAGGATCAACATTGATCACTGAAAATGCTTTGAGTTCTTCATTCACTCTTTCAAGAGCTCCTTTTTCAGAATTAAAATAGGCTCTGATAACCTGCTCGTACTTTTGCGCCGAAATCATTCCAAAACCTGAAACTGAGCACAGCATTAAAAGTTTAACTGAAAGTTTAATTTTTCTCATAATTCGATTTTTTTAATCGGATGAAAAGTAAATCAACACAATAAAAAATCATAAAAAAAAGGAACAAAAATCAAATAGTATTCAAAAAATAGGCATTTTAAATAAAAACAAATCAAATATTTAATTAAAAAAAGGCAAATTCTAATTTTTATAAACTTATGAAAAATGAAATATAATTAGAAAATAAACAAATTAGCAGCAAATTAAACTTTTGTTTAGTATTCGTTCAGGCCATAAACTTTGCTGTAAATTAATCAGGTAGAAATAAAAAGCCCCGAGGCCTTGGCTCCGGGACTTAATGGTATGAAATTATTCTACTTTTTTATTTTGAAACGATGATCTTCTGGCTGTAATCAATAGCGTTACCTTTGATGGTTACCATATAGGCACCATTCAGCAGAGTATTAACATTAACGGTAGTCTGTTTGTTAAGATTAATTCTCTCTGTAGAAACCAGTTTTCCGGTAAAATCATAAACAGAAACCGTTGTAATTCCGGACAGATCCATTCCTGAAGGTGTTTTGATCGTAAACTTATCTTTCACCGGGTTTGGATAGATGGAAATTCCTTTGGTATTTGCAGCAGCTTCATTTACCGCCAAAGTATTACACTCGGCAGGAACATCAAAATTCTCCACCTGGTCGCTCAGGTCAGGAGCCGGCTGGTTGAATCCTTGCCATACCCCTGTAAGTCCGCCAGGAGCTGCATTTACTCCTAATCCTCTTTTAGCAAATACTTTCCAGATCAAACATTTATCAACTCCATTGGTTTTTGCCATATCAGCGGCAAGAATAGCATCTCTTCCCTGGATAAAATTAGGATTACACTGCTGTAATTTAAGGGCATCTACCACGAGTTGAAGTACCCTTGCACTTCCACTGTTCGGATCTGCCAGAACATTGCTGTTATAGCCATATTTTTCAACGTATTTCCAGTGAAGATCCCAAAGCATAGTTGCCCAAACAAATCCTATGCTGTGTACATCTGCTCTTGTAACCGGCAGGAAGCCGCCAAGAATGTCATTCACTTTCATTCCGTTGGTTCTTGCATAAGTATAGTTATTGATCGCAAAATCAGGGGAATACTTTGCCGGCCTTATTCCGCCTCCGTCAGTAGCCTGGCTGGATGTAAAGGTACCCATCCCTCTGGCAACAGAGGCATTATCTCCCGGTTTATTGGTCAGCATCAGGGCAAAGAAATCAGACCATCCCTCTCCCATCTGCTCATTGGAAGTACCGTAATTAAGACAATTGCTTCCGGTACCTGTCATACGGTTGGTAATACCGTGTCCGTATTCATGGGCAACAACGCCGTTATCTAAACTTCCGTCTCTGTAAACGTAATTTAATTTGTCATATTTTAATGTGGCATTGATCGTTGAACCATTTGTAAGCTCACCCACTAAAAATTCTCCTTCCGTTCTTCCGATCATAATAGTCGGGATCGTAATGGTTGCATCAGATCCTCCCAATGGGATCGGGGTATCACTGTTCGGGTGATATTGTACAACGCCGATAGCGCCTCCCGTCTGCAGGTTTTTGGTTTTTACAGCAAAACCACAGTTGGCAGGTCCTGCTGCATTTAATACTGCTATTTTACCCGTAAGGCTTCCCGCGGCTGCAGGAGCACATCCGTCCGCAGGCACCGGAAGAGCCAGATCCCCGGTCACAGGAGGGTTTCCTTCTAATCTGGGGCCAAATTGTGCTGTTTTACTGAAAGGTGTTCTTCCGGTAACAGTAGAAGGCGAGTTATAGAACAGATTCTGCATTTGTGCCGGCTCAAAGAGATACATCTGCATTCTTGGTACCGATCCTTCCGCAGGAGACTGGAAATTCGCATTGTTGTATGCTCCTCCGTCTCTGGCTTCTGCTAAAACGGCATCATTACCCGTTCCACCGGCTGCAAAATTACTTTTCTGAAAGTTTCTGGCTGTTTCCGTGAATCCTAATTTATAAAATACATCATGCATTTTATTATTTACATAGAACAGGTTGGTTACGGCAGCAGAGGTATAGTTTTGTGGCGGAAGCGTCACATCCATCGGGAAATCAAATGCCCTCGCCGCTCCTCCATCCGGAGAAAACTGAACGGTATTGTTCCCGATTTCGTCTGTATATGCAAACACGTTATTTCCTCTTGTATTGGTATAGCGGGTAGTTCCGTCAAAATGCCACCCTTCAGGGGATGCAGTAATATCCCATGGGTTGTTCAGTAAAGCTCTGTTTCCGAAAGAAGGGGCTTCTACAGGGAATGGCAATACGTTATAAGATGCATTATCCGGAGCCAGGACAAAGTTCGTATTGATTTTATTAGACTGGATATCTAAATATTCCGGAAGGCCCACAGCATGAGCATGTTGTTCTCCGGCAGGAAGGCCTGTCTCAATGTGCCCGTAGGCATCATCATGGAAATCACAGGAAAGCGTAAGGTTTTCGCGGTATAAAACTGAACCGTCCTCCGAGTTGATCACCACTGTCCAAAGATTTCCGGTCCCTTTCTCTTCAACATTGAACTGATATCCTAGTGTAAGTTCTCCCCCGTTTGGAAAATAAACAAGATGGGTCTTTATAGGAGCTTCTTTTCCTTCGCTGTTTTTAGAGGTAGTGAGTGCATTAAATTTGTTAGCCGTTTCCACTACCAGTGCATCCTTTGCTGCCGTCTGCTTTCCTTTTATGCTGGTAGGATAGGTCTTGATAAAAGTATCTGCAAAGCTCAGTACTTTATCTTGTCTCACCAAAACATTGGCTGAGCTTCCAAAGACCGGAATACCATTAATGGTCTGCTGTATTCCTACCACATCTCCGTTCAGGCTTTTTGAAGGGTCAATATTTACGATGGTAAATGCCTTTAGTTCAGGATTTATTCTTTGGAATGCTTTCTCGGAATTAACATAGTCTTTGATCACCTGCTCGTGTTTCTGAGCGGACCACAGACCAAAACTGAGAAAAGAACCAAGCAATAACACCTTCACACTTAGTCGAATTCTTTTCATATTTTTTACTTTTTAAAGAAATGTTGATTTTTATTAATTCCTCTGTTAGTAGTAGAAACAATAAAATGTTACACTTTTAACACAAAAAATGCAAAAATATTTTATGAATGATTTGTCTAACCTACAGTTTATAAATAAATTTTCAATATTTAATTTTTAAAAATTATAATTTAAAACGGCCAGTATCAATCATTTAAGAAAGGTAAGGTTTGAAAAATTGCATTTTTAGTGTTTTTCAAGGCCATGCCTGAAAAAATGTGAATATTTTCAGGTCTCCTGATAGTTCCTGTGAGAAAAGAACAAATAATTCTATTTGAAGACAATATCTGAAAAAGAAAGCGGACTCATTATAACAGTGACAAATATGGCAAGAATAATCAATACCAGCTGGTATTGGGCAACGGTTTTTGTTTTATCCTCTTCTTCTACTTCGAAAGTGAATTTAATCTTCTCCGGCTTTCTGATGATCATCCAGATAAAACTTAAAATAATCAGGTTTAACAGGATGGGTGCGAACAGGAAAAGCTTGCTTCCAAAACCGTCATTCTTCCCTCCATAGCCATGAATAGGGATAATATCGGGAATCGAACTGTATTTTGTTAACAGGTAGCCCGTGTAACAGATGATGATGACAAACGGAATACAAAACAGCAGTTTGATGTGTTTCGGGATCATTTTAATTTTTTTAAAGTTTTCTTCAGGTATTTTTCCACATTCTTCCGGTCCGGAACTGTAGTAATTTCCTTTGTCAGAGCTTTTTCAAACTCTTTTTTAGCATTTTCAAACTCATGAATTCCAAAGTAATATCTCCCGGCCTGGTAATAAACAAACCAGAAGTCGGGGTTCATGGACTGATAATAAGGAATAAAATCTTCAGTTAATGCCATATCTTTTTTATGGTCTATAGCATTACTCACTTCCTCACCCAGCATTTTGGATATCTGATAGTTATTGAAATCTTCAGAATCTGCAAAAGGATCCCGGGCGATATTCAGTTCTGTTTTTGCTTTCAGGTTTTCTTCAGTTTTTTTTCCGGAGAAAATTTCATTCAGGTCGTAGCATACAAATTCTCCCAGCTGGTAAGGATTTGATGAAACCCATACCAGTTTTTTTTCGGGTGAAAAAATAACGGCATGATGAGCCAGAAGCTGGTTAATGGCCTTTTCATTTCCGTAGCCTATTTTTTCTCCTTTCAAACCGGACTTATCTCTCAGGATGGCCGCCATTTTCTCAGGATTCAGCTTTTTGTTTTCCTGAAGCAGCTCCTGAAGTTTTTCATAGCGGTATTCGGAGTGGCTTTCTATAATATGTTTTTGGTTTCTTTTATCATCTTTATAGGCTTCCGACTGAAAATGGTTGGTGCAAAAAACTCTGCCGGTGTTTTCAACCCTGTACACTCCAAAATTATCCGGAGACACTTCTATGATGACCGCATTTTTATCATAGGCACTTCCGACAAGAATAGATTCTGAAACAAAAACTTTTCTTTTTTTTGCAATGTCAATGGCTTCATCAATATTTTTAGCGTACTGCAAAATTTCCCTGGTCACCAGAGAAATCGGGGTTTTAGCCGTAAGAGGAATTTTAGATTTACCGGCATTGATGGTTACGGTAATCCCTTCTTTATTCATTCCCGAAACTACACCTATCATTCCCGGCCAGCTTACGGACATATAGGGAATTCCTGTTTCCGGCTCTACAAATTCGATCAGTTTGTTTTTAGCAAAATCATCCCCGACATAAAAGTCAAAATTTCTTCCGATAAGCAGGGTTCCGTCTTCTGTATTTTCATTCCACACTGCCAGAGAAGTGCATCCTACCATTGCCAGGTCCTGCATGGCATGGCCGATGTCGTGGGCTCCGTGCAGATACAGGTTCCGGAGGTATTTTGGGGCGATAAAATTATATTTATCCGATGAATACTGTGATAATCCGTACAGTTCAGCCTGGTAATCTTCCCTTACATTGAGATACATTTTCCTGTTGTACCACTTCAGGAATCCCCGAAGCAGTTTCTGTTTAAATTTTGAAGGAACAAAACCTTCCACTTTCGAGAAAAAAATCTCTTCCTGCTGCTGCATCAGGTTTTGGGTAAGGGCTCCGTTATTATATCCCAGTTGCAATGGATTCCCTTTGATGTAGAGCTCCCAGAGCTGCTGTTTATTTTTGGTTAAATAATTTTGTTTAAAACTGAAAGTAGAATCATTGATCTTATTGACCCTTGGAGTTTCCAGAGCATAAGTGCTGATATCCGGAATATGACGGATAGATTTTGAAACACCACATGAAATAAGGGAAATCAAAAGGACAAACTGAATTCCCCGGAATACTGCAGCCAGCCTGTTATTAGTTTTCATTTGCATTGATCATTTGTTTCAGCCGTTCATCCAATACTTCTTTTCCCAGGATTTCCGCACAGGTATTGAACGCACCGATCGTAACTCCCAAAATCCCATGCATGTTCACCGACTGCCCCGTGAGGAACAGATTATCAATCTTTGTGCGTGGAGAAACCATTGTTTTCAACGGATTATCTGAATTTTTCATATAACCATACATATTACCTTCAAAGCTGCCGATATAATCCCTGTACGACAGAGGTGAAGAGGTATAAATACTTTTGATGGAATGTCTGAGGTTCGGGATTTTCTTTTCCAGAGCGCAGATCATCTTTTCTGCTTTTTCCAGCTTGAATTTCTCATAGCTTAATCCTCTTTCATGTTCGTCTGCTACAGTATTAATCGTTTTTTCCCACGCTTTAACCTCATCAAAATCCATATAGGAAATTGCTGTAAGACTTTCTGCATACTCCGGATGATGTTTTGAAGGGGTGGAGGATAGCATGTACGTTTCCGGCCAGTTTTCTTTACGGTAGCGGTATGCATTCCAGATCATGTCTTCTGATGAATAATGGTAAATATTGTAGTTGAAATTCGGAAAAGACTGTGGCTTTAAAACCATATACACACTGAAGCATGAGGAAACTGGGTTCCAGCTCATAACCCTGTTCAGAAATGATTTTCTCAGTTTTTCCTCTCCTATCAGCTTAATAAAAGAACGGATTTCTATGTTTGAAATAAATTTCTTCGCTGCATATTCTTTTCCGGACTTGGTCTTCACTGAAGATACTGTTCCCGATTCATTAAACACAAATTCTGATACTTCCGAATGTTTATGGACTTCCGCACCATATTGCCGAAGTTTTTTGATCAGCAGCCGGGTGATCTGGCTCCCTCCTTTTATACATTTGTACGCACTCTGAATGTAAGAATTCACCGTGAGTGCATGAACGTAAAAGGGAATGTTTTCGGAATCTCCGGCATAGAGAAAATTGGAACCCAGCAATACAGCCTGAAGCTTCTTATCCTGGGTAACGGACTCTATAAATCTTTTGGTATTCAGGTGGAGAATTTCTTCATTATAATTTTCTTTTCCAATGACCTGATATCTCGGAAACTGGGCACAAACATACTGGATTTCTTCACAGTAGCTTTCCAGGTTTTGTTTTTCGTTGGGAAAATAGGCGGTAAGCTGTTCTACAAAATTTTCATAGCCTTGCGCGTGCGGATATTCAATATCTTCATCTCCAAAAGAGATTTTGTCATAGGCATCTTCATTCATCTTATGCAGTTCTAGCTCCCCCATAATTTCAAGATAGGAAAAGAACTGATGAAGATTCTGTCCTTTTGAAAGACCTCCGAGATAATGGACTCCTGTATCAAAGATGAGCTTATCCCGCGAAAAAGTCTGCAGGTTGCCGCCGTACTGGTTGTTTTTCTCCAGGACACAGACTTTCAGGCCTTCTTTCGCCAGTATCAGAGCCGAAACAAGACCTCCCAATCCACTACCGATCACAAGTATGTCGTATTCTTTTTTCAAAAGGAGAAAAGTGGTGTGTTTTTTATTTCAAAAATTAAGAAATTCAGAGATTCAGAAATTGTTCCAAACCGGAACGAGGTGTAAAATCGTCCTGTTTCTGTATTTTTTACAATTTGAGTTTATTTATTAGTTTTAAAGGATAAAATTAGAAAAATTAATCAATATCATCCCAAAAATCAAAATAATTGAACCACTGAAGGGGATATTTTCTGATCATGGTTTCAAGGTTCTGCACATAAGAATTGAGAAGTCCCTGAGAATCACGGTTTTTAATATTTTTTGCCACTCTTGCGTACAGATGGTAGTGAAGATTTTTTTCTTTCATCACATAGACGTAGACCACAGGAACACCTAAACGGGAGGCAATAAGGAAGGGACCCGCCGGAAACTTTGCACTTTTTCCCAGCAAATCTGCCTCCAGATACTTTGAACCTTCAAAATAACGGTCTCCGGTGAAACAGATCAGTTCATTTTCAGATAAGGCCTTGTTGATCTCAAAAATATGAGACATATCCTCTTTTACATATATAAATTTGATGTTACTCTGCTTTACGGCGACACTTTCCAGATATTCCTTAATCACCGTAACTTCCTGATCTGTAGTGACCAGATTAATCTGACAATCGAAATCAATATCTGCGAAGAAATGCTCTGCAATTTCAAAATTCCCGATATGGGCACTAATGAGCACACCGCCTTTTTTTTCAGCCAGCAGATTTCTCAGGTTCTCTATCCCGTCAAATTCATAAGTATATTTTTCCCTTAAACCAGCTGAAATAGCGGTTTTATCAATCAGGACTTTCCCAAAGGTGAAATAACTTTTGAATACGGAAGCTTTTGCTTTCCAATATCCGTAACTGAGTCTTTTCTGAAAATAGTAAGAAATGTAGCGGTTGCTTTTTCTGAGAAATAAAAAATAATAAGTTGCTACAAAATAAAGTACAACATATGAACTGCGGATCCCGATATTTCTAATACACCACACAAAGATTTTATATCCTGTGATGGTTCCTTTAGATTTACCTTTCCATTTGTTCATAAGTACAGTTTACCAATTTATAAATGTACCAGTGTGACAATACTATAATTCATTGTTACACTGGTACATTGTTTTATTGTTACATTATTAAAAAATAAAGTTCAATCGATAGTTATGCGTTTTTTTCAGCGATTTTGTTTTCAATAGTAGTATAGAAATCATCAAACGTGACCATTTTTTTAAAATCTGCTTCTCCTAATTTTACTCCAAAATTAGATTCAATTACTACGACCATATCAATATAGTCCAGGCTGTCGAGCCCGAGTGTTTTTTTAAGGTTGGCGTCATTGCTGATTTCATCACCATCCACTTCAAATTCGTTTACTAAGAAATCATTAACGATGTCAACAATTTTTTCCCTTTCCATGTTTTTAATCAAATTTTTTAACTATTAATGCGGAATTGGTTCCCCCAAATCCGAAAGAATTTGACAAAAATCCGTCAATTTTTTGATTTTTCGTTTTGGAGACCAGATTTATCTTTTTCGCCTCATCATCAGGGTTTTCCAGATTGATGTTCGGTGCTATAAAATTATTCTGCATCATCAGAATAGAATACACCACTTCGCTGGCTCCCGCCATCCAGCATTCATGCCCGGTCATAGACTTGGTAGAGCTTACCGGAACTTCACTTCCGAAGATCTCATGAATTGCCCTGGCTTCATTGGCATCCCCAATGGGTGTGGAAGTTGCGTGGGCGTTGATATAATCGATGTCTTCCGCTTTCAATCCTGACTGTTTCAGAGCCCTGTCCATTGCCAAAGCAGGTCCGTCCACATTAGGGGTTGAAATATGTCCGCCGTTTGAGGAGAATCCATATCCTACAATCTCTGCAAGAATGGTTGCGCCTCTTTTCTGAGCAGATTCCAGGCTTTCTACAATAAGGCTGGCCGCTCCTCCGCTTGGGATAAGCCCGTCTCTGCCTGAATCAAATGGTCTGGAAGCTTTCGCAGGCTCATCTTCTCTCACTGAGAAAACGCCCAGCCCGTCAAAGCTAGCCATTGAGTATTTGTTGGTTTCCTGGGCTCCACCACAGATAATCATATCCTGAAAACCGTTTTTGATCATCATATAAGCCAGTCCCAGAGAATGGGAACCGCTGGCACATGCCGCACTGATGGTAAGATTGATGCCTTTCAGCTTAAAAATCGTTGAAAGGTTCATGGTTACGGTAGAATTCATTGACTTGAAAATCGCTCCCGACCCCATCAATGTAGTATCTTTTTTCTCCCTGGCAATATCAATAGATTCTACCACTGCCTGGGAAACACTGTCATTTCCATACAGGATTCCTACTTCGTGGGCATCCAGAAATTCCTGGTCAATTCCCGCCTGCTTCAATGCATCTGTAGTGGCAATATAAGCATACTCGCTTTCCTCGCCCATGCTTACACGCTGGCGTCTGTTGAGCAGGTTTTTAAGTTCCGGTTTAGGAACTACCCCTGTAAGGCCGGACCTGAAGCCAAATTCTTTTCTTTCCTGTACTAACGCAATACCGGACTTTCCTTGATATAGGGATTCCCTGACTTCTTCCAAAGAGGTCCCGATGCAAGAATAAATTCCCATTCCGGTAATTACAACCCTATTTTCCATTTTTTTATAAATTTAGCAATGTATCAGTTTAATAATGTAACAATAATATTGAGGCTAAACCAGCATTGTTACACCGGTAGATTGATATATTGTTATATTATTTTATGAGTAAATTCCTCCGTTAATATTCACGACTTCCCCGGTAATGTATGATGCTTTTCTGGATGCTAAAAATGCAACCAGGTCCGCTACTTCTTCCGCTTCACCGAATCTGTTGGCCGGAATCATTGCTTTAAGTTCGTCTTCGTTCAGTTCCTGGGTCATATCCGTTCTGATAAATCCCGGAGCCACGGCATTTACCGTAATATTTCTTTTGGCTACTTCCTGGGCCAGGGCTTTTGTAGCGCCTACCAAAGCGGCTTTTGCTGCAGAGTAATTGGTTTGTCCTGCAGTTCCTTTCACCCCGGATACAGATACCATATTGATAATCCTGCCGTATTTATTGCGTAAAAGTTTCTGGATAAAGAAATTTGTAACGTTGAAAAAGCCATTCAGACTGGTATTGATCACGGTGCTCCAGTCTTCATTTTTCATCCACATGAATAGCCCGTCTCTTGTAACACCGGCATTGTTGACGATCACTTCTACAATGGCATCAGGATTTTTTTCCTGCCATTCCGTCAAAACTTTTTGACTTTCCTCAGCATCAGCCACATCAAATTTAAGGATCTCTCCTGTAGCGCCAAGTTCCTGTACTTTGGACAAAGTTTCCTTTGCTGCAACTTCATTTGAAGCGTAGTTGATCAGTATGTGATAGTTTTTTTCTTCAGCCAGTTTTATACAGACCGCTCTCCCAATTCCCCTGGAGCCGCCTGTGACAATTGCACATTTCATGTGTTAATGTTTAGTCGTTTTAGTTTTTTTATCCTTTTGTATGACAATCTATTATCCCTAATAGTTACATTGTCTTTAAATATTCCTTCACTTTTTCCAGATACGGATACATCACCATATCATCTGAGAACGCAGGAATAATCTTTCTTATTTCATCGTACAGTTCTTTGGTAGAAGACGAAACTTTATCCTGGAAGCCCAGGTATTCAACAGCCTGAATAATGGTTATCGCTTCAATAGCCAAGACTTCAAATGCGTTTTCTATCACTTTTCTGCAAATCACTGCAGCATTGGTTCCCATGCTTACAACATCCTGATTATCATTATTATTAGGTATACTGTGAACATACATCGGGTTTGAAAGCATCTGGCTTTCCGCCGTGGTAGAAGTTGCCGTAAACTGAACCCCCTGCATTCCGAAATTAAAGCCTAATTTACCTAAATTTACAAAAGGAGGCAAGATTTCATTGATCTTTGCATTTAAAAGGTAGTTCAACTGCCGTTCTGCCAACATCGTGAGCTTAGTTACCACAATTTTCAGTTTATCCATTTCCAGAGAAATATAATCTCCGTGGAAGTTTCCGCCGTGATATACATGACGGTCTTCAACACTGATGATCGGGTTGTCATTCGCTGAATTGATTTCATTTTCAAGAACATTTTCCGTGTATTCCAACGTATCCAGCACCGGACCCAGGATTTGAGGAACACATCTCAGGGAGTAATATTCCTGTACTTTTTCCTTGAAAACTTTTTCCTGCTCTTCAAAATGGGTATAAAGATGGTCTTCTCTTTTCCTGATTAGCTTACTATCGGCTAAATAGGCACGCATTCTTTCTGCCACTTTCTGCTGGCCATAGTGTTTTTTGGTTCCGTTCAGAACTTCTGAAAGATGGTCATCGTACGCCTGAACAATTTCATTAATTGCACAGGAAAGTCTGATTGAAATATCTGTTAACTGATTCGCCTTGTAGGTATTTACAATTCCTATTCCGGACATTACGGAGGTTCCGTTCATCAAAGCAAGGCCTTCACGGATTTCCACCTTGATTGGTTCCAATCCTTCTGTTTCAAAAACCTCTTTAGTTGCTTTTCTTTCACCTTTATAAAAAACTTCCCCTTCACCAATCAGTACCAATGCAAGGTGGGCCAGCTGTACCAGGTCACCGCTTGCCCCCACACCTCCGTGTTCAAAGACCAATGGCGTAATATCCCTATTGATCAATTCTTTAAGTAAATGAACTACGGACTGATGTACGCCTGAATTTCCAAGTGAGAGGGTGTTAAGTCTTGCCAGCATACAGGCCTTTACTTCATCAGCAGGCAATGGATTTCCGATCCCTGAAGAATGGCTCCTGATCAGGTTATACTGAAGCTGGAGCTTGTCTTCATCACTGATTTTAAATTGAGCCATGGGCCCAAAACCGGTATTCACACCGTATATTACTTTATTTTTCGAAAACTCCTTTAAAAACTGAAAGCTGGCCTCCACTCTGTCTAAAAGTGAGTCGTTCAATTCAATTTTTCTGTTCTCAATGATGATTTTTTGAAAATCCTTCAGTTCTAAAAAGTTACTTATTTTCATCAATTAAAAAGTAATAGTTGGTAATTTTGTAAAATATTAATTATTTGTCACTAATTTTGCGGCAAAGATAGAAGTTATTATTAAAATAAAAAATCAAGATGAGCAAAGAATTTGTTGATGTTCTTGTAATCGGCGCCGGACCTTCCGGATGCGTATCTTCTTCATACTTAAAGAAGAACAATATCAACGTAAAGGTTGTGGAAAAAACAAAGTTCCCAAGACTGGTGGTGGGCGAAAGCTTAATTCCCAGGGTAATGGATCATTTTGATGAGGCGGGGCTGTTTCCTGCTTTGGATAAAATGGGCTTTGAAAAGAAGCTGGGCGCACGTTTTTTAAGAGGTGACGAGGTTTGCATTTTTGATTTCAGCGACAAATTCGGGGAAGGCTGGAATTGGACCTGGCAGGTTCCGAGAGCTGATTTTGACCATACATTAGCTCAGGAAGTAATCAACAAAGGCATTGATCTGGAATTTGAAACGGAAGTAACTGATATTCAATTCAACGGTACAGATTCTGTGACAACGGTAAAAACCAAAGATGGAGAAACCAAAGAGATTCATGCTAAATTCGTAATTGATTCCAGCGGCTACGGAAGGGTACTGCCGAGACTTCTTGATCTTGAAAAACCTTCAAAACTGTCTCCTCACTCTGCTATTTTTTCTCATGTGGAGGATATTAACAGGGAAGATGGCGAGGAAGGAACTTTAATTTCCTTTGACATTATAGAAACGGAGGTATGGCTTTGGGTCATTCCTTTTTCCAACGGAAACACAAGTGTGGGTATTGTAGGCCCTACAGACTATATTGAAAAGCTTTCCGAAAACGGGAATACTGCTGAGGCATTAAGAAAAGCCATCTCCCTCTCGGATTATTATGTGAAACGTTTCGGCAATGTAGATTTTCTTTTTGAGCCGAGACACCTGAAAGATTATTCATGCTCGGTAAAGCAGCTGTTCGGGGATGGATATGCCCTGACAGGAAATGCGTCCGAGTTCCTTGATCCTGTATTTTCTTCAGGAATGGCTTTTGCTACGGAATCCGGGATGCTGGCAGCCAAACTGGCTTTAAGACAACTGAACGGCGAGAAAATCGACTGGCAGAAAGAGTATACGGATTATATTCTTTACGGGGTGGATGTTTTTACCACGTATGTAAAAGAATGGTATACGGGAAATCTTCAGGAATTATTTTTCCACCAGCCGGAAAACCCTGATGTAAAGAAAAAGATCTGTGCTGTACTGGCGGGCTATGTCTGGAATAAAGACAATCCTTTTGTAAAGAAACATGATTCGGTGATTAAAAACCTCGCCAATCTGATCAAGCTGGAGAAACAGCAGCAACGAGAACAATTATAAAAAAACCGGCCTGAATTTCAGGCCGATTTTGGTTTTTATTTTAAATCTTTTTCAATTTTCTGGGCCAGGGTTTTACCTGTTTTAGCAAAACCTTCTCCTACCCTGGTTTCGTTATTAAAATTACTTCCCCACTGATCTCCCGGAGCATCTATACTTTCTACATCAAACAATACTTTTTTAGAACTGCTATCCATGAAAGTAAGCTGTGTAGTCACTTTCGCCGGTTGCTTCATGATTCCCGCATCCCAACCCGGATACACCCATTTTACTTTTACAACCAATGTATATGGGCTTTTAGCATTTTCCTGAAGCTTTGTATTGATACCTTCTTTTGTTAAAACTTTGTTGAATATGGTGATGAATTTCGGATTCCACAATTCTTCTTTGCTGCGTTCCCATTGTTTTTTCCAGATATCTCCGCTTCCCGCAGTTTTTTTATTCAGTTCTTCAATTCTTCTAGGGATATATTCTGCTTCGGTATAATTCTCTTTCAGCAATTTCATCCCTGAATAATCGAAAACAACATTTACGGTTTCTGTTCCTTTTAAGAATTTTGCATCCCCACTTTGAATTTTAAATTTCTGAGCCATCGCAATCGTTGAAATTGCAACAAGCATCAACAATAATAGTTTTTTCATGGTTTATAATTTTTTTAAAATTTTAAGTTTCAAATATATTATAAAAACCCATTCACTTGAAACACTTATTATTTTTTTTCTTTGTAGTGGTTTGCCTTTAAAACCAATACTTCTGAGATCTTAACTCACGGAAAGACCTGCACTCCAGAAATGGTGTTTTATAATCAGCTTTTTACCTGATTTTTTATCTTAAATCGATAAATGTAATGGGTTTTCTGCTGTTCGGATTAAAAACAGTTTTAGAAAGAATATCGAAATCTATGACTTCAATTTTAGGACTTACTCTGAGTTTTGCACGGAAGTGATCACGGACTTCATTCACAAAGGTCTCGTGTTCCTGCTCCGTACTCAATTTGATGATAATTTCATCCAGACCAATCTCATTGGACTGAATGACGATCTGATAACATAAAATAGTGCTGAAATCATTCAGAATATCATTCATCGCAGGCGGATACAAGGTGGTTCCTTTATATTTGATCATCTGCTGTTTTCTTCCTACCACCGGCCCAAGCCTCATGGTGGTTCTCCCGCATTGGCAAGGTTCGTAATGGGCTTTTACGAGATCCCCGGTTTTAAAACGAAGCAACGGAATTGCTTCTACCCCTAAGGTTGTAATGGTTAACTCGCCGTTTTGCCCTTCCGGAACAGGATTTCCGTTATCATCAAGGATTTCTGTGATGATCAGCTCCGGATGATGATGTCCTCCGATCTGGAATTCACATTCTGTGAACGCCGTGCTCATTTCCGTGGAAGCGTAAGTGGAAAATAATTTAATGTTCCATTTTTCTTTAATCTTCTGCGAAAGAATATTGTCCGAAAAATCCTGATTTTTAATACTTTCCCCTATACATACGGCTCCGTAAACGCTTGAATTTTTATAATCCAGCCCATTCTTTTCTGCGTAATCAATCATTTTCAAAAGAAAAGACGGAACAGTGATCAGGTATTTAGGCTTATATCTGAAAATAGAATCCCATTGCAGTTCAGGAATTCCGGGTCCCATTCTGACCACGCTGGCTCCCATTTTCCTTAATCCCAGAAAATAGGCAAGACCTGCCATAAAACGTTTATCAATGGTGGTAATCATCTGCACCACATCTCCTTTTTGGATCCCGGCACAGGCGAATGAAATGGCTTCATTGTAAGCCAGTCTTTCCAGATCACCGTCAGACAGCCCGAAAGTAACCGGATCGCCCAAAGTTCCCGAAGTGGTGCTGTAGTCTACAATCTTATCCGGTGTGATGCAGAAAAAATCATGATTGTACTGTTGCAGGTCATTCTTTGTGGTCGTTGGGATCCTCCTGAGGTCTTCCAAGGTCCGGATATCTTCAGTATTGATATGATGCTCCCTGAAAAGCTTCTGATAAAAAGGGGAATGGTTTTCAAGATACCTAAGCAGTTCCTGAAGTTTATACTCCTGAAATTTTTTGATGTCCTGAAGATCTGATCTCTCGATGGCCGGATAGAATTCCAATGATTTTAATTTTTAAAAGACAAATGTATTTAATAAAATTAAAAGATTGAAAAATTGAAAGAGTAAAAGATTAGTGACTGCTATAATTTATCGCTGGAAGGTAAAAGTCTGCACATTGGTGTTTCCTGCGGTATTGGTTGTGGTGACTTTTAAAGTATGAAGTCCCGAGCCTTTGGGGCATTTTTCATCGAAAGCATAGACAAAATCATCTTTTACACGGGCAAAACGAAGCCACTTCCCATCCAGCTCCGCCCGGACTGAAACAATATCCCCCACTTTTGTGGTTCCCTTCAGCCTTAGTGCACTGCTACCGATAAGCGCTCCCTCCTTCCAGCCAGCAGAAACGGAAGGCAAGCTCTCATCCAACAGGAGAACGGCTGTTCCAAATCTGTTAAATCCTGCTTCCACCCAATCTCCGTTCCATTTCCCTTTTATTGCATCTCTATCACTTCCGTAATCAAACAGCATAACGACTTTATTCTTTTCTTCACTGGATAGCTTTCTGTTGGGCTTGATCTTTAGAGTATATTGGTCATGAACCGGAATGTATGAAGTCTGCAGAACAATTGTATTTGAAACGGCATGGGCATGGGAAGCCGGATTTTCATTCATTTTAAAATTTATGGCATCGTACACGGCGTTTTTGCTGAGTGTAATTTCTGCATTTTCTGTACGGATTGTTTTCCCTTCATTCGGTTTTACCAGTTTATCGGAAGAAGTAACCTGCGGTGAATTTCTGTCGTAGCGAACCTTTGTTACCAGCTTACTCGTGTTTCCATTGATGTCCTTTAAAACAATTTCGATATTGTGAATGCTGTCATCCTCAAGATGAATAATTCCTGTGTTTCCGGATGAATTATAATTTTTCAGTTTCACACCGGGTAATTCAGATAAATGCTGAATGCTCATTTTATCTCTTGAAAACTTTGTATAATCTATACAACCATTCTGGTAACGGGTGTCATCATAACTTACTTTGTCGATGGAAAAGCTATAGATCAGATTTCCATCCATTAATAATTCTGCCTGATAAATTCCCAGACTGAATCCCTGATTGGCTTTGTCTGTGGCTTTCACCGCAAAGCTTATTTCCGGGGAGGTAACCTGAATAATATCAGTTGTGTAGGCACTTCCTGCTTTCTTAACAGCAATTCCATTTGCACCAGGTTCGTAAGTACTGAAACGGCGATCATACCAATAAATGCCGCTAACAGAAGGAGCTATACGGTCGGGAATATTAAAGCCAAAAAGCAAAGGATTGATACATTCTTCTGTTTTGGTATCCCTGATCTCAAAATGCAAATGCGGTCCCGCAGAGCCTCCAGTATTTCCACTCAAAGCGATGGTTTGCCCTTTGGTTACAGGAAACTGCGAAGGAGAAAGATTAATATCCTGTTCCCATTTTTCTTCTTTGTACTGTCTTTCCTTCACATAATCATCCAGTCCCGGAAAGTACTTATTGAGGTGAGCATATACGGTGGTGTAACCGTTCGGATGGGTAATATACACTGCATTTCCAAACCCATAGCGTTCTACTTTGATCCTGCTTACATAGCCATCTGCTGCGGCTACAACCGGTAAATTTTCCTGACTGTTAGTTCTGAGATCCAGCCCCATATGAAAATGATTGGAACGAACAGCTCCGAAGTTAGCTGCAAGCTGCATGGGAATGTTCAATGGGTTTCGGAAATAATTTTGCGGATAATTATTTTGAGCTGATATCACGATACCTATAAAGGAACAGACGATGATCGTAAGCTTGTGGAAAAGTTTCATACAGCATTGGTTTTGGGTTCTATTTAAATTTACGAAATTTTATTTTATAATGGGATGGAATTTCTTTATTTGTGACTGTGCTTTTGTTTTTAACTACAGATGGTACAGGTTTTCACAAGTAATTTGTAGAGAAAATTTCATATTATATTTTGGCTAAAGCCAATGAGATGGTTTTGCTTTAAGCAGGTTAAAACCCGCTTCTATTGAAGGTGGAAGAATTGTATAAACTATAGGAAAATTTGACCTATTCACCCTCCATTATTCACATTTTACTGCTTTCTGCATTTATATTTCTGAAATTGAAGTTTTTAATAGATGTAAGCTAAAATAAACATATATTATAAACCGACAAAAATCACTAAATTTGCAGACTTAATTAATCAACGATATTGAGATATTTACAATGAGCCAATTTAAAGAATACAAAAACCTCAACCTTATTGACATCGCCGAGAATGTAGCAGAATTCTGGAAACAGAATAAAACGTTCAGTAAAAGTGTTGAGATCCGTGAGGGTAATTCCGAGTTTGTTTTTTATGAAGGTCCGCCTTCTGCAAACGGTATGCCCGGAATTCACCACGTAATGGCCAGAGCATTAAAGGATATTTTCTGTCGTTTCCAGACGCAGAACGGGAAACAGGTTTTCCGTAAAGCGGGCTGGGATACACACGGACTTCCTGTGGAACTGGGCGTAGAAAAAGAATTAGGAATTACGAAGGAAGATATTGGCAAAAAAATCTCTATTGAAGACTACAACAAAGCCTGCCGTGAAGCGGTAATGCGCTATACAGACGTATGGAATAACCTTACGGAAAAAATCGGATACTGGGTAGACCTTGATGATCCTTATATCACATATAAATCCAAGTATATGGAGACGGTTTGGTGGCTTTTAAAGCAGTTGTATGATAAAGAATTACTGTACAAAGGCTACACCATCCAGCCTTATTCTCCAAAAGCAGGAACAGGACTTTCTTCCCATGAGCTGAACCAGCCCGGAACGTATCGTGATGTTTCGGACACAACGGTTGTGGCACAGTTTAAAACAAAGAAAGAAACTTCACAATTGTTCAATGATGTGGATGGAGATGTACATGTTTTAGCATGGACAACTACGCCATGGACACTGCCTTCCAATACTGCTTTGGCCGTAGGAAGAGATATTGAGTACGTTTTAGTGAAAACTTTCAACCAATACACATTTGAACCGATCACAATTGTTCTTTCAAGAGTTTTGTTGCCTAAAGTATTCGGTAAGAAATATGCGGAAGGAACCGATGAGGATTTTGCCAGCTATACGGCAGAAAGCAAAGTGATCCCATTCAAAGTATTAAAAGAGTTCACAGGAGAGCAGCTTGCCGGAACTCAGTATGAGCAGCTAATCCCATGGTTTACGCCGAATGATTCCCCTGAAAAAGCGTTCAGAGTGATCATCGGGGATTTTGTGACCACGGAAGACGGTACCGGTATCGTTCACATTGCACCTACATTTGGTGCGGATGATGCCAGGGTTGGTAAGGAAAACGGAATTCCGCCGATGTTGGTGAAGGATGAAAATGACAATCTTGTTCCTCTGGTAGACCTTCAGGGTAAATTCATCAAAGGAGAAAATGTCCCTGAAGTATTTTCAGGAAAATATATCAAGAACGAATATTATGATGACGGAACCGCTCCTGAAAAATCATGGGATGTGGAACTGGCGATCGTTTTAAAAACAGAAAATAAAGCCTTCAAGGTAGAAAAATACGTCCACTCCTATCCGCACTGCTGGAGAACGGATAAGCCGGTATTGTATTACCCGCTGGATTCCTGGTTTGTGAAAATGACGGCTGTAAAAGACAGACTGGTTAATTTAAACAAAGAAATCAACTGGAAGCCGAAAGCTACCGGAGAAGGGCGTTTCGCGAACTGGCTTGAAAATGTAAACGACTGGAATTTATCCCGTTCAAGATACTGGGGAATTCCGTTACCAATCTGGAGAACGGAAGACCTTAAGGAAGAGAAAATCATCGGGTCTGTAGAGGAATTGTATCATGAAATAGAGAAGTCGGTTGCAGCCGGATTCATGAAGGAAAACCCATTCCAGGGCTTTATCATCGGAAATATGTCTGAACAGAATTATGAGCTGGTTGATCTTCACAAAAATGTAGTGGATAAAATAGTTCTGGTTTCAGATTCAGGAAAAGCAATGAACCGTGAAAGTGATCTGATCGACGTTTGGTTCGATTCAGGCTCTATGCCGTATGCACAGCTGCATTATCCGTTTGAGAATAAGGAAATGATCGATAACAACAAAGCCTTCCCTGCTGATTTTATCGCGGAAGGTGTTGACCAGACGCGTGGATGGTTCTATACGCTTCACGCGATCGGAACGGCTGTTTTTGATTCTGTGGCTTATAAAAATGTAATGAGTAACGGGCTTGTCCTGGATAAGAACGGCCAGAAAATGTCAAAACGTTTAGGAAATGCGGTGGATCCGTTTGAAACACTTTCAGTATACGGACCGGATGCTACGAGATGGTATATGATCTCGAATGCCAACCCATGGGAAAACCTGAAGTTTGACATCGAAGGAATTGATGAGGTAAGAAGAAAGTTCTTCGGAACCCTTTACAATACGTATTCATTCTTTGCGCTGTATGCCAATGTGGATGGATTCAATTATACGGAAAAAGAAGTGGAAAATCGTCCGGAAATCGACCGGTGGATTCTTTCTGAGCTGAATCTCCTGATAAAGGAAGTAAAAGCATTCTACGAAGATTACGAGCCTACAAGAGTAGCAAGAGCCATCAGCACATTTGTGAATGACAACCTGAGCAACTGGTACGTAAGACTTTGCAGAAGACGTTTCTGGAAAGGAGATTATTCTGACGATAAAATCTCTGCTTACCAGACTTTATATACCTGTCTTGAAACAGTGGCGAAATTATCCGCGCCTATTGCTCCGTTCTTTATGGATCAATTGTATCAGGATTTAAATAAAGTAACCGGTAAAGAAAACTGTGAGTCTGTTCACTTAACGGATTTCCCTGTAGCAGATGAAAGTCTGATCGATCAGGATCTTGTGGAAAAGACCCATCTGGCACAGAATATCACCAGTATGGTTTTCTCATTGAGGAAGAAAGAAAATGTGAAAGTACGTCAGCCGTTACAGAAAGTACTGGTTCCGGTTCTTGATGCGAAAACGGAAGGACAGCTTTTAGCGGTAGCAGACCTGATCAAGCAGGAAGTAAACGTTAAAGAATTACAGCTGATCAACGCGGAGGAAGCCTCTCATCTGATTGTAAAGCAGATCAAACCGAATTTCAAAGCATTGGGTCCTAAGCTGGGGAAAGATATGAAAACGGTAGGAGGAGCTATTGCCGAAATGAATGCCGAACAGATTGCCAGCCTTGAAAAAGAAGGAAAAATAGATATCCAGGGGTATGAAATCACACCGGATGATGTAGAAATCTCTACCAAAGACATTCCGGGATGGACGGTAACTTCCGACGGAAAAACAACTGTGGCATTAGATTTGACGTTAACAGAAGAATTAAAATCTGAGGGTATCGCAAGAGAGTTCATCAACAGAATTCAGAACCTGCGAAAAGATAAAGATTTTGAACTGACGGACAGAATTAAAATCTCCATTGAAGAAAATTCACCTTTCCTTGAAGATGTTAAGAAAAATGAGGAATATATTTCTTCAGAGGTCTTGTCAAATAAAATAGAAATTGTATCTTCACTTTCAAATTTTAACGAAATCGAAATAGATGAGGTTAATTTTAAGGTAAATGTTGAAAAGAATTAACATATAGTTAATGTATTTCAAATTCCATTTCATAATTTTATTAAAAAAGAGAAAAGAATATGTCAGACGAAAGAGTACGATACAGCGATGCTGATTTACAGGAATTTAAGGCAATTATTAAAGAAAAAATAGAAAAAGCAGAAAGAGATCTTCAGCTGATCAGAGAAAGCTTCATAAATGACCAGAATAACGGGACGGATGATACTTCCCCTACATTCAAAGCTTTTGAAGAAGGAGCGGAAACTTTAAGCAAGGAGCAGAACTCAATATTGGCAGGACGCCAGGAAAAATTCGTGCGTGATCTTAAAAATGCTTTGATCCGAATCGAAAATAAAACCTACGGGGTATGCAGAGTAACAGGGAAACTGATTCCTAAAGAAAGACTTTTGGCAGTTCCTCATGCTACGCTGAGCATTGAAGCGAAAAATATGCAGAAATAAGCCGTAAGGTTATTAAAATAATATTGGGTTTATATCGTATTCGAGGATACTTTATAAACCTAATTTTTAATGTATACCCATGAGCGAAGTACTAATTTTAGTGATTATTGTAGCTGTAGTCTTACTGTTCTTCAACAGGACCTGGATCAAAAACAGGTTCTTTCCGGATCAGCGCAGAAACTACACCATAGATGATCAGTTTAATTCTGATAAACGCGAAAGGGAAAAAGAAATCGACAGGCTTTTAAGTAAGATGGGCCGCAACGGAATTAATGACCTTTCCGAGAAAGACAGGAAAAGACTGGACGAGCTGTCCAAAATGTAACATAAAAAACAGAAAAGAAAATGGAATCTATCATAGTACATCCTAAGAATCCTATGGAGCTGAGTGCGCTGAAAAGTGTTTTAAAGGAAATGAACATCAAATTTGAAAAAGCCCACACCAAAAATACTTTCCATACAGAAAAAGTAACGAAGAAAATTTTCGATAAGAAGAATACGGACAAACCTTCTAAACCAAAAGGACTGTAATGAAAAAGATCTTAGCTATAACATTTTTAGTATTGTTAATTGATCAGGCTTCAAAAATTTACATCAAAACCCATTTTAACCTGGATGACAGTATTTCCGTTCTCCCGGGGTTTAAACTGACCTTTGTAGAGAATCCGGGAATGGCCTATGGCCTTCATTTCGGAGGAATTATCGGAAAATATTTCTTAGTGATCTTAAGACTTTTCCTGATTGGAGGAATGGTTTATATGTTCAAAAAATGGCTTAGAGAAGGAGCATCCAACTATCTCCTGATTCCTATGGCCATTATTTTTGCCGGTGCTATAGGAAACCTCATCGACGGTATGTTTTACGGACTTATTTTCGACAGCGGAACTGTTTATGACCCAATCATCGACCGCTGGATCGGATACGGAGGAATTTCGAAGTTCGCTCCTTTCGGGCAGGGTTACTCGGCTTTCATGAAAGGATGTGTGGTAGATATGCTCCACTTCCCGCTGGTAGACTGGTATGTCCCTGAAAGCTGGCCTCTGATAGGAGGAAAACATATTGAGTTCTTCAAATATATTTTTAATGTAGCCGACTCTGCCATTACCGTTGGAGCAGCCTTCTTACTGATTTTCAGAAAAAAAGCGTTCCCGAACGGACTGGAGTTTTAAAAGATCTATTCCGGATGAAAAAAATAATCAAAAATATATTTAAAATTTTCCTGCTTCTTCTTGTAGCGGGAATTATTTTTATCGCCTGGGCCAACTACAGCATCAGAAAAGAAAGCAGCCCATTCGTTTCTTACAACATCGCTGATGTTCCCAAAACCAAAACGGCTTTACTATTAGGAACCGGAAAAAAACTAAGCAATGGACTGCCCAATGCCTACTTTTATAACCGGATCCAGGCTGCCATTGACCTGTACAAAAGCGGAAAAATACAATACATTATCGTAAGCGGGGACAACAGTACGAAAGATTATAATGAACCGGAAGACATGCAGCTTACCCTGATGCAGTATGGCATTCCAAAGGAAAGAATTGTGATGGACCATGCCGGATTCCGCACACTGGATTCCGTGATCCGGGCCAAAGAAATCTTTGGACAAAATAAGCTGGTTATCATCTCCCAGAAATTCCACAATGAAAGAGCGGTTTTCCTTGCCCGGAAAAATGGAATGGAAGCCTTCGGTTACAACGCGAATGATGTGAATAAATATGCTGGCTTAAAAACAAACCTGAGAGAGTATCTTGCCAAAGCAAAAGTATACTGGGATCTGCTTTTTGGGGTGGAACCGAAATTCGGAGGGGAAAAGATTGTGATTCCTTAAGCGAAAAGGCAAATGGGCGAAACGGCGAATTTGCCTTTTTGCCCTGGCAATTCTTTTCATATTTCCGCACCATTTTCAATTTTATTCCGCAAAACCTCGTAAATTTGCCATTCATTAATTTTTATAAACCAAAAACAAATGTCAAGAATTCTTACCGGCATTCAAGCCACCGGAACTCCCCATCTTGGAAATCTCCTTGGGGCGATTATTCCTGCTATTGAACTTTCCAAGCAGGAAGGAAATGAATCATTTTTATTTATTGCAAACCTTCATTCTTTAACCCAGATTAAAGATGCATCGGTTTTAAAACAAAATACCTACGAAATTGCTGCGGCTTGGCTTGCTTGTGGGCTGGATACAGAAAAAACATATTTTTACAGACAGAGCGATATCCCTGAAACCTGTGAACTTTCTTGGCATTTATCATGTTTTTTTCCTTATCAGAGATTAACCCTTGCGCATTCATTTAAAGATAAGGCAGACCGACTTCAGGATGTGAACGCCGGACTGTTTACCTACCCTGTTTTAATGGCTGCCGATATTTTATTATACGATGCGGAAATTGTTCCTGTAGGAAAAGACCAGCTACAGCATCTGGAAATAGCACGTGATGTGGCGTCAAGGTTCAATAACCAGATGGGTGAAGTTTTTGTACTGCCACAATCTGAGCTTCAGGAAGACACAAAATATGTTCCCGGAACAGACGGACGCAAAATGTCTAAATCCATGGGCAATATCATCAATATTTTCTTACCTGAAAAGGAACTGAAAAAACAGGTAATGAGTGTAGAAACAGATTCCAAATCCTTAGAAGAACCTAAGGACCCTGAAACAGACAAGGTTTTTGCCATCTATCAACTGATTGCTACTTCTGAACAGACTGAGGAATTAAGAGCAAAATACCTGGCTGGTAACTTCGGGTACGGGCACGCCAAAACAGAGCTTTTGAACCTTATTTTGACCCGCTTTGCCAAAGAAAGAGAAATGTTCGCATACTATATGAACAATCTGGACGAGCTGGAAGCTAAGCTTCAGGAAGGTGCAACAAAAACAAGAGTGGTTGCTACAGAAACGATGAAGAGAGTTAGAACAAGCTTAGGAATTTAAACATACAGATCATCTGCATTATTTCGAAAGAATAAAACAATGCATGCCATCTTCGAACTCATAGACAATATCCCAACCGGGATATTGTTTTGTTATAGTCCTGATGATAGAAAGCCCGAGGCCGGTAGAACTGTGGTCTGAACCCTGTTTATAGAAACGGTTGAAAATCTGCGTCTTATCGAGTGGAACTCCGTTTCCGCTGTTTCTGAAGATGAGCCTGTTATTTTCTATGATGATCTCCACCTGTCCTTCCTGGTGATTGTATTTCACTGCATTTTTAAGCAGATTGGAGAGGAGAATATCAGCCAGGTCAGGATTAAAATCTGCTCCAAAAAACCCTTTTTCAAGGATGCTGACACGCACTTTTTTAAATTCAATAAAATCTTCATAGCTTTTTACCAGCTCTGTAATCCGTTCATTAAAATCTACTTTTGAGGTTGTATTGAACTGGCTGTTCTCTATTTTTGAAAGCATCAGCAGAGACTTATTCAGTCCCGACATTCTTCTCAGATCTCCTTTTAATTCAGAAATAAAATTCAGTCCTTTTTTGTCCAGCTCTTCATTCTGGATCTGCAGATCGATTTTATTGATGGCAATAGCCAGCGGCGTCTGAAGTTCGTGGGAAGCGTTTTCAATGAACTGCTTCTGCTGGTGGAAAACAAGCTCGTTACGCTCTATCATTTCCTCTATTTCCACATTAAGCTCTTCAAATTCTCTAATGGAATATTTCTGAGGCTCCTGTGATGAAGATACCCCGAACTGGTATTTTTTAAGTCTGTCTAAAATCGCGTAAAAAGGGCGCATGGCTTTATTCAGGAGATATCCGTTCACTGCCACGATACTGATCACCAGTAAAATATACAGCACAATCAAAGCTGTGGTAAGATCGTAGACCAGTTCGTCCTGCTCCACTGTAGAGGTTCGTATTTCGAGCCGCTGGGGTTTTCCGAACTGATCTCTGAAATCTGTCTCAAGCACCCGGTACGGCTGGTCTTTATCATCATACTCCATATAATACATCTTATTATAGAGCCTGCTTTTGTCTTTGTACTCGGACTCTGCAATGGGTTTGATCTTAAATTCATTAAATCCAAAATCCTTACTGTCCAAAAGCTTGGGATCATGATACACCGCTTTGATGATCTGTATCTTCCGGTCCTTCAAACCATCATCCACATTATCGTAGACTTCATCCAGGATATACGCATAAAAAAGTGCTGCCCAGACTGCAATTATGAGCAGCAGGATAACGATCATGTATTTTATGGTGTAATATTTTAATGAAACTTTCATCAGACAAATTTATAACCTATTCCGTAAACCGCCTGAAAATCGGCTTCTGCGTTCAGTGATTTGAGTTTTTTGCGTAGATTTTTGATTTGTGAATAAATAAAATCCAGACTGTCTGCCTGATCGATATAATCTCCCCAGATCGCTTCGGCCAAGGTAGTTTTCTGCAGCGTTTTTTCCGGATGGATCACAAAATAGTATAAAAGATCATATTCTTTCCTGTTGACCGCCAAATCTTCACCTCCTATTTTTACCGTCCTGTTTTCCGGATCAATACTGATGTTTTTGTAGACGATGGTATTTTCTCCGTCCTGGTTTTTTCTTCTGATCACAGACCGTATTCTCGCCATCAGTTCTGCGAGATGAAAAGGTTTAGCCAGATAATCATCGGCTCCTATTTCCAGACCTGCTACTTTATCATCCACAGAATCTTTCGCAGATAAAATAATGACAGGATCTTTTTTGTGAAGTTTTTTAATTTCCTTCAGCAAATCAATCCCATTTCCGTCCGGAAGCATGATATCGAGGAGAATGCAGTCATACTCATAGGAAATAATTTTTTCCAGACCATCGTTGTAATTCAGGGCATATTCCACAATAAAATGCTCAGCTTCCAGATAAGCCTGTACAGTATCTTTCAGGTCCGGTTCATCTTCTACAATTAATATCTTCATGGCTCCAGTATTAGCTTCTATCAAATATAGGGAATAGAAAGGAAGAAGGAAGCGGGATGATGGAAGTTATTTATGTGCCACCTTCCAGCTCCCGCCAAATCTTCCTTATTCGATCCTTTTAATCATCGATCTTTTTGAAATTTCCTTTGCTGTCGAATTCCAGATCCAAACCATTTGAAAGCTCAGCTTTATAAGACCATCGTTCTTTTTCAATTTTAACAATGTATGTGTTCGGGAAATTTTTAGCGGCATAATTTCTAATGGAAGCCGGAATAAATCCAAAAGGAATTTTCTGGTGTTTTCCATCCACTTCTTTCCAGTTTCCTCTGCTGTCGAATTCTACTTTCATACCATTCGCCAGATACACCTGGTATTCATCTACCCCATAGATTTCACGGTCTTCAATAGCAGATCCTACCGCTATTCCTTTGAAATGGGAAGCAAGGAAAGTCTTTGCCGTTTTAGGTAGCTGGTTAGCCGCAATTGCTTTGTCCTGCGCAAAAATAAAACCGCCGGCCAATGAGAAAACTAAAATAAATGCTCCTGTGATTTTTCTAAAACTTTTCATAATATTAAATTTTTCTGTTTTTATTATGAAGCAAAGTTCAGGATCAATTTAGGAAAGAATTAGGAATGTATTGTTAAAAAAATATAAACCACAAAAGTCACAAAAGATTTTTTTTAGCACTTTAGTTTAATTTAAAGTGTAAATTATTACTGCATAAAAGTACACTTAAGTCTTTTTGAAAATCTAAAATTTTCATTCATTATGCTAAAAATCGGCTCTATCTGCCTGATCCGCGCGAGACATAAAGTAAACCATCAGAATCTGACATGAGGTTAAAAAGTAAGACCATGAATGGAAGCCAAAAGAGAGGGCTGGCGTCAATAACTTCCCTCTTCAGACTTTAAGCTTCCGATCCTAAACTATATTTACAAATATTCCTTGATCTGCAAGAGATGGGTAATGCTTTTCAATCCTTCTTCCTGCCTGTTTTCCTTATACACATCAAAGAAAATTACATCCAGACCATAGTTCTGTGATCCCACGACATCAGCAATCCAGTCGTCACCGATCAGGATACTTTCTTCTTTCTGTGCTTCTGCAATACCCAGAGAATATTCAAAGATTTTCGGGTTGGGTTTTCTTACCCCTACAGAATCTGCACTGGTAATAGTTTTAAAGTATTTATCAATTCCGGAGAGGATGCATTTTCTCTCCGTAACTTCCTGGAAACCGTTGGAAATAACGTGTAATGTATAATGTTTGGATTTCAGATAGTCCAGGATATAGGCAGCGCCTTCCACCAGCTCATTGTGGTTAAGGATCTTATCCAGAAAATGCTCCTCAAAGTATTGAGAGAGTTCTTCATTATCTACTCCAAAGTGTTTGAAGGTATCATAGAAACGGTGTTTTCTCAGATATTCCTTCCCGATAAGCCCATCTCTGATCTTTTCCCAAAGACTTTCGTTAATCTCATGATAGACCGAATGAAAATCTTCAAACGGGATATTGTAATGTAATGTGATTTCCTGCTTTTCAAAAAGATCCTTGATGGTAAGGTAAGCGTTCTTGCGGTGATCCCAGAGCGTATTGTCCAGATCAAAAAAAATGTGCTGAATTTTCATACAGCACAAAATTAGTCAATTTTAATTTTTGGAAACCGGAAAATTCTTGTTTTTGGCTTTCACCATTTCAAGACTTTTGGAGTAATTCAGTAAAAAATCAATTGTTTGTTTCTTAGGTTTCAAAGTTTTCACTTTTAAGGAATCATTTTTTTTCATAGGCTACGTATGTTTTCCTTTAAACGTGAATTTTTCAAAATTATTATCCTAACGTGTCAATACAATATTATTTTCGTCCATGATTTTTCTCAGGTTTATCAGTGCATACCTCACTCTGCCCAGGGTGGTATTGATACTCATATTGGTATGATCTGCAATTTCTTTAAAGCTCAATCCGTCAAAAAATCTTAGTTTTATGACTTCCTGCTGGTTCTGGGGCAGGAACTGAAGCATTCTCAGCAGGTCTTCCTGGATCTGCATCGTCACCAGATGGTCTTCGATATTTTCCGAAGGCTCGCGGATCAGATCAAAAATAGAATACTCGTCTGTCTCAAAAGTAGTTTCCGAAACTTTAACGTTCTTCGATTTCAGTCTGAAATGATCGATAATAAGGTTGTGTGCTATTCTTTTGGCCCAAAGAATGAATTTGCCTTCTTCGTTGTAGCGTCCTTCTTTCAGCATCAGGATAATTTTCATGAATGTATCCTGAAAGACATCATTGGCCAGGTCTTCATCATTAATTTTGTAAAAAATGAATGTAAACAGTTCTCTCTGATGACGATGAATAAGGGCTGATAAGGCTTCTTCGTCTCCTTTCTGGTAAAGGGAAATTAGTAGGCTGTCCGTTTTTGATTTCATAACTCTTCTCAATAATAAAAAATTTGCAGACCAGCAATTCTCCAGATATTTTATCTGGCCCCGGCTGTAAATACAAAACAGTTTTTCAGAGTAAAGTAAAATCGATAGGCGGTACAATTATTATATGGTGTAAATATAATAATTTTTTAATAACTGTTAACCTATTATTAAATTTTTACAACAAAAATTTAAAAAATATCAGTTAAACATATCATGAATAAAGACGGTAGGGATATTTAGTGTTAAATTAACATTTAATCCTTTTAACTCTTTTCCGTTCAAGCGGGCGTCTCCCACCGGAAATGCATAGCCTCCCGTTAGATCCAAAAGCCCGAAAAGTGTAACCCCGATTTTCGGAGCAATATATTTATTGGTTCCTTCTGCTCCTATGAGAAAGTAATAGGAATGGTAAAAGTCCACATTTTTCTCGAAATTCAGCAGTACATCTGCCTGCAGCTTAGGCATAATGGCAAATTTGGATCCGGCAGACCCCATTAATGCAGATCCTCCCAGTCTGTAAATCACATCATCATTCTTCAGGAAAAGCAGCTTACCCCCTACTTCTCCAAAGCTTTGATTCTGGTAGGTGTATCCCACAGTCACCATCTTATGCATCGTATATTGTGATTTAGTCATAATGCCGAGGAAAACAACGGTAAGTATCGTAAGTGCTGATCTAAAATTCATCATCTTTAATTATTTAAGGTGTAAAATTAAAAAAAACTGCCTTATCAAAAGATAAAGCAGTCTATTTATTATTTCTGAAGGGAAATTAAATACCAAAAGCGGCTTTAATTTCGTCTACTTTGTCAAGTTTCTCCCATGTAAAGAACTCAAGTCCTGTAAGGGTAAGTTCGTTTTTCTGACCTTTGTTGAAGGTTTTGTCAGCAATGTAATGTTCTTTACCCATATGCCCGTAAGAAGCCGTTTCAAGATAAATCGGGTTTCTCAGTTTCAGGTTTTGCTCAATAGCATAAGGTCTTAAATCGAAGATTGTAGAAACCTTTTTGGCAATTTCACCATCATTCAGGTCTACTTTTGCAGTTCCGTACGTATTGATATACAAACCACAAGGCTCAGCAACACCAATAGCGTAAGAAACCTGCACCAGAACTTCATCTGCAACTCCTGCAGCCACTAAGTTCTTAGCAATATGTCTTGTTGCATAAGCTGCACTTCTGTCTACTTTTGAAGGGTCTTTTCCGGAGAAAGCACCACCACCGTGGGCTCCTTTTCCACCGTAAGTATCTACAATGATTTTTCTTCCTGTAAGACCTGTATCTCCGTGAGGACCTCCGATTACGAATTTCCCTGTAGGATTGATATGGTATTTGATCTGGTCATTGAACAATGCTTTGATTTCCTCAGTCTGCTGTGCAACAACTCTTGGAACCAGAATGTTTTTGATGTCTTCACGGATTTTGTTCAGCATCTCCTCTTCAGTTCCGAAGTCATCATGCTGTGTAGAAACTACAATAGAATCAATTCTTACCGGTTTGTGATCATCAGAATACTCAATGGTTACCTGGCTTTTTGCATCCGGACGAAGATAACCGATCTGGTTTCCTTCTCTTCTCAATACAGAAAGTTCTTTAAGGATCGTGTGGGCAAGATCCAGAGCCAGAGGCATATAATTAGCTGTTTCGTTGGTTGCATACCCGAACATCATCCCCTGGTCTCCCGCACCCTGTGCATTGGCTTTAGCTTCAAAAGACCCGTCGCTTACCGCTCTGTCTACTCCCTGGTTGATATCCGGAGACTGCTCATGAATTGCAGAAATCACACCACAGGAATCTCCGTTGAACATGTATTCTCCTTTTGTGTATCCAATTCCGTTGATCACCTCTCTTGCAATCGTCTGAACATCCAGATAGGCATCAGATTTCACTTCTCCTGCAAGCACTACCTGCCCTGTTGTTACAAGGGTTTCGCAAGCTACCTTAGAGCTTTTATCGTAAGCTAAGAAATGATCGATAAGTGCATCGGAAATCTGATCGGCAATTTTATCCGGGTGTCCTTCTGAAACGGATTCAGATGTAAATAAGTAAGACATATTATTCTTTGTTTTTTAGATTAAAAAATATGTGAGGAAAAATAAGAATAAATGGCCCGAAAAAAGAATACTGTTTTAGCATTTTTTTAGAGAGGTTGCAATCAGGTCAAATTTTTCCTCGTTTATAAACGTCCGCAAATTTAAGTACTATTTTTTTAATACTCAACAATTTTGCTTATTAATTATAATTTTCTTAGAATTAATGATTTATATCACTTTGCGGCCTTCTTAGTTCACTGAGGTTTTATGCTCACAAACTCCTTTGGATTCGCATGATAATTAAGTTTAAGCTCTAAAGAATTTTTGATGGAATGAGATAATTCATCAATAATCTTCTGCTTAAAGGTAGGCTTGTAATAGATGATGCTGATCTCTCTGTAAGGGAAAGGCTTTTTGAACCTGAAGACATTGTCTTTCTGCTCTTCTGAAAGCTGGCTCAATGCCAGTTCCGGCAAAATACTGATCCCTCCGACCTTATCTACCATATGAACAAGCGTCTGGATATTGGAGGCCAGAAAATCTAAATTCTTAGGCTTTAATGTATTTTCTTTCAGATGACAAATGTTTTCAAACTGGTTTCTCAGACAGTTTCCTTCCTCCAGAAGCCACACTTTTTCCACATTCAGCTCTTCAGGAATGATATAGGAATTCTTTTTATTGGCTTCCGTATTGGAGCTGTAGATCATAAGCTCTTCATTGAAAAGGAAATCCTGGTAAAATTCATCAGCAGAATCATATGGAGTGGAAATAATTCCCGCGTCCAGTTCTCCTGCTTTTAAAGCTTTAACAATATTATCAGTAGTCATTTCCTTCACATTCATCTGGATTTTCGGGTTTTCTTCCAGAAACTTAAAGATTTCCGTAGGTAAGATAAAAGATGAAACGGTAGGGATGATTCCCAGGTTAATTGTTCCGCCCAGAATATTATTCAGGAGATTCGCTTTATTCTTAAGTTCATTGACAGATTCTATAATTACCTTAGCCTGATCAATGATCTGAAGCCCCACATCCGTAGTACGGATCGGGTGTGTAGTCCTGTCGAACACCTTTACATCCAGTTCATCCTCGAATTTCTGTATCATCGCACTTAATGTAGGCTGCGTAATAAAGCATGCCTGAGCTGCTTTACCAAAATGTTTGTACTTATCTACAGCGATAAGATACTCCAGTTGCTGAATGTTCATCTGATTAATATTATCTATTACAAAGATAAAATGTTTTTGCTATTTGTAATCAAAAATTCAAGTAAATTTGATATTTCATACGTCTGTGTAAAACAGCGTACAAGGTAAACCAATAAGACAAATCATAACTATATGGATTCTAAAAAATTAACGCTAAGCAACGGCGCTCCTTACTATGAACATCAGGACTCACAGACTGTAGGGCCCAGAGGACCTGTTCTGCTGCAGGATTTCATTCTTCAGGAAAATCTTGCTCATTTTGTTAGGGAAAGAATTCCTGAAAGAATTGTACACGCCAAAGGAAGTGGTGCCTACGGAACCTTTACGGTAACCCACGACATCACCCAATATACCAAAGCCAAACTATTTTCAAAAGTCGGAAACTCATGCAGAATGTTTGCCCGCTTTTCTACCGTAGGTGGTGAGAAAGGAAGTGCAGATACGGCAAGAGACCCAAGAGGTTTCGCTTTAAAATTTTATACGGAGGACGGAAACTGGGATCTGGTTGGAAATAACACACCGGTATTCTTTATTAAGGATGCCAAGAAATTTCCGGATTTCATCCACACCCAGAAAAGAGTTCCGAAGACCAATTTAAAAAGTGCGACCATGATGTGGGATTTCTGGAGCCACAACCCTGAATCCCTGCACCAGGTCCTTATCTTAATGTCAGACAGGGGAACGCCTCACGGCTACAGGCACATGCACGGGTTTGGTTCTCATACTTTCGCTATGATTAATGATCAGAATGAAAGAGTATGGGTAAAGTTCCATTTTAAAACAAAGCAGGGAATTAAAAATTTCACGGATGCAGAAGCTACGAAAATGGCTGGAGAAAATCCGGATTTCGCTCAGGAAGATCTTTGCAACGCCATTGAAAACGGTGATTTCCCTAAGTGGACGATGTATATCCAGGTGATGACTGAAGAGCAGGCCAAAGATTTCAGATGGAATCCTTTTGATGTAACAAAAGTATGGTTCCAGGGTGATTTTCCATTGATAGAAGTAGGAGAAATGGAGCTGAATGAAGTTCCTGTCAATTATTTTGCGCATGTGGAACAATCTGCATTTTCACCAAGCAGCCTGATCAACGGAATTAGCTTTTCTCCCGATAAAATGCTTCAGGGAAGACTGTTTTCTTATCCGGATGCCCATCGCTACAGGGTAGGCGTCAATGCCCACCAGCTGGAAGTGAACCGATGTCCTTTTGCCGTAAACAATTACCAGAGAGACGGCTTTATGGCAGATTCCAGCAACTACCAGGATAAACCTAATTATTTTCCGAACAGCTTTGATGACATCAAGCCGGACTTATCTTATAAAAGCTATGAGTATGAGCTGGACAGCGCCCACGTAGCAAGCTACAACAGGAATGAAAACGATGATGACCATTACACCCAACCCGGATTGCTGTATACAAAAGCTATGTCCGCTGAAGACAGAGAACACCTGATCAGCAACATCGTGGGAAGTATGAAAGGAATTAACGGACCAAAAAAAGATGAGATCATCAACCGCCAGTTATGTCACTTTTTCAGGACTAATATAGAACTTGGCATGAAAGTGGCATCTCAGCTAAATATCAATATTGATGCAAATATGATGAACCACTCAAAATAGGATTTTGAAGGATTCATTACTTAAAAGGAAAAAAAACTAATATTTTTTCCTTTTTTTTGTAAAAAATTCATAATTTGCAAAAAATAATATTTTATAGTGGAATAATGAGTTACGAAAATATATTATTAGAGAAAGAAGACAGGTTAGCTGTCATCACCATAAACAGACCACAGAGCTTAAATGCTCTTAATGCAAAAACGATTCAGGAAATCAGTTCAGCAATAGATGAGCTAAATTCGGATGCATCCTGCAGAGTAATCATTCTTACAGGAAGCGGCGAAAAATCATTTGTAGCAGGAGCTGACATCAAAGAATTCAGTGATTTTGGACAGGAAAAAGCCGAAGAACTGGCCAGAAACGGGCAAAATACCCTGTTCAACAAAATTGAAAATACAACTAAACCTGTCATTGCAGCCGTTAATGGATTTGCATTGGGCGGAGGTTTAGAGCTTGCCATGGCGTGTCATATCAGATATGCATCAGAGAATGCAAAACTGGGACTTCCTGAGGTAACCCTTGGATTAATTCCGGGTTACGGAGGAACACAGAGACTTCCTAAACTGGTAGGAAAAGGCATCGCCAACGAAATGATCTTCTCAGCCAAAATGATCCCCGCACAGAGAGCAAAGGAAATAGGATTGGTGAATGAAGTATACCCTATTGAAGAATTATTAACCAAAACAAAAGAATTAGCGAGTATTATAGCCGGCAACTCACCAATGGCTATATCAAAGGCCATACAGGCCGTGAACTTGTCTGACACAGATAAAGGTTTTGAATCTGAAATCAAATATTTCGGGGAGCTTTTTGACATGGCAGACAAGCAAGAAGGAGTTACAGCTTTTATAGAGAAAAGAAAGCCGAACTTCTAGATTTTTAATCCAAATTATTTCGAAAAAAACTAATGCTGCGGTATGAATAAGTTTGATAAAGCTTATCTTAAAATGGCTCAGGAGTGGGCAAAACTATCCTACTGTAAGAGAAAACAGGTAGGAGCTCTTATCGTAAAAGATAGGATGATTATTTCAGATGGTTACAACGGAACACCTTCGGGGTTTGAAAACTGCTGTGAAGATGAAGAGGGAAAAACACACTGGTATGTACTTCATGCGGAAGCCAATGCGATATTAAAGCTGGCCGCTTCCACTCAGTCTGCAAAAGGCGCAACGTTATATTTAACGCTGTCGCCTTGCAAAGAATGCAGTAAACTGATTCTGCAGGCAGGAATTACAAGACTTGTGTATATTAATGAGTATTCAGACGATGACGGCATCTCGTTCCTGAGAAACCATAATATTGAAATAGAACAAATATCGGACTGTGAACTAAAAAAATAAGCACAAATGACTTGGGATGAAAAGATCAAAGATTTTGAAATATTTCTTCGTTTCGAAAGAAATTTTTCAGAAAACACTCTCGATGCCTATATTCGAGACATCAAAAAATTAAAAGATTATGCCATAGTGGATCTGGAAAACGTCGGTCCGGATGCTATAGGCTACGAAAACTTACAGGAATATATCTTCAATCTTTCCAAACAGAAGTTCAGCGAAAGATCACAGGCAAGATGGATTTCTTCCATAAAGGCTTTCTTCAAGTTTCTGCTTGAGGACGAGTACAGGGAAGATAACCCTGCGTCCCTGCTTGAAGGCCCAAAACTGGGATTATATCTTCCTGACACCTTGAGCCTGCCTGATATCAATAAGATCATTGCAGCCATTGAGGCCGATTCTGACCTCGGAAAGAGAAATCACTGTATCATTGAAGTTCTATACGGATGCGGATTACGTGTCTCCGAACTTATCGATCTGAAAATTTCGAACATTAATTTCAAAGAGCAGTACATCAAAGTACACGGAAAAGGAAACAAAACACGTTTTGTTCCCCTGGCTGACTATACTGCAGAACTTTTGGAAACATACATTAAGGAAGTTCGTTCGAACAGTAAGATCAATAAAAAATATGAGGATACGCTGTTTCTTAACAGCCGTGGAACATCAATGTCCAGGGTGATCGTATTTCTGATCATCAAGGAACTTACAGACAAGGCAGGAGTAAGCAAAAAAATCTCACCACACACTTTCAGACATTCTTTTGCGACCCACCTTTTACAGAATGGTGCAGACCTTCGCTATATCCAGGAAATGCTGGGACATTCCAGTATCACCACTACGGAGATCTATACCCATCTGAAGACAGAAGAACTTCGGGATGTAATCCTGAGCTATCACCCGAGAAATATTAATGTTACTCAGTGAGCTTAGTTCTATCTGGTCTCTAAGAAACTAATTGTAGACACATGAAATTATTGAAATACTGCCCAAGCTGCGGCAAAGAAACCCTTCACTGGGATAATGAAAAGAAATGGAGCTGCCCTGAGTGCGGATTTACGCTCTATAACAATGTAGCAGGCGCTGTAGCTGTCGTGATCCGATATGGTGATGAAATTTATCTTACCCGAAGAAACCGGGATCCTAAAAAAGGAAAACTGGATCTGGCAGGAGGTTTTGTAGACCCAAAGGAAACCGCTGAAGAAACCTGCAAAAGAGAGCTTTTTGAAGAACTTCAGCTTGATGTGGATATTTCAAATTTAAAGTATGTGACCAGCCTTCCGAACATCTATCAGTATAAAGAGATTGATTACAACACCATCGATCTTTTTTATGAGTATCGTGTTCAGGAAAAATTTGAGGTGAATCTTGAGCTTTCTGAAATATCAGAGGCAGTCTGGATTCCTTTGAATGAATTAAAGCTGGATGATATTGCTTTTGATTCTCAGAAAAGATTTTTTGAGGACTATATAAAGAAATAATTTTTGTACCCTATACTCCCGTGGATTTTGCAGAACAGCAGATAATTGTATTCACAATCTGTTTGATCTGCAAAATCTGCGAGAGTTTTTTATAACGGAAAGAAGAATTTAGTACGTTCCTGATTTCAGCATTTCTTCGAAATAATGCACCAGCAGAGTTCTTTCTGCTTCAGATAAATTAGCATCTTTGTGGTAAACAATATAGCCGGGCATCGGCATGGTTTTGCTTTGAATGGTCTGAATGGACTTCTTCAGCATATTTTCTTTAAGTTCCTTATTGTAAGTTCCCCAGACAGAAAAATTGAGATGTTCCCGTCCTTCGTTGATGTGGCTTTTTACAGACCAGGAAATGGGTGCAAAATAAGCATACTGAGGATAAACGGTCTCATTGGAATGGCAGTCGTAGCAGGCTCCTTTTATAAGTCCGCTGATCTTTTCCGGTGTCTTTTTAACATCGATGAAGTTGACTGCTTTATCCACAGGTTTATTCACTCTGTCAACCGGAATAAACTGGATCAGCGCAAAAGCCACCAGCGTCCAGAATACCACTTTTTTTACCGTCTTCATAGTTTTTATCTTACCGGCGTCAGTACTGCTTTCCCGGAATCTGACTTGAGCTCTTTTTTTACATCCTCCTGAACAGTTGTTTTCGGAGTTTCTTCTGCAGGAGCCGGTACTTCAGGCTTTGGAGCCGTTCCTTTAGGATTATCAAGTGTTCGGGTATCTTTCAGGTCCCAGTCTTCTTTGGTCTCCCATAAAGCCCTTACAATTGCTTTTTTGTAAAAGACATAGGAATCTTCGGCATAGGTTTCCGTTTCAAAATCAGCGACGTCCCAGAATTTATTTCCGTTATTGTCTACCAGAATTCTTACTACATATTCTGCAGGTTTAAGGATGTCGAATTTCACCGCATTTCCTTTGGTGTATCTTGAATAGACCACTTTATCCGAACCATCCAGAAGCTGGATCCAATAGCTGGCTTCCGGTGCATTCTGAATATTAAATGCCAGACTTCCGAACTGATCTACTTTTTCCACTTCAAAATCGAAACGTTTCGACTGGAAATTTTTAGCGTAATAAGACGATACCGTTTCTTTCGGAACCGTAAGCTGATATTTTTTGCCTGCTACAAAATCTGACTGAATGATGATCTGATACGGATCGGTCTCCGAAATTTTTGCAGTAAATTCCTGCGTGGTTAAACTGTCACTTTTCAGCGTCAATTTTTCAGGATTGAGTTTATCAATGATATATCCTGATCTGATCTTAAAATCTGAATTCGGGGCCAGCGCCGGACCGCCGTTATCATTTTCAAGATCCATTGCATTTTTCTTGTTATACTTGTAGAATACAGACACGGTATCCTGTTTGCTGCCGGTATCATAGCTGAACTTAAGGTTCTCGGTAACAGTCTGTCCTACATCACTTTTTACCGGATCAAACCAGATTCTTACTGTGTCAGACTTCGGCTTATGGGTTACTTTGATATCCTGAAGTTTGTCATTAACAGAAGCCACTTTAACGCTTTCCGGGTTTCCTTCAAACGTCATGACGATCCCTCCGGGACTTTCCTTCATTTCTCCATATTTCAGAGGTTTTTTAGAAGGATATACTTTTAAATTCAATCCTGAAACAGATTTTTCAAAATCGATTGGCTCTTTCTGGAATCCTATTTTTTCTTTACCGGGCTCATATACAGAATTGCCGTTTTCATCTTCAAAAGCAATAATCTTATATTTTCCGGGAGTCAGGTAATTCAGCTCATAATAGCCGTCCTCATCCACTTTTGTGATATAGTAAGGTTTTTGTTTATAATTGATGGTATCTTTCACCTGATAAAGCCCTACCACCAGCTTATTCTCACCTTCTTTCTTTTTAATAGCCGATGCGTCTGATATCTCACCACTGATGTAAAGATCATCCAGCTTCTCCCCGGTGGAAAAAGCAAAGTTGAAATAGCGGAGGATATTGGTCTCATTATTATCTGCAATAGAATTTCCAAAATTGAAATTATACGTGGTATTCGCCTGAAGGGTATCTTCCCACTGAATGATCACATATTTATTGGCAATATTGGAAGGAAGAATCCGCTTTATATTTTTGATAGGGGGAGAAATGATCAGGTTTTTATTGATATCCTTTAGTGTGACATATTCATCAAAATCAAGCCTGAGCTCACCAATATCCCTTTTCACATTGACCCTTGTGGTATCAATATTTGAACTTAAAAACTTAGGTGCTATGGTATCTTTAGGTCCCCCGACAGGAGCTCCTACCCTCGCACACGAATGTACAAGAAAACAGATCACGAATAATAGAAGAAGTCTTTTCATAGATGTTTAAGCAAAATTAAACATTATTCTCCAAAAACTTCATGTCCGGCATTCAAAGTATCTTTATTGTCATTCATTACACTGTGCAGTTTATCTTTCTGGGCAGGAAAATCTTCGAACAATCCGGATAATGCAAGCGCTGTGTACACCTTTCCGGAATATTTATTTCCTATGGCTACAATGGTTACTTTTGACTTCAGAAGATGGGCAAATACAGAGTTTGTTCCATGCCACCATCCGTTGTGATAGGTAAGCTTCTCTCCATTATCAAAGATCTTCATCCTGAAACCAAGGCCATAATTGTTCATTCCTGCCTTTTCGTTGCTATATGGGGTGAAGACCATCTGCATCAGATCCGGCTTCAGGAAATCTTTCGAGAACATGGCTTTCGAGAAGTTGTAAAGGTCTCTCGGCGTTGTATATACATTTTTATCCCCGTAAATCAGATCAAGCCTGTCCAGAGGATAAAGCCTGTTTCCTCCGTAATAAAAAGACTGTGCCGCGGTAGGAATATCTTTCTCCTCGAAAATATAGCTGTGCTCCATTTTCAGAGGCTGAAACACCATTTCTTTCATAGCCTGAGGAAAAGGTGTTTTGGTGATTTTCTCAATCAGCAAGGCCAGCATCGCAAAATTCGTATTACAGTACATAAAGCCGGTGTCCGTATCTCTCGCGAGGTCCGGTTTATATTTGATGATCATATTCAGGACATCCTGATTGGTGATAAAAGGTTTTGAAAGTTCAGCCGGAGCCGGTTGTATCTTGGTAATAAAGTATTCGTATTTCGGAAGTCCGCTTCGCTGATCCAGAAGGGTTTGTACGGTAACATTCGGGTAAGGAAAACCAGGAAAATATTGAGTAAGAGGATCGGAAAGCTTAATTTTTCCGGCTTCCACCAGTTTCAGCATAGCCATAGCGGTCAGCGTCTTTGAAACCGAAGCTACATGCAACGGTGTATTTTTATCAATAGGCATTTGGTTTCCTTCCCGCCCAAAGCCTCTGTAGTTTTCGTACAGGATTTCGTCTCCTTTTGCTACGAGTATTCCGCCACTCAGGTCTCCGCCTTCCCAGATCTTTTTATAATACTGATCTATGTACCCTGTCAGTATTCCTTTATCACCAAGCTCGCTGTCGGCCTTGGTAAAAACACCGTCCAGGTCTACGTTTCCATAGTTCGGAAGGTTGGTTGTATTTTCAGCTGAAGCCTTTTTGGAATCAGCCTCTTTTTTACAGGAAATAAGGGATAAAAAAACACTTACAATAAGTACAAAGTTACGCGTCGTCATGAGTATCAAAAAATGAGCAGCAATTTAATAAAACTCAAAATAAATTCTCAATCTGCGGGGTATATTATGAATTATTTAACATAAGAGTGGTGGGAGGTGAAAGGGCAAAATGGCTAAACTGCAAAATGGCGAAAGGGCGAAGGAAGCGAATATGGCAAAGAAAGCTAATAAGCAAATTTGCAAATCAGCGATTTTGCCCTTTTGCAGTTTCGCCGTTTTGCCTCCTCGGCTTTCTTCGCTTAGCAATACGAAGCTACTATCTTATCAACAATCACCTGTGCCAGTTTTTCCTTACTTTGATGGGTCCAGCCGGCGATGTGTGGAGTTACAATTGCTTTTTCGGAGTCGAGAAGGTATTGAAGGTCTTCATTTTCTGTTTCCAGATTTTCGAAAGATGATTTTTCATATTCGAGCACATCAAGACACACGCCTTTTACTTTTCCAGCCCTTAAAGCCTGAACTAAATATTTAGTTTCCACATTTTTTCCTCTTGCCGTATTGACGAAATAGAAATCTTTTTTCATCTCTGAAATAAATTTTTCATCTACAAGATAATGGGTTTCAGAGGTTAGCGGAATATGAAGACTTATAATATCAGCAGATGCTTTTAACTCTTCCAAACTTACCTGTGAGGCAAACTCATCGGAAAGTCCGGGAAGGATATCATGAAAGATCACTTTGCAGCCAAAGCCTGAAAATCTTTTGGCGGTGGCTTTTCCCATATTTCCGTACCCGATAAGTCCCACGGTTTTTCCAAGCAATTCATCGCCTCTGTTTTCTTCACGAAGCCAGATTCCATTTTTCACTTCCTGGGAAGCAATGAAAAGACGATTCATAAGAATCAGCAACATGCCTACAACATGTTCTGCTACAGAATCCCTGTTGCCTTCCGGAGAATTGATCAGTTGAATCCCCAATCGCTCAGCAGCAGGAATATCAATATTTTCCATGCCTGCTCCTACTCTGGCGATAAATTTCAGGTTTTTCCCTTTTTCAAGGAAATTTTTATCCAGGGGAATCCTGCTTCTGATGATGATTCCCTCATAATTTTCAATTTTATGGCAGACCTCATCGTAGGACGAGGTAAAATCCTCTTCCAGGACAAAGTTTTTAGCTAAAAGCTGTTCTGTGATCAGAGGATGGTTTTTATCTAAAAGGAGAATCTTCATAGCTTAAACACAAATTGCACTAATTATTTTTCACAAATGACACCAATTAAAGGGTCATAAAGTACCATTAATAACTCTTTTTACTCCATTCTTAAACTGAAGTGTATTAAAATTGATCAGCATTCCAAGCTTACAATTGCTTAAACGGAGATAGGTCAGAATCTGAGCCAAATGTATATCATTTAAAGATTCAACAGATTTAATTTCCAAAATAAATTTATTTTCAATTAAAAAATCCAGCCTATACCCCACATTCAGTTTTATTTCATCATAAATCAAAGGCATTGGCTTTTGCTTTTCTACAAAAAGATTATGCTTATTCAGTTCATAGAACAAGCATTCTTCATAAGCACTCTCCAGAAGCCCGGGACCTAAAGTTTTATGAACAAGATATCCTGCTTCGTAGACAATCCTTGATATATCATTTTCCGAAATATCTGAACTTATCATTTTTTTCATTTACACGGTACAAATCATTTGTGAAAATTTGTGCCATTATTTGTGATATTTGTGTTTAAGTATTTCGCAGGGGCGCTAACGCTTAGCACACCAAAGAACTTAATTTATTTCTTATCCTTCTTTGATTCCTTTGTTTCTTCCGGCTCCTGGAATAATTTTTTAAGCTCTACAGATTCCAGGGGTTTCATTCTTCCGGAAAGGATCAGGGAAAGTTCTTTTCTTCTGAATGCTGCAGCATGTCTCAGTTTTTCTTCTTCTGTTTCCGGGATCATTTCCGGGATTGGAATAGGACGGTTGAATTCATCTACCGCTACAAAAGTGTAAATCCCTTCGTTGGTATGAATTTTCTTCTGATTGATTGGGTCATCCAACCAAACGTCCACATACACTTCCATGGAAGTGGAGAATGCTCTTGAAACTTTAGATTCCAGAACCACAACACCACCTTCAGGAATTGGATGGTTAAAAGAAACGTGATTTACAGAAGCTGTTACTACTCTTCTTTCACAATGTCTGGCTGCAGAAATAGACGCGCAACGGTCCATTTTTGCCAGAAGCTCACCTCCGAAAAGGTTTCTTAAAGAATTGGTTTCGTTCGGAAGAACAATATTCGTCATGATAGTCAGGGATTCTGACGCTTTTTTTATTTTTGCCATTATTAAGTCTTAGTGTTGTTTTGAGGCTGCCGGGGCCGGCTTTACGGCTTTCACAGCCGGTTTTGATAATGAATCCTTTTTCAAAGAATCTGAAACGACTGCTTTCGGATTTGGGATATTTGGCTTTGCTGTATCTTTTACGATTCTGTGGGTTGATGTCTGAACAGAAACTTTGTCAAAGGATTTTTTCCCGAATAGCAGTTCTTGCTGGGTAAATGCCAGATACAGAATTCCCAGCACCGGAATTACAAGCAGGAAGATCCAGAGAATGGATTTTTTGAATTTGTAATCTTTTTCCCTGTTCTCTGCAATGCTTATTTTTTCTCCGTTATTGATATCCGAAATTCTGATTTCTTCCAGACCATAAAAATCCGGATGTCCTGATCCTATTCTTTTCCCTTTGAAACGGGTTTGATCGTTTTCTATACTGATAGTCCCAAGATTCTGAATGTCCAGAAACTGATCTGCCTGAAGTTTTTTCTTCCAAAAATCCGTCTGGATTTTCAGATCACTTTTTGAGGCATCCAGAGACATTTGTTTTTCTCCGGCTATAAAAGCGGCCAGTTCTTCCGACTGCATCTCATAATCTACCGCAAAAACAATCTCGCTTGCAGGAGGAAGGATGCTTCCGTTCTCAGAATTGATAATTGCCTTGGAGTTTTTAAGAGAAAATACACCGAATCCCGGAACTTCCACAGTTCCAAATTGTTTCAGATATTCTAAAATGTAAGCTGAAATATTCATTTGGCAGCAAATTTATAATTTTTTCGTGACTTTTTGAAGACATTTATCGGATATAAAAAAAGACTGCCGAAACAGTCTTTTGATGATTCCGTATTAAAACGGGAATAGTTTCATTTAATTTTTGGCGAAAAGGCAAAATAGCGAAAAGGCTAAAGGGCTAATTTGCGATTTTGCCGTTTTGCCTTTTTGCCATATTAACATTATTGAATCTTCCAGCTGATCCCAAACATGAAATTGGTTCCTGCCTGTGCAAAATAATAAGGATCTCCACTGTAAACCGCTCCGTTGTTAACATACTTTTTATTGAACAGATTATTCACCAGTAATTTCAGCGCAATATCATTACGGGCAATGGTAAATTGGTACTGGGCATTAAAATCTGTCAGGAAATAATCTTTAAGTTCAAGATTTTTATCTCCCGTATTATCCAGATACTGTTTTCCAACGTATTGATTCATTAAAGCGAACTGGAAGCTTTTGGAAGGGTTGAACTTTAATCCAAGATTGGCAATGATATTAGGAGAAAATGAAATATCGGTATCGCCAAGATTCTGAAGCATTCCTTTACTCTTAATATTAAAATCGAGGTTTCTGTTCTGGCTGAGGCTGACATTTCCGTTCACTTCCCATTGTTTGGAAAGCTTGGCCAATGCACCAATCTCAACTCCTCTTCTGTAGCTCTTCCCTGAATTCGTTCTGATAAACGCACCTACATTATTCAACTCTCCGTTTAATACGAGCTGATTAACATAGTACATATAATATAGATTAGCCGTAACGGATAAAATCCCAAACTGCTTTTCAATTCCTGCTTCAAAATCGTGAAGCTTTTCGGCTTTCACTTCATTATCACTCATCAGGTCATCCCTGTTCGGTTCACGCTGGGCATGGGCATACGACAGGAAAACCTTCCCGTTTCCTATTTTGTAATTCACTCCGGCTTTCGGATTAAAGAAAAGCCAGTTTTTATCCAGATTTCCACCTTCTCCATCTCCGGCAGTCAGGATTTTGGTATCATAGTCAATATTTCTGAGCTGAAGATCCCCGAAGAACTCAAAATGATCTCCCATTCTCCATAAAGCCTTCGCAAAACCGGCTAACTCTGTTTTTACTGAACGGTTCCTGTAGTATTCAAATTCATTGATCTGCGGAAAATAAACTCCCGTAACATTTCCGAAGTGTCTGCCATAGTATTGGTTTGCAACCACCCCAAAATTAAGATCTACATTCTCAAGCTTTCCGTAAAGTGTGGAAACAGCCCCGTAAAAATCATTATCCAGCCATTTTTTTCTTATAAAATCTGAGATTTCTACCGGAGCACCGTTAACGATAGGGACAGGTAAATTATAATTGGAATAATGGATAGCCTCCACATCAGTCTCATCCACCCTGGTGTAGTTTTCGTAATATCCTCTTCCTTTGGTATAATGAAGTGTTGTTTCCAGATTCCAGTTATCATTGAATTTCTGCTCCCACAAAAGCTGGTAATGGTTCTGTCTGTAATTGTCCGTTTCATTATCATAAAACTTTTCTTCTCCCGTAAACAGATCCGTATACTGTCCTGAATAGTTGAATTTCGGATTGGTTTCCCACGTTGGCCTGTCAATTCCGTTCCACGCCTGATAAGTTTTTTCTTTTCCTCCGAACGCCATCAGACGAAGCCTTGTCTTACCTTCTTCAAATAATGCGGTGAAGTTATAGGAATGCAGATTGGAAGAAGCCCTGTCTATATATCCGTCTGAATGGATACGGGTATACCTTCCCATCACAGAAAGCCTGTTTTTCCAGAATTTCCCTGAGCCCGCTTCCGCTGAATATTTATAGGTATTGAATGAACCGTAGCTGTCATCCGTCTTAAAATACATTTTCTCATCCGGTTCTTTTGAGATCACATTGATACTCGCTCCAAAAGCGGAAACCCCGTTGTTGGAAGTTCCAACTCCCCTTTGGATCACAATCTGGGAGGCCGAACTTGTAAGATCCGGAACATTCACAAAGAATGTCCCCTGGCTTTCAGAATCATTGTAGGGAACGCCGTTCATCATGACATTGATTCCTCTTCCGGCCACCCCACGGATTCTAAACCCGGTATATCCAACCCCGTTTCCGGCATCAGAAGTAGAGATAATAGAAGTTTGATTTTTCAAAAGAATCGGAAGATCCTGACCCAGATTTCTGCTGTCTACATCTTTCTGAACGTTGATGATTTCTTTAGCAACAGGAAGCCGCTTAGTAAAACTGACCGTTTCTATTTCCCTGATCTTAAGGGAATCCTTATTTTGCGCCTGGATAAAGGCTGCAGAGCCTACAGTAAGCCCTAAAAAAAATAATCCTTTCATTCTATAAATCTTTAAAATTTAATGAATAAAAGGGGCAGATTAATAATGTAACAATTGTTTAATTTAACAGTCTAGCAATAAGAATTGTTATATTGTTACACTGATCTACTGGTACATTTTTAAATTCCCTAAACAGCATTATCTGTTCCAGGTTCATTGGGTATAATCTCAGCCTGTTAAAGCACCCCTTTATTTCAGCCGCGAAATTACAAAAAAATTACGAGATACGAATCTGGTTCCGGGTTGCTAAATTTGGGCGTATATTTTTGGTTGCCGGTTTACTCTGTTAATAAATCAGCCTTATCTGCCAAATCTGCGAGAGCTCTCAAAGTAAAAAATATAAAGCATAAAGCCCAAAGCTTACCGCTTTCAGCCTACCCTCATCAATACGTCTTATTCCTCGCATCAATATAATAATAGTTCGTTCCGTCTTTTGTGACTTCAAACATTTTTCCCAGTTTCCAGCTGAAATTTCTTTTGATATTGGAATATTCAAAAGGGACAATCACTTTATTATTCACATCAATGACTCCGAATTTATCATTGTGAGAGGCCACAATCATCGGGTCTGCCGTATCATCACCTTCCATGATGTACAGATACTGATACTGCGGGTAAATCTGGTATTGTCTGTAATCTGCAGCATTTTCAAATTTTGCTTTTTCAATGATTCCGTAAAAGCCATTCAGCACATACGCCTGATACAGCTGCTGCTTATAATCTCCGAATTTGCATTTTCCGAGGTCGGCATCTTTAAACTGGTATACTCTTTTCCCGGTTTTATCCACTCGGTAAGAAATCATATCTTTTTCTACGGTAGCATATTCTTTGGTTCCGAATTTCCTTACTTTTTCATTCGGGGAATTCAGCAGGTTGCAGTCTTCATAAAAAAATACCGCAATATGATATTCCGGCTTGATGATAAATTTCCCTCTCTGATTAACATATCCGAAATTCCCGTTTTCCTTTTTGGGAATCAGGACCGGAAGATCTTCGTTGATGATCACGAGATCCGGATTAGGTTTAGTGGCCTTAGACACCTTCTTTGCAACACTTTTAGTTCCATTTTTCACCTGAATTTTTTTCACAGATTTAGCCTGTGAAAAAATGAAAATCGAAATAAAAACGCACAAAAAATTAAGGATATTTTTCATAATCATCATTTGCCTGCAAAATTACGGCCAAATATAGAAATTATCAAATTCATATTTATAAAGAATCTAAATAATTTCACCTTTATAAAATACTAAAATTTCGTACTTTTGGGAACCTTTTTAATGAATTGATAATTAAAGAATATTATCTCACATTGACAAAAAGGCCGTAGATTATTACACTGACTTACTCCGGTCCCACTGCCTATCAAATGGCTCCCATTGTACGGTATATAGGCAGAGAGGCAGTATTAACAAAGCATGTATTGATCTGCGTTTTAATATTGAAAGATTTCTATTATTATGAGTATTTATAAGGATTACATCAAAGAGATTGAGGAAAGAAAAATCCAGGGGCTTCATCCAAAGCCAATTGATAGTGCTGAATTGTTAAGCGAAATTATTGCACAGATTAAAGATTCTGGAAATGAAGACCGACCGGATTCTCTTAAATTTTTCATCTACAACACCCTGCCGGGTACTACAAGTGCTGCAGGTGTAAAAGCTAAGTTTTTAAAAGAGATCATTCTAGGTGAATCCAAAGTAGAAGAAATATCACCGGCATACGCCTTTGAATTATTGTCTCACATGAAAGGAGGTCCTTCCATCGAAGTATTGCTGGATCTGGCTTTAGGGAATGACATTTCTATTGCCAAGGACGCTGCAAACGTTCTTAAGACTCAGGTTTTCCTTTATGAAGCAGACACTAACCGTCTGAAAGAAGCATTCAACAACGGTAATGAAATTGCTAAAGATATCATTGAAAGCTACGCAAAAGCTGAGTTTTTCACTAAACTTCCGGATGTTGCCGAAGAAATCAGAGTGGTAACCTTCATCGCAGGTGAAGGAGATATTTCAACCGATTTATTGTCTCCGGGTAATCAGGCCCACTCCAGATCAGACCGTGAACTTCACGGAAAATGTATGATTACGCCTGAGGCACAGGAAGAGATCAGAGCTCTTCAGGCACAGCACCCTGATAAAAGTGTGATGCTGATTGCTGAAAAAGGAACAATGGGGGTAGGTTCTTCCAGAATGTCAGGAGTAAATAACGTGGCGCTTTGGACTGGAAAACAGGCAAGCCCGTACATTCCATTTGTTAACATCGCTCCTATCGTTGGAGGGACAAACGGTATATCTCCGATCTTCCTTACCACGGTAGACGTTACCGGAGGAATCGGTATCGACCTTAAAAACTGGGTTAAAAAACTTGATGAAAACGGAAACCCGGTTCGCAACGAAAATGGAGATATTGTTCTTGAAGAGGCCTACTCTGTAGCCACCGGAACTGTTCTTACGATCAATACAAAAACCAAAAAATTATATAACGGCGACCAGGAATTAATCGATATTTCCAAGGCCTTCACGCCTCAGAAAGTTGAATTCATCAAAGCCGGCGGTTCGTATGCCATCGTGTTCGGTAAAAAACTACAGACTTTTGCGGCTCAGCTTTTAGGAATTGAGGCTCCTGTGGTTTTTGCTCCTTCAAAAGAAATTTCTCACGAAGGACAAGGTCTTACGGCAGTAGAAAAAATATTCAACAGAAATGCAGTGGGTATTACACCAGGAAAAGTGTTACATGCCGGATCTGACGTTCGTGTACAGGTTAACATTGTTGGTTCTCAGGACACCACAGGTCTGATGACCTCTCAGGAACTTGAATCCATGGCAGCAACCGTAATTTCTCCGATTGTTGACGGGGCTTATCAGTCCGGTTGCCACACCGCTTCTGTCTGGGATAAAAAAGCTCAGGCTAACATTCCGAAACTAATGAAATTCATGAACGAGTTCGGTCTGATCACGGCCCGTGACCCGAAAGGGGAATACCACGCCATGACAGACGTAATTCACAAAGTTCTAAACGATATCACTGTAGATGAGTGGGCCATCATTATTGGTGGTGACTCTCACACAAGAATGTCCAAAGGGGTTGCTTTCGGAGCCGACTCTGGAACCGTTGCCCTTGCCTTGGCTACCGGAGAAGCATCTATGCCAATTCCGGAATCTGTAAAGGTGACGTTCAAAGGAGATATGAAAGAACACATGGACTTCCGTGATGTGGTTCATGCTACACAGGCCCAGATGCTGAAGCAGTTTGGAGGAGAAAACGTATTCCAGGGAAGAATCATTGAGGTTCACATCGGAACGCTTCCTGCCGACCAGGCCTTTACATTTACAGACTGGACTGCTGAAATGAAGGCAAAAGCTTCCATCAATATTTCAGAAGACAATACTCTGATTGAGTCACTGGAGATTGCAAAAGGCAGAATCCAGATTATGATTGACAAAGGAATGGACAATCACAATCATGTTCTTCAGGGATTAATCAATAAGGCTGATAAGAGAATCGCTGAGATCAGATCTGGAGACAAACCGGCTTTAACTCCGGATTCAAACGCAAAATATTATGCGGAAGTAGTTGTTGACCTTGACATAATCGTTGAACCGATGATTGCTGACCCGGATGTAAACAACGAAGATGTTTCCAAAAGATATACCCACGATACCATCAGAGATCTTTCTTACTATGGAGGGGAGAAAAAAGTAGACCTTGGTTTCGTAGGATCATGTATGGTTCACAAAGGAGATTTGAAAATTGTTTCTCAAATGCTTAGAAACCTTGAAAAGCAAAATGGTAAAGTTGAATTTAATGCTCCATTGGTGGTAGCAGCACCTACCTATAATATCATTGACGAATTAAAGGCAGAAGGAGACTGGGAATTACTGGAAAAATATTCCGGTTTTGAATTTGATGATAATGCTCCTAAAGGCGAAGCACGTACAGAATACAAAAACGTAATGTACCTGGAGCGCCCTGGCTGTAACCTTTGTATGGGTAACCAGGAAAAGGCAGCTAAGGGAGATACGGTACTGGCCACCTCAACCCGTCTTTTCCAGGGAAGAGTGGTAGAAGATTCCGAACGTAAAAAAGGAGAATCTTTACTGGCTTCCACTCCGGTTGTTGTTCTTTCTGCTATTATCGGAAGAATTCCTAACATTGATGAGTACAAAGCTGCCGTTGAAGGCATTGACCTTACTAAATTTGCTCCACCTATTAAGGAGTTGGTTCAGGTAGGCCATTAACAGAATTTGACGATAAGTCCCAGACTTTTTAAAAATAATATCATTGAAAGATTCCAGTCCTGCAGGATGTGGAATCTTTCATTTTTTGTTTAGAACCTTTCCATTTAAGACCTGTTAAGAATTATTTTAAATAAAACTGAGAAAATAAATTCCATTTTTTTCTTAACTTGATAGACATAAAATATTTTTACCATTGATCAGAATTATCCTTTTTTATAGATGGAAGGAACAGAATTTGATGAATTGTAGTGACAAAAGATATTCCCATTTTTAAGACTTAAATTAATAATGGAAAAGTGCATTAAAAAAAGAAAAATTAAGATATGACTTTTGATATTGATATGATCAGAAAAGTGTACGAGCGTTACCCGGAAAGGATTGCAGCTGCAAGACAAATCGTGGGAAAACCGCTTACACTTTCAGAAAAAATCCTTTACACTCACCTTTGGGAGGGAAACGCTACACAGGCACATGAACGAGGAAACTCCTACGTAGATTTTGCCCCGGACAGGGTAGCCATGCAGGACGCCACAGCACAGATGGCACTTTTACAGTTTATGCAGGCGGGAAAAGCTAAAGTAGCTGTACCATCCACTGCCCATGCGGATCACCTGATCCAGGCAAGAATAGGTGCTGAAGCAGATTTACAGGAAGGTATCAACAAAAATTCCGAGGTATTCAACTTCCTGAGCTCCGTTTGTGATAAATACGGAATTGGTTTCTGGAAACCTGGAGCCGGAATTATCCACCAGGTAGTATTAGAAAATTATGCATTCCCCGGAGGTATGATGATTGGAACCGACTCTCACACGGTAAATGCGGGAGGACTGGGAATGGTAGCCATTGGTGTAGGTGGTGCAGATGCGGTAGACGTTATGGCCGGAATGCCGTGGGAGCTTAAAATGCCAAAACTTATCGGGGTAAAACTAACCGGCAGAATGAATGGATGGACTTCAGCCAAAGACGTTATCCTGAAAGTAGCCGGTATCCTTACCGTAAAAGGAGGAACAGGCTGTATCGTGGAATATTTCGGAGAAGGGGCTGAATCCCTTTCAGCAACCGGAAAAGGAACCATCTGTAATATGGGTGCTGAGATCGGAGCTACAACTTCTACCTTCGGATATGATGATTCTATGCGGAGATACCTTGCCGCTACAGGAAGACAGGATGTGGTAGATGCAGCGGATAAAATTGCAGAACATCTTACGGGTGATGCTGAAGTATATGCCAACCCGGAACAATATTTTGATCAGTTAATTGAAATTAACCTTTCTGAACTGACTCCTCACTTAAACGGACCTTTCACTCCTGACTTAGCAACGCCGGTAGCAGAATTCAGAGCTAAAGCTGAAGCTAACGGATGGCCGCTGGAAGTAGAATGGGCACTTATAGGTTCATGTACAAACTCTTCTTATGAAGATTTATCAAGAGCAGCTTCTATTGTGGAAGATGCGGTAGCAAAAGGAGTAAAACCAAAAGCGATCTTAGGGATCAACCCCGGTTCTGAGCAGGTGAAATTCACAGCAGAAAGAGACGGATTCTTAAATTCCTTCAGAAAATTCGAAAACGCAAGAATATTTACCAATGCCTGTGGGCCATGTATCGGACAATGGGACAGAGAAGGCGCTGAAAAAGGAGAGAAAAACTCTATCATCCACTCTTTCAACAGGAACTTTGCAAAAAGAGCTGACGGTAACCCAAATACCCACGCATTCGTAGCTTCCCCAGAAATGGTAGCTGCAGTTGCGATCTCGGGAAGACTGGATTTTAACCCGATTACGGATACGTTAACCGCTGAAAACGGCGAACAGGTAAAACTTGATGAGCCAAAAGGTTCCGAGCTTCCTGCAAAAGGTTTTGCCGTAGATGATAACGGATACCAGGCACCTTCTGAAGATGGGTCTTCAGTGGTTGTAAATGTTAGTCCTACATCAGACAGGCTTCAATTGTTGGAAGAATTCCCTGCATGGGACGGTAAAAATATTGAAGGCGCCAAAGTATTGATCAAAGCTTTCGGAAAATGTACGACTGACCATATTTCTATGGCTGGACCATGGCTGAAATACAGAGGCCACCTCGACAATATTTCAAACAATATGCTGATTGGAGCCGTCAATGCTTATAATATGGAAACTAACCATGTTAAAAATGAAATTACTGGAGAGTATGGCGAAGTTCCGGCTGTACAGAGAGCCTACAAAGCTGCTGGAATTCCGACGATCGTGGTAGGAGACCAGAACTATGGTGAAGGTTCTTCCAGAGAGCATGCCGCTATGGAGCCGAGACATCTTGGCGTAAAAGCCGTATTGGTAAAATCATTTGCAAGAATCCACGAAACCAACCTTAAAAAACAGGGGATGTTGGGAATCACTTTCGCTAATGAAGCTGATTACGATAAAATCCAGGAAGATGATACGGTTAATTTCTTAGACCTTGACCAGTTTGCTCCGGGAAAACAACTGACTTTGGAATTCGTTCATGCGGATGGAACTAAAGACATCATTATGGCTAACCATACTTATAATGAGCAGCAGATTGACTGGTTTAAAGCCGGTTCAGCGCTTAATCTGATTAAAAAACAACAGAATTAATTGTTAGAGATTAATTAATCATAAGAAAATCGGCTCCGAAGGAGCCGATTTTTATTTTATCCGGGCTAAAAGATTGCTCCTGTAGCTTTCACCAACAGGAATTACCTGGTCTGAAATCAGCACCATTCTTTTTACGCCTATATTTTTTGTTTTATCGAGGTTGACAATAAATGATTTATGGACCCTGACAAATCTTTCTGACAACTGGTTTTCGAGGGATTTTAATGTGTCCAGTACAATGTATTCCTCGTTAGAAGTTCTGATATTGACATAATCCTTGATGCTTTCAATATACAGGATATCAGCAAAATTAATCCGATGCTGCTGTCCGGAGGATTTTACAAAAAAATAGGTATCTTCTTTATTTTCATTCATTGGAAAACGTTCACGGGCTTTCTCGGCACTTTTATAAAACCGTTCAAATGAAACCGGCTTCAGAAGATAATCAATAATATTGTGCTCATAGCCTTCCAAAGCGTATTCGGAATAGGCTGTCGTCAGGATATACCTTTTCTTTTCTCCCACGATCTTCATAAAATTGATCCCCGTAAGTTCAGGCATCTGAATATCCAGAAAAATGAGGTCTGCTTCATTATTTTGAATGTACTCCAATGCTGTAATAGGATTTTCCGCAGAAAAAACAAGCTCCAGAAAGGGAATCTTCCGGACATAATTTTCTAATAGTGAAATTGCCAGGGGTTCATCATCAACAATGATGCATTTAATCGTTTTCATGGGGGAAAGTTATTCTCAAATCTACAATAAATTCAGATTCCAGGTCTTTTATATTCAGTTGATGCCTTTTAGGATATAAAATTTCCAGACGTTTTTTTACATTTTCAATCCCGATACCGGAGGCTGTATCTTTCATTCGCTGATTTTTAAAATTCTGAAGATAAAAATGAAGCACATTATGTTCATCTGAAACCTTAAGAACAAAACCTTTATCCCTGAAATCTCCGTGTTTAAAAGCATTTTCCACAAACGGAACCAACAGCATCGGGGAAATTCCAAGCTTCGGATTGGTGATATTTTTTTCGAAGACCAACATTTCAGAATTCTTGATTCTGAGTTTTTCAAGCCCGATTAAGCTTTCAATATAGCCAATTTCTTTATCCAGGCTGATAACATCTTTTTCAAGGTCTTTCGTACTGTACCTCAGCAGCTCACTCAGCTTTTCAATAGCAGGAAGCGATTGATCCGAGTTTTGATAGACCAGGGAGTAGATATTATTTAAAGAATTAAAAATAAAGTGCGGGTTGATCTGAGTTTTCAAAGCCTGAAGCTGAGCGTGTTTTCTTTCTTCGATCAGTTTTGTGCGCTCTGCTTCAATTTTAAAATAATACTGAAAAAACCACAGATTGGTACTCACGAAAACCGTTAAACTTGAATAATAAATATTGTCATAAAAATAATACAGGAAAGTAGTTCCCTCCTTATAATTCCTGTAACCCGTAAGTGCCGGCAGCAATAGTTCTTCTAGGGAGTAGCGAAAAAAAACAAAAACGAATACTCCCACAAAAAAACCGATAATCATCATATAGAACCTTTTTGGATCAAAAAATCTCGGGACCACGAAAAAGTAATTCGTATAAAAGCCCAGGAAATTAGACAGAAATATGGTGATGCTCAGGATATCGAACGTTCTGGTATCATAGACCAATATGCCAATGATCCCATTGAAAACAATCAGCAGCCAGTAGAAAATATGCAGGAGAAGAATTTGTTTTTGCTTCATATCCAAATGTAAGGCTCCCTGCATAAAGATTCATAAACATTTCCGACAAAACCCGGTTTTTTCCCGATGAAATATTTTTGACCGGAATAATTCAGGGCAAAATCTAAATGCCATTTCATAAAAAAACGATTGAAAATACCTTTGATCCAAGATTTTAAACCATGAAACTAAAATATATTTTTATTATCTGCCTTTTTTCTTCAGCTTTTTCAGGACAAATCAAGAAAGACAGTGTCCGCAACGTGGAACAGATCAATCTTCTGGTTAAGAAGAAGCTACTGGAAAGAAAAGCCGACCGTCTTATCTTCAATGTAGAAGCATCGATCGCTTCTCAGGGTATGGATGCTTCCGAAACCCTGGCCAATGTTCCCATGCTGAAAGTGGATGAAAATATGGGCTCCATTTCAATTACAGGAAAAAGTACGGTAAGCGTAATGATCAATGGAAGAATGCTCAATCTTTCAGGAAATGCGCTTTTAAACTACCTGAAATCCATCCGCTCCGAGAATATTGCAAAAATTGAGGTGATTACTACACCGCCTGCAAAATACGAGGCTCAGGGAAACAGCGGGATCATCAATATTATCCTCAAGAAAAACCCGAACATCGGCTTCAGCGGGAATATCAATACGAATCTGATCCAGAGGACCTACTCCGGATTCAGTTCCAACGGTTCGCTTAATTATCAGACAGAAAAATTCAGCGGCAGCCTGAAACTTACCCATTATGATTCTGCCAAACGTTCTGATGAAAATTATTCTATTGTTGGGGCTACACAGAATTACAGCAATTCCGTACGGAGGGATATGTGGAATGAACTGACTCCTACCCTCAATTTTTCTTATAAAATCAGCAAGAATTCTGAAATCGGAATGGAGTACATCTATGCCCATCAGAAATCAGGAATGGATATTGTGAATACCACCAAAAATATAACCTCGGATCATCAGGAAGAAAATCTCCTGACCCATACTTTTCACCGTGAAAAACTTCCTACGCATACTTTAAGTGCCTATTATGATCTCAAACTTGATTCACTGGGGAAGAAACTAAGCATTGCAGTAAATTTCTATAAAAACAATTCTGATACCGAGGTTAATTTTTCCACACTAAGATCTTCGGACCAATCTGTCCAGGATATAAAAACCATTTCACTGGTGTCTCCGCAGATCTTTTCAGGACAGGCGGATCTGGAACTTCCGTTTTCATTTGGAACCATTGAAACGGGGTTGAAATTCAATCAATTTAAAAACAATTCGGATCTGCAGTATTACAATTTAAATGGTGGAGCATATGTTCCGGATTATTCAAGAGCCAATATTTTTCAGTATCAGGAAGAAAATTATGCTGCCTACTTCAGCTTTGCAAAAAATTTCGGGGAACACTGGGAAACAAAAACGGGTGTGCGTTATGAACATACGAATGCGAAAAGTTTTACGCCTTCAACCGCCTCGGGTAATACCTATAATTACGGACAGTGGTTTCCTTCCGCCTATGTTTCTTATAAGCAAGATAAGAATGTGTTCAGCTTTTCTTATTCCAGAAGGATCAACAGACCAAGCATGAGCAACCTGAACCCGTTCCGCTGGTATTCGAATCCTTATTCTTATTCTTCGGGAAATCCTCTGCTTACTCCGGCTTATATTAATAATTGGGAATTGGGATATACTTTCAACAGTAAATTTTCAGCCAGCGTTTATTATCTGAGAATGAAAAATGCATTCGGCCAGATCTCCTATCTGGATGACCTCTCCCAGGTCAGTAATTATCTGAATTATTACAACAATAATTTCTGGGGGCTTAATGCTTCGTACACCGATACTTTCTTCAGGTTCTGGGAAACCAGCCTGTCGATGAACGCTTCCCTGCAGAATTCAACGGTATTTAATATAGAGGCACAAACCCAGAAAGGAAATTCATTCAGCTACTCCATCAACAATACGTTCAGTTTAAATAAGAAGAAGACCGTAGCATTATTTCTAAATTACAGCCACAGTCTTCCCTATAGAAACGTCAACTCTTATTTTTATGATTTTCCCCAGCTGAATTCTGGAATAAAAGTTTCATTGATGGAAAAGCAACTTCAGGTCAATGCAACGGTGACCAATATATTTGCCCAACGATACCGTGGTGATAAATATTTTTCTGACAATACCCAATATATGGACAATTACTGGGATGGCAGAAGCTTCCGCCTAAGCGTTAATTATACTTTCGGGAACAGTAAAAAGAAAATTAACAAAAAGAATATCAGGTTTGAAGAAAAAGAAAGAGCCGAATAATTACCCGATTTGACATTTCAGTTAGAACTTATTTAAAACTTTTAATTTTAAACCATTAAGATTTAATTTAAGATTTTAAGAATATTAAGCCTTCTTCCACAAAATAAAAACAGAGAACTGCTCTCTGTTTTTATGTATTCTGTAAACTGAATTTAAAGCTTTAAATGTTTGTTAAGAAGTGAATTTCTTAATCTCTTAATGTCTCAATTTCTTAATTCCTCAATTTAAAACTTAAACTCTACTCTCGCAAACACAAATCTCCCTCCAATACCATACTGCGAAACCTGTCTTGAATACACAAACTGGTTATCCGCCGTCAGAGAACTGATATTCGGGCTTCTGGAAGGAAGAACATTAAAGAGGTTGTTACTTCCGACCGTTGCGGAAATATTTTTATTGAAATCATAACCCACAGAAAGGTCTGTTACAAAACGTTCATTCAGAATATAGTGCTCCCTGCTGCCGACCACTCCGTCGAAATTTGCATCCAGCACATCCGCATCGGTGACTTTTCCAAAATAAGAATTTCTCAGGGAAACGGTAAGTGCTGATAGTTTAAGCGTATTGGAAAGCGTAGCTTTGATGCGGGGCACCGCTTCTTCAAAGTAGACCCTGTTCGGTTCAGAGAAATAATTATTGATCTGGCTTACCAATTTTGGAGATGCATGAATTTCACCGATTCTTCTGGTCTGATTGAGATTAAGGCCAAAGTTATTTTCCAAAGAAATCCCTTCAGAAATCCTTGAATTCTGAGAAACCGTGATATCTAATCCTTTTGTCTGCGAATCAACAGCATTGGCGAAGAAATTCGCGGCACTCGCCCTCGCAAGATCAAAGGCACTCTGCAGCACCTGATCATCCGGACTTTGAACGGTTTCCGGACGGTAAAATAAGTCAGTAAGCACCACTCTGTCCTTGATTTTTATATAATAGGCATCTGCTGTAAACACTAAACTTAAAGACGGGATCTTCCATGTAATTCCGGTACTGTACGATTGTGAGGTTTCCTGTTTCAGCTTTGGAATTCCCAAGGCCTGTGCCGCTTCAGAATTGTTCCTGAAAGTTCCTACCTGTGTGGTTTGTCCCTTTTGTATCAGCGTAGAGGTAGAACTGTAATAAATCTGCGCCAGGGAAGGAGCTCTGAATCCGGTAGAAACAGCTCCCCGCCAGTTAAAATTATCCGCCAGCTTCACATTGGTCGCCAGTTTATAATTAAAAGTGGAACCGAAATCCGAGTAATTTTCAAAACGTACAGCTCCTTCCAGCAGCCACCAGTCGGTAGGTTCAATTTCAACATCTGCATAGGCCGCAAAACTGTTTCTGCTTCCGGAAACCGCATTGTCAGGACTGAATCCCGGGAAAACCTGTGCACCGGCGGGTCTGTTTACGCCAAAAAAATCGGTTACTTTTTCATTCTCGGGCGTTGCAGCGGTTACTACACGGCCATTAATATCGTAGGATGCATATGAATTTTCATTTCCGGCATTAACCTTATAGTTTTCATAACGGTATTCTCCTCCGAAAGCGAGATTCAGACCATGAAGCACATCATATTTTTTAGAAAAATCAAGATTGAGGGTATTTTGCAGGAATTCTGAACCTCCGGCTTCAAATGTTCTTGGTGAAAGATCTCCCAGTGAAGCATTAAATGTATTCACCACACCGAAATTAAAGGCATTTTTCCCGAACGTATTACTTAAATCTACATTCCAGCCGTTCCATTTTCCTTTGATTCCTCCGGCAAGGGAATAATCGTTCACACTGGCTTCAATTTGGGGAAGGTATCCGTTTGGTGTCACAGCATTGATATTTCTTTCCGTATTCGGCAGGCGGAAGAAACCTCCCGCATTTCCCAGACGGTAGCTGTATCCTCCGAAAGAATATACTTTCCAGTCTTCATTCACCGGAATTTCAGAATTGAAAAAAAGCTGTGCAGACTGTAGTTTGGACTGTCCCGCTCTGAGACTGAAATCTTTTCTTTCCAGATTTCTGTACTTAAGCTCCTGATCCGTAAAATCAGCCCCCAATAACCCCTGCAGTTCCGAAATAGTGTTTGCGTTGGAGATCTGCGACTGAAAAGCAGGAGAAAAATAATAAACCTGTGAGGCATACTGCTTCACCGCATTGATGATTTGCTGCGTGTTGGAAGTATTAGTGATATTTTTATATAAGCCATCAATATTAACTCCACTTTGTAAAGCCCTGTAATTAATTGCATTATAAGCATTAAAAATATCTCCCTGACGAACTCCGGCTCTTGAATAAGGGTCTCTGTACTGGACAGAACCCGTGACATTGATGAATCCTTTTTCCCCAATTTTGGCTCCGTAGTTTAGGTCGGCTGAAATGGTCTGGCCGTCTATTCCTCCTGAAAAATTATTGGTCACAGGGGATGCATAGCCGCCAAGGAATACCTGTCCTGACAAACCTAATCTTTTCTTAAGTCCCAGATTGACCACCCCTGCAATGGCATCGGAACCATATTGTGCTGAAGCTCCATCCCGCAGGACTTCAATTTTTTCCAAGGCAAATGCCGGAATGGCATTAAGGTCTGTCCCTACCGAACCTCTCCCAGGCGTTAGGGTTACATTGATCAGGGAAGACTGGTATCTTCTTTTCCCGTTGAGCAATACCAGTACCTGATCCGGCCCAAGTCCTCTCAGAAGCGCCGGATCTACGAAATCGGTTCCGTCATTGACCGTGTGGGAAGTGGAAGAAAATGAAGGCACCACGTAATTAAGAGCCTGACTGATATTATTGACAGGACTCTGTCTCAAAATCTTTGAGATATTGATGATATCCACCGGAACCGGGGTCTCTGTAAGGGATCTCCCCGCTCCTCTTGATCCCAGAATGACTACGTCATCAATCTTTTTGGATGATGCAGAATCCGACTGTCCAAAGTAAAATGCGGAGATCAGGGTTGCTGATGTTATGATGATTTTTTTGTTGAAAGTGTACATGTGTTTTTCTATTTTTTTATTACTGATTGTTTGATATTTTTTGGCAATAACATTTCTGTAACCTTCTGTTTAAGGTTACTTTCAAATTCGAAAATGTTAAGATTATTTTTTAAAGAAGTCTAGAAACAACAACACATGCACATGTGGAAATGGCATGAAAACAGTTCAGAATAATGAAGTGAGGCTTCATGATCTGAAAAACGGAAATTGAAATGGTTTTTGAGGTTTCCCTTGTCTTTAAACATTGATTTTATTTTTAAAACAAAAATTTCAAGATGGGAATAAAATAGAGAATAAACATTTTTTCCGGGCCGGCCGGCTTATCTATTTCAGCACCTTGCTTGTTTTTGCAGGTTGCTATCCCATCTATGAGATTCTTGATAATTACGGTGCAAAGATATTATAATTTCGGAATAAAAAAAATAATCGTAAGAATTTTTAGATTTTATTTAATTGAATAACAAATCATTTTGGTTGTTGGGACATCGTAAAGACGCAAATTATTATTTACAAAAAAACGTTTTGAGGCGCAAAGGTTTATCTCCGGATAAAACTAACAAACCAATTTTATTTTTGGATAAGGCCGCCTAAAATAACCTGCTACAACTACTCATCACTCCTGACGAAAATTTTTGATTTTCCCGCGCCTTACAGCAGAGTAACACTCAAACCTTGCGACTTTGCGATTTTCCAACAAAGCCGTTTAGACCTATTCTATTACAGTGATTAAGAAACACACAACTATCTATCTCATTTCCTTGCCATTGAAGACACCCAATTGAAGTAACCTAATATATTTCATGTTTTTTCCAGTAACAAATGAAACTTTTTTACGTCTAACTGAAAAGTAGTAAAAAAAACATTATGAGAAAAACTATATTGACGTTATCCCTGCTGGCATCATTTGTTGCCTATTCGCAGGAAAAGACCAGTAGCAACCCGGAGAAGGAAAAACAAATTGAAGGGGTTGTTATCACCAAAACTAAAAAAGCCGTTGAACAAAAAGCAGACCGTACCATCTTTGACTTCTCTGAGCAGCCACAGCTTAATAACGGCAACGTTCTTGAGGGGATTAAAAAGCTTCCTGGACTGGTCTCTACAGATATTGCCGGAATGATGTACCAGGGAAAAATGCTGGATGTTTATCTGAACGGAAGACCCTTGAACATTACCTCCAATGAATTGAATTCTTTCCTTGAAGGGATGCCGGCCAATTCGGTAGACAGAATAGAAGTGATCACGCAGCCCGGTGCAGAATTTCCCGCCACTTCCGGAGGGGCAATTATGAATATTATTACGAATAAAAATGCCAATAAATATTTAACGGCTACTTATTCCGGAAACTATTCTTTTACCAATTACGATAAATTCAGAAGCAGAACCACCCATTCCCTGAACCTGAATGCAAGAAACAAGCTTTTCGGATGGCAGCTTAATGTAGGCCAGAATTACCGTGAAAGCATGCTGAATGGTGATCAGGATGTACTTCTGCATAACAATACAGACAGAATAGGGCGTGGTTATTTTGCCAAATCAGGGATTACCTTTGATCTTGGACAGGACAGGTTGCTATTGAACTACGATATTTATCACAACAATAATGATAACTATACTTCGAGCAGAGGGCTTGCCGATATCCTTGTGAGCCGTAACCCTGATATTTTCAGAGAAGCAGATTACAGAGCATCTGATGTGGCCCATACCAATAACCTGAGACAGGAAGCAGTAGTTACCTATCAGAAGCGTTTCAGCGACAAATCTCAAAAACTGGATTTCCAGTTCGGATATACGAAGTCTACTTCTAAATTCGCACAGGACAATTTCTTCCAGGAAGGAAATTTTACGGATAACTGGCAGTTTTTCCGTAATCCGGGGGCAAACAATGTTCTGGATAATGAATCGGATATGGGCATTGCTAATTTCAAGGTAGATTATTCACAGCCTATTAAACTTCTGGACGGAGGAAAAGTAAGTGCGGGTGGACTGTATGAGAGACAGGACTATGATACGGAAAGCAAGGGACTGACCAATCTGGAGTACCAGAGACAGACAGCTTCCACTTATCTTGAATTCCAGGCCAAGCTGAAGAAATTTGACTTTATCTTAGGGGCGCGTGCAGAAAATTATGATATTTCAGGGATTACAAGAGTGGAAAAAGACGGAGCCATTTTAGAAAGAGACCTTACGAAATTTAACCGATTCAAGCTTTTCCCTAATGCAAGTGTACAGTATAATCTGATGAATCAGGTATATGTTGCTGCGAATTACAACAAGAAGATCAACCTGCCGAGTATTTCCGCCCTGAACCCGAATAATGTGGTGTTCGCAGGTCCGAACACGGAAGTTACGGGTAATCCGGATCTTCAACCTACTATCTTTGATAATTATGAATTGAAGGTTTCCGCTTTTGATTATGCCTTCATCGGCTACAGCGTAAGTTCTGCAAAAGACCAGGTAGCCCAGATCATCATGAAAAACGGCAAGAACCTTTTCAACAGACAGGTGAATATTTCGAATATGAGAATTCACAATTTTAATGTAGGTCTTCCGGTTCCGTTTATGATTTTCAGCAAACCGATGAGCGAGATCATGAAATTTGATTTTAATCCGGACAAAATTAATTTCATGTATCTGTATGCAGGCTACCAGAAGCATGAAATTGATAATTTAAACAACAAAGGGTTTTGGATTTTCAATGTGATGACGCAGCTTCTTTTACCTAAAGACATTAAGCTGACAGCGAATTACAGCTACCTGACTCCAAAAGCAGGTTATTTCTACTTTACAGCGGATAAGCCTTTCAACAATAATCTGGATATCACGCTGACGAAAAAGTTCATGAACAACCGTCTTACTGTTTCTGTTTTCGCGAATGATATATTCAACGGACAGGTGATGCAGGTGTATTCTAATCCGCCTGAAGGGGAAGCCGTAAGAATCAGAAGTAAATACGATACGAGAAACTTCGGAATTTCAATTAATTATAAAATTCCGACCAAAAATAAACTGGCCAAAGAGGATCCGAACATCCTGAACCAGACCAAGAAGGAAGATTCTGGTGTGATGCAGAGTCCACAATAATTCTTCTTTAATACAATTAGACAGGCGGTAAAAAATTTTACCGCCTGTTTTTTTGATACACAATAAGTTTTGGCTAAAGCTAATTGGACTGTATTTTAAACAGTAAAACGGGCTAAAGCCCGTTTCTATTGAATATTATAACCTTCAAATAAAGATCTTTGACATCTGCTTTATCTGCGAGCGTAATGATATTTACATCAAAAGTCTACCGTCTGAAATCTCCAGTTCATCACATCTACCAATGTCAACTGGTTTACGCTCACCGGAAGATCCGTTATGATTTTTAAGGTCTGCATGGCCATCATGCTACCTACAATGCCTGGCAGTGCTCCTAAAACTCCCAGGCTGTCGCAGTCGGGTATATACTCATCAACAGGCGGTTCCGGGAAAAGATCTCTGAGATTTTTACTTTCATTATGGTTGAAAACAGCTGTTTGTCCGGAAAAACCTAAAATGCTTCCGTAGACTAAGGGTTTTCCGAGTTTGACACAGGTATCATTAATCAGGTATCTTGTGGTAAAATTATCAGATCCATCCACAATAATATCGTATGATGAAAGAATTTTTTCTGCATTAGAAGGATCAATTTTCTCAGCAATTCCTGTAAATTTCACCTGATGATTTAATGTATTTACAAAGAGCTGTGCACTCTTTATCTTTGAAATCCCGACTGTATTTTCGTTGTGAATAATCTGGCGGTTCAGGTTATGAACTTCCACCTCATCAAAATCGGCGACTCCCAGGTTTCCAACCCCGGCTGCTGCAAGGTACTGAATAACGGGACTTCCCAAACCTCCTGCCCCAATGACAAGAACTTTGGAATTTATAATTTTCCGCTGGCCTTCCAAGCCGATCTCTTCTATGAAAATCTGGCGGCTGTATCTGGCAAAAGTATCTTCTTTATTCATTTCATAATTATTTTGAACCGTTAAGATTTTTTAAGGGTTTAAGAATATTAAGATGAGCTCTGCTTTAAGATTTAAAAATCTATTGATTCTTCTTATTGGTTTAAATTCCGCTGTATGCCGGGTCCCAGTCTTTCATCACCGGATCATAACCGGCTTTCCTGATGCTGGTTTTCACTTCTTCCATGGTCCGTTCATCACTGGTTTCGAACTGTTCCAGAGATTCAACATCTACCGCATACCCTCCGGGATTTGTTTTTGAAGCTGCACTCATGGCCGTAGCCCCAAGGGATATGATATGGTCCCTGAATTTTTCGTTTTCCCTTGTGGATATTGAAATTTCCAGATCTTCATTCCAGATCCTGTAGGCACAGATCAGCTGGAGCAGGTCTTTATCTTCCATGATGAAATTAGGCTCAATGATGCCTTCCGCCGGTCTCAGCCTTGGAAATGAGACTGAAAATCTGCTTTTCCAGTATTGTTTCTGAAGATAATCGATGTGAAGGGCATTAAAAAAGCTGTCTACCCGCCAGTCTTCCAGTCCGAGCAAAACCCCTAATCCTATTTTATGGATTCCGGCTCTCCCGATTCTGTCCGGGGTATCCATCCTGAAATGGAAATTTGATTTTTTTCCTTTGGGATGATATTCTTTATACACTTCCTGATGATAGGTTTCCTGATACACCAGAACAGAATAAACACCTGCGTGATGCAGCTGCAAATATTCTTCTTCCGACAGAGGCTGCACTTCAATTGAAATATTGGCAAAATGAGGCCTTAACAAACGGACAGCATTCAGAAAGTAAGAAATCCCCACCGTTTTATTGGCTTCTCCGCTTACCAGCAACACATGATTCACCTCCATGGATTTTAAAACGGACGCCTCAATCATCAGTTCTGTATCGGAGAGGGTTTTCCTCCGAACGTTATTATCAAGGCTGAAGCCGCAGTAGGTACAGATATTCTGGCACTCATTGCTCAGATACATCGGCGCATACAGCTGAATGGTTTTTCCAAACCGTTTCTGGGTCAGCTGGCGGGTCATTTTGGCCATCAGTTCCAGCTCCACAGCTGCTGCCGGGGAAAGCAGATTCAGGAAGTCATTCAAGGTTTTATTTTTTTTCCGGAGGCTGTTCTGAACGTCGGAATGCGTCACTTTCCGCAACCTTTCTTTGATTTCATCCCACTGATAGTGTTCAAAAACATCTTTAAAGTTGTTCATTATTTTTACTCAATATTATTCAAACAGAAATGAGGTCAGCGGGCTTGAAGCTTCGGCATGATCTGCTATAGCTCCCAAGCCTGATTCGTAAGCTCTTCTTCCGGCAATCACCCCTTCTTTAAAGGCCAGCGCCATATTCACCGGATTTTGCGCGACTGCTATTGCGGTATTGACAAGAACAGCATCCGCCCCCATTTCCATTGCTTTTGCGGCATCTGACGGTGCCCCGATTCCCGCATCCACAACAACCGGGACGTTACTCTGGCTGATGATAATTTCCAGGAAATCCAGTGTTCTCAATCCTTTATTCGTACCAATTGGTGCTCCCAAAGGCATGACCACAGCTGTTCCGGCATCTTCAAGGCGTTTGCAAAGGACCGGATCGGCATGGATATACGGCATGACGATAAATCCAAGCTTAGCCAGCTCTTCTGTGGCATACAGGGTTTCGACGGGATCCGGGAGAAGGTATTTCGGATCCGGATGGATCTCCAGTTTCACCCAGTTGGTTTCCAGGGCTTCTCTCGCCAGCTGCGCTGCCAACACCGCTTCTTTCGCTGTTCTTGCTCCTGAAGTATTGGGAAGAAGATGGACATTGGTTTCCTTTAATGAATCCAGTAACCCGTCTTCTGCTGCTCCGGAATCTATTCTTTTCAGCGCCATGGTTACCATATCGGTTCCTGAAGCGATGACAGAAGCCGCCATTTCCTGCAGGTTTCCGAATTTTCCGGTTCCCAGGAAGAGTCTTGAATTAAATATTCTGTCTGCTATTATTAATTTCTGATTATTCATATCATTGCTTTTTTAAATTCACTGATTACTTGCGGCTGGCCCGTGATCTCTCCTGAAACCGCAACACCGTATATTCCGATCTTCTGCAGAAGCTCAATATCCTGAAGCACTACCCCACCGATGGCATATATTTTGGGGATAGCTCTTGAATTATCTTCTAAGTGCTTCACAATATTCCTGTAGCCATCAAATCCTAACACCGGGCTCAGCTGCTCTTTTGTTGCCGTGAATCTTAACGGTCCCAAACCGATATAATCACACGGTTCATTCATCCTCTGAAGAACATCTGAAATGGTATTGGCTGTTCCGCCAATGATTTTATTCTGACCTAAAATATGCCGGGCAATATCTATGGACAGATCTTTCAATCCCAAATGAACCCCGCCTGCATCTATATCTTTTGCAATATCCACATGGTCATTAATAATGCAGACCGCCTGATACTCTGAACAAAGTTTCTTCGAAATTTCGCAGAGCCGGAAAAATTCAGTTTCATCTGCGTTTTTCCAGCGTACCTGTACCCATTGTATGCCATGATCCAAAGCCTTCCTGATATTATATTCCTGCTCAGTTTTGGTCAGTCCCTGAGAGATATATTGTAATTTTTCCATGATTAAACTGAATGAAAACCCAATTAAGAAGGGCATTTAAAAAATTTCTTTATGTATAATTCTTTTTTTTCAGGATATTCTGTCTGCATTTTTTGAATGTATCCAAAGGCTGTTTACTTTCCCAGACCGCACCCAGCAGGGCAGCACCATCTGCTTCGCTTTCAAATACATTACAGATATTTTTTTCATTAATGCCTCCCAATGCAATTAATCGTACATGATCATTCGTTCTCTTGCTCATCTCCTGCAATATATTTGAATCCTCACCATATCCTTTTTTGGAGATACTTGGAAAAACGGGACTTATGAAGGCATATTCCCAGCATTGCTCCAATGCATTAAAGGTTTCAATGTCATGAACAGAAGTTGAAATAATGTATTTTCTTCTATACGGCCGATCTATTCCGTTGCTCCGGTCAGCTTCCCTGAAATGGAACCTGGAAATAGAAAAATCCTTTCCTAAATCATAATATCCGTGCAGTACCAGCTGCGGATAAAACCTTTCATCAATATGCAGAAGAAAATTTTCCATTTCTTCACGGCTCAGCATTGGTTTTCTGATATGCAAAAGATCCAGTCCTTCACAAAACATCCCGTTGATAATCCGTGTTTCGTTCTGAACTATTTTTTCGGGTGTGATCACTAGGATCATATATAAATCTCTTTTCCTTTTTCAATAAATTCCTGGGATTTATCGAGCATTCCTTTCTCTGCGGAATGCCTGATTTCCTGGGTGATTTTCATCGAACAGAATTTTGGTCCGCACATGGAGCAGAAATGGGCAATTTTAGCTCCTTCTGCCGGCAGCGTTTCATCGTGATAGGCTCTGGCCGTGTCCGGATCCAGTGAAAGGTTGAACTGGTCTTCCCATCTGAATTCGAATCTGGCTTTACTTAATGCATTATCCCTGTATTGTGCTCCCGGATGACCTTTTGCCAGATCTGCGGCGTGGGCAGCCAATTTGCACGTAATGACCCCAACCTTAACATCTTCTTTGTTCGGAAGCCCCAAATGTTCCTTAGGTGTAACATAACATAGCATGGCACATCCGAACCATCCGATCATTGCAGCTCCGATTCCGGAAGTGATATGGTCATATCCCGGTGCAATATCTGTCGTCAAAGGACCTAAGGTATAAAATGGCGCTTCATGACATACCTCCAGCTGCTTATCCATATTTTCCTTGATCATATGCATCGGAACGTGGCCCGGACCCTCGATCATCACCTGTACATTATGTTTCCATGCAATTTTCGTCAGCTCACCCAAAGTTTCAAGTTCTGCAAACTGGGCGGCATCATTGGCATCAGCAATGGATCCGGGACGCAGACCGTCTCCCAGTGAGAAAGCGACATCATATTTTTTCATGACCTCACAAATCTCTTCAAAATGGGTATACAGAAAATTTTCTTTGTGATGATAGAGACACCATTTAGCCATAATAGAACCTCCTCTGGAAACAATTCCTGTTACTCTTTTGGCTGTAAGGTGAATATATCTCAATAAAACCCCGGCATGGATCGTAAAGTAAGATACGCCCTGTTCTGCCTGCTCAATCAGGGTATCTTTAAATACTTCCCAGGTAAGATCTTCGGGAACACCTTTTACTTTTTCCAGAGCCTGATAAATAGGAACAGTCCCAATAGGAACCGGACTGTTTCTGATGATCCATTCCCTGGTTTCGTGAATATTTTTTCCGGTGGAAAGGTCCATGATGGTATCTGCTCCCCAACGGCAGGCCCAGACTGCTTTTTCCACCTCTTCTTCAATGCTGGATGAAACGGCGCTGTTTCCTATATTGGCATTGATTTTAACGAGAAAATTACGGCCGATGATCATCGGCTCACTCTCTGGATGATTGATATTGTTGGGAATGATTGCTCTTCCTGCTGCAATTTCATCCCTTACAAATTCCGGGGTGATCTTATTTTTAGGGGTATTGGCTCCGAAACTGTTTCCGGGATGCTGTACAATCATTTCCGGTGAAGCTTTTTCCAGCTGCTCGATCCTTTGGTTTTCCCTGATCGCCACATATTCCATTTCATGGGTAATGATCCCTTGCTTCGCGTAATAAAGCTGGGTGATTTCATGATCTTCTTTAGCAACTTTAGGTTTGTGATCGTATGCAAAACGCAGTTCATCAAGACGGGCATCCGCCAGACGGGCTTTTCCGTATTCGGAGGTGATCCCTGCGAGAATATCCACATCTTTTCTGCCCAATATCCATTGTTCCCTGATTCTGGGAAGTCCCTTCATGATATCGATGGAGGCATTTTCATCCGTATAAGGCCCTGAGGTATCATAAATGGTTACCGGTGGATTATCTTCTAAAGTTCCGTTGGTCAATTTTGTGGGACTTAGTTGAATTTCACGCATTGCTACACTGACCGGATGAATTTTTCCTTCAATATAAATTTTTCGTGCGTTCGGAAATGGCGAACAGGTGATTGAATGAACCATAAATTTTTGTTGTATTAAATGGGTATTATCCGCCCTGAGTGGCAGTAATGATTAAAACTGAGTCTTTGTCTTTAAGAAGTGTGTCTGCCCAGGCGGACAGGGGAATAATTCGGTTGTTGAGGGCTACCGCAATCCCTTTTTTCTTTCCGGGTATTTCAACAGCCAAAAGGGCTTCCAGGTTTCCGGGAAGTACTTCAAATGTTTTCGTGGTGTGGTTGATTGTAAGTTCCATTCCTAATTGTTTTTATATACACTTTAGGAATGGCTCTTATTGTACAATGGAATGTACAGCAAAAGTCATCTGCTTTTCCCTACGCTGGTATAATCCAGATCAGGTTCAAAGGGTAAAGTCTCAGTCTGTATGTTTACAGACACCCCTAAAGTCGGGACGAAGTTAGACATTTTTTCAGACCGGGCAAAATTAAGTTTCAAAACAAAACCCTGAGCTTTGAACCCAGGGCTTTTATTTTTATTTTAATATTTTATTTTTTAATTGCTTTCACATGAGTCAGACTTCCGTCTTTCATCGTTAAATAAAGAATGTACAGACCGGATTTCAGATCTCCCAGATAGATCTCTGTGGACGGCTTGTCAATTGTTTTTATCATTCGTCCTGCACTGTCAAAGACCTGGATTGATTTTACTTTTTCAATATCGGTAATTGTAATAATATCTTTAAATGGATTAGGATATATTTTCATCTTCTCTCTGGCTCCTACTTCGGAAGTACTTAAACAGCCATTATCTACCGTGGCCGTAACCGTAGTTCTAGCGCTTTCACATTTGCTGCTGATCTGCCAGTCGTAGAAATAATAATACGATGTTGAAGGTGAGTTTGCTGTCAGGTTTCCATCAGTGATAGACAATGCTCCCGGAACTGTAAACGGATAGCTGCCCCAGCTGTTCCCGGATTCTCTTATCAGACCGCTTACCCCTCCGGCTCTGGTCAGCATCATTAATTTATACTTACTTCCCGGCGGAACAGTGAAATTCAAAGGAACATATGTTTTCACGTACGGAGCAGCAGAACCTGTCAGGTTTACGGTAATCGTTTGTAAGGTGACAGCCGGAGATACATTTCCATTCTGCAGGGCAATTTCTACCGTTCCTGCACCGGTACCTATTGGGTATACATAGACCCCGTCAATGGTAGTTGTAGTAAACACATCAAAAAGCAGCCCTGCATCTAAAGTATATCCTGATGTAGAGGTCGCATTAGTCAGTCCGGTCGCAGATGTTGTTCCGGTTGAAGCAGCTACGTAATACGGGGTTGTAGTGGTTAAGACAGGAGTAGTAAAGCTTGGTCCGGTTCCCACTGCATTTCCTCCAGTTGAAGCATCGTACCAGGTGATAGTTGCTCCGGCATCTGCTGTGGCAGAAAGTGTTGCTGATTGATTAGGACAAACCGTAGCTCCTGAAGATGTTAAAACTGACGGAGGCAGGCATTGGGTTACCACCTGCACCGGCTGGAGAGACCATATGCTGGTATCTCCACTTCCGCAATTGGATCTGATCCAAACATAATATGAGGTTGAAGGAGCCAGCGGTCCTATTGACGCTGAAGTTCCGGGCACATTAGGAGTTGTAGGTGCCGTGGAAGAGGCTGGAGGCGTATTTATGGTACTGTAGTAAATATCGTATCCGGCTGGTGATGATGGCGATGCCGTCCAGGAAATGGCAGCACTGTTATTGGTTGTTGTACCTCCGGTAAGTCCGGATGGTGCATAACATGTAGGTGGAGTCCAGATATAGGTTAATCCCGCTGTTGGCATTCCCGGAACGGCATTGGTTGTATTAAAGGCCTGCGTACTGCTGTTTGCAATCCCTGGCGTAGAATTTACAAACTCCAGGGTTGTGGCATTGAGACGGGTATTATAATCAGTTGCTGCAGCCCCTCTCAGGCCTATCTGAGCAGTGCCTGAAACTGCGGTACTTCCCGCTAAATAAGCTCCGCTATTATAGACCATCTGAATGGCATTCGAGGTTTCGTGTAAACGGATCTGGAATGAAAAAGCATAGGCCGCAGTAGTAGAAGTGCTGCTGTTAGGTCTGAAATTTTTCCATTGGATTACAGCTTCACGGTTGGGAGCAATACCGGTGGTTTCCCAGCTGATATCACCTGTAGCCCCACCTACATCAAAGACACTGCTGATGTCCCGGCCAAAGACAGAAATGGCACCATCATAAGCTGTGGTGCTTGAAATGGGTGTGGTTGTAGTGGTACTTGGAGTAGTGGCACCAAAAGTTACAAACCCATTCGAGGATACGTTCAATGAATTGTACGCGGTTCCGTTAAACACAAAATCGAATGGAAGGGTCACCGGATACACATTGCTGTTAAGGTTTGTTGCCGAAGTATTACCCGTCGCTGCGCCCAGCACCGTTCCCGATATTGAATTGTAGGTTCCTGCGGCCTGGGTAAAGCTATATGCACTTACCTGACCCCGAGCAGTAGTGACGCTGGCAAATACTGCAAAACCAAGAATGGTCTGCAGATACTTTTTCTTTCCGTTGCCGGAGAAAATTTTGTAAAAATGTTTCATAATTGAATAGGGAATTTAGATTACCACCAATTTATGAATTTTTACAAATAATTTATTAAAAAATAAATTTTAACGAAAAATTTATAATAAATACAAATAAAATAAATTAATTATTTCCTATAATCATGAAATAAATACAAAATATTCTTTTTAAAAACCCTGTTCAAACAAGAAAACCACCTCAAAAGTGAGATGGTTTCTATATTTTCTGATTTAAAAACTTAATAATAGAGTTTTAGATTTTCTGAAATCTTATTCTTCACAAGCTCTCCAGACTGCATCATTCTGCGGTACCTGGGCTATGATTTCAATATTTTCTTTAGTAACAGGATGAATAAATTCGAGTTTTCTTGCATGAAGATTGATTCCTCCATCCGGATTGGAGCGTGGAGCGCCATACTTCAGATCACCCTTTATAGGAACGCCGCTCTTTGACAACTGGGCACGGATCTGATGATGCCTTCCTGTTTCCAGATCAATTTCAAGAAGCATATAATTATCCAGGGTTTTGATCACATGATACGTTAAAATAGCTTCTTTCGCTCCTTCTGTTGCTTTCGGGAACACAATTGCCTTATTATTTTTTTCGTTCTTTTTCAGATAATGAACAAGCCTCTGGCTCTGTGGGATCATTTCTTTTCCTACAACCGCCCAGTATGTTTTTTTAACTTCCCTGTTTTTCACCATCTGCGTAAGTCGGGAAAGCGCTTTGGAAGTCTTGGCATAAATCACCAGACCCGAAGTCGGGCGGTCTATACGGTGAACCAGACCGAGAAAAACATTCCCCGGTTTGGCATCTCTTTTTTTAATAAAATTCTTAATGGATTCCAGCAGAGATTCGTCCCCGGTTTTATCACCCTGAACAAGCTGTCCTACCTTTTTATTGACGACCAAAAGATGGTTATCTTCATATACAATCTGCTCTTCCATGTTTTATGAACGTCTTGGCCTGTTGGTGAACGAAATGATAATTCCTCCAAGAAGACCAATGGTTTTAATCATCGAAAGTTTAGAACCTTCCGGCAAAAATGCTCCTACGATGCAGACCAGAGCTGCCGCATACATGGCATACATGAAATTTTTATTAGGCAATGTGGGTGCCTGTACTAAAAAACTAGCTCCGATCAGCACATAAAAAACCTTTCTGGAAAGCAACTGATTGATTTCCGGAGAAAATAAACTGAACCACCCGGCCGCGAGACAAACCAGTGCCGCAATAGATAAAATACCCTGAATAGATTGTTGGTTCTGCATCAATTAGTAGCTTTCATTTTCGTTAGGGAATTCCACGTTTTTCACATCTTTTACGTACTGGGCTACCGCTCCGGTAATCTCCGTGTACAGATCAAGATATCTTCTCAGGAATTTTGGGCTGAAACCTTTGTTCATCCCAACCATATCGTGGTATACAAGAACCTGTCCGTCACAGTCAGGGCCTGCGCCAATTCCAATCGTAGGAATAGAAATGCTTTCGGATACTTTTTTAGCCAGATCAGCAGGAATTTTCTCTAAAACTACCGCAAAACATCCTAATTCTTCCAAAAGCTGGGCATCAGAAATTAATTTTTCTGCTTCCGCTTCATCTTTTGCTCTTACTTTATAGGTTCCGAATTTATAAATCGATTGTGGTGTCAATCCCAGGTGTCCCATTACCGGAATACCCGCGTTGATGATTTTTTTAATAGATTTTGAAATCTCTTTTCCTCCTTCAATTTTTACGGCATGGACCCCTCCTTCTTTCATCATTCTCACTGCAGACTCCAGGGCTTTTTCCGGATTACTCTGATAGGTCCCGAAAGGAAGATCCGCTACCACAAGTGCTCTGTCTGTCCCCCTAACTACGCTCTGGGAATGATAGATCATCTGATCCAGAGTGATAGGCAGTGTCGTTTCAAAACCAGCCATAACATTGGCTGCGGAATCACCGATCAAAACGGCATCAACTCCGCCTGCATCCACCATTTTTGCCGTGGTATAATCATAGGCAGTAAGCATTGTTATTTTCTCCTTGTCGAATTTCATTTTACGCAAGGTTTCTGTGGTAACTTTTTTAATTTCAGAGTGAACAGACATAATGTATCTATTTTTTAAAAGTTAAAAAGTCGGCTTGCGCCGACTTGAATTTTTGTATGATTGTTATAAAACTACGTGACCTAGTTTCATCAGTTTGTCGTGGTTCAGGATTTTGATATTTCTCCCGTCTACTTCTATGAGACAGTCCTGTTTGAATTCAGAGATCAAACGGATGGCACTTTCTGTGGCGGTACCAATGATGTTGGCAATCTCTTCCCGGGTAAGCGAAATTTTAATAAATCCTTCAGGATCTACACCTAATTTCTGTTCCAGAAGAATCAGGATTTCAGCAAGTCTTTCTCTTACTGTTTTCTGGGCAAGGAATGTGATGGTATTGGATGATTCTCCCAATTCGTAAGAAATCTTCTGAAGCATGGCAAAAGAAAGCTGCGGATCTACTTCCAGAAGGTACATGAAAACGTCTGCCGGAAGGAAAATGCATTCAATGTCCGTCATAGCCTCAGCCTTTGCCTGGAAATTTTCCCCGCAAAGTAATGAACGATAGCCGATAATATCCCCTTCTTTGATAAATCTTAAGATCTGGTCTTTTCCAAAAGCTCCGGACTTGGAAAGTTTGGCAGCACCTTTTTCCAGAACATACACTCCTTTTGGTGTTTCTCCGTCCTCGAAAATGGTGTCATGCTTTTGAAAACTTAATTTTTTCTTGCTGTTAATATATTTTTCAAAATCAGTGCTAGAAAGTCTTTCCTTAAATGATTTATCATTAAAAACTCTGGCGAACCTCTCTTCAATTGCAATCTGTTGTTCCTGCGACATTTTATATGACATTTATCACAAAAATAGAACTTTTTAACACGATAAACAAAAAAAATTGTTATAATTTTGTAGTTCAATATTTTATGGTGGTGAGCGAGAACTGTTTTCATTGTGGTCAAGGTATAGAAAAGGAGCGAATTTTGTTTGATGAAAAGACTTTCTGCTGCAACGGCTGCAAGTCTGTATACGAAATTCTGAATATCAATAATTTAACTAACTTCTACGAGCTTAACAAAAGAGCGGGAATCCGTCCCAGTGAGGAAGGCTCTTCACAGTTTGAATATCTTGATACACCGGAGATCTTTGAAAAAATCACCGATTTCTCCGAAGGAAGCACCAGCCTTGTCACATTCAAAATCCCTGTAATTCACTGTTCGTCATGCATCTGGCTTTTAGAAAGCCTGCATACCCTGAATGAGCACATCCACTACTCTCAGGTTAATTTCACCAGAAAGACCTTACAGATCTCCTTCAATCATAATGATCTCAAATTAAGCGAACTAGCTAACTTTCTTACAAATCTTGGGTACAAACCTGTTATCAGTCTGGAAACTGCCGATAAAAATGTTGATCACTTGGACAAATCTCTTCTGATCAAATTTGCGATTGCAGGCTTTGCGTTCGGAAACGGAATGTTCCTTGCCTTCCCGGAATATGTGGGCGGCGAAGATTACTGGATGGAGCATTACAAAGGCCTTTTCAGAACCCTGATGTTCCTGCTGGCATGTCCGGTTGTATTTTATTCCGCTTCGGATTATTATAAATCTGCATGGTACGGTTTAAAGAACAAAATTGTCAACATTGACGTTCCTATTGTTCTGGGAATTCTTGTTCTCTTCGGACGAAGTATTTACGAAGTGGTCACCGATTACGGCCCCGGATATTTTGACACCCTTTGCGGACTGCTGTTCTTTATGCTGATGGGGAAAATCTTCCAGAAAAGAACTTACAGTGCCTTATCTTACGACAGGGACTATAAATCATTCTACCCTATTGCGGTAACCAAAGTAGATTTTGAGGGGAAACAGGATAACATTCTTCTTTCTGAAATTAAAGTGGGTGACCGGATTCTGGTAAGAAATCAGGAAATTATTCCGGTGGATGCCATTCTGATCAACGGGCAAGGAAATATCGACAACAGTTTTATCACAGGAGAAAGCGAAAGCATCAGCAAACAGCCTGGCGACAAGATATTTGCCGGAGGAAAACAAATTGGTTCTTCACTGGAGCTTGAAGTGATCAAAGATGTCGACCAAAGTTACCTGACCCAGCTTTGGAATAAGGAGGCTTTCAAAAAGCATGAGACCGGGCTAGACACACTCACCAATAACGTCAGCAAGTATTTCACATTCATCATCTTAGGCATTGCGGCAGTTGCCGGCACCTATTGGGCATTTATTGACCTGAATATTATGTTCCAGGTGATATCAGCGATTCTAATCATTGCCTGTCCATGTGCGCTGGCCTTATCTGCTCCGTTTACATTCGGGCACATCATGAGGATCTTAGGCCGTAACAAGTTTTACGTAAAAGATACTTTGACGATTGAGAAAATCGCAAAACTGGATACGATTGTTTTTGATAAAACAGGGACCATTACGCACAGAAAAAAATCAAATATCCGATATGAAGGCGCTGAAATAAACGAATCCGATCAACTGAATATTAAGACTTTATTAAAAAATTCCAATCACCCGCTCTCCAAATCTCTTTATGAATTCATAGAGGTTAATGATGGTTATTTCCCGGTAGAAAACTTCCGTGAAATCTCTGGAAAAGGATATGAGGCAAGCGTAAGAGGAAGTGTCTATAAGATCGGTTCTGCCCGTTACAATGACCAGGAACCGAAAAATCTAGAGACAGCGGTTTACATCAGCAAAAACGGAGAATTCTTAGGAAAATTCATCTTTAAAAATGAATACCGCCCGAAATTAAAGGAACTATTTACCAAGCTTATCAATTACAAAATATTCATCCTGAGCGGAGATAATTCTTCTGAAGAAAACCAGCTTAAAGAGCTTATTCCGAACTACAAAGGACTGGCCTTTAACCAGAGCCCGGAAGACAAGCTTAATTACATCAAAAACCTTCAGGATCAGCACATGAAAGTGGCTATGCTTGGCGACGGACTGAATGATGCAGGCGCTCTCAAACAAAGTAATGTAGGGATCGCCATTGCTGATGATACGAACAGTTTTACACCTTCTTCCGATGTAATTATGAATGGGGATAAAGTGGTAACCCTGGACAACTACCTGAATGTCTGCAAAGGCTCCATTACCATTGTAAAAATGACATTCATAATCAGTTTTCTCTACAATATCGTTGGTTTAAGTTACGCAGTTACAGGTCATATGCACCCGCTCTTCGCAGCAATCATCATGCCAATCAGTTCCATCACAGTAGTTACATTCACTACACTTTCCACCTGGATTTTAGGCCGTAAATATTTCAAAAAACAGGCGTAGAGGCCCTTATTTAGACTGATTTTAAATTAGCTGAAATCGGCATTTCGTGATGAATGTCATTATTTTTCACTAAATTTGAACCCCGAAAATAGGTTAATTTTGTTGTCCAATGGATATTCTATATTTAATGATCCTCTGCAGTGTTTCTTTAGCTGCGATTTTCTTGGTCGTATTTATAGTGTATGCCCGAAAAGGACAGTTTGAAGATGATGAATCTCCGGCTGTCAGAATCCTTTTTGATAATGGAGAAATCAAAGAAAAGGAGGAAAACGGCGACAAAGATAAAGACGATAAAAAAATAGGAGAGAATAATAAAATTGAAGAAAAAAGTGAATAGTTGATATGGAAACACAAAAGTTTAGTTATGACAACAGTATTGTCCGTGCGTTCCTTTATGCGACCTTAGTTTTCGGTCTTATAGGATTTACGTTCGGGCTTACGGCGGCATTAATGCTTTTTTACCCGGAATTGCCGGAATTTTTATTCGGTACAGATGATACAACCATCAATAGCCTTGCATCAGGCAATATTCAGGGGTTAATAAACACTCATGGTGCATTTGGTTTTGGTAGAATCAGAATGCTTCATACCAATACCGTGATCTTTGCATTTGTATGTAATATCGTTTATACCGGTATTTATTACTCGTTACAGAGATTATTAAAAACAAGAATGTACAGTGATACTTTGTCATGGTTACATTTCTGGACCTGGCAGTTTATGATCGTTGCTACGTTCGTTACGTTCTTTATGGGGATCAATACCTCAAAAGAATATGCTGAACACGAGTGGCCGATCGACATATTGATTGCTTTCTCATGGATTATTTTCGGGATCAACATGTTCCTGACGATTGCAAAAAGAAGGGTAAGACACCTCTATGTAGCGATCTGGTTCTACATCGGAACATGGATTGCGGTGGCAATGCTTCACATCTTCAATAACCTTGAAGTTCCTTTATCTTTCACAGGCTGGAAATCTTATTCAGCGTATGCAGGGGTAAAAGATGCAATTGTACAATGGTGGTATGGTCACAATGCGGTTGCATTCGTATTGACAACTCCGGTGCTTGGTTTGATGTATTACTTCCTTCCGAAGGCAGCAGACAGACCGGTATTTTCCTATAAACTGTCTATTATTCACTTCTGGTCATTAATTTTCGTATATATCTGGGCTGGTCCTCACCACCTTCAGTATACCGCTCTTCCTGCATGGGCGCAGGCTGTGGGAACAGGTTTCTCTATCATGCTTATTGCACCATCCTGGGGAGGAATGCTAAACGGACTTCTTACGCTGAGAGGAGCGTGGGATAAAGTAAGGGAAAACCCTATTCTTAAGTTCTTCGTAGTAGCAGTTACCTGTTACGGTATGGCGACTTTTGAAGGTCCGCTTCTGGCAACTAAAAACATCAACAAAATTGGTCACTTTACAGACTGGGTTATCGGTCACGTTCACTTAGGAGCTCTTGGATGGAATGGTTTCATGGCATTCGGGGTGATCTATTATCTGGTACCGATTATGTGGAGAACCAAACTTTGGTCTGTAAAATTAGCTAACTGGCATTTCTGGTTAGGTACATTGGGAATTATTTTCTATGCAGTACCAATGTATATTTCAGGATTCACACAGGGATTAATGTGGAAACAGTTCAACCCGGACGGAACTCTGTTATGGAAAAACTGGCTTGATACGGTAACTGCGATCATTCCTTACTTCAAAATGAGATTCTTAGGAGGTGCATTCTATATTTCAGGATCTATCCTGATGATCGTAAACGTAATTGCTACGGTAAGAAAAGGATCATTCCAGAAAGAAGTTCCTGCTGAAGCGCCTGCATTGGCCAACATCGGAAACAAACGTAAAGAAGGTGAAGGAACTCACTTATGGCTTGAAAGAATGCCGTTATTGTTAGGGATCCTGTCTTTCTTCACGATATCTATCGGTAGTTCTATTGAAATTATCCCGACATTATCATTAAAGAAAAGTGTACCGACTATTTCAGCGGTAAAACCATATTCACCACTTGAACTGGAAGGTAGAGATCTTTATATCCGTGAAGGATGTAATGCGTGCCACTCTCAGATGATCAGACCGTTCAGGGATGAGATCACGAGATTCAACGGTAAAAACGGACAGTATTCCAAAGCAGGAGAATTTGTGTATGACCGACCATTCTTATGGGGTTCCAAGAGAACAGGACCGGATTTACACAGAGAAGGTGGTAAAAACCCAAGTTCATGGCATTATAAGCACATGTACAACCCAAGATCTACATCTGCAGGTTCTATCATGCCTCGTTACCCTTGGTTAATTGCCAATAATCTGGACCGATCTAAAATGGTGGACAAAATGAAACTGATGAAGAATACTTTTGAGGTTCCATACACCAAAGCTGAAATTGATTCTGCCAACACATGGGCAGACAACCAGGCAAAGAAAATTGTAAAAGATATCTTCTCTGAAGCGAATGACCTTAAAGAAGCTTATTCCAAGAGACCTCAGGGAGAACTGGAGAAAAAAGAGATCGTAGCTCTTATCTCTTACCTTCAGAGACTGGGAACTGATATCAAGACTACAGAAATAAAAACAGCAAGTACTAACTAAACATTAAAAGGTTCACATGATTCCTCAGAACTTTAAAGATATATTATCCAATACAGAAAACGCTGGTCTTTACCAGACGCTGGCTCTGATTTTCTTTATGCTGTTCTTCGTAGCTCTTGTAATCTATGTTTTTAGCAGACCTAAAAAATATTATAAGGAGGAAGAAGAAGCTCCACTTGGGGATGATGAGGATGACGATTTTAATTTAAAAAATTAAACTATTTATTATGAAACAAAGAACACCTGTTGTTGTAAACATCTTAATAATAACCGGACTTCTGATAGTTTTTTATTATTTGTTTGTACAAAGCTACTCGTTCCTGACTTCACCTTACTTCTGGGGAACTGTGGTGATCAGTGCTATTTTAGCATACATCCACAGTGCGATCGGAGATTTAATTGAGAATAATAAATTCAAAAAATTAACTCCTGAAGAAAAAGCAGCTTATCTGGCGGAAAAGAAAATTCCTTTCCTGAGAAGAATGTACGACAGTGCTTTCAAGAAACAGTCTGCTACAGAAGAAAAAGATATCCTTATCGACCACGGTTTCGACGGGATTATGGAATTAGATAACCAGTTACCGAAATGGTGGGTAGGTTTATTCTATTTTGGGACTGCTTTTTGTATTGTATATATCGCAGCATACTCTTTCACAGATTTCGCACACCCGTTGAGCGAATACGAAAAAGAATATAAAGAACAGATGGCAAGCATCGCTGAATATGAAGCAACCCAGCCTCCTGTAACTATAGAAACAGCAAAATATTCAGCTGATAATATTGCAGAAGGAAAAGAGCTGTTCAAAACCAACTGTGCATCTTGTCACAAAGAAGACGGTAGCGGTGGTATTGGTCCAAACCTTACGGATAACTACTGGATCAACCAACCGGAGAAGACTTTATTTAAGACTGTTTTCCATATGGACTGGAATGGTTCTCCTACCAACCCTGCGATGAGAGCATTCGGTAAGAACGGAGAAGTTTCTGGTGCCGAAATTGAGAAGATTGCAGCCTATGTATATCACATCAATCAGGAACAGCCGCCAGTGACGCAGGCTCAGGGAGGAGCAGCTCCTCAGGGAACCGAAGCGCATTGGGAAAAAGAATAATTTAAAAAATTAGAAATTATATGAAAAAAACATAATTTGTTATTAAAAAAAATAGTAACGAATTATGTTTTTTCTTTTTTAAACATAGTACAACATGTCAGACATAGAAGAAATAGAAGTACGAGGCGGACAGGGACAGGTTCTGGACCCTGAGACTTACAGAGATTCTATCGGGACAATGGAGCAATCCGGTAAGAGAAAATGGGTATTCCCGAGAAAACCAAAAGGGAAATACACCAATTACAGAAACATTGTAAGTTATGCTTTATTAATTGTTTATTTTGTGGTGCCGTTCCTTAAGATCAATGGCAACCCATTCTTTTTATTTAACGTTATTGATAGGGAGTTTTTCATTTTCGGACAGCCTTTCTATCCACAAGACTTTTTTATCCTTACTTTAGGAGCTATCGCGTCTTTAATTTTTATCATCATTTTTACGATTGCGTTCGGAAGAATTTTCTGCGGATGGATATGTCCTCAGACAATTTTTATGGAATCTATCTTCCGTAAAATTGAATATATCATTGAAGGTGACCGGAATAAGCAAATGAAGCTGGACAGACAGGAGTGGAACAGCGAGAAGATCTGGAAAAGAAGCCTGAAGTGGACGGTTTATATTATTATTTCACTGATCATCACTCACTTTATGCTGATGTATATCGTAGGGTATAAGGAAATATTCAGAATTATTTCAGAAGGACCGTTTGCCCACCCTACCAATTTCATCATCATGGTATTGTTTACCGCAGCATTTTACTTTGTATTTGCGTGGTTCAGAGAGCAGGTATGTACGCTGGTTTGCCCATACGGAAGATTACAGGGTGTTTTAATTGATAAAGATACCATCAACGTTTTCTACGATTTTAAAAGAGGGGAAAACAGATCAAAATGGAGAAAAGGCGAAGACCGTAAAGCGGCAGGAAAAGGGGACTGTATCGACTGTCACCAGTGCGTGGTGGTTTGTCCTACCGGAATTGACATCAGAGACGGACAGCAGCTGGAATGCGTGAACTGTACGGCATGTATTGATGCCTGTGATGAAGTGATGGAAAAAGTAGGTCTTCCAAAAGGACTGATCAGATATGCTTCCGAAAACGAAATTGAGCACCAGACCCAGTTTAAGTTTACAGGAAGAATGAAAGGCTTTGCCGTAGTTCTTGTGCTTCTGGTAGGATTCTTAGGATTCCTTCTTTACAGCCGCGGTGAGATGGAGGCCAAATTCATTAAACCAGCTGGAAGTACATTCTTTGTAAGAGACGGTAAAATTACCAATACGTACAATTACACCTTCCTGAACAAGACGAACGACAAAAAAATTGTTACGATAAAAGTCCTGGAGCCGGCTCACGGTGAGATCACCTACAGTGCATCCAGCAAAATCCAGGTAGACCGGGATAAGATTTCGAAAGGAACGATTAACATCAGCTTCCCGGAAAATGATATGAAATTATCTAAACAGAATATTACCATCGGGGTGTATGATATGAAGGGCAAGCTTATTGATTCCTATCAGACGTACTTCGAAGGACCATTCAAACTTCAATTTTAATAAAAGCTTTGTGGTTTCTTAATCGCAAAGGAAAATCATATAAAGACAAAAAAATCCGGAAGAAATGAAAAATTTTAGTTGGGGACACGGTGTATTTATTGCATTATTTGCATTTATTGCTTTTATACTATCCATGCTGTTTCTTTTCCCGAACGGGCAGAAGAACTCTGAAATGGTAACTGATAATTATTATGAAGAGGAGCTTAAGTACCAGGACGTGATTGATGCTAAAAAAAGAGCTGATGATCTGCAGGAAAAACCTGTATACAGCCAGGAAAAAAGCGGCATTAAAATCACGTTCCCAAAAGATTACAACAACGGTAATGCTACGGTAAAATTTGTTTTAAACAGAACCGACGACCAGAATCTGGATATAAAAAAATCTGTACAGCTTGATGCTTCCCAGTCATTTATCATCCCTGCACAGGTATTGAAAGCAGGAAATTACACGTTGAGACTGATGTGGACCAGAGATAAAGCAGACTACCGAATGGATTATGATGTGATATGGAAATAGGACTTATTTTATCGGCTATTGCTTTGGGCTTCGCTTCCGGCTTTCACTGTGTCGGAATGTGCGGACCTATTGCTTTATCGATGGGATTGACTAAAAAACAGGCCACCAATTTCTATCTTCAGAACCTGACCTATCAGTTCGGAAGGATCGCTACCTATTCTTTACTTGGAGCTATTCTTGGAATCATAGGCGAAGGATTTGAAATGGCGGGTTTTCAGCAGTATTTAACGATCATTGCAGGTATTCTGCTAATCGTTATGGCTTTGTTTTCATTTGGCGGAAAAGATTTCGCTTCCCGGATTCCTTTCCTTTCTAAATTTTTGTTTTCAGTAAAATCAAATTTGGGAAGACTGCTGCAAAAGGCAGATTACCGGTCAAGGTTTACTACAGGCCTTCTCAACGGATTTCTTCCGTGCGGAATGGTTTATATGGCACTTACGGCAAGTCTGGCTGCCGGAGGCGTGTGGCAGGGAGCTTCATATATGGCTTTATTCGGGCTGGGCACACTTCCGTTCATGTTTGCGGTAGTTCTCGCCGGAAATCTTATGAATCAGGCTTTCCGGGTGAAGGTTTTAAAAGCCGTTCCGGTTATTATGATTGTTTTAGGAGGATTATTTATCCTCAGAGGTCTGGAATTAGGCATTCCATACATTTCACCAAGGGCAGAAGCCATGACGATCTCCAGGGATCACAACGGAGCCAACTGCCATATTGAAGGACATGATCACACTTCAAGCAATTGTCATTAATTTAACTAATCCATGAAAAATATACTCTTTTTATTCATTGCAGCCGTATTTGGACTGCAGTCATGCACCATTAATTCTCAAATAGTCTATCATAAAGATGCCGCTTCAACATCCGTTACAGATATTGATATGAGGCAGTTTATGGAGGAAATGAAAGCCATGACCCCCGATTCCCTGAAGCAGAAGAATGAATTTGGGGAAATGGATAAACTGCCCACTGAATGGACTAGCCTGCTTGATATGCAAAAAAAGGAAGGCAAACAGCAGCCTGCAAACCCTGACTCAGTAAGGATCATGAAAAAAATCTTTATGAAAATGAATAAAGAGAACAATGAACCGGCAGGTATTTCCTTAAAAATGGACCGCTTCACACAGGCAGACTATCAGATGCTGAGCAGTTATAACAAAAAAGAAAAGCTGCCGCTGGATCAGAATATCTTTAATAACTGGGACGGAAAAACCCTGACCATCAATACAGACAACTTCAATCTTAAAAATATTGAGGAAACCCTCAGAAGTAAAACATCCAAAGAAGAAGCCGAAAAGGTACAGGGCATGGTCAGCATGTTTTTCAAAAGCATCGAAACCACGCTGAAATTTGAAAATAAGATAAGATCTGTCACCGGAAAACATGACTGGGTAAAGCAGATTGATCCCTACACCGTAAAAATAGACTATGATCTCAAAGCCATGTATGATAAAGATATACAACTTAAACATTCGGATCAGAAGATCATAATCATTACAGAATAAAATAAACCCACCGCATTGGTGGGTTTTCCTTTTACAACCTTTCAGGCTCATAGAAAACTGATGGTGAAAACAATGATCATAGAATTTAAATTTGGTTTTCCAACACAAATTATCACCTCATATAGAAATAATTTTATATTTTTGCACTCGAAATTTTTAATACGACACTTTTTAGTGTTTTAAAAATGTATGTCTAAAAAATTATAATAAATGAAGAAAAATTTTTTTACAGCTATTGTAGCTGGAAGCTTTCTTTGTCTTTCTTTTCTGCAATCATGTGTACATGAAGCTTTGGAAACTGAAGTTGCCAATGTTCAGCAGGATCCTGTATTCTATATCAAAAGTGAATATATGAAGGGAAAAGATATGGTAGCAGGAAAGCTTATAGAATGGGATAAAGCCAGGGAGTATAAGGGTGAAGGAAAAATCGTTCTTATCACGGTACCGGTTAAAAATGAAGGAAGCAGACTTATTGAGGAGCTTACTTTTAGAATAGACAATGGTAAAGTTTCCGGACATATCTGGAAATTTGAGTCAAATTCTGATTTTGAAATTTCTGATTACAGCCTTACCGCTCATGAAATTATGGGAAAAATGACGGGAAAAGTGTCCTACATTTCTCTGGAAGGTTCAATGCGATATGAAAAACAGATTGTAAGAGGTGAATTAATTGATGAAGTAGCCAAAAACGGTTCCGGACCTATGAGTTCTCCTTCATGCAAGCCGTGTCACGGTGAGATAGAAGAAGTTGTCATTCCTTCTCCCGGAGGAGGGACAACCAACCCCTTCCCCGGTAATCCAAGTACTCCAATTCCCGGCGGTGTTATTACCAATCCAACTAACCCGAATAATCCTAACCCGAATAATCCTTCAGGTACTGATCCGTGCAGTAAAATAAAGGGTCAAAAAAACAGTCAGACTTTTAGCCAGAAATTGAATGACCTGACCAATAAGAAAGGTTTAAGTAAAGAAACCGGATATTCCCAGAGAACTAACGGTGATTTTACCTATCACGATCAGGCTTCTGCAAATTCAAACTCCAATGCCTTATCACTCCCTAAAGCTAGTCTTCCGGAAAACAAAGATATCATGGGATATATGCATACCCATGTTGATGACATCACTACCACAAATTCCGATGGCTACGAAGAAACAAGAACGGGAATAAAAATGTTCTCCCCTGCCGATGTGGCATATTTTATGGATATGCTAGCCAATGCACAGGCAGCAGGAAGACCCTTGACAGACGTTTATGCGGTAATGGTTTCAAGCAACGGAACTTATCAGATCAGATTTACAGGAAACCAGTATCAGATCAAGTCATTTACCGAACAGCAAATCGCAGGTTTCTATGAACCTTATAAAAAAGCAATGCTAGGCTCAAAAAATCCGGAAGCTTCCTTTTTGAAATTTCTGGATGAAAAAATGAATGTAAAAGCGACAAACCTCTATAAAATGAATGTGAATGCAAGTGGTGCCACCTCAGAAGTAAAGCTTAATCCGGATAAAACGACAACTTCAACGTCTAATTGTCCTTAATTTTTTTAATAAATACATTATGAAAAATATATTTTTTATTATTCTATCAGTTTTCAGCATACTTTTAAATGCTCAAACTGTTTCTCTGGAAACGATGTCTCAATACAGTCCCGGAAATTATCCTGCTGCAGATTATGTTAAAGACAGTAATGGACTTCTTAACAAGTATGTAGGAACCTGGAAAGGAACTTTAGATGGAAACACCTATGAATTTAATTTTATAAAAAAAGAAAATATGGCTAGTGAGTTTTCTTCTATAAAATGGGATAGATTAATAGGAAGGGTTAAAATAACCTCTTCTAACGGAACCGTTATATTTGACAATTTCAACAAATCTGATGATGATGCAAACTGGGGACATAATTTTCAAAGGAACTTAAAATTATATTTAATAACCTTTTCAGGAGGAAAATCCGGGTGTGTTGATTACGGATTTATTTATGCCGGTATTAAACCTGAAACACCCAACCAAATGACCGTTAATTTCCACCCCGATAATGACATTGTAACACAGAACTGCACCAACTTTAAAACGACAATGCCTACCAATCAAGTGATACATCTAACGAAACAATAAATTATATTCCCGGATTTTGAATCCGGGATTTTTTCTGTCAGCATTTCTTAAGCTTCAACATGTTCAATATTAAATTCATTAAGGCTTACTGATTCTACCTGGCCTATATTTATAAGCTGAAAAAAAAATAAAACCTCCTGTCATTTGACCGGAGGTTTATTTTATATCAGAAATGATTTAATTTTTAGCTGATCAGATCAAATCTTGCATATTCCGCAATTTTCTTAGGAATTCTGATTCCTTCTGCCGTCTGATTATTTTCAAGCAGCGCAGCCATAATTCTCGGCAGAGCCATAGCAGAGCCATTTAAGGTATGCACCAGCTGGGATTTTCCTTCTGTTTTGAAACGGCATTTCAGACGGTTGGCCTGGAAAGTTTCAAAATTAGAGACAGAGCTTACTTCCAGCCACATTTCCTGAGCCGCACTCCATACTTCAAAATCATAGGTCATAGCAGACGTGAAGCCCATATCACCACCGCAAAGTCTTAACACCCTGAACGGAAGCTCAAGATCGGTAAGGATCTCTTTGATGTGTTCTACCATTTCTTCTAAAGCTGCATAAGAGTTCTCCGGTTTTTCAAGTCTTACGATCTCTACTTTTTCAAACTGGTGAAGACGGTTCAGACCTCTTACGTGAGCGCCATAGCTTCCCGCTTCTCTTCTGTAACACTGAGAGAATGCCGTATTTTTAATTGGAAGATCTTTTTCTTCAAGCAATACATCACGGTAAAGATTCGTTACAGGAACTTCAGCCGTAGGAATAAGATACAGATCATCTTCACCAATGTGGTACATCTGCCCTTCCTTGTCAGGAAGCTGTCCTGTACCGTACCCTGAAGCTTCATTCACCACGTGAGGAGGGTTCACCTCCATATAACCTTTCTCAATGTTCTTATCCAGGAAATACTGAACCAAAGCCCTCTGAAGTCTTGCCCCTTTACCTAAATAAACCGGGAATCCTGCACCTGCTATTTTTACCCCCAATTCAAAATCAATCAGGTTGTACTTTTTAGCAAGCTCCCAGTGAGGGATAGCCCCTTCTCCAAGACCTTCCACATCATGAGACTGGAAAATATTCTCGTTATCCTCCGCAGAAGATCCGCTTTTTACTTTTTCAAAAGGAACGTTCGGAATCTGGTATAAAATATCCAGTAAAGCTTTTTCCGTTACATCTAACTGGGACTGCAGTTCTTTACTCGACTCTTTAAATTGTGCTGTTTTAGATTTTGATAATTCCGCTTCTTCTTTTTTTCCTTCCTTCATCAAAAGTCCGATTTCTTTCGAAATTTTGTTGATCTCGGAAAGCTGGGAATCTAATTCAAACTGAATTCTTTTTCTTTCTTCGTCAGTAGCGATCGCATCATCTACCAACCCAAGATTCTTGAATTGTCTTTTCTGAAGACCTTCTAAAACGCGTTCTTTATTGTCGCGTAAAAAATTGACTTGTAACATTTTATTTAGATGTTAAATATTAGATGTCAGACTTATATATTAAGCTGACTTTTTTACAAATTTAAATTATTTTATGATAGTAATGGTATTTATAGCATTAGGAGCGTCCGCTTCTTTCGTAAACACCACCTGGTTGTTATATTTTACCTGAGCAACCTGGAATACCGACGGCGTCCAGCGGTAAAGGATATCCATTACATCCTGTACCACAACCTCCTGATTATTAACTGTTCTTCTAAGGGAAAAAGTCATTCTGGAGCTGTATGTTCTGTTATCCGGGCTTATGGAATCCTGCGTAATCCTCCTGGCACCCCTGATATATTCGAAATAGTACAGAGAGTCGGTAGTCATCTTAAGCGGAATGGATACCGGCGCCACATCAGTGGTTCCGTTATTATCATTCACGGAATATGCGGTGTATGAGCCTGCTTTTTTAGCATTCAGCAAATCCTGCCCTGCGGTGTTTTTGATATAAATGTTCATGACCTGATCTATCCTCTGCAGGGATTCATCATCACTTCCGCATGAAACTGCCACAAACAGCAACGCTATAAATTGAAATATAAAAATATAATTGAGCCTAAATTTCATCTTCTGTTAATTTTCAATACTCTTTCTTATGCAAATGTATAATTATATATTTGTTCTCGTAATATTTTACCATGTTTTTAAACAAACTCAAAAGATTAAACAGCAGCCACATCACCACCATCTTTAAGGGAAACTTTATTTCCAAGTTCGTTTTGGTGATCGGAGGGCTTTTGCTGGCAAAATATTACGGTTCCTCGGAATACGGGATCTTCAGTATTTATCTCAGTATTATGAGCATTTTTACGGTGGTGCTTAGTCTTGTACAGGAGCATATGATTATGCTTGAAAGCGACGAGCAGGATATCAATAATAATTTCAGTGCTGCCGGAATTATTTCATCCGGAATGATGCTTCTGGCTTTTTTACTGGTGCTTATTCCCTTTGATGTTCCGAAGAATATTCTGTTTCTGGGGATTTTCACAGGCTTTATCTATCTTTTCACCAATAATGCCAAGTTTCTGCTCGCCAAAAAAAAATTATTCAAACTGGTTTCTGTACTTACGATTGTAGATTCCCTCGTTAGTTTTCTGTTTCAGGTTCTGTTTGTATTTATTAAAATAGAAAAGGGGCTGGTTATAGGCAGTCTGATAGGCTATATCGTTGCTTTTCTTGCCGCCGTTTATTATGCAAGGAAATATTTTGTTAAACCGGATTTCAAAAGATATATTGCTCAGGTTAAAAAACGGCCGGAGCTTTTTAAATATTCCTATCCTTCCACCCTGATCAATGCACTGGGCAATAACATTATGCCGATCCTGATCTCGCTTTATTTTGCAGATTCGCTTCTGGGGGAGTATTCTTTAGCTGTAAAGATCATGTCTGTCCCGCTTCTGCTGGTTTCCTCCTCTATTGCAACGGTTTATTATCCGAGAGCTGCAGAGATCAACAACCGGGGCAGAAGCAGAAGTGAACTTTTCGCTTATACAAAAAAGATGAGCCTGATGAATTTCTATATTATCCTTGCTCTGTACATCCTGATCAATGTGGTTGGCATTCCGATTCTGGAACTGTTTTTCAACAAAAACTGGGAACATCTGGGCCTGTTTATTTTCCTGATGTCATTCGGGTATCTTACCCGGAGCCTTATTAATCCCATTTCCGATATTTTAACCATTTTAAAAAGGAATAATGTGGCGCTCGTCTTCAATATCTATCTTTTCCTGGCCAATATTGCCGCCATATTGATTGGAAAGGAAAAAGGAATCAGTTATCTCGTAGGTATTTTCTCCCTGTTTTTGTTTGTAGGCTACGGATTTTTGTATTTTTACATTATGTTTATCCTGAAGAAAAATGAATCCGATTAAAAAATTTATTGAATACCAGATCTTCCATAGAATTAATAATTTTTTCTATCCGGAATATTACCGCCAGAAGTATGACTATCTTCTTCCTCACGTCCTTTTCTTTACCTATCTGGTTCCGCAAAAAATCTTGAGGATCAATGGAAAAGTTCCGTGGCCGGTACATTTTACATCGGAAGTCAGGGGATATCAGAATATTAAGAAAGGAATCATGTGCGATCCGGGCGATAATCCTAATATTTACATTCAGGCCAATAACGGAATTATCATAGGAAGTAACGTTGGTTTTGGAGCAGGAACGTCTCTGATCTCCGCGAATCATAACCACAATGACCACAGTATTCATGATGAATGCGGCCCTATCGTCATCGGAAATAATGTTTTTGTAGGAACCAATTCCGTGATCCTTCCCGGAGTACAGATTGGCGATAATGTGGTAATCGGTGCGGGCTCCATCGTGGCTAAAGATATTCCTTCCAATTCCATTGCGGTAGGAAATCCGTGCAAGGTGATCAAACAAAAAGAACCTTATATTGAAGACTTTACAAAGACTGTTTTCAACCGAAAACTGCCTGAAGGCTTCAATCTAAAGTTCTGATTGATTATTTTTTATATGAATTTAAGCAATTCCTGCCGCCCAACTTTTCTCTAATGGAAGCAGAAAGTGACTTAAAAAATCAAGATAGGTATTTTTCGAAAAGTCAAACACCTGGATATCTTTCTGCAGCTCACCACTTCTCAGTTGAGATTTAAACTCCTGAAGTTTCAGGGTCTTTACTTCTCCGTTTTCCACAAAGCTGGCTTTCATCCTGTCGAAAAGCCCAAGCTGGTATTCTTCATCTATTTCGCGCATTACCTTCCCTAAAGCATCAATGCTGCATCCTGAAGCCATTTCTTTCTCTTCGTCTACACACACCACGATAAACTGATTTTTCTCAATTTTAAAGGATGAAGCAAGCGGTTTCCCGTGGGCAGCCCATGTGGCCAGGAAATCGAATAATTTTTCGGTGATTGCTTTGGCCTCTTTGGTTTCAAAAGGCCTTGATGCAGGATATATAATGACTCTGTAATCGTTGGTTTCTACGATACTGGATTCTTCAATTTTCATGTGAATACAATTAAGAGATTTAAAAATTTTACAGATCTTCCGCTTCCGCAAGAAGTTCTACAATGTCTTTTACGGCTACTTCGTCATTCTTGTTAAAGTGTTTTACCCCGTCTGTCATCATCGTATTACAGAAAGGACATCCTGTAGCAATCACTTTAGGCTGGAAAGACAAAGCTTCTTCCGTTCTTTCAATATTGATGTCTTTATTCCCTTTTTCGGGCTCTTTAAACATCTGTGCACCTCCTGCTCCACAGCATAAGCCATTGGTCTTGCAACGCTTCATTTCTACCAGTTCAGCATCCAGCTTTTCAAGAAGCATTCTCGGAGCCTCATACTCATCATTGGCTCTTCCCAGGTAGCAAGGGTCGTGAAAAGTGATCTTTTTTCCCCTAAAGGCACCGCCTTCTATCTTCAGTCTTCCGTCCTCCATCAGGGATTTCAGGAACTGGGTATGGTGTACCACATCGTAGTGTCCGCCCAGGCTTGGGTATTCATTTTTCAGCGTATTGAAACAGTGCGGGCATGCGGTAACGATTTTTTTTACTTCGTAGGCATTCAGGACCTCAATATTGGTAAGGGCCATCATCTGGAAGACAAACTCGTTTCCTGCTCTTTTCGCAGGATCTCCGGTACAGCTTTCTTCCTGTCCCAGAACTGCAAATTCAACGTTTATCTTGTTTAATATCTTGCAAAATGCTTTTGTAATTTTTTTGGCGCGGTCGTCAAAACTTCCGGCACACCCAACCCAAAATAAAACTTCCGGGGACTTTCCTTCGGCAGCATATTCTGCCATTGTTTTTATACTGAAATCCATTTTTTCCAATTTTACCAATATATCAATGTACCAGTTTACCAATGATTGCTACATTGCTACATTATTTTACATTGTTACATTAATTCTCATTAGCCCAATTCAAACGGTCTGCCTGGTTATACTGCCACGGAGCAGCATTATTTTCTACATTCGTCATCATAAGATTCAGCTCCTGAGGGGCAGCAGACTGCTCCATCACGAGGAATCTTCTCATTTCAAAAATAATGGAAAGCGGATCCAGCAATACCGGACAAGCTTCCGTACAGGCATTACAGGTTGTGCATGCCCAAAGTTCTTCTTTCGTGATATAATCATTCAGAAGCTTCTTGCCATCATCTTCGAATTTTCCGTTTTTGTCTATATTTCTTCCCACTTCTTCCAGCCTGTCCCTTGTTTTCATCAGGATCAGTCTCGGAGACAGTTTCTTTCCTGTGATATTGGCAGGACAGACGGAAGTACATCTTCCGCATTCTGTACAGGAATAGGCATTAAGCAGGTGCACCTGGTTCAGATCGAATACGTCTTCTGCCCCGAATTTTGACGGAACATCGGCAGCATCGCCCTCAGCCGGGGCTGCATATGGATCTGCATTGGGATCCATCATCAGCTTGATCTCTTTGGTCACAGAGTCAAGATTATTGAATTTTCCTTTTCTATCAAGATTCGCATACCATGTGCTTGGAAATGCAAGAATAATATGTAAATGTTTTGAGTAATAAAGATAGTTCATGAAGAACAGGATCCCGATAAAATGGAACCACCATGCTCCTTTTTCAACAAACATTAAAAATCCGTTATCGAAACTGAATACTTCTAAAAACGGAATGAACGTTATCTCACTGATGGGAAAGCTTCCATGCTCGGGAAGAGCCCCTCTCATCTGCAAAATATAATCGGAAGCATTCATGGTAAAGAAAGCCATCATCAGGGCAAACTCAATGATCAGAATCCAGTTGGCGTCATTTTTAGGCCATCCGAAAAGTTCTTTCATCGTTAATCTTTTAACCCCGTAAAAATTTCTTCTGATAAAGAATATCACGACTCCGATCACTACCAGCAATGCCAATACTTCTAACGTTGCCGTAAAGAAACTATAGAAACCGTGTCCAAAAATGGTAGCTAAAAACCTATGCGTTCCAAAGATCCCGTCTACAATAATTTCTATCAGCTCTATATTGATAATAACAAAACCTACATATACAAAAAGATGGAGAATAGCTGCCACAGGACGTTTTCCCATTTTGCTCTGGCCCATCGCCACGGTGGCCATGGTTTCCCAGCGCTCGGATTTTCTGTCGCTTCTGTTGATTTCCCTTCCTAATCTGATATTTCTGTAGATCTTTTGCAGGCTCTTGGCAAAAAGCCCGAATCCTGCTACTAATAGGATCAGAAAAATAATGTTATCGATGTACTGCATAAGGTGATTAGTCTTTATTGTTCTTACCGAAAACTGAGAAATTGATGTATCTCTTAGGGTTGGCTTTCATATCTTCAATCAGGGAATTCAGATTGGTAGATGCAGCATTCAGGTTGTTGTAAAGCTGCTCATCCTTCATCAGCTTTCCTAAACTTCCCTGACCGTTATCAACTCCGGCAATCACCTGGTTCAGTTTTCCTACGGTAACATCTAAATTGGCGATGGTGGCATTCAGCTTTTTGGTATCTATGCTTTCTGCAAGGTTACCATATTTATCCAAAGTTACCTTTCCGCTCTTCATTGTAAGGCTTGCATCATCAAGTACCTGCTGCAGTTTAGGATCATTATGTCCTACAAGGCTGTTCACGCTACCTGCAGTAGTCTGTAACGCGCTTACTGTTTTATTAAGGTTAGCCAATAATGCTTTGATCTCCGCTCTGTTTTGTCCGTCAACCAATTGGTTGGCATTAGCCATCAAAGAGTCTACACGGTGTAAAACGGTCTGCAGCTGATCTTTCACCGGCCCTACCTGGGAAGAAAGGCTTCCTAAAGTTCCCAGTTTGAAAGCACCCTGCAGGGTATCGCCGTCTTTTGCTGTCGGGCCGCCATACATCAGGTTCACTCTCATTTCTTTTCCGGACATCAGTCCCGGTTCAAAGATTTCAAGGGTAGAATTTTTGGAAAACTCAAACTTGTCGTCCACAGTAATTTTTACGACAAAACTGATTTTTCCGTCTTTAGCGGTTCTCGGGATGATCTTATCGACCTGCCCTACTTTGAGACCATTGATGGAAACCGCGGAAGACTGTGCCAGCCCTTCTACGTTATCGTATTTTGCGTAAAATATATTATCGGTAGTAAACAGGCTTCTACCTTTCATGAACTGAAACAATAATACAAAGCCTACAATAGCTAAAAGTGCAATGACCCCAGCTTTTAATTCTTTACTCAACTTCACTTGCTAAATTTTTTCTAATAAGCAAATATAGTACATTTTAAATTAATCTTTTTCTTTATTGTTCTGCGTTAAATACAAAAAAGCGGCAGAAAATTCTGCCGCTTTTATATCCTTAAATTAATTTCTTAATTATTGCTGATTTCCGATCTTGCTCCAGATCTCTATTCTGTAATCTTTGATATCCGCATTATCCTGAAGGCTCTTCATCCAGGCCTGTCCGAACATCCCTGCATTTCTCTGGGTAATAGATTCTGTAAACTGCTTAAGGTCACCCGGCTGCTTGTTTACCGTTTCTGATTTTTTGATCAGTACATACACTCCGGTTCCACCTTCGATAGGGTTAGAAAGCTTTCCTTTCGCCACACCAAATGCTGCACCTGCCACTTTAGGCTCCATGGCTCCGGCTACTGAAGGGTTCAGCATATTCACCTGAGCAGTCTGCTTTGTTGAAGCAAATAATTTAGCAATCTGATCTAAGCTTGAAGCTTTAGCTCCTGCAATTTTATCAGAAATCTGTTTTGCTGCCAGTTTATTTTTAACGATCACTTCGATCTGATCTCTTACCGATTCTGGATCAGCAAGACCTGCTTCCTGTTTTCCGTTAAGATAAGCTACAATTTTATCTCCTGTACCTTCTACGGTAAAGAATTCGGTATCTCCTTTAGATCTCTTCTTATCGAAAGCCCACGCTAAAATTTCACCGTCTTTATCAGTACCAAGTCCCTGCAGCTGTCCGTCAAATCTTTTAGCTGTTTTCGGATTGGAGAACTGATAGTTTCCTTTTTTAGCAATATTCACGAAATCGTTGAAAGATTTCCCCTGAACCTGCTGGATGAATCTTCTTGCTTTTTTATCGGATTCTGCTTCTGTAGCCTCTGAAGGCTTCACTTCTTTCACAAGGTTAGCTACTTTATAGCTCATTGCCCCTGCTTTCTTATCTTCAATATTGATAATGTGATATCCGAACTGTGTTTCTACCACACCGGTTGCTCCTTTAGGATTGTTCGCCAAATAAGTAAGGAACTCAGGAACGAAAGGTGTTTCCGGAGTTGTCCATCCCAGGCTTCCTCCCTGAGCTGCTGAACTTGGGTCGTTAGAAAGCTTAAGGAATTCTGTAAATTTAGCCGGAGTTGATTTGACAATAGCTCCGATAGAGTCTGCTAATTTTTTAGCCTGCTCCTTTGATCTTGTCACTCCTTCTCCTGCCGGACTTCCTTTGAAAGCAATAAGGATGTGTCTTGACAAAGTAGAATCTGAAGTCTTTTTATCCAGAAGTTTTGAAACTACATAAAAATTCTGCTCTTTATAAGGTCCGAAGGTCTGTCCGATAGCGGCAGAAGCAATCTGTCCCTGGATCGTCTGTGGCAATTGGTTCGGCGCTGAATACTGACTGTTAAACGGCATATCAGAATTAGCCATAATGAACATGGAATCATTCTTGGTATTCTGGAAGTTCTCCGTTCCTCCGCTCGCATCAGTACCACCTGAGAACAGTTTATTGATTTCCTTCTGAGTCGCTGCATCATCTGCAGGGCTTGGTCTGGAAGGGAAGTAAACGATTCCGATGTTTCTGCTAGGCTCAGCTTTGAACATTACAGGATGCTGCTTGATATAATTTTCAAGGTCCGCAGTAGTAACGTTGATTTTTGTTTTCTGAAGGTAAGCTGCATAATCAATCTTTACGAAATCAATATCAGCCAGCTGATCTCTCTGCTTCATAAGCTCTTCAGCCTCTTTCTTTCCTGTAGTGATCCCTGCAGAAATATTAGTAAACACCTGTCTTGCCATCAATCTGTATTCCACAGTTTTTCTGGTTTTCAACCATTGGTTGTACCCTTCTGGGTTGGTGTTTTTTAATGTTTCAATTTCTTTTTTAAGCTCTTGAGTTTTAAAATTACCTTTCTCATCAAAGAACTGTTTGTTTTGGGCAAACATCTGATCGTACTGGATCTGGTTCCAGAAATAATCATCCGTCATCTCAAAGCCCAATTTTTCAAACTGCTGCTTGATAAGTTTAGATTGTACAAGTAACTGCCATGCCTGCTCTTCAAGCCCCGTTTTCGGACGGCCCTGCTGTTCAGCCTGCTGCTGCAGCACGAAAAGCTGGTCATTGAACTCTTCGCGGCTAATTTTTTCACCGTTTACTTTTCCTAAAACATCAGGATTTTTTCCAAAAACCTTGTCGATGCTTTCCGGGTTTACCAAAAACGCTAAAAGCGCCAATGCGATCACTCCCATCAAAAGCCAAGGCTTACTCCTAATCTGTCCTAAAATTGCCATTTTATATATTATAGTTTTTTATCAGTTTGCGAAAATACACATTTTTAAGAAATTAGAGAAGCAGAAGTTCTTTATTTTAATTTTTAAAATGAAAGTTTATTCAAAAAAGGAAATTTTGACCATATTTTTTAGCAAAAAACAAATGGCACAGCTATTGTGCCATTTAGGTAACTATAATACGCTGCAGGTTTTCAGCGCATATTGTAAAATATCATTTTAACGATTTAAAACGAAGATGACAATTTGTCATTTTATATAAGTATGACAGAATTTGAAGATATTAGTTTAGAGGAAATGATCGGTGATGGGTTTGATATTGTGGCGGAAGAGATCAACCTTTCAGACTTTTCTGAGACCGATAAGAATTCCGAACAGAAAATATTCCCTATCCTTCCTGTAAGAAATATGGTTATGTTTCCCAACGTAGTAATCCCTATTACTGCCGGAAGAAAAGCATCGATACAGCTTCTTGAGGAAGCCCAGAAAAACGGAGATTTCATTGGCATTGTAAGCCAGAAAAATTCTGATATAGAACAGCCGGCGGAAAAAGACATGTACCAGACCGGTACGCTGGCCAAGATCATTAAGATCATCAAGCTTCCTGAAGGCAATATCACGGCTATCACTAAAGGATTTCACAGATTTAAGATCAAAAAGATCGTAGAAAAGCAGCCTTATTTTAAAGCGGAGATCACAAAACTGAAGGATTCCCAGCCAAAGAACAAGGAAGAATATGAAGCCTTGCTTGACAACGTTAAGGATCTGGCTTTAAAGATCATTGAACTTGACCCGAATATTCCAAACGCAGCCAATTTTGCGATTAAGAATATCAGCAACAATGATGATCTCCTGAACTTCATCTGCACCAACGCTAATTTTCCTTCTACCGAAAAACAAAAGCTGCTGGAGGAAAAAAGCCTGATAGAAAGGGCCAATAAATGCTACGAAATGATGCACGAAGATTTCAGAAAGCTGGAATTAAGAAACCAGATCCATCAGAAAACTTCAAAAGATTTAGATAAGCAGCAAAGAGAATATTTCCTGAATCAGCAGATCAGAACCATTCAGGATGAGCTGGGAGGCGGTCCGGAAAGCGATGTGGAAGACCTCATCAACAAAGCAAAAGCAAAAAAATGGAATCAGGAGGTGGAAGAGCATTTCCAGAAGGAAATCAACAGACTGCAACGCCAGAATCCGAATGCTCCTGATTATAACGTACAGAGAAATTATCTTGATTTCTTTACCGATCTTCCATGGGAAAGGTATACGAAAGATGTTTTTGATATTGCCAAAGCCGAGAAAACTTTAGATAAGGCCCACTTCGGTCTGGAAGATATTAAAAAAAGAATCCTTGAACACATGGCTGTTTTAAAATTAAAAAACAACATGAAATCCCCTATCCTTTTATTGGTAGGACCTCCGGGAGTAGGAAAAACCTCCTTAGGAAAATCCGTTGCTGATGCTTTAGGAAGAAAATACGTAAGATTATCTCTGGGCGGGCTTCATGACGAAAGTGAAATCCGCGGCCACAGAAAGACCTACATTGGGGCTATGGCAGGAAGAATCCTGCAGTCTATCAAGAAATCGGGCACTTCCAACCCGGTGATTGTTCTGGACGAAATTGATAAGATCGGACAAGGCCTGCACGGAGATCCAAGCTCTGCACTCCTGGAAGTTCTTGATCCTGAACAGAATAAATCTTTCTATGATAATTTCCTGGAAATGGGCTATGATTTATCAAAAGTGATGTTTATAGCTACTGCCAATTCCCTTTCTACGATCCAGACTCCGCTTTTAGACCGGACGGAAATCATCCAGATCGCCGGATATACCATGGAGGAAAAGACGGAAATTGCAAAAAGACACTTAATTAAAAAGCAACAGGAAGAAAACGGTCTGGATCCGAAATCATTCAAACTGGGGAATCCTGAACTTAAGCATATTATTGAAGCCCATACTTCTGAAAGTGGGGTAAGAACCCTGGAGAAAAGAATTGCTGCCATTGCGAGATGGGTTGCCTTGCAAACGGCTTTGGTGAAGGAATACAATCCAAAAATCACTATTGAAAAAGTAGACGAAATACTGGGAGTTCCAAGACCTAAAAGTCTATCAGAGATCACCGGAGTTCCGGGAGTTGTGACAGGTCTTGCCTGGACAAGTGTAGGGGGAGACATCTTATACATTGAAAGTATTTTAAGCAACGGAAAAGGAGGCCTTACCATGACCGGAAACCTTGGAACCGTTATGAAAGAATCGGCTACCATAGCTCTGGAATATATCAAAGCCAGACATGATGACCTTGGAATCCCGCAGGAAGATCTGGATAAGAAAAACATCCACGTTCACGTTCCGGAAGGTGCAACACCTAAGGACGGACCATCTGCCGGTATTGCCATGCTTACTTCCATGGTTTCTTCGTTCAAAAATAAAAAAGTAAAACCTCATCTTGCGATGACCGGTGAAATCACTTTAAGAGGAAAAGTGCTTCCTGTAGGCGGAATCAAAGAAAAACTGCTTGCCGCGACGAGAGCAGGAATAAAAGAAGTGATCTTATGTGAAGCGAACAGAAAGGATGTAGAAGAAATTAAAAAAGATTATCTGAAAAACCTGACGGTACATTATGTGAACAGGATGGAGGAAGTCATAGAATTTGCTATTGAAAAATAATTCATAACATATCAACTCTCAATAAGGAAACGCGTCTCAGATTATATTTGAGATGCGTTTTTTATTAACCACAAAAGACATAAAAGATTTAAACACTTTAGTTATTTTCAAGTTAAATAAATTACGTACAGAAGTGCACTTAAGTTTTATAAAAAATCAAAGATTTTTTATAAGTCCATTTTCTAAATCAGCTGTATCTGCAAAATCAGCGTACGATAAAACAATAAAACTCAAGGGAAAGTTATACCCTGGAGAGATCGGTTCAATTATGGGAAAGACATACCACACCGCCCTGTTGATGTGCTTTTTTACCAAAAGAATTGTGTTAATTAAACTAAAACGGACACGTAATTAGATGTGTTTTCTTATTTTTATGCAACAGATTTGAAAAATTATGAACTTTCTTAGACTCCCTTTTATCGTTAATCTCACTCTGGTTGTTATATCCATTATTGGCCTTGGCTACCTCTTAGCACTCGGACAGAGTATATTGGCTCCTTTTTTTCTGGCTTTTTTAATGGCTATGCTTTTTCTTCCGGTTGCTACATTCATGGAAAGAAAACTAAGGTTTCCAAGGTCGGTATCTACCATGGCTTCTGTTTTCGTTATGCTGGCTATTTTATCAGGACTTATCTATTTTTTCGGGTCGCAGCTCTCTGATTTCAGCAAAGACCTTCCTCATCTGCGGGAACAGATGACCACAGTTTTCAATAACCTGCAGCACTGGATTTCAAAGACGTTCAATGTAAAGATTGATGAACAGCTGGATTATATTAATCAGGGACTTAACAAGCTGCTTTCTTCTTCCGGCGTGATCCTTGGCTTTACTTTCGGAATATTTTCAAGCGGATTTGGTTTTATTGTATTTTTCACCCTGTTTTTTATCTTTATTTTAAACTACAGAAGAATTCTCAATAATTTTATCGTTACTGTTTTTAACGAAAAACATAAAGCAAGCGTACAGGAAGTGGTTACCGAGATCAGGGTAATGACCAAGAAGTACATAATCGGGCTTTGTCTGCAGGTCTTAATCGTATCAATCCTGACGTCAATCCTTCTTACAATTTTAGGCATTAAATATGCTATCCTTCTGGCTGTATTAACTGGCTTACTAAATGTTATTCCGTACCTGGGAATCTGTATTTCTCTTTTAATCTCATGTTTTATCGCTTTTGCAACCGGCACCCCTTCCACCTGTGTTTATGTAGCGATAGGATATATTGCTGTACATATTATTGATGGAAATATTGTTCTTCCTTTCGTAGTGGGTTCAAAAGTAAAGATCAATGCCTTATTTTCTTTTATCGGAATTATTTTAGGAGAACATCTTTGGGGAATTGCAGGAATGTTCCTCTGCATTCCGGCTATTGCGATTATTAAAATTATTTTCGAAAGGGTAGATGGATTAAAACCCTGGGGAAAACTGCTCGGTGAAGAAGAGAAACCAAACAAGAAGAAAAAGAGCTATAAAATTTCGAAGAATATTACACTGAAAGAAATGGATTAAAACATAAGTAATTGGTAATGGGCAATGAGTAATATAAATTGATTCATACCAGTAAAGTTATTAGTTATTAGTTATTACTCATAAAAAAAATCTGCCTCAGATGAGGCAGATTTTTTATAATGCGCAGAATGGGCTCATTCCACTTGGGCAAAGCTGATCGCATGGAATATAAGACTGATTGTCCGGACAGTATCCTAAATCCGTTCCCGGATTCGTTCCTCCTCCACCCCCGCCTAAACATGGGTCTCCCGGCGGTATTTTACAAGGACAGCCTACCGGTCCGATATCACAGATAGGTGGTTTTCCACCTCCATTGATTTTTTTTAAATGCTCACGATCTAATTTTTGAAGTTTTTTCAACATAATACGATAGTTTAGTTTTGATTTGCAGAACAAATATACCAAATGAAACCATAAATTATTCCACACACAGGGAAAAACCAAAAACATTAACAAATTTTAATAAAAACAGAGCTTTGAATATCATTTTTGTTTTACATTTGATATAAAATCATCAAACATGAAAATCGTAAAGTTTATTCTATGCCTTTTATTCGGATTGGTTTTTATCAATGCCGGACTTGACAAATTTCTTCATTATTCACCAATGCCGAAGCTAACTGCAGAACAGGTGAAAATCTTTGCAGCATTCGGTGAAATTGGCTGGCTGATCCCTTTAGTGGGTATTGTAGAAATTATCGGAGGACTTTTATTTATTATCCCGAAGACCAGAGCTTTGGGGGCTATTATTATCCTTCCGGTTATGGTGGGAATCCTTATTCACAATGTCTACAGGGATCCGAACCAGATGGGAATCATCATGGCTGTGGTGATGTTCCTGATCAATATCTGGATGATTATTGATAACAGGGAGAAATATAAGGCTTTGATTAGTTAAAAAGATTATAGGTAAAAGGTGGCAGGTGGCAGTTATCTAAGACCGTATAATACCTGCTACCTGACACCTTTTACCTGCTACCTAAACAAAAGCACTGAAACCCGTAATTGATCTTCCCACAATCAGGGAATTGATTTCTTTTGTGCCTTCATAGGAGTAAATAGCCTCAGCATCTGCTACAAATCTTGCCACATCATACTCAAGCAGGATTCCGTTTCCACCCATCACTTCTCTGGCTCTGGAAACAATATCACGTGTTCTCAGCGTACAGAATACTTTGGCCAGTGAGGCATGCTCGTCTTTTAAAATTCCTTCATCCTGCATTTCAGATAGCCTGAAAACCATGGTCTGCATTGCAGTAAGATTGGAAAGCATTTCCACCAGATGACCCTGGATCATCTGGAATGAAGCAATAGGTTTTCCAAATTGCTCTCTTGTTCTCGTATATTGTAAAGCACTTTCATAAGCTCCCCGTGCACATCCTGTAGCCATCCATGCTACTCCGGCCCTGGTCATGCGAAGCACCTTTCCGGTATCTTTAAATGAATTAGCATTTTGCAGACGGTTTTCCTCTGTTACCAGACAGTCTTTTAAAGTAATCAATCCATTCTGGACGATCCTCAATGCCATTTTTCCTTTTATTTTTTCCACGGAATATCCCGGATTATCTTTTTCTACAATAAACCCTTTTACTTCGCCGCTGTCCAGGTCTCTTGCCCAGATGATAATCAGGTCGGCAAAAGTGGCGTTTCCGATCCATTTTTTCTGTCCGTTAAGAATCCATCCTTCGGGTGTTTGTTTGCAGGTTACGGTAAGTCCGCCTGCTGCTCCCGACCCTACTTCAGGTTCTGTAAGCCCGAAAGCTCCTATTTTTTCAAATTTCTGCATCTGAGGCAGCCATTTCTGTTTCTGCTCTTCCGATCCGCATATGTAAATAGATCCCATGGCCAACCCTGACTGCACGCCGAAGAATGTTGCAATGGAAGCATCAATTCTTGCCATTTCCATTGCAATAACTCCTTCCATCAGAAAGGGCATTCCCGGACATCCGTAACCTTCATAGGTTACACCGCAGATATTCAGTTTCTGGAATTTAGGAATCAGTTCAAAAGGAAATTCATCCCTGAGCCAGTAATGATTCACCAAAGGCTTCACTTCTTTTTCCATGAATGCTCTTACTTTTAGCTGAATTTCCCGCTGTTCCGGAGTGAGGGTATGGTAGATATCATAAAAATCACCGTCAACAGGAGGAAGCTCTTTCTTCTTCTTGTTGGGATCAAGCATTTTCATCATTCCGTTCAGCTGTTTATCATCCAGTCTGGAGAAATTCTGCATCAGTTTCGGGAGGTCTACTTTCTGGGAGATAGCACTTAACTGGTCAAAATCTATGGATCTGAATAGTTCTATTGCGTTTCTGATTTTGGAAAAAGTATTTGACATAGTAATGTATTGTGGGATTGATTTGTAAAAGTTAAGCAAAAACTGCTCCGAAAACAAGGTTACAAATCGTAATTTATTTTACAAAACATTCATTTACAGTAAATTAAACCGGAAATATTTCTTTACAAACTTTTTACTTCTGATTTTCAAATATTACAATAATTCCTGATTGAACTTTGACCTAAGCAAACCATAAAAAATAAACGCTATGAAAACGACGTACATTAAACTATCACTATCCGCAGTCCTTTTATTAGGGATTTATTCATGTAAAAAAGGAGAAGCTGTTTCTACCGAATATGCAAACTCAACGACAGATTCTGCAACAGTCAATATTTCCGACAGTGTATCCTCTGCCGCAAGCATGACGGTAAAAGACAAGCAATTCATTAAAACAGCTGATGTAAATATGGAAGTTAAGGATGTGTATGAAGCCACAGTTTCCATTGAAAAATCTGTTCAGGATCTTGGAGGATTTGTGACCCACAGTAGTCTCCGCAGCAATGTAATTTCTGAAGATACGTATAATACATCCAATGAAAATGCCATGATGATTAAAAAATTCCAGACGGAAAATACCATGCAGGTAAGAGTTCCTACGGAAAAACTGGGCGAGCTGCTTACTTTGATTAACAATAAGAAACTGTTCCTGAATTCCAGAATAATCAATGCGGAAGATGTAACCTCAGGTATTAAGTACGCCGAAATGGAAGGCAAAAGAATTAAAAAAAACGGCGAAAATATAGAGCAGCTGAAAACCAACAAAGATAAAGTAAAGCTTGACAATGATAATATGGCGGAAGGAAATCTTCAGCAGCTTGCGAACATGGATGTTACGGACAATCTGAAGTACAGCACGATAGACATTTATATCAAAGAACCCAAACTGCGCATTGCTGAAATTGCAGTGACCAATACCAGCAGCATGGACAATAAATATAAATTCAATTTTATCTATGATGCTAAAAACGCTTTTGTAGAAGGTTTTTACCTGATTCAAAAGATCGCTGTCGGGCTTATTACCATATGGCCACTTCTATTAATTTTAACAGCAATACTCTATTTCTTAAGAAAAAGAAAGCTGGCAAGACCGGAAAGCACAAAAATTTCCGGAGAATAAAAGCAATCCTAACCAATTGGTTATCATCATAATTTTAGATTTTACAGACCTCCTGTTTCAGGAGGTTTTTTATTTTTTTGAAAAAAACTGTAACGATTATTGAAGTGCCCTTACCTACTGTTTAAAGAATAAGAAAATCAAAAACTTAATCATATGAAAAATTTAATACAACTTGGGTTTGCGGCATTATTATCATTGAATATGATGGCTGTAAAAGCACAGAATAAAAACACAGAAAACAGTACCCTCTGGGAAATTTCCGGAAACGGACTCACAAAACCTTCTTATCTTGCAGGAACCTGCCACATCATGTGCAGCCAGGATTTTGAAATAAAGCCGAAAGTGATGAAAGCCCTTGAAAAATCTGATCAGCTTGTCATGGAGATCAATTATACGGATCCTGCAGAAATGGCAGCAATGCAGAAAATGTTTCAGGCCGATAAAAAATTATCCGACCAGCTGAGTCCTGAAGAAGCAAAGGAATTAGATAAACTCCTTATTGCTGACTATGGAACGGATCTTAAGAAAATGGATAACTCCAGCTCCCAGGGTCTCTACGCACTGATCTCCCTAAAAGCGGTTCCATGCCCGCAGACTGAAATAAAACTATATGAAATTGAGCTTCTGCAAAATGCCCTTAAAAACAAAAAGAAAGTATACGGGCTGGAAAAAGTGGAAGACCAGATGAATTCTATCAATAAGGCTTATGATCTGAAAGGAGTGATCGGGCAGCTGAAAATGGGAAAAGAATATGAAAAGCTGCTTAAAGAAATGGTGGCAGCATTCAAAAAAGAAGATGTGCAATCCGTTTACACACTTTTTAAAGATGATAAAATAATGAATGCAGACCAGGAAAAGGCCATGCTCACAGACCGGAATAAAAACTGGGCCGAAAAAATGCCGGATATGATGAAAAAAGAAAGTTCTTTCTTTGCCGTTGGAGGCGCCCACCTAATGGGAGAAAACGGAGTGATCCAGCTTCTGAAATCCAAAGGATACACCGTGAAACCGGTAGCGAGCCTATAAACTAACCAAACCATGAAACTATTGTGAGCAGTCAGACTGAAACCGCTTTTTTAAAGCTCATCAACCAGCACAAAGGCATCCTGTACAAGACGTCCCGTATCTATGCGGATTCTGTGGAGGACCGGGAAGACCTTCAGCAGGAAATCCTGATCCAGCTGTGGAAATCTTACCAGAACTTCAAAGGAAACAGTGAATTTTCTACGTGGATGTACCGGGTCGCCATCAATACCGCGATCACTTATCTGAAAAAGGAGAAACAGCGGACAAGTGACCAGACGGATGTACCGCAGCATTTTGAAGTTCAGAATGAAGATTACAATCCTTCAAAAGACCGGCAGCTGGAAGTATTCTACGCCGCAGTCCAGGAACTGAAACCGGTTGAAAAAGCAGTAATCTTCTATTTCATGGAAGGCATGTCCCACAAGCAGATCGGCGACAACCTGGGGCTCAGTGAAGTGAATGCCCGCGTAAAACTAAACCGAACAAAAGAAAAAATACAGCAAATCATAAAAAAATCAGGCTATGAATTTTGATCAATTAAAAGAACAGTGGAATAAGGAAGACGGTGACAACGTCCATATTCCAAACACCATAGAACAATTAAAGAAAAGCAAGCATCCTATTGAAAAAATCCAGAAAAGTATGAAAGCGGAATTTCCGATGCAGATTATCGCTGTGATTCTTATTGGTTTTTTTCCACAACAGCTGGGCTTTCCCACCTCGCAATATGTTATTTACTATACTTCATATGTCATGCTGGTGGTGATATCTTCCTATTACCTGTTTGGCTTCTATAAATTTTATAAGCAGACCGAACTTTATTCAGGAAATACCAAAACCAGTCTCTGGAAAATTTACCACGAGCTTAAACTAAATATGGAAAGATACCAGTCTTTCGGCTTCCTGCTTCTCCCTCACGTGATGATCACGATAGGACTGGAATTTTACAACTTACTGGAGAAAAAAGGAGAATCTTTGGGACATATCTCAAATTCTTTTCAGCAGACCCTGATCATAAGCGTTCTCCTGGGAACCGGAGCCATGGTCGCCGGGATTGTCTTATGGACCAAATATATTTACGGAAGAAATGCTAAACATCTTGAAAATATTCTGAACGAAATGGATGAATAATTTTACTGTACCCTCTTTCACAAAAGAATAACGATGTAACCCCAGATCAAATCCGGGGTTTCTTTTTTTAAAAAAATGTTATTTATCACGCTCAAATTTATCTGAGGTTTTATTTTTCCGTAAATTTGCAGATCAGAAATAAAATGATATGGATTTTATACATTTTAATCCTGCTTTTATTTTCTGAATCTATATAATTCCTAATCATATGCTATCAAAAATAAACCCTATACATACCAACAGCTGGAAAGCACTTGACGAACATTTTGGAGGAAACGACTTCGATATGAGAAGCCTTTTCCAGTACAATCCTAACCGTTTTAATGAATTTTCCATACAGAAAGACAATTTTCTTTTTGATTATTCCAAAAACCTGATCGATTCAAGAACAAAAGAGCTTCTTATTCAGCTAGCCAACGAATGCCAGTTGAAAGATGCCATTTCCCAGATGTTTTCAGGTGAAAAGATTAATGAGACGGAAGGAAGAGCCGTTCTTCATACCGCTTTAAGAGATTTTTCAGATAAAGAAATCATCGTAGACGGTGAAAATATCAAACCACAGATCAGAAGAGTCCTTGATCACATGAAATTCTTCTCCGAAAAAATTATTTCCGGGGAACATAAAGGTTTTAGTGGGAAAGAAATTACGGATGTGGTGAATATCGGCATCGGAGGTTCGGATCTTGGTCCGGTGATGGTGTGTTCGGCTTTAAAGCATTTTAAAACGAGACTGAATGTTCATTTCGTTTCCAATGTAGACGGAAATCACATCGCTGAAACCGTTAAAAAACTGGATCCGGAAACCACGCTGTTCATTATCGCTTCCAAGACGTTCACCACTCAGGAAACCATGACCAATGCCAACTCTGCAAAAGACTGGTTTTTAAAAGCAGGAAAACAAGAGGATGTTGCGAAACATTTCGTTGCTTTATCTACTAATATTGAAGAAGTTAAGAAATTCGGAATCGCAGAGGAAAATATTTTTGAGTTCTGGGATTGGGTAGGCGGAAGATATTCCCTTTGGAGCGCTATTGGTTTGAGCATCGTTCTGGCGGTGGGCTATGACAATTTTGAGCAGCTTTTAAAAGGAGCCAACGATACAGACCAGCATTTCCAGACTGCAGATTTCTCAGAAAATATTCCGGTTCTGATGGGGCTTTTAGGCATCTGGTACCGTAATTTCTATGCAGCAACAAGCTATGCTATTCTGCCTTATTCCCAATACTTGGACAGGTTTGCAGCCTATCTTCAGCAGGGAGATATGGAAAGCAACGGAAAATGTGTAGACAGAAACGGCGAATTTGTAGAATATGAAACGGGACCAATTATCTGGGGTGAGCCGGGGACCAACGGACAGCATGCTTTCTACCAGCTTATCCACCAGGGAACAGAATTGATTCCGGCAGATTTTATCGCTTATGCAAAAAGCAGTAATGCAGTTTCTGATCACCAGCCTAAACTTTTAGCCAACTTTTTTGCACAGACTGAGGCGCTTGCCTTCGGAAAATCTGAAGAAGAAGCAGAAGAAGAATTAAGAAATGCAGGAAAATCCGATGAGGAAATAGACAGATTGCTTAATTATAAAGTTTTCCATGGAAACACTCCGACCAATTCTATCCTTTTCAAAGAATTAACTCCTTTTTCATTGGGACAGTTAATCGCTTTGTATGAGCATAAGATTTTTGTTCAAGGGGTGATCTGGAATATTTTCAGCTTTGACCAGTTCGGTGTGGAATTAGGAAAAGTTTTAGCTAATAAGATCCTTCCGGAGCTTGAAAATAATGAGGCGGTAAGTTCTCATGACAGCTCTACCAACGGATTGATCAATTATTATAAAGGAAATAAATAACCTATGTCTGTACTACGGTCATATTATTATAAACTTCCACCCGGCCTAAGGCTTCTGGGCAGAAAAATTTATTTTTTCCCGATCGATCTCTATGATGGTCTTACCGGGAAAAGATCTAAAAATGCCCCTAAAAAAGGAGACATCTATGTAGGCGGCCGCGGCGATGATTTTATTGCCCACGGAATCCGTCAGGTGAATGCTCTTAAAAAGCACATCGGGATCCAAAATACAGATCATGTTCTGGATGTAGGATGTGGTATAGGAAGAACGGCGGTAGCACTTACAGACATTATTGATAAAGGAACCTATGATGGTTTTGATGCGGTAGAGAAAGGAATTAACTGGTGCAATAAAAATATCGGGGAAAAACATCCAAACTTTAAGTTCAAGTTTACCCCTATTTATAATGATCTGTACAATACATTCAGCCAAAAGGCAGAAGATTTTACATTTCCTTACGAAGATGGCCTGTTTGATAAAGTGTTCCTGTTTTCCGTATTCACCCACATGCAGATACCTGAAATCAAAAGATACCTGAAAGAAATCAGCAGGGTAATGAATAGCGATGGGCAATGCCTGGCCACATTCTTTCTGTATGACGAAACCAAAAAGGAGTTTGGCAGCATGCCTTTCCCTCATCAATATGACGGATACAGGCTGATGGATGACAAGGTAACCGCAGCCAATATTGCGGTAAGCATTCCTTTGCTGAACCAGATGGCGGCTGAAGCCGGACTGCAGGTAGCTATGGTAAAAGGAGGATTCTGGAGAGCAGATGTGGAAAGAGAAGGTGCCGATGAATTCCAGGATATTGTTGTATTCAAAAAAATCTAAATAAAAGTAAATAAAGTAAAAATGGCAGAAATTCTTGACGGACTTAAAGTATCCAAAGAAATCAAGGCTGAAATCAAGGCTGAAGTAGAAAAAATCCTTGAAGGCAAGAAAAGGGCTCCCCATCTGGTGGCCATTCTTGTGGGGAACAATGGAGCCAGCAAAGCGTACGTAAACTCTAAAGTAAAAGACTGTGAAGAAGTAGGATTCCGTTCTTCTCTTCTCAAGTTCCCGAGCACTGTTTCCGAATCTGAATTGCTGGAAAAGATTGATGAGCTAAACAAATCCAAAGAAGTAGACGGCTTCATTGTACAGCTTCCTTTGCCGGACCAGATTGACCAGGAGAAGATCATCATGGCCATTGATCCAAGAAAGGATGTAGATGGTTTCCACCCTGAAAACTTCGGGAAGATGGCCCTGGAAATGGATACGTTCCTTCCTGCTACGCCATTCGGGATTCTGACATTGTTGGAAAGATATAATATTGAAACCAAAGGGAAAGACTGTGTCATCATCGGAAGAAGCAAAATCGTAGGAAGACCGATGAGCATCCTGATGGGAAGAAAAGATTTCCCGGGTAACTCTACCGTGACATTGACGCACTCTTATACAAAGGATATTGAAGAATATACAAAAAGCGCAGACATCGTTATTACTGCTTTAGGTGATCCGCACTTCTTAAAGGGTGATATGATCAAAGACGGCGCTGTAATCGTGGATGTAGGGATTACAAGAGTAGATGACGACTCTCCTAAAGGATATTATCTTGCGGGCGATGTTGATTTTGACAGCTGTGCAGCCAAAGCAAGCTGGATTACACCAGTACCCGGAGGAGTAGGCCCTATGACCAGAGCCATGCTGATGAAAAATACCATCATCGCATACAAAACTTCGGTCTATAACGACTAATTTTAAAATGAACAGAGAAGAAGATATTTTATTAAAAGAAGGTAAAATGCTCCCGGTAATGGAGCATTTTTACACTTTACAGGGAGAAGGAGCACACACAGGAAAAGCATCTTATTTCATCAGATTGGGAGGCTGCGACGTGGGGTGCCATTGGTGTGATGTAAAAGAAAGCTGGGATCCGAACCTGCATCCGCTGATGAACGCAGAAGAAATTGCCGAAACCGCAGCAAAACACTGCAAAACAATAGTGCTTACGGGCGGAGAGCCTCTGATGTGGAATCTGGATATTCTGACAGGAAAATTAAAAGAACTGGGATGTACCATTCATATTGAAACGTCAGGAGCGTATCCGATGAGCGGCCACATCGATTGGATTACACTTTCTCCCAAAAAAACAGGACTTCCGAAAGAGGAGATTTATGAAAAGGCCAGCGAGCTTAAAGTGATTATATTCAATCAGCATGATTTTACGTTTGCCCAGGAACAGGCCGCAAAGGTTTCTGAAAACTGTAAGCTGTATATGCAAAGCGAATGGAGCAAGCGTGATGAGATGTATCCTAAAATCACCGATTTTATCCTGGCACATCCGGAATGGCAAGCCTCGGTACAGACCCATAAATATCTGAATATTCCTTAGACACTGTCTTAAATTTCACAAAAAAGGATTAGAGGTCTTTTTTTTATTAATATGTCCGTTTTTGTGCCTGAAGTATTCAAGTAGTAGAAGAAAATCCAGAATATTTACAGAATACCGGAATTTCCAGTGAAAATTACGTACATTAGCCCATAGTATCCGTTATAACACCGATAGATGCAGAGAATTCGATACTCTAGATACCTGAAATCGATTATTATTTTGCTTGACCTTTTGGTTATTGCATCTATTTTTATTTTCTTTTTTGTAAGCCGGAACGAAAATCTGAAGTATAATAAAGAGACATGGTACGAGAATATCTTCTCACTCATATTGCTGTTTTTGTTCTGGATGCTGTTGAGCGGCAGAACAAAGATTTATAATATCCAGAGGAACCTCACCTATACTTTGTTTCTGGAACGTCTCCTGATTCACTTCCTGTTTTTCATATTGGGCGTTCTGCTTATTGCGAAAGTGAGTAAAAACGTATTTTTCAATTCAGATATATACTGGCTGTCGTTTTATCTCTTTTTCTTTATTTTCCTTGTCAAATCGGTCATCTATTTCAGTATAAAATATTTCCGTTCATTGGGGATTAATTACAGAAATGTGATGTTCCTGGGTGAAGAAGGATCAACGGACATTCTGAAAAACATCTTTGAAAACAGAAAAGATTACGGATATAAAATTTTTGAGTACGAAAATCCTGGTATCAATTCAGACGATCTGGTTGGGTTCTGGAAAAGGAATGGAATTCATACGCTATTTTTATCCACAGAAAATACATTCAGTGAAGAGGTGGAAAAAGAGATCTTTAAGCTGGCCGAAGACAATAAGGTTCATGTATCTCTGATCCCAAGTATTTCGCAGAGTGATTTCTTCCTTTATGATCTCGGATATATCCAGACACAGCCGATTCTCAGCCAGGCAAAATATCCGCTGGATTTTTATTCCAATTTCCTGGTAAAAAGAACGTTTGACATTGCTTTCTCGGCAGTCATTCTGCTTCTGCTGTGTTCATGGCTGTTTCCAATCATTGCTGTTTTAATAAAAGCAACTTCCAAAGGCCCGGTATTTTTCGTTCAGAAAAGATATGGTTTCCATGAAGAGGTGTTTTCGTGCCTGAAATTCAGAACAATGGTTGTAAACGATGAGTCTGCTACAAAAACAACGGCAGAAAACGATTCCAGAATCACTAAAATCGGGAAATTCCTTAGAAAAACCAGCCTTGATGAGCTTCCCCAGTTTATCAACGTCCTGAAAGGGGAAATGTCTATTGTAGGACCACGTCCGCACATGCTGGCTGTGGATAACTATTATAAACCAAAAATCGGAAGGTACAGCTTAAGGAGCATGGTTTCTCCGGGAATTACAGGTCTTGCCCAGGTAAGCGGGCTTCGGGGGGATTACGGGGATGTGGAAGTAGAAATGAGGAAACGTATTCTTGCGGACGCTTTCTATGTAAGAAACTGGAGTTTTGTTCTGGACCTGGTTATTATTTTAAAGACCGTTTTACTGGTCATCGGCGGAGATAAAAACGCAAAATAAATCAAACAAAAAGAAAAGATTAAAATTAAGGAATCATATTTGCTGCTTAGGTTAGGTAAACCTTAGGGCGAGGAAGCGAACTTTACCCTTAATTTAAATAAAAAAACCTAATTTAGCAGCATGTTAAAAAAGTTTTTCACAGCAGTAGGAGAATACATGATCCTTCTAGGTAAATCCTTGCAGAAACCACAGAAAATGAGGGTTTTCTGGAAGCTGTTCATGAGAGAAATTAATGATCTTGGGGTCAATTCTTTCGGCCTGGTGGTCTTCACTTCTATATTCGTAGGAGCGGTAGTAGCCATTCAGATGTTCAATAACTTTGACGCCTCCTCTTTTCCTATCCCTCCGTCCTTCGTAGGATATGCTACGAAAGCGGTACTGGTTTTAGAATTTGCGCCTACCATTATCAGCTTAATCCTTGCTGGTAAAGTGGGTTCATATATTGCCTCCAGTATAGGGACCATGAGGGTTTCGGAACAGATTGATGCTTTGGATATTATGGGGGTCAATTCTCCCAATTTCCTGATATTTCCTAAAATTATTGCCTGTATCATTTTCAATCCTCTTCTGATTGCGATCAGTATTGTTTTTGGGATTTGCGGGGGATATATTGCGGGAGTCCTGACAGGAAACTGGACGGAAAACGATTATATTGTAGGGATTCAGATGTATATGCCTAACCTCTTTATATATTACGCATTTACTAAAACTACGGTATTTGCTTTCATTATTGCTACCGTTCCTTCTTATTTCGGATACAATGTAAAAGGAGGATCGCTGGAAGTAGGTAGAGCCAGTACACAGGCAGTGGTATGGACCATGGTATTTATTATCATTTCCGAATTAATTTTAACCCAATTAATATTAAGCTGATGATTGAGGTAAAAGATCTTAAGAAAAGTTTTGGTGATGTTGAAGTACTTAAGGGAATTTCGACTTCTTTTGACAAAGGAAAAGTAAACCTGATCATCGGGCAGAGCGGCTCCGGAAAAACCGTTTTCCTGAAAAGCTTACTGAATGTATACCAGCCATCATCCGGAGAAATCCTTTTTGACGGCCGTGACATCAATGTAATGACCAGAGACGAAAAACAGCATCTGCGCTCAGAAATCGGGACGGTATTCCAGGGCAGTGCGCTTTTTGACTCTCTTACGGTGGAAGAGAATATCATGTTTCCGCTGGACATGTTTACAAACCTTACGTTCAGGGAAAAAAAGAAAAGGGTTTTTGAAGTGATCGGCCGTGTACACCTGGATAAAGCGGGCAGAAAATTTCCGTCTGAGATTTCAGGAGGAATGCAGAAACGTGTGGCCATTGCGAGGGCCATCGTCAACAATCCGAAATACCTGTTCTGTGATGAACCGAATTCGGGTCTTGACCCGTACACTTCCAATATTATTGACGACCTTCTCCTGGAAATCACCAAGGAATATAACACCACAACGATCATCAATACCCACGATATGAACTCTGTAATGACGATTGGGGAGAAAATTGTGTATCTCCGTCTGGGAATCAAAGAATGGGAAGGTAATAAAGACATCCTCATCACCGCAGGCAATAAAAATCTTATAGACTTCGTTTATTCTTCAGAACTGTTTAAAGAGCTGAGAGAATATTTACTTGAAAATAATAAAACGATTGAAAATACAATCCATAAAATAGATGATAATGAAAAAGATACTTAGTATAGCATTAATCGGGTTTTCAATGTTCGCTTCTGCACAGATCTCTCTGGCAGGAAAAGCCAACCTTATATTCCCGACAGGCTCTCCTTCCTGGAAAAATATCAAAGGAACGGTAAATGATGCCATTGAAGGGACAGGGAAAAACAATGCAGGGTTCAATGTAGGGCTTTCCCTAAAAGTAAACCTTCCTGCCGCATTTTACGTAATGCCGGAGGTATACTACACCCACTTCAAAAATGAATTCACTACGGAAAATACGACGTTTGATGTAAAAAGCAACCGTATTGACGTTCCGCTTCTTTTGGGACACAAAGTTCTGGGAGATATGCTTGGTATCTATGCAGGACCTGTTGCCAGCTATAATCTGAGCACGGATAATACCTACAATGACTTTAAGGAAAATGCTAAAAATGATTTCACCGTTGGCTACCAGTTCGGGGCCCAGCTTGAAATCAAAAAATTCCTTATCAATGCCCGTTACGAAGGATCATTCAGCAAGGATGAAAGAAACTTCATCAATAAAGTTTCCGGTGCAGAGGTACGATATGACAACAGACCTAACCTGTTTCTGGTAGGTATCGGTTACCGATTTAAATAATTTGAAAATAACTTCTATAAAAAACCCTCAATATCTTAGATTTGAGGGTTTTGATTTTGTTTCTGAAGTTCTGCTTCTCTCCTGGCAATTTCCACTGCCTGTTTTTCCAGCTCTTCTTTATCTTTCTGCAGTTGTTTGAATTCTTTTCTTTTCTCTTCCGCTTTTATAGCACTTCCCTTACTTACATAGCCCACCATTCCGCCAATAATAAGGCCTATACCCACTCCGGCCATCACGCCCATCATGTGTGAAATGGTAATTCCCCCTACTGTAAAATCTGTAGTCAGGTAAAAAAGAAGTGCTGAAACCGCCAGTAATATCAGCCCGGTAATTGATAAACTTTTCATAAATATTGTGTTTAGTGGTTAAAATTAAAAAAAAGCCTTACCCAATTTAGTGAAAATTTAATAAGGCTTTACAAGATTAAAATTCTGAATCGTTATATTTTCCCTCCGGCTGCTTTGTAATATTCCAAAGCTTTCGGAAGGTCTTTATTGATATCTGAAATCCTGGTTTCAGGATTCGGGTGGGTAGAAAGGAATTCCGGCTGTCTGGATCCTGAAGATGCCCCCTCCATTCTGTTCCAGAAAGGAATGGCTTCTCTTGGATCATATCCGGCCATAGACATCAGGTAAAGCCCCATTTCATCAGCTTCAGATTCCTGGTTTCTCCCGTATTTCAGTAGGGCCACCTGGGACCCGATAGGATATACTTTTTCAAAAATACCGGCCCATTGTGAATTGGAAATGGTTCCACCCAAAATAGATCCTCCATACTGAGCGACCATCGCCTGGGAAATTCTCTCATTTCCATGTCCTGCCAGAGCGTGGGAAACTTCATGTCCCATTACTACTGCAAGACCGTTGTCGTTTTTTGTAACCGGAAGAATTCCTGTATATACGGCCACTTTCCCACCAGGCATGCACCATGCGTTCAGTTCATTGCTTTGGATCAGGTTAAATTCCCAGCTGTAGTTGGCAAGATCTGCTGATCTTCCTATGCTCTGATAATACCTTTCCGCGGCACTTTTTATTCTGCTTCCCACACTCACTATTCTTTTGGCATCTGCAGTCCCTGAAATGATTTTAGATTTGGACAATGTTGTTTTATATTCCTGGGCAGACATGGTCAGTATTTCCGAATTATTTGCAATCTGCAATGAAGATCTGCCCGTAATTGGATTAGTAGTACAAGCTGCAGTAGACAGAGCCACTGCTCCTATTCCTAATAAATGTGTTAATTTCATAGTTCGAGTGTTAATAATTCAACATTTACAATTTTTATTCCAAAATTATAGATAAGGGATATATTTGCATACATTTTGCTATTTAAATTTAACAATTATTACGATCATGAAAAAGTATATTTCACTTATATTTATTTTTGGATTTCTTTTTTTCTTCCAGAGTTGTTCTTCTCAGGCCACATTGGACCCTAAAATGGTAGATACTCTGGTAGATTCCGAGGAATTTACTTTTGTTGCCCAGCGGGCCAATCCAATGAATTATGATGTGATCAATGTGATGGGTTCTATTCAGAATGCTCCAGTAGCCAGAATGCTTCAACTTGATGGAAGTTATTCCATAGAGATTAAGAAGAATAACCTGGATGTGGCCCTTCCTTATTTCGGAAGAATGTTCAATCCTTCATACAATACAGCTGAAAACAGTTACCGGTTCACCTCCAAGGATTTCACCATCAAAAAATCGAGAAACAAAAAAGGAAACTGGATCTTAAAGATCAAACCTAATGATGTAAGAAATGTGGATGAAATGACGATAGAGGTTTTCAGTAAGGGAAAAGCATTTGTTTCCGTGAGAAGCAACGACAGGCAGCCCATCACTTATGACGGCTATGTTTCCAAGAATGAAGAGACCAAGAAAGAAAAGGAAAAGCCTTAGTCTCCGGATAAGAACTTTTCAACAAATAATTTTGCTTCAGTGCTGGGATTTGAAACCATTTCTGAAGCATTTTTTTTGTGCTGAATATAGGCTTCCTCCACAGAATTACTTCTCTTCATCATAGCCAGGATATATTCCTGAACCCAGTATTCAAACCGTTTTTCGGCCTGGTGGGTACGTACCTCGTTAAAACGTCCGGCTTTCTTTTTCAGGCTGATGAATTCATCTATTTTAGTGTAGATTTCTTCAAGTCCTTCGTTGTAAAGAGCTGATCCCAGCAGCACGGGGATTTTCCAGTTTTTTTCTTTGGGAGGAATAAAGTCCAGTGCACGTTTCAGTTCCAGCCTTGTATTTTTTGCTTTCTGGAGATTATCCTGATCCACTTTATTGATGAAAATAAGATCCACCATTTCCATAATTCCACGCTTAATACCCTGTAGCTCGTCTCCACCGCCAATAATTTTCAGAAATAAAAAAACATCCGTAATATCAGCCACCAGCACTTCAGACTGCCCTACTCCCACTGTTTCGATCAGAATATAATCATATCCGGCCGCTTCACAGATCATCATAGTTTCAAAAGTCGTATTGGCAACACCTCCAAGAAATCCTGAGCTCGGGGAAGGACGGATAAAAGCATTTTCTTCTTTGGCCAGTTCTTCCATCCGGGTTTTATCGCCTAAAATACTTCCTTTGTTGATGGAAGAGCTTGGATCAATCGCAAGAACCGCTACTTTCTTGCCATGGCTGATTACCAGCCTTCCGAAATTTTCAATGAACGTAGACTTTCCGGCACCCGGCACTCCTGTAATTCCTACCCTAACGGATTTTCCTGTAAAAGGCATAATCTGCTTCAGAAGTTCCTCAGCCTGATTCCTGTGCTCCGCTTTTTTACTTTCGACTAATGTAATAGCTTTTGCGATCAGGCGCTTGTTCCCTGACCGTATTCCTTCAATTAGTTCTTCTGTAGAAAATTTCATTGATTCAAAATTATAAAAATAACCTTCAAACTCCTCTATAAACGGGTATTAATTTTATTTCTTCTAAATTAAAACTAGCGTCCGGTTTATCAGCGGGCTGGGGAAATTCCTACATTTGTTTTAAATCAAAATCAAGAAACATGAAAAAAATATCCGCTGCTGCATTATTTACCTGCATATTACTGGCTTCCTGTACTCCCAAGACATCTACGTCCGGACCTATAGGACCTGCCGTATCTACTGCAGAGCAAATAGCACAAGGAAAAACCATTTTTGAAAATTCCTGCGGAAAATGTCATAAACTACCGGAGCCTACAGCATACACTTCTGTACAATGGGTAGGCATCATGAATTCTATGGCACCAAAAGCAAAACTGACGGATGAGCAGCACCAGTGGGTTTATGATTATGTTGTTTCTGTGAAAAAATAATCACCAAATCAAAATAAGGGTATGAAAAAAGTAATTCTAAGTATAGCAGGAGGTGCCACATTGCTGGTATCATGCGGACCTAAAAGCACTGCTGTAACAGGACCCAAGTATACCGCGTCTGAACAGCTGGTTCAGGGAAAAACTATTTTTGAAAACTCATGCTCCCGATGCCACAAACTCCCGGATCCTGCTAAACATGATGACCAGGGATGGATTAAAACCTTAAGCAGAATGGCTCCCAAAGCCAAGCTCACCGATGATCAGCACCAGATGGTTTATGATTACCTGATTTCTGTGAATAAGAAGTAGTTTTTAGAGAGTGGCGCAGGGTTTAAGAGTTTGGGGGTTAGAGGGTATTAGGGTTAGAGGGTGTTTGGGTTAGAAGATGTTTGGGTTTTTAACTGATCACCAATCATTCATAACTTATCGCTCTTTTCTCATTTTAACTCAATTCCTAATCCTGGTTTTCCGGTTAATCTAATTTCCCCGTTCTCTACGAAGTTTCCGGCGGCATAATCGTTGGAGATCAGGTTGGCTCCGTCCAGATCCACAAAATCTGCAAGTCCTGCGAGCATACAGCCTGCAGAAATCCCCACTGTAGATTCTGTCATGCATCCGATCATGACTTTATATCCCAGATCTTTTGCCCTCCGGATCATTCCTAATGCCGGTGTGAGGCCTCCACATTTCATGAGTTTGATATTCACGCTTTGATAATATGGTACAAGCTTTTCCAGGGAATCAAGATCCTGGCAGTCCTCATCTGCCATCCAGTTGGCAAAACCATCTTTACAGAGTACTTTGTAATTTCCAACAGGTCCTGGCTGTTCCAGATAGGAAAACTGACTGCTACCTTCATACTCCTGAAGCCAGATACAATCTTCATCTGTAAAGCTGGCATTCGAGTCAAGCGCTATATTCCGGTTTAATTTCAGCAGTATTTTTACATGATCATGGTTCAGTCCTTTACACTTCACTTTGAATTTGTTCCAGCTGCTGTGTTCTATCTTCCTGATCTGGTCTTCAATAGCTGCTACTGAAATAGTAATGGAGCTTTCTGCGGGATTTCCTGCAGGGATATTATTGAGTTCCGTAAAGCTTCTGTTTTCAAGTTTTCCAAAGAGATCCCAATAGGCACAATCCAGGGCGGACAATAAAAAGGGATGGAGATCCAGCCTGGAAAGAAAAAGGAAAAAATCTGCCGGGTGGATGATCTCCTGCATCTCAAGCAGAGGCTGTATTTCTTTTAGTTTTATAATGAGGGCCTTCAGGTTTATCCGATAATAATCTATCGCAACACATTCGCCATACCCATGACCGTTTAAATGAGATAATCTCACCAGCAGTGCTTCTCTTTTATCATAATTCCCGTAGGAGATGGAGAAGGTTTCTTTTAACTTCAGCTCTTTTATTTCCCAATTTATCGTCATATCCTAACTAATCCACTGTTCTACTATTTTAACCTCAACCCATTTACCTTTGATTTTTTTATAGATTGCAGTATACCCGCTTCCATTTAAATAACCGCAAGAGACAGAATTCTGCACAATGCACAGCGTTTTTTCTTTATTAAAAAAAGGTACGGAAAACTTACGGATACACTGATGGCCAAATTTTGAACGAAACGCAGTCCAAAAATCTTTTTCCCTGTTCTCTGTTAATTTACTGAGATCTTCATCTGAAACATATTGTAATGTCTTCCTGATTTTTGCTGTATCCAGTTTGAAATTAAGCGTTATTTTTTCCTGGCTTTTGTAGTAGGCAGAATCCTTAATTGAAAAAACGGAATCATATTTCAGATGAACTCCTAAAGGTCTGGATTCATCATTTTCCTTTTCAAAAAGATAAACTGCCTGCAAAGGGGTAATCAATACATTATTATTTTCATCTAAAGAAATACTGTCTTTATCAATCAACTGATTCAAAACTTCATATCTTAAATACAAATCTTCATCTATCAAACTGATATTCAATTTAGTATTTGGATTATTTTCATTTTTCTTACAGGAAAACATCAATAATAAAAGCAAAAAAATAAGGCGTTTCATATTCTAAAGCTACAAAAAAAGACCTTCTGAAAAAATCAAAGCCGGAATAAATTCCGGCCATGAGTTATAGTTATTTCTTTTTTTTGGTTTTGGGCATCTTCCCTTTAATAAATTTCTCCCTGTTTTTCAAAAAATCTACCATAGCCTGATTGTAGCTGTAATTTTTTGCTTCTTTCAACGGCTTCAATGCTTTTTTATATTCAAATCTGATCTCGAAAAGCAGTGATTTCTGGATCAGTATCCTGGCTTTATCAATTCCTTTGATCTTTAAAGCATAATTGATGAGCTTTTCCGCTTCCTCCAGATCTTCATTATCCAAAAGGCATTTGATGTAATACTGCGGGGTATTCAGGTTCCCGACATTGCACAGCATCGCTTCCCCGAAATAAATTTTTGCTTTTTCATAATCGGTAAGCATTTCGCTGTATATTCTTCCCATCAGACAAAGGCTGTCTGCATCTTCACGATCGTAGGACAAAGCATAATTCAATGCTTCCAGACAATCCGGAAGGCTGTAAGGGTAGTTATCCAGTGCTTCAAAATAATATTTACTTTTAGTTAAGGTCATACCTGTCGTTTTTGAGTTCTTTTTTCAGGATATTTCTCTGTTTTTTAAATGATTTATCCTGATAATTCTTTTTAAAATCTGTTCCTGAAAATGTACGGACGGGATTTCCTCTCTGCACCTGCAGATGATTGTTCCAGGTGTCCTGCATTCTTTTTTCCAGCTGTCTGATATACAATCCGGTTACTTTTTCTTTCAGCCGCATTACCGCAAGTTTCTTATTCTCCAGCTGCGAACGTGAATCCTGTGCAAATACACTTTCTCCGGTCGGTACATGGACAGCGCGCACGGCAGTATTTACTTTATTCACATTCTGCCCGCCGCTTCCCTGGCTTCTTGTGGTCTGAAACTGAATATCTTTTTCACTGAAACTGATTTTTTCCAGTTCTTCCAGCTCAAAAACGCCGATGAACCAGTTGCTTCTTTTATGAAGTTTCCTGAAGGTACTTTTTCCGGTCCAGCATATGCTTCCCAGCCAGGTTCTTAAAAATACATCCAGGTCTTTTCCTTTTAAAAGAATGGTTACCGATTTCAAAGTCAGGTTTTCATCCCCATTTTCACGGTGGATGATTTCGTAGGCTGTATTATTATTTTTAACTTCTTCAAGGAAGACCTTCAGCACCTTCGCAGTGACCCACTGGCATTCTAAAGGTCCTCTTCCCGAGGTGATCTGTATGATTTTTTCCATTTTTAATTCACTTTTGGAATTTCACTTAATTTAGGGTGTCCTACAGGATCAATCCCTTTCTGCAATAAATCTTTAGCCGCCATTACCGCCCAGCATTTATCACTGGAATGGATATTTCTGTAAAAGGTCAGTAAGGTTTCCGGATTAACCACGGTAAAATCATTGATTTCAATAGTTTCAAGATCATTTCTTTCAAAAAAATCGATGGTAATCCTGTGAGATTTTCCGTTTTCCAACTCTGCCGTTTTTTCATATCTGCGGAAGTTTTCCTCACTCTGCAGGTGGTCGTAGCGGGTCCAGACTTTCTGAAATCCTTCCTGCATGAGGATCATAACCGCTTCTCCAGCATTTTCTTTTCTTACAAAAACATCAATATCCTTGTGGTCGTGGGCATGCTTATATTCCGTATGCCCTTCTTCGGACATAAAATGCCAGGCCCAACCGCCCGATATAATGACCTTATCTTTTAATTTATTTAAAATTTCGAGTCCGTGCAGGATTCTAAACTCCGGCCAGACTTCTCCGTATCTTTTTATATTATGAGGTGCTCCCATTTTTTTGTTTTTTGTTAATAGTTGCCGGTTTCCGGTTATCAGTACTGGTTTTTCAACCGACAACTGAAAACCAGCAACTTCTGTTATTTATCCATTCTCACAATTCTGGGTTGAAAAGTTCCGAGAATGTCTACCAGTTCACTTTGTGCGTTCATCACTTCGTGAATGTCCTTGTACGCCATTGGTGCTTCTTCCGTATTTCCGCCTATCAGCGTAACCTTTTTTAGCTTCAGCTCTTTTTTGATGTCATTCTGGGTGAAAAGACTTCTGCATTCTCCTCTTGAATGGGCTCTTCCTGCTCCATGCGATGCCGAGTTCAGGGAATCGGGATTTCCTTTTCCACGAACGATAAACCCTTTTGCGGTCATAGAACCCGGAATCATTCCCAGCTCGTTTTTATTGGCAGGTGTGGCTCCTTTTCTGTGGACAATCACTTCTTTCCCATTATGAATTTCTCTCCACGCAAAATTGTGATGGTTCTCTATTCTGGCTTTCACTCTTCCTCCCACGGCTTTTACAAGCCTTCTGTGGATATCATCATGACATGCGGATGCGTAATCTCCGGCAAGGTTCATCGCCGTCCAGTATTCCAGACCGAGATGCGTATTCAGATCCAGCCATGCAAACTGTTGGGCTTCTTTTGGAAGCGGGCACTGTTCTGCGGCCACTCTTGAATAATATTGTGCAATCTCAGCTCCTAACCCTCGGGATCCGCTGTGAGACAATATTCCCAGGTATCTTCCCTTCGGAAGCCCGATCTGCTCATCTTCTTCCGTAATTTCCACTTCCCCGAATTCCACAAAGTGATTTCCGCCGCCGGAAGATCCCATCTGTTTAATGGCTTTTCCTTTCAATCTTCTCAAAACCGGGATCATATCGAAGGTATCCCTCTCAAAGATTTCATGATCAATATGAGATTTGTGGGTTTCGTACATCCCGAATTTGGTATGTTCAGCAAGGGCTTTTTCATATTTATCCCTTGCTCCGTCAAGGTATGAAACCGGAATATCCAAAATACTGAGGCTCATCCTGCAGCCAATGTCCATTCCTACTCCGTAGGGGATCACTGCGTTTTCTACCGCCAGAACACCGCCTATCGGAAGTCCGTACCCACTGTGTGCATCGGGCATCAAGGCTCCCTGTACAGAAACCGGCAGTTTTAAAGCTGTGTACAGCTGGTTTTTTGCTTCTTCAGAAATATTATTTCCAAAGATCTGAAACGGGACGCGCTGCGTATTGAGCATTCTTTTCTCTGTTTTTCTGGACGAAAGCAATGATTCCGCAATCTGTCCGAAAGTCAGGTCTTTTTCAAAGCTTTCCGGATTCAGGAGGATTTCTTTTAAAATAGATTTTACATGATGAATATTTTTGGTTGCAAAATTTCTTTTCATGACCTCCAAAGCCACGTTAACACTTTGATTATTCGGATATCCGAGTTTTAATATATCTTTTCCTTTTAGTTTTAAATTTCCCATTGTTTTAATTTTTAAGACATAAGATGTCAGACACAAGATTCAAGACTTTGATCTGTGTATAACTATTTTCATCAACTAACATATTAGTTGAACGGTTTGTGTGAAGAACAGCACGCAGGAATCCTGATAAGGCTCAATAATCCTGTTCTTTTTAATATTGATAAAATTTCGGGAAACCGGAGTTTGTAGTATTGCGCAATAAAAAACCCGAAATCTTTACGACTTCGGGCTTTGATATTTCGTTGTACTATTATTCTAAGAGTATACCAAACCACGAAGCCTTACCACCATAAGGGGTACTCCAGCTAAAGAATTTTGATTCAATTTGAACATTGCTTCGTTGTTTTTAAATTGGTTAAACTTGATTTTCAGGTGCAAATATAATATTTTTTCTGAATATCAAAATATTTTTTTTATTTCAAATGGATCAGGCTTAGAAAAATACCATCTATCACGCTGGTCATTTTCGGAAGATCCAGCGTTTCCAAAGTATCGGTTGTCTCGTGATAATTTTTATTCCTGAAAAATGAGGTATCGGTGATCATCAGGGCAGAATAGCCGAATTTCCAGTAATTGAGATGATCCGAGAAATCGGTTCCTTTTACGAATTTCGGTGCTGTAAAGGTTTCCGTTTTGATCTGATTGGCTTCTTTAAAGTTAGTGGTGAAATGGTTCACGAAATCTCCGGCACTAAACTTTTTGACGAGGGTGATAAAATCCCCTTTATTACCATAAACCCATGACAATACACCTAACGGATAACTTTGGGAGTCTTTTTCGTCCCTGAAATACCCGATCATTTCCACACTTGCCATTCCGTAAACCTCAATATGATGATCTTTGAGGTATTTAGCATGGATATAGCTTCCCATATTCTCAGTTCTGAAGTACGGAGGTTCTTCCAGGGTATAGGCTACGAGATCGATCCTGTAGTTCAGTTTCTGACCTTTAAGCATTCTGGCCAGTTCGAGTAAGGCTGTTACCCCGGTTGCATTGTCATCCGCTCCCTGTTGGTCTCCGCAGACATCGTAATGAGCTCCAATGATGATTCTCTTTTTGTTCTCCGTCCCGAAAGATGAGATCACATTTTTATAGATCCTTCCATCAACATGGTATTCCTGGAAGGCTGTACTGTCACTGTATTTACTGAAATTCTGCTGAATATAATCTGCTACAGTATTCAGCTGGTCAATATTTTTATAATTCCGGAATTTTGGGGTTTGTGTAAGGGCCTGCAGATGGCTTTTCACCAGATTAATATCTGCCGGCACCGGAGACTTCTGTACCGGCCGGTCTTTGCAGTCTGCTGCGAAACAAAACACGGCTATAAAAATCAAGCCTGCAACAATAATGATCTTATTAGCTGCAGGCTTTCTTATATTTTTAAAATTCATCTCTCGGCTGGTTTAAGTTGGAATTCCTGAAATTAACACTTTTCCACCAAACCTTGCAGAGACGATGCATTTTTATTCTTCAGGAAATTAATCTTTTGACCCCAGGCTGTCCATATCATCATCCATTCCTTTGATTTCATTGGAATGATATACTCTTTCTGATCCAAGAAAATAAATATTGTGTCTTGCCTTTGCTATAATTCCGTTATACTCGTGCTCTGTCATCCCTTCAGGAATTGTATCGCGGGTTTCTGACGGTCTCCGGTATACTTCAAGCGCACCGTTGTCATTTAAAACAGTTTTCGCTCTTTGTGCCTGCTCGAGATCATCCGTGTATACAATAACATTGCTTCTTCCTATGCTGTGCTTGCGATAGGCATCCAACATTTCTGCATCGTGAGCGAACACATAGTCGAAAAAACCTTTTGTCTGCTCATCTTCGTGGAAATCACCTGATAATCCACTTTCTACTTTAGACTTTGACACAATAATATTTGCGTCGTCAAAGCCTTTTTCTCTTAAATCTTTTTTAATTTCCTCTGTATCTACAGTCACCGGAAATACTGAAACTACTGTATAAGCCATAATGAAATTTTTCACTTAAACTATACAAAAGCTGTGCAAGTTATGTCTTAGGAAAAAGTTAATTTAAAAATTTCTCTAAAATTTCCACGGCACATTTGGGAAGATTGGTTCCGGGACCAAAGATAAAATCTGCCCCGTTCGCATACAGAAATTCATAGTCCTGCTGCGGAATAACGCCTCCTACCACAATGGTTACATCATCTGCCCCCAGTTTCTTCAGCTCTTCCACCACCTGTGGTACAAGGGTTTTATGGCCTGCCGCCAGAGAAGATACGCCAAGGATATGGATGTCATTTTCTACAGCCTGTTTGGCCACTTCTTCCGGTGTCTGGAACAATGGTGCCACATCCACATCGAATCCCATATCAGCAAATGCGGTAGCGACTACTTTTGCGCCTCTGTCATGTCCGTCCTGACCCATTTTAGCAACCATAAGTCTTGGGCGGCGTCCTTCTTCCTCTTCAAATTTCTGAGTCAGGTGAAGGGCTTTTTCAAAATATTCGTTTTTGCCGGCATTCATAGCGTATACTCCAGAGATTGTTTTAATATTGGCTTTGTATCTTCCAAAAGTTTCTTCCATGGCATCACTCATTTCACCAAGGGTTACTCTTCTTCTTGCAGCTTCTATGCATAAGGCCAGAAGGTTTCCGTTTCCTGTTTTTGCGCTTTCACGGATCTGATCCAGGATTTCAGCAACGGCTTCCGGATTTCTTTCGGCTTTTATCTTTTCAAGTCTTTCGATTTGTTTTCTACGGACTTCGGTGTTATCGATATCCAGGATTTCAATACCTTCCTGCTTCAGGGATGTCCTGAATGAATTTACCCCAATGATGAATTCTTCCCCACTGTCTATTTTAGCCTGTTTTTTGGCGGCAGCTTCTTCAATTCTCATTTTTGGAATTCCGGCTTCTATCGCTTTGGTCATTCCTCCTTCCTGCTCTACCTCATCAATGTATTTCATGGCTTCCTCAATCATCTGCTGGGTAAGGCTTTCCACAAGATTGCTTCCGCCCATAGGATCCACTACATCACAGATACCGCTTTCCTGCTGAAGGATGATCTGGGTATTTCTTGCGATCTTCGCTGAATAATCTGTAGGAAGTGCAATGGCTTCATCCAGTGCATTGGTATGCAGTGACTGGGTTCCGCCGAGAGCTGAAGACAGGGCTTCAATGGCCGTTCTGGTGATATTGTTAAAAGGTTCCTGTTCGGTAAGGGACCATCCTGAAGTTTGAGAGTGGGTTCTTAATGCCAGAGATTTTTGGTTCTGCGGGTTGAACTGCTGTAAAAGAGTCGCCCAGATATATCTTGCGGCACGCATCTTGGCAATTTCCATAAAGTGGTTCATTCCGATGGCCCAAAAGAATGAAAGTCTTGGAGCAAAATCGTCCACATTCATTCCTGCTTTTATCCCGGTTCTTACGTATTCCAGACCGTCCGCAAGGGTATAGGCCATTTCCAGCACCGGAGTGGCACCTGCTTCCTGCATATGGTATCCGGAGATAGATATAGAGTTGAATTTCGGAATATTCTGAGCCGTATATTCAAAGATATCGGCAATGATTTTCATGGAAGGCGCCGGCGGATAAATGTAGGTATTTCTTACCATGAATTCTTTCAGGATATCATTCTGAATGGTTCCGGAAAGCAATTCCTGTTTTACGCCCTGCTCTTCTGCCGCCACGATATAGAAAGACAAAATAGGAAGTACAGCTCCGTTCATCGTCATGGATACGGAGATCTGATCCAGCGGAATTTCGTTGAAAAGGATCTTCATATCTTCCACAGAATCAATGGCTACCCCTGCTTTACCTACGTCTCCTACTACTCTGGAGTGATCGGAATCATATCCGCGGTGGGTGGCCAGATCGAAGGCTACGGAAAGTCCTTTTTGTCCTGCAGCAAGGTTTCTCCTGTAAAAGGCATTGGATTCTTCTGCTGTGGAGAATCCTGCGTATTGCCTGATCGTCCATGGCTTCTGTACATACATGGTGGAATACGGGCCTCTGAGGTAAGGAGCAATTCCCGGAGAAGTCTGTGTTAAAGATTCATTTTTAACATCTTTTTGAGTGTAGGATGATTTTAACTCCAGCCCGTCTTTTTCAAAATTATAGATCTCTCTATCCAGAGGCTCTATATTAAAATCCGGCTTTTTCACAGAAATTGTCTTTCGCATTCCAATAATTTTTGTCTGCGTAAAGTTAATTTTTTTGAACGAAACATGAAACTTATGTTAACTGACAGTTTTACTGATTTTTAATGCATAAAAAAGACCGGACAAATGCCCGGTCTTCGTTATTAATATTCTAACTTATTATTTTTTGATAAGTTTATTCGTGTATGTATTTTTCTCATTTTTGATAGTAATTACATACATTCCTTTGATCAATGATGCTACATTAATTCTGTTGTTAGCATCAACTTGACCTTGCTGAACCAATCTTCCGTCTGCACTGAAAATGCTGTAATCAGCTTTTCCTTTCAGATTTTTAATTTCCACGAAAGTATCTGCAGGGTTAGGATAGATAGAAATTTCTGATGTTTTTGGACCGTTTACATCGTCTACAGCCAATCCGCTGGTGATTTTCACAGGGAAATCTTTAAATGAACCCTGAGAAATAACTCCACCTCCGGTTACCCCAACAGATGGAGATCCGCATGGACCGGTAGCTTTATTGAAGAAAGTGTTTGCCACTCTCATTCTTAAAAGCTTGTCACCTGCATATGCTGTAGCAGGAACGGTAAATGAAACTGACCCTGTATACTGGCCATTAGCAGGAGGGTCTGTACTTACTGAAGCCACTTTTTCTGTCGCTTCAAAGACACCATTTCTGTTATAGTCTATCCATACTTCCATGTTATCATTATATGTAGATACAGTGGTACCTACATTAAAATAAGACAATGTATACTGTGTTCCTTTTGTTAAATTGATCACCTTGGTTGCATCTTCACTATAATCTCTATACGTACTGAAAATATTTTTAAAGGTTAAATCTGAAAAGGCTAAGTTAGAAACGTTCATTTGAGCCATACCGCTGTTATAACTAAAGCTGGCAAAACTATTTCCTCCTGTGGTCATTAAACAGTAATCTACTCCTGTCATCAATCCTTTAGTCTTGAAAGTATAATTACCTGAGAATGCTCCCGGAACCGAATTCACTACGGCAGCCACCTGAGCTTCATAATTAGACTCGTCTTCAAGACTACTTAAGACCACTGAACTTGTTGTACTTGTTGCGTTGGACCAGTTTGTCTGTCCTACTTTTCTGTAATTGATTGAATAGGTAGCACCCGGTACAGCATTCCAGGATAGTCTGGCTGTAGTTTTGGAAATCTCCGTATTTATAGCTGTTACTCCTGTAGGTGCCGCTGTAGTAGATGTAGGAGCTGTTCCTACTGTCACTTGCGGAGATACAGCATAGAATACATTTCCGATAGCAGAAATTTTAAGTTTAACTGCACCTGTTAAGCTGGATGGCATTTGTGCAGTATAACTTCCCGTATTTGGAGTAGAGGCTACGAGTTCTGTCCACGTTGCTCCGTTAACAAGATCTGTAGTGTATTCAATTTTTACATTCGGTGAATTATATGGTGCTGCATTGGTATTGGCAACATCCCATGAAATGGTATTGGCTGCATTATTATACAGGGTAGAAGAAGATGTAAGTCCTGAGAATTTAAAAGGACCGTCATTTCCAACAGTAACGGTAGTCTCAGCAGAAGCAAGCATTGGTCTTCCTGCATTCTCATCTCTTACCGTCACGGCATAATGTAAAGTTCTGGGAACATAAGATACGGTTTCCCAATTTGGAGTTGTAGCAGCTCCCGGAGCTGTTTTATTCGTTAAAACACCATTCATTACCAACGGTAGGCTTGGGAAATATCTTCTTCCGCTGGTTGTTCCGAAATAAGATCTTGCTAAAGCACCCTGTGCGCTATATCCCCATCCGCTGTCTCCGGAAATAGAGTTGTAAGAATCTACACTGTCATACTGCTCCCATGCATATTTAATAGGATCTGCATCTGTAGCAGAAGCCTCCAGATAATAGGCAGTACCTTTAGGGATACTATAAGCCGTAAGCGGGGTAATTACAGGGGCAACATTTGTTGTAATAACTTCTGAAGTTCCACAAGTAGTCTTACCATCCAGACTATTTAATATCTGATTAATAGAAGCATAATGGAAATAGGCATCTGTAGTATTCTGTACGTTATCTCCTGTGATTCCTGCATAACCCATAATGGTAGTACCACCACCAGGTTCAATATTTACACCTGATCCTTCTGAAGCGTGAGAGAAGGTATGGTTAGCTCCCAGCTGGTGTCCCATTTCGTGGGCAGCATAGTCGATATCAAAAAGGTCTCCTGTAGGATTTGTACTTTGGGTAAAAGCAGATCCTTTAGCCAGACTGGTTGAAGTTGCTGGATTTACACATGTTGATGCAATAGAACCGGCATTTCCGTTTCCTCCCGCAGCATTGAATACGTGTCCCATATCGTAATTCGCATTACCCACCACAGAGGTCAGGGTTTGCTGAAGGTTGAGATTTAAATTTCCTGTATAAGGATCTGTTGCAGCATCTGTATATAGGAGAGCAGGAATATCCTGAATGATTGCTTTAATACCAAATTCTTTTTCAAAAATACCGTTTACACGGGTCATGGTAGCATTCATCTGGATTACCGTATTGGTAGTTCCTCCTGTTGGGTCAAATTTCTTGGTATATTCTCCGGTCGTAGAAAGTGCCAGTCTGTATGTTCTGTATTTTGTAATGGCAGGTCTGTTGGTAATTCCTACGTTAGAAAGATTTTTCTTACCGTTAGCTTCCAGTAATTTGATATCTTTAAAATCTTTTTCTTCTGTAGAACATTCAAATCCGTTATCGCTTGCCGTTCTTTTTGTTTTATAGAAAACTCCGTACGTTTGCTTGTCTAAAGAGATAGGCTCTATAAACTGAAATACACCGTCCTTGATAATCATAGACTGTAATTCTGTTGGAGCCGTACTGAATCTTATATATTTTGAAGGATCATCTACTCCCACTCCTACATAAGAACCCAGCTGATATCTGTCTGCCATAGATTGTTCTACAACAGGATCACTATAGACAGCAAATTTTTCAATTTTTCCTTCTGCAGTAGGAAGAGAAACAATTACAGGTTTTGCATCTTTCCCTGTTTCTACAGCATCTTTTAAGGTATTTCTAAGTGATAAAAGATCTACTCTGTAAGCATATTGAACTTCAACTTCCTTTCTGATTTCTGAAGTTCTCTGGGAGGCAGGTTCCCATCTTTGTGCATTAGCAGAAGCCAAACCGGCAGCCAAAGCACACACTAGTAAAATTTTCTTTTTCATAAATTTACAATGATTCTAAAAAATTATTAAGCATTTTCTGCAAAAGTAAAAATTAAAACCAGAATATTATCATTAAAAAAGATTATTCTCATGCCAAATTAAAAAAAATAAGCATAAAATCCATACAAACTCCATTTTAGGATGCTAACAACTGGAAAAAACTCCTGAACAAAAAAGACCGGACAAATGCCCGGCCTTCATTATTAATCTGTTTATTTCTTATTTTTTAATAAGCTTATTCGTGTATGTATTTTTCTCATCCTTGATGGTGATCACATACATTCCTTTCGTTAAACCGGCTACGTTGATGATCTGATCGCTGGCGTCACCGCTTTGAACTAATCTTCCGTCTGCGCTGTAGATTTTGTAATCTGCTTTTCCTTTAAGGTTGGTTACCCCAATAAAGCTTTCAGCAGGATTTGGATAGATTTCCACCTCAGATTTAGTTTCTTTGGTTTCATCCACTGCCAATGCAGATCCAAAGATTCTTACCGAGAAATCCATTACACTTCCTGCTCCGCTGGTGATGGTTCCGTTGGTACCGCAAGCATTGTTTAACGGAGAAGAGAAGTTAGTTGCCACTCTCATTCCCACAACTTTGTTTCCAACAAGAGCAGAAGCCGGAACTGTAAAGTTACCTGCAACGTTTCCTACTCCCAGACCTCCAGATACCTGGCTGTAATTTGTAGCAGGGCTGGTGTATACTTTTTCAGTGGATTCGTAGATTCCGTTTCTGTTATAATCAATCCATACATTGTACGTCATTGGTGCACTCTGATTGTAAAGACCGAAAATAGTGATCGGATAAGAGTTTCCTCTGATCAGGTTGATAATTTTCGCAGGATCTTCACTTACATCTTTGTATGATCTAACGTTGGTATCGATGTGGTTAACATTGGAAAGCTGTACTCTTGCCACGTTTCCTACTGCATTGAAACCAGTATTCAGGATACAGTAGTTGATTCCTGTTGCCAATGGTTTTGTTTTGAACACATAGCTTGAAGAGAAACTTCCGGGTACGGAGTTTACCACAGCAGCCACCTGTGTTTCATATGCTGCTTCGTCTTCAAGACCACTCAGCAATAATGAGTTGGTTGTGCTGGTACCATTCGTCCAGGCAGAAGCACCTACTTTTCTGTAATTCAGAGAATAAGAAGCTGCTCCTGGTACGCTGTTCCAGGAAACGATTGCTGAATTTTTAAGAACGTCTGCAGAGGTTGTGGATAATCCTGTAGGTGCAGCTGTAGTGGAAGTAGGTGCCGCCCCGATAGTTACCGCAGGAGAAACTGCATAGAAAATATTGTTGATTGCTGATACCCTCAATTTGATAGCTCCTGTTAAGCTTCCCGGCATTTGTACGGTGTAGCTTCCTGTATTCGGTGTAGAAGCTACAAGGTCTGTCCAGGTAATTCCGTTATCTGCTGTATAATCTATTTTTACGTTTGCCACATTATAAGGAGCAGCTGTAGTATTCGCTACTTCCCATTTAATAGTGTTTGAGGCATTGTTATAAAGAACAGTAGCTGTAGTAAGTCCACTGAATTTGAATGGTCCGTCGTTACCTACATTTACCGTAGTTTCTAACGATGAAAGCATTGGTCTCTGTGCATTTTCATCTCTTACGGTAACTGCATAATGTAAAAGCCTCGGAACATAAGATACAGTTTCCCAGTTTGGATTTGTAGTTTCAGCAGGATTCGTTTTTTTAGTCAGCGTTCCGTTCATTACCAAAGGCAGACTTGGGAAATATCTTCTTCCGCTTGTGGTTCCGAAATAAGATCTCGTTAATGCTCCCTGTGAGTTGTACCCCCATCCTGCATCTCCGGAAATAGTAGCATCTTCGTCTACGCTGTCATACTGTTCCCAAGTATATTTTACAGGATCTGTATCGGTAGCAGATGCCTCTAAATAATATGCTGTTCCTTTAGGAATGCTGTATGCGGTAAGCGGAGCAATAACCGGCGCTGTATTTGTCGTGATATTCTGAGATACCCCGCAGGTTGTTTTAGCATCAAGATTGTTAAGGATCTGGTTGATAGAAGCATAATGGAAATAAGCATCGGAGGCCATTTGTACATTGTCTTCGGTAATTCCGGCATATCCCATGATAGTGGTACCACCTCCCGGCTCTACATTCACATCGGAGCCTTCGGTATTATTTGAGAAGGTATGGTTTCCTCCTAACTGGTGTCCTAATTCATGTGCTACGTAATCGATGTCAAAAGAATCTCCTGAAGGAACTCCATTGGCAGGCGACGTAAATCCGGAACCTTTGTAAGCTACCGGAGACCCTTGGTTCAATGTCATATCATCGCTGCAGATACATCCTATACATCCGGCATTACCACCCCCTCCTGTGGCACCAAAAAGGTGACCGATATCAAAATTGGCTTCTCCAACGTTGTTATGAAGAACATTCATAAGCTCCCCATTCCACGCGCCACCTACTCCGGCATCTGAATCTGAATAAGGATCAGAAGCGGCTGTGGTATAAATAATATTCTGGTAATCCTGAAGAAGAAGTTTAATTCCAAAGTCTTTCTCGAAAACCCCATTCACCCTGGTCATGGTGTTGTTGATCTGCGTAATAGCTCCCGGAACACCTCCGAAATAGGCTGTGTACTCACCGGTAGTAGACATTGCAAGTCTGTATGTTCTGTACTTTGTACTGGCCGGTCTGTTGGTAATTCCTACGCTAGAAAGATTTTTTTTTCCGTTTTGCTTTAGCAGCATGATGTCCTTAATGTTGGTTTCGTTGGTACCACACTCAAATCCCTGCTCGCTGTTTGTTCTTTTTGTTTTATAGAATACTCCGTACGTCTGCTTATCTGTAGAGATAGGCTCTATGAACTGAAACACACCGTCCTTGATGATCATAGACTGCATTTCCGTAGGAGATGTACTGAATCTTACATATTTGGAAGGATCGTCAACACCCACTCCTACATAAGAACCCAACTGATATCTGTCTGCCATAGACTTTTCCATTACCGGATTGCTGTAGACTGCAAACTTTTCAATTTTCCCTTCTGCTGTAGGAAGAGAAACAATCACTGCCTGTGCTCCCTTACCGGTTTCCACCGCATCTTTCAGAATACTTCTGAGTGATGTAAGATCTACTTTGTAAGAGTACTTCACTTCTACTTCTTTTCTGATCTGAGAGGTTTTCTGCGAAGCAGGCTCCCATCTCTGTGCGTTGAAACTGGCCACACCGGCAGTCAATGCACAAACGAGTAAAATTCTTTTTTTCATAATGAACTACATGAATAGAATTAATAAATTTTAAATATCCGAAACAAATGTAACAATTTCACACATAGTGGCATTAAAAAAAGTGACTAATTTTAATTAAATTAGTCACTTTGATTGATATTTTATTTTTATCGCTTATTTATTAATTCCCATCTCATATAAAGCAAACGATATCAGATCCGCATTTTCGCTGATCACCTGATCTGTTGCTCTTCCTGCTCCATGGCCTGCATTTTTCTCAATTCTCAGCAGAATCGGATTTTTACATCCCTGCTTCTCCTGAAGCTCTGCCCCGAATTTAAACGAGTGGGCCGGAACCACCCTGTCATCATGATCGCTGGTAATAATCATTGTGGAAGGATAGCAGGTTCCCTTTTTTACATTATGCACCGGAGAATATGATTTAAGATATTCAAACATTTCTTTGTTATCCTCTGCCGTTCCGTAGTCATATGACCAGCCTGCACCGGCCGTGAACTTATTGTATCTCAGCATATCCAGTACACCAACACCCGGGAAAGCCACTTTAGCAAGGTCCGGACGCATGGTCATGGTAGCGCCTACCAGCAGACCTCCGTTTGATCTTCCTGATAATGCCATATATTCCTTTGAAGTATACCCTTTGCTCTGCAGATATTCTCCGGCAGCAATGAAGTCTTCAAAAACATTTTTCTTCTGCATTTTTGTCCCTGCATCGTGCCATTTTTTACCATATTCACCGCCTCCACGGATGTTTGGAACTGCATAGATTCCTCCGTTTTCCATCCAGATCGCATTGACTACCGAGAACGCAGGCTGAAGGCTGATATTGAATCCACCGTACGAATAAAGGATGGTAGGATTTTTACCGTTAAGCTTGGTTCCTTTCTTATAATTGATCATCATCGGAATTTTGGTTCCGTCTTTTGAGGTATAAAATACCTGCTCGGAAACATAATTATCCGGATTGAATTTCACTTTCGGCTTCTGATACACCTCTGATTTCCCTGAATCTGCATTAAATTTATAGGTTGTTCCCGGCGTAATATAGTTGCTGAAAGAATAGTAGAGTTCTTTTTCCTCTTCTTTTCCACCAAAACCGCCGATATTTCCTTTTCCGGGAAGAGTAATTTCCCTTACCAGCTTTCCTGTTTTATCGAACTGCTTCACCTGATCGATCGCATCAATCATGTAGGTTGCAAAGAAATATCCGCCACCTGAGGAAATTCCCAGAACATTTTCTGTTTGTGGGATTACATCTTTCCAGGTATCCGGGGAAGGATTCGTGATGCTTGTTTTTACAAGACGCATATTCGGTGCATCTTTATCGGTGAAGATAAACAGGTCATCGCCCTGGGTATCCACGATGCTGGCATTAATATCAAAACCTTTTACAATCTGAACAAAATCACCTCCTTTCTTTAAGTCTTTAATATATAATTCGTTACCGTTTGTTGCATTCGCAGCTGAAACAATCAGGTATCGCTGGTCTTCAGAAACACCGGCTCCGATATATCTTCTCTGGATTTTTTCACCACCGAAGATCAACTTGTCTTCTGTCTGCTTTGTCCCTAATTTATGGAAATAAACTTTATGTTTATCCGTCATTCCGGAAAGTACAGTTCCTTCTTTCGGCTTATCGTAACTTGAATAATAGAAGCCTTCATCACCCTGCCAGGAGATGCCGCTGAATTTTACATCAACCAGCGTCTCATCGATCTGCTTTTTAGTCACCGCGTCTATGATGATGATCTTATTCCAGTCGCTTCCGCCTTCAGAAATAGAATACGCTGCAAGATTGCCTTTTTTGTTGAAAGACAGATTGGAAAGTGAGGTGGTTCCTTTTTCGGAGAACTTGTTCGGATCCAGAAATACATCTGTTGTTTTCGTCTTGTTGTTGGTTCTGTATAAAACAGACTGTGCCTGGAGGCCGTCATTTTTATAATAATAGGTATAGTCCCCTTCTTTGAAAGGCGCTGAAATTTTTTCGTAATTCCAGATATCTTTCAGCTGATCCTTGATCTTGTTTCTGAACGGGATCTTTGAAAGGTAATTCTGGCTGTATGCCACTTCTTCATCTACCCACTTCTTTGTAGCATCAGAATCATTTTCAAGATCTCTGAATGGGTCGGAAACCGCATTTCCGAAATAGGTATCGGTCTGGCTTCCTTTTACTGCCTTAGGATAATTCATTTTTTGAGCATAAAAAGTTGCTGAAAAAAGAACTCCAGCAGTTAATAAAAATGGTTTAAAATTCATAATCAAGGGTTTTATCAAAAATACATAAAGTATGTGACATAAAAAAAAGCCCTGACAACAGAGCTTTTTAATTTATTATATTCATTTTATTTCGATCCGAAACTTTCAAAATAAAAATCCGTTAATCCTGAAACTATTTCATCAGGACTGCCACTCCAATAGTATATTTTTCCGCCTTCGTTCAGTTGGTATAAACTGAATTTCTGTTCTGTTTCTACAGTTTTACTGGCATTTTTAAAATCCTGGACACTCTGAACCAGGTATTTCTTCAGCTCCTCCGGCTTTACATTTTTAATATCACCTGTTGGGATATCAGAGAATTTTGCTGGAACTTTGAAGCTCACCGAATACGTGACTTCAGCAATTTTCTGGTCTTCAATATGTTTGTTCTGAACAATTTTCACTTCTTTAATCGTCAGTTTTCCGGTTTTGAAATTACCCATCATGGCGGTAAAATAATCTTCCGCTTCTTTTCTGCATGCATCGGCTGTTGTTTTGGAAAAGGCAGACAAAAAATTGTCAGTACTTTCCTTCATCATATCCCGGGACATCGTGCTGAAATCCACCTGGTAAGCCGTCTCACCTTCTACGGTAGGCCTTAAATAGTCGTTCAGCCTGTTCAAAACAGCGGTATCATTATTGACAAAAGTTCCGAAGTACATTTCAAAAACTTCCTTCGGGCTTTTTACTTCGGTCTGTGCCGAAAGGTTCTGTCCCATTATTCCCAGCAAAACCAGTACAATAAATTTAAATAATTTCATAATGCATATTTTGTGTGATGTAATCCAAAAAAAAGCCCTTGAAAACTCAAGAGCTGATATATTTGTTTTTTAATAATTGTCTTCTTCTCCCTTCATCTTTTCTGCATTCTCTGCCATGATCACGGCATCTATCATTTCAGCAATATCTCCGTTCATGTAGGCATCCAGGTTATAGATGGATTTGTTGATTCTGTGATCCGTTACCCTTCCCTGAGGATAATTGTAGGTTTTGATCTTTGCAGAACGGTCTCCTGTAGAAACCATGGATTTACGCTGTGCTGCGATATCTCCCTGAACTTTCTGCAATTCTATATCGTAGAGCTTCGTTCTCAGCATTTCCATCGCCAGCTCACGGTTAGCCAGCTGGGAACGGGCCTGCTGACATACCACTACCAAACCTGATGGCTTGTGCGTCAGCTGAACTTTGGTTTCAACCTTGTTTACGTTCTGACCTCCGGCTCCTCCTGAACGTGAAGTCTGCATTTCTATATCTGCAGGATTCAGTTCGAAATCAACTTCTTCTGCTTCAGGTAGCACGGCAATCGTGATGGCAGAAGTATGAACCCTACCCTGTGATTCCGTTTCAGGAACCCTTTGTACACGGTGAACCCCGGATTCAAATTTCATAATTCCGTAAACACCTTCACCTTCCACCTTCATAATCAATTCCTTGTAGCCTTTTGCCGCTTCATTGGAATCTGTTACTTCATGTCTCCAGCCCTTCGTTTTGAAATACATCGTATACATTCTGTAGATATCTTCCACAAATATAGCCGCTTCATCACCTCCTGTTCCGGCACGTAATTCTACGATAACATTTTTATCATCGGCAGGATCTTTCGGGATCAACAGTACCTTCAGTTCTTCTTCAAGGCCTGGCAATTTAGCCTGAGCTTCCAGCTTTTCTTCTTTGGCAAGATCCACAAGGTCCCTGTCTGAACCGTCAGCAATGATCTCGTTAGATTCTTCAATAGCATCCAAAGCGCCTTTATACTGGTCATAAACCGCTACAATTTTACCCAAATCACTGTATTCTTTGTTCAGAGAAGAATATTTTTTTTGATCTGAAATCACATCAGGCTGTATAATAAGATCGGCAACCTCATTATATCTTTGTTTAATAGCTTCTAGTTTTGGAATTAATGATTTAGACATTCTGCAATTTTTGAGAGTGCAAAGATAAGGATTATTAATTCAAAACTCCATGTCATTTTTTTAAAGCATAAGTATTTAACCTGAATTCCGGTGTTCTGACATCAGGATTTGATACAGTTAAAGATTTCTCTCGCAGATTTGGCGGATATTGCAGATTTTTCAACCATAGATTTTACAAAGATTGAGTTGTATGACTGTGACTAATCCGATCTATATTCTTTATTACGGCTTGTTTTTAAAGAATTTCCTGTTAATTCCGTATAAGATGATTGGTTTGTATTTTTTTAAACATTAAGAAGAGTGAAGGAGATAAGTATAGTTAAGAGAAAATCTAAAGATTTTTCATAGCCCTTAAAGCGAAGCTCAGATTAATATTCTTAAACACTTAATAAAAATCTTAATGGTTTAATTTTTTATCACCCGCAGATTTTTAGCATGATAGATAAAAATCTTTGATTTTTTAACTTAGGTGTACTTCTTCTGCGTCATTCATGGAACTTCAAAATTTATTAAGTGTTAAAAATCTTTTGCGCCTTTTGTGGTTATTTTTATTAAACCACAGATTTTTAATGGTGGTGTTTTATATTGTGAGAAACCTGATTTCTATCTTCTTTATTGACCGTTTTTAAAGAATTTCCTGTCGATTCCGTATAAAATCAGTCCGAATGCTACAATTCCAAGGCCGATAATACTTTCCTTAGGGTTATGGATGAGCGTAAAATACAGAATATAGAGGCTGAAAAGCAGGAAAACCGAGGGAAAGATATAGAATACATTGGATTTAAATATTTTCCGCTGATCTTTTTTAAGAAAGAAAACGGTAGAAATGGAAAGACTGGCAAATAACTGAAGAATGAAAGCCGTATACACAAAGATTTCTTTAAAACTTCCTGTCAGAATAATGACGGAAGCAATCACTGCATGGGCAAAAATGGCCCTTACCGGAATTCCTTTTTTATTATTGACGGCAAGCGATTTCCACAGATGATTTTCCTTTGCAAAAGCCTGTGTGAGCCTTGAACCGACCCACAAATATCCGCTGATGGTGGCTATCAACTGTAAAGCAATAAAAACATTGACAATTTTCCCAAAGCTGCTCCCCAGCATATTCCGTGCTGCCTCACCCATCACATCCTCTTTGCCGGCCATCTGACTTACAGGTGCATGTTTCAGCATAATAAAATTAACCAAAAGATAGCTCACGGTCACAAAAACAGTTCCCAGGATCAAAGCCTTTGGAAGATTTTTCCGGACCTCTTTTATTTCACCTGCGATATAAGATGCAGAATTCCATCCGGTGTAAGAATAAGTAACAAAAACCAACGACGTTGCAAATGCTGGAAGCATGATTTCATCCTGCCAGCTTCCACTGAACTCCAAACTGTTTCCTGCATCAGATCCCGGCAACATCACGCCCAAAATAACCAGAATAATAATAAAAGCAATTTTGATGAAGGTGAAAAAATTATGAAACCTACTCGAAGTTTTAAGGCTGAACGATAAACTTGCCGCCACCAGAAAAATAACGGCGATGGCAAAGCCATTTCCAAAGCTGTAATTAAACGCGGAAAGGTATTTTGACATGGCGAGTGCCGCCAAAGCCACGGGAGCAGAAAACCCGATGATCAGTGAAATCCAGCTTACCAGATATCCAAATACGGGATGATAGGTTTCTTTGAGATAGATATAATCGCCACCATTCCCTTTGAAATAAGATCCCAGCTCAGCATAGCAGAATGCTCCGAAGAGGGCAAGAATTCCCCCGATGATCCACAACAGGAAAATACTGTAGGTATTGGTAATATCCGAAAGCTGAAAACCCAGGGTCGTGAAAATCCCGGTCCCGATCATATTCGAGACTACGATTGCTGCAGCGGTTTTCCAGCCTATCTTATGGGTAAGAGTACTCATTAACTGTTAAAAATTAAAGTTAAGCCTTCCGAAGAAGTAATTTCCAAGGGTTCCCATCTGAACCGGTGCGTATTTAAATACTCCGTAATATGAGTTTTCATAAATCTGGCGGTCCGGAAACACATCAAAAGCATTGTTGGCTCCCACAGTCAGGTTTATATTTTTCGTAATGTCATAACCTATACTTACATCCGTAACTACTTTAGGAGAAAATTTCTGAACCTTTCCGAATGGATAGCCATCTCTGATGACCTGGCCAAAATACGTATTTCTCACCATGAAATTGAATTTTCCGATGGCATAATTCAACCCCAGTGAAGCTTTGGTCTTGGGAGACAGGGTCTCTATGATGTTGATCTGGTCCGGCCCGAAGAATTCATTTTGCGCCGGCACCAGCTTTTCAGGAAAGTGGAAGTCAGTAATTTTAGTTTCCGTATAGTTTCCGGCCAAATTGATATTTAAATTTCCTCCACCTAATTTCCAGTCGTAAGCGATAACCAGGTCTATCCCTTTGGTTTCCGTATCTATCGCATTGGCAAAGAACCTTCCGCTTTCTACATTGTACGGCTCCAGTCTGGGGTCTGTAATATTGCTGGTGATCACGATCCTGTCTTTTACTTTGATCCAGTATCCGTCCACCGTAACAGAAAGTCTGTTCACCGGCTTCAGCGTGAATCCTGCACTGGCGTTCACTGAAGTTTCCTGCTTAAGCTTATCAAATCCAAGTGCGCGGGCCGCATCACTATCATTCCTGAAAATACCTTTGGTGACAATTCCGGAGCCTGAAGTTGCAATATCTGCGTAGGAATTGTTAAAATACTGCTGTTGGAGTGATGGCGCTCTGAAACCCGTTCCTATAGCCGCTCTCACCGCATAGTTTTTTACAAATTCATATCTTACGGCCAGTTTTCCATTCAGGGTATTTCCAAAATCCGAATAATTTTCAAATCTTCCGGCAAGGTCTATGTTTAATTTTTTAGCCAAATCATAAGATATATCCGCATATACGGCTGTCGAGTGTCTGGATTTTTTCAGGGCATTATCAGGAGAGAACCCGATAAACGACTGTGATCCTCCATTTCCTTCCACTACAGATCCCGGACCGGCAGGATTTCCATTCACATCGTACCTCGTATAAGAGGCTTCATCTCCGGGTTTGATCTGGTACTGTTCAAAGCGGAATTCTCCACCGAATGCAATATTAAACTGATTCAGATTTTTAGAAACATCAAGATTTACCGTATTCTGAAGAAAACTGTGCGCTCCTGCATAGAAATTTGTAGGGGATTTTGCTCCTAATGAAGCATTATTGGTATTGTTTACATTATAATTGAAGGTATTGCTTCCGAATGTATTGCTTAGATCTACCAGCCAGTTGTTCACATTATATTTGGCTCCCACAGCATAGGAAAAATCGTAGATCTGGGATCCCAATGAAGCCTGAAACCCGTTTGGATAAATGGATTCTACAACATTGGATTTTTCACCCGGCAGCCTTCTGAACCCAAAGCCTTTTCCTTCTTTAATGCTGAATCCCCCAAAAGAATAAAGTTTGATGCTTTCACTTAAAGGATACTCCGAATTGAAAAACAGCTGAGCCTGTCTGATCTGCGCATCCCCGATCTGGAAATTAAAATCATCACGGGTCAGCCCTCTTTCAGCCAGTTTCTGATCATCAGCAGCTCTTGCAGCAGAAGGATCAGCAGCAAACTCATAGGCAAAATTATCCCCGAAAATATCCAGATCATGATTCTGGGTTCTTGTTGTTTTTCCCCTGTGGCTGAGCTGTAAGGAAAGGTTCACGTAAGAATCTTTTTTTCCCAGCGAAGAGCCGTAATTGATGCCGGCCTGGTAGGTTTCGCCATCATTTCTTCCACTGATTCCGTAAGAAGCTGATGCTGATGCACCAATATCTTTTTTCAGGATGATATTCACCACGCCCGCAATGGCATCAGAGCCGTACTGGGCTGCAGCGCCATCCCTCAATACTTCAATCCGGTCAATAGCAATAACGGGAATTGTACTGAGATCCGTTCCTACAGACCCGTTTCCAACGGTGTTCTGATAATTAACCAGGGAAGTGGTATGTCTTCTTTTTCCATTAACCAGCACCAGAACCTGATCCGGCCCCATGCCTCTTAACGTGACAGGATCAATATGTTCCGTACCATCTGAAGCGGACTGTCTTACCGAATTAAATGACGGAATCACATAATTCAGAAGATCCTGAACTGTAGTCTGCGGCGCAGATTTCTGCAATTTTTCTATGTTGATAATATCTACCGGAACCGGTGTTTCCAGCTTTGTTCTCTTTGCATTCCGGTTTCCTACGATCACTACATCTTCAATCTGAGTTCCTTTTTCCTGCTCCTGTGCGTTCACCAAAACCGCTCCCAGAAGTATCACAGACAGGCTTAATTTTTTCATCTTTGTCTTATAAATTAATAATAATATCCCCCGCGGACCTCATCCGCAGCTAAAAAAGACTTCAAGAAATGGAATTGTTGTCAGAATATTGACTTTCTCATCTTCCCCGTCAGCGGGTTGGAATTAGCACCTTTACACTTTTTAGAGACGTGCAGGTTGCTAAGGTTTCATAGGGCCAAATCCCTCCACCTTTCTTGATAAATCTACTGCAAAAGTAGACTAATATTTTGAATTAACCAAAAGCCTGCTTACAACATAAGGCATCTCGGAAATCTGTAGTTAAAAAAAATCTGCGTTATCTGCAAAGTCCGCGTGAGATATCTTAATAAAAACAGGCTTATTCTTTTGTCTTAAAACAAAAGAATCAAAAATTCAAGACTGGAAACTTCCGCTAAAAATAAATCCTGTTCTCTAAAAATTCTAAAACTCGTGCGGATTTAACAGTACTGCTTCGGTACAGTATTTGTGCCGCACTCAAACAGTAGAATTTTCTTAACGTTCACAGGATTAATTTTCTTAACGCTCCATTTTCCTAAGTCGGTTTCTCACTACCATAAATTACTCACAGATGGCTTTTCGATTTACATAAATATAGCAGATGTATCGGGATGTTTGCGTATATTTTTTAACATTAGGTTTTTAAAGCTCTTGTCACTTTTACGGTTAAGCTTTTTAACTACAGATGGCATAGAGTTTAACAGATAATTGCGTTGAATTTAATATTATAAAATTAATTGGTTTGCAAACCAGCAGCCTGCTTACAACATAAGCATCTCGAAAATCTGTAGTTAAAAAAAATCTGCATTATCAGCAAAATCCGCGTGAGATATCTTAATAAAAACAGGCTTATTCTTTTGTCTTAAAACAAAGAATCAAAAATTCAAGACTGGAAACTTCCGCTAAAAATAAATCCTGTTCTCTAAAAATTCTAAAACTCGTGCGGATTTCACATTGCTGCTTCGACACATTATTCGTGCCGCACTCAAACAGTAGAATTTTCTTAACGTTCACAGGATTAATTTTCTTAACGCTCCATTTTCCAAGTCATTTTCTCACTATTGTAAAAATTATCCCAGACAAAATCTTATGTCAATCTGTGGCTTTTATGGTAAAAATAAACAAGGGATAATTTTCATTACCCCTTGATTTTATATTATTTAATAATCATCTTCTGAATTGCAACTCCCGTCTCAGAACGAAGATGAACCAGGTAGGTTCCCGGTGGGTAACCTGCTTTTAATTCATGGGTTCCGCTTTCCTGATTGAGTTTAAACGAATCCATTTTTTTACCGCTCATATCATAAATGGTGATTTCCCCGTTTTTAGCCTTGTGATAGATTAATTTGGCTAAACCGTTCTTTACAGGATTATCTGCAATCTGAAGTGACAGTTTATGTGCAGCATTTACATCAACCGTTGAAAGTGCTCCGGAATAATTTCCGAAAATCCTGAATTCTCCCGGCTGCAGGGTAATTGGCGCTGTTGTGGATACGATATTTGAAATGGAATTATCCATCAGGTTCTGCCATTGCCCGGCATAAGGAAAATAGGGTACCACATTCTGAGCTGCGGTGGTATAATTAGCCAAAACTACTACATTTTTCATTCCGTTGATTGCTGCATCATACACATAAATCCTGGTAATTAATCCGTTTGGATCATTCGTAAGGTTATTGGATTCAATGCTGTATGTTTTTGATTTGAATACCAGATTGGCATTTCTGATGTTGATTATTTTAGCCCAGGTATCATAAATGGCTTTTCTGTTGGCATTGGTATCATATCCTAAACTAAAAGCTACCGGTTTTTCATCGGTACGGCATGCACTATTGATGGAACCGTCTGCGCACCTGTTGATGCTGAATTCGTAGCCCAGTTCCCCAAACTGCCAGATCATTTTCGGGCCGGGGATTGTGAAAAATGTAGCCCCGAAAGCTTTCATTCTTTCAAGCGCCGTATTAAGGTTCGTTACGGCATAACCTCCGTTCACCGCACCATACGCAAGGTTTTTAAACATAAGTCTTTCTTCATCATGACTTTCACCATATCCCACTGCGTGCATATTGGTAAAACCATGGAGACTGTGATTCATCCTGTCATAATTGCTGTTTTCTACATAGCCCATGGTATTCTGATTGTAGGGCTCGGTCTGTTTATTCCAAAGCATCACTCCTTTTCCTTCTGCAATTCTATAGTTGGCCCACTGCTGTTCTTCCGCATCCGTTCCCAAATGTTCAAAGATCATATAAGAATTAGGATCAAGCGCCCATTGCCTGTCTGCATAATGTTTCAGAATATCTACCCTGTCCTGCTGATAAGCGTTGGTACAGTTTTCATCATTTTCAGAGCAGTTTTGGGTAAATCCTTTGGTTAAATCCCATCGGAAGCCATCAATATGGTATTCGGTAAGCCACTGCTGGAGGCATCTTTCAACGTAATATTGCGTTGAAGTGCTTGAATGGTTAAAATCATTAAACACATTGTATGAATGTTTCGGAACCTGATTGAAATAAGGATTGTTCGCGGCAATATCCCCGAAACCGTCTCCATCAGGATCAATATTCCAAAGTCTGGCCAGTGGAGAGCGCCCGGTTGCATGATTAAATGCTATATCGAGAATCACGGCTATCCCGTTCTGGTGGCACAGATCTACGAATTCCTTGAATTTTTCAGGAGTTCCGTATGCTTTGTCCAGTCCGTAGTGGAAAGAGGTATTATATCCCCAAGACAGATTTCCATCAAATTCCATGATAGGAAGAAGTTCAATCGCGTTGATATTTAAATTTTTCAGATAGGATATTTTGTTGATCAGCGACTGCCAGTTTTTTTCCTGCGTAAAATCTCTCAGCAGCAATTCATAGACTACCAGATTTTCTTTGGCCGGTCTCTGAAAGTTCGTTACCTGCCAGCTGTAAGGCGTCTGACCTGTTTTAAACATAGAAACCTCAAAGCTCTGACCTGCGGGAAAAGGCGGCAAATTCGGATAGGTAATGCCTGAGATCCACTGATCATCATAAGACGATAAAATCTGTGGTGAATAAGGATCAGCTACAATCTTCAGATCATTGGTCCTGTACTGGAATGTATACAGCTGCTGAGGCGTCAGCCCGTTCAATTCAATCCAGTAAAGATCCGGATTTGCAGTATCTCTTTTCATCAGGTAGGTATCATTCACAGCCCAGTTATTGAAACTGCCAATGACATGTACAAAGTTTTTATGAGGCGCATACAAGGCGAGGCCCACTTTTGTAGCATCAGCAGGATCGTAATTGATCCCCTGTCTGATCCAGCCCGGAATAGCTTCAGAAATTACATTTCTGGGAATCTGCAGCATAAATGTGGCATTCCTGGAATTAGAATTACCATCTGTTGCAATTAATTCCATATTGGCATCCTGAGTTACGGTATAAGTGTAATTATAAGACTGCGAAGCTGTTGTGGTTGAATTGATGACTGTTCCATTAGCCTTCAGCTGGAAAGTAGCATCCACATTTGTTGATGCGGTAATATTAATTGAATTTCCTGCCGGAACTGTCGTGAGGCTATTGGCGAGCGGATTGGTAAGATTCAGATTTAAAATACCGACATTGACAAAAATATCCGGCGAGGTTTGATGCGAGCCTGTTTTATCTTTTAAGAGAAAGCCAAACCTTCCGATCCCGGTTCTTCCGAAGAAAGCGGTTGGTGTAAATGTTAATGAGTAAGTATCCGCCGTAGCGTTGTAAGTAAATTTATTCAGGTCGTTGGAATTATTCCAACTGCCGTTGGTAGGACAATCCTGACTGTTCTGATAATTGGTGTCAAACGACCAGGACCAGATATATATGGAATTATCTGAAACGCCCCACGCTGTTTCGTCAATCTGGTTTCCGGGAACCGTTAATGTTATGGCATCCGTTTCATTGAACGGATTGGGTGCAATCGTATAGTTAATCTGTCCGAAAACAAGTACTGTGAACAACAGATAAACAATGGAATAAAACTTTTTCATTAAGTTATTTTTATCGAATATAGGATTAATTTTCTTTTTTACACTTCATTTTTTAGTGAAAAATTTATACAAAAAAGGCTCATGAATATATTTCCATAAGCCTTTCCGATAAAAGTAATTGTAATGAACTATTTTTTAATAAAATGTATTTTTTCAAACAACAAAGGGCTTTCCTGGAAAAGCCCCTGCTGATCAATCAAACGTATCCGGACTATTTTTTAATCAATTTCTTAGAAAAAATCTGTCCGTTCTTTAACTTTAATTCTACAATATAAATTCCATTTGGAAGTCCGTTCATATTGATCTGGTTATTCGAAAACTGGATATTGTTAAGCTTCTGGCCTACCATATTGATCACACTAATATTTTCAATTAATGCATCTGATTTCACATTTACGATCCCGTTTGTCGGGTTTGGATAGATTCCAATCGTTTCGGTATTTTTTATGATATCTGAAGTTCCCAGGGCAGCACCCGTTTTAATACATCTTACTGCGGAACCCTGACCTCTCATTGCTCCCGATGAAGGATTGGCAATGGTAGAACCAATATACAGGTATTTTCCTCCTGAGCCTGAGGTATCCGAACTCCAGAAATATCCTCTCTGGCCTGCAAAAGTAAACGCTCCGCTTGAAGAACTTCTGTATCCTGATGCCGGAAGTTTCAGGTGACTGTTAAAAGCTGTTCCCGGATTGGCAATATTTTCGGAATCTACAATACCGGTCCATTCTGCCTGTGAAGGCATCTTCCAGCCTTGCCCTACAGCCTTGCAGGGATCGGCTCCCACTGTACTGGTTACATTAGCAGGATTGGCAGCCGTCCATTTATCGGTCAGTGCAAAAACAGCCCACCATGATGTAGATCCGATGATAAATGCATTGGTTCCGGCCAGACCATCCGGTGTATTCGGTGATGTAGGTGCTGCCGTAGCTGAGCTTCTGAGCTGATGCCCGTCATCCCATCTTCCCCACTGGAAAAGATCTCCGTAAGCAGCTTCATCCCCCAGTGAAGTAGCTATCTGTGAACTTCCAAGGTTCTGCTGTAACCAGATGTTTCCGTCTGCGCCTCTTACTGTTGCATAAGTTACCTGCTGCCCCCGATATGTGAAAGTTACACAACCAACATCTCCCACGTTAGTGCCCGGATCTGTATTTGTACAGCCAGGAGGAACACCGTCCAAAGGTATTCTTTTTACTCTGGTTACATCTTCCGAATACGCCAGTACCAGATAATTATTGGCTTTGTCTATGGCAAGGTCATTAAACTTAGCTTCTCCGGCAGAAATAAAATCTCCGCCAAAAGTGATCCATTCCTGGGTAGCGCTATCAAATTTATACGCGGTATTTCTTAATAAGTTATCATTTTCAAAACGGCTGGCCACAATATAAGCCTGCCCTGACTGGGTAACCGCAATGGCAACATGCTGTACTCTTCCACTGGAGATATTTGCCTGCCCAAGCTGTATCCAGGCGGTTCCGTTAAATTTCTTCACATTTAATCGCTGTCCGTTTGCAGAACTGGACACGTACGCTACATACAGATTGTTATTTCCGTCTATGGCAATATCAGATGTGTACTGTTCTGATGAGGAAGCGGCATCCACGATACTTCCGCCAACCAATGTCCATGTATCGGTGGCTACTGCTGAAGTACTGTTCTGATACACCGTCACTCCTCCTGAAATATTGCAGGTATACACTTTGTCATTAGTTCCGATAACCATTTCAGCAAAGGAAGCTCCATTGGAAAAGCCTGTATTTCCTACCTGCTCCCAGGCTCCGTTCACGAAACGCTGTACCGTTCCTGAATTCTGACTTCCATAGGTAAACAGAACATTGGATGGAGAAACCGCAGAAGCATGATAGTTGGCCGAAGATTCCGTCGCTTTTGGAAGTTGTATCCATGAAGTTCCGTTAAACTGTCGGACTTCAATTCCGGATGCAGGATAGCCTGCCTGATTGGTATAAAAAATATTTCCTGCGTGATCAAGAGATAACGAGTTAAACGTAGCTGTTCCGTCAGTAATTCCTGCAGATCCTCCTACATAAGACCATGAATTTCCGTTGAATTTCTGCACGGAACCTTTACCCACAGAAGTATCATAGTAAGAAAGATAATAATTCCCGGTTTGATCCACCGCCAGATTATTATAACTGCTTCCTCCTGCCGAAACTCCCTGTGCGCCTCCTACATCTTCCCATTGCTGGGCATATAGCTCACTTCCTGCGATGGTCAGCAATGCTAAACCAACCCCTATTTTACGCATCGCAAAATGTAAATTTTGAAACATATTGAATATTATTTTTAATTATTCTAAATTTAATTTAATTTTGCGCAAAATTACTTCACATTCTTAACCGCGAGTTATCATTTTCAAACTTTCAGTTATCCGGTGTAAGGGTTTTTATTTCAAATTGTACCACCCCCGTAAAACGATTTCCTATGAAGAATCTCGCCAGGAGCGGATTGTTATTCAGTTCCGACCATATCAGGATCATCATGCAGGAAGACCAATACCCTGAAAAGTTTTCAAGACTACATATGATTGAAAGCAGGGCAAGTTTCAGCCTCCTTTTTTTGCTAAGTCCCAATATCAGACTGGAAGCTAATGACTGCGACACGAAATTTCTGTTCAGGAAGAACCAGTATATTCTTCATTATTCTTCACAGGAGAGTACGGCAGAGCTTTGGTCGGAAAACCAGGAAACCATCAAATATTTTCAGATCCAGATTAATTACCAGTATATCTTTAACCTCATCGATCCTGAGTCCAGCAAAGAAAATGCAGATATCCTGGAAAATATGATTCACAACAACTATATTTTCCTGCATCAGAAAACGCCGCCATATATGACGGTTGAAATGCATATGATTTTAAATGAGCTGATCAGTGATTCAAAAAAAGGGGTAATGCAGCGTCTGTTCGTTGAAGCGAAGATTATTAAGCTTCTCATTCTTATTTTTGAGCAGTTCAATGAAAAAAATGCAGTCCAGAAGGAACCGGGAACTTCTTTTATCATCAAGAAATTTATTGATGAAAATTACCATAAAAATATCCGCGCGGAAGATATCGGAAGTCTGACCGGGATCAACCAGAATAAAATCAGGAAAGAATTCAAGGCTCAATATCAAATGACTGTTGCTGAATATATTTCGGAGCTGAGAATGCTGAAAGCAAAAAAAATGATCATAGACCAGGGGATTATGATCAAAGAAATTGCTATTGAATGCGGCTACGAATATGTGCAGAATTTCACCCGTGCTTTTAAGAAGAAATTCGGTGTGTCGCCAGAGAAGCTGAGGAACGGATAGAAAACAGAAAAACCGCCTAAAAGATTAAGCGGTTTATATATGTTGTTTTGCTTTGATATTACTTTTTCAGAATTAAGGTGAAAAAGCAATGACAACTCATTAATGATGATGTCCGTGATCGTGTAGGAAAGGTCCGTTTCCTTTTGGCTGGCTGAATACTACTTCTACACCTTCCTGCTCATTAAGTTCTTTTCTTCTGATATCTTCAGGATCAAAAGGTTTAATTTTTCCGAAATATTCTTTCAGACCTTCCGTTAACCACATTGGGATTACCAATCCGAAGAACATGAAGATACACCAGAATCCTACTAAGAACATAATTATAAAGTATACTGTCCAAAGGAACTGGTAGAACGGCCAAAATGCTGATAAAATCGTTATCATTTCTCTTAAAGATTTTAGGCAAAAATAGGACTTTTTTGTGTTGTACACAAAGATACAAGCCCTATTTTTTTAATTTATTTTGATTTTAAACTAATTAGTGCGCAAGATCTGCGAAGAAATCGTTGCCTTTATCATCGGTGATAATGAATGCCGGGAAGTCTTTCACTTCAATCTTTCTTACGGCTTCCATTCCTAATTCCGGGAAATCTACGACATCTACGGAAACAATATTGTCTTTGGCAAGAATAGCTGCCGGTCCGCCGATGGAGCCCAGATAGAAGCCTCCGTACTTACCGCATGCATTGGTGACGTCTTTGCTTCTGTTTCCTTTCGCCAGCATGATCATGCTTCCACCATGGCTCTGGAATTCGTCTACATACACATCCATTCTTCCCGCTGTAGTAGGTCCGAAGCTTCCTGAAGCCATTCCTTCCGGCGTTTTTGCAGGTCCTGCGTAATAGATCGGGTGATTTTTGAAATATTCCGGCATTGGTTTACCGCTGTCGATGATCTCCTTGATTTTTGCATGGGCAATGTCTCTGGCAACGATCAGTGTTCCGTTTAATTTTAATCTTGTTTTGATCGGATATTTAGACAATTCTGCTAAAATTTCAGGCATTGGCTTGTTCAGATTAATTTCTACAGCCTCTTCCAGATGTGGCGGTGTATCCGGTAAAAATCTTTTCGGGTTTTCTTCCAGCTGTTCAAGGAAGATACCTTCTTTGGTAATTTTTCCTTTGATATTTCTGTCCGCAGAACAGGAAACGCCCATTCCCACCGGACATGAAGCTGCGTGGCGCGGAAGCCTGATTACTCTTACATCATGGGTTAGGTATTTCCCTCCAAACTGAGCTCCGATAGCGCTTTCCTGACAGATTTTCTGCACTTTCGCTTCCCATTCAAGGTCTCTGAATGCCTGTCCGGCCTCATTTCCTTCTTTCGGGAGATGATCGTAGTATTTTGCAGATGCCTTTTTCACCGCAGCAAGGTTGGCTTCGGCAGAAGTTCCTCCGATGACAAGAGCCAGGTGATAAGGCGGGCATGCAGCCGTTCCAAGGTCTGAAATTCTTTCCTTAACGAATTCTTCAAGAGATTTTTCGTTCAGTAATGATTTGGTCTTTTGGTACAGGAATGTTTTGTTTGCTGAGCCTCCCCCTTTAGTTAAAAACAGAAATTCATAATAATCTCCTTTTTTGGCATAAATATCAATCTGTGCCGGAAGATTTGATCCTGAATTCTTTTCTTCGAACATGGTCAGAGGAACCACCTGTGAATATCTTAGGTTTCTTTTCTGGTAGGTATTATAAATTCCTTTGCTCAGGTATTCTCCGTCATCTACTCCTGTGTAAACACTTTCCCCTTTTTTTCCCATTACAATGGCTGTTCCGGTGTCCTGGCAGGAAGGAAGAGCTCCTTCAACGGCCACAGCAGCATTCTGAAGAAGGTTGTAGGCCACAAATCTGTCGTTATCTGTAGCTTCCGGATCGTCGATAATTCTTCTGAGACTTTCAAGATGTGAAGAGCGGAGCATGAAAGAAACGTCTGCCATAGCCTCTTCAGCTAACAGCTCAAGTCCTTTTGGATCGATGGTTAAAATTTCCCTGTCGCCTAACTGCTCAACCTTCACATAGTCCGAGGTCAACTTTTTATACACCGTATCATCTTTCTGGATCGGATACGGATCCTGATATCTAAAATCCATTCAATTTTTGTTTGTGCAAAAATACGTCATCCCAAAAAAACATGAGTAAAATCACTCATCCGGATTGATATTTATAATGATTATAAATTGTGGGGTTGTGGGTTTATGGTTAACTTTATGAAATTAATTTATTCAACCAAAAACAGATTTATAAAAATTTCAATCACAATGAATTACAGAATCGAAAAGGACACGATGGGAGAAGTTCAGGTCCCTGCTGATAAGTTTTGGGGAGCCCAGACGGAACGTTCCAGAAATAATTTTAAGATCGGACCGGAAGGTTCTATGCCTCACGAAATCATTGAAGCTTTTGCCTATTTAAAGAAAGCCGCAGCGTATACCAACACGGATCTTGGAGTACTTTCCGCAGAAAAAAGGGATATGATCGCCAAGGTATGTGATGAAATCCTTGAAGGAAAACTTAACGACCAGTTTCCGCTGGTAATCTGGCAGACCGGATCAGGTACTCAATCCAATATGAACATCAACGAAGTGGTATCCAACAGGGCTCACGTGAACAATGGCGGGACTCTCGGGGATAAATCTGAAGTGCACCCGAATGATGATGTGAACAAATCCCAGTCTTCCAATGATACTTATCCGACTGCGATGCATATTGCGGCGTATAAAAAAGTAGTGGAAGTAACCATTCCGGCTGTTGAAAAGTTAAAAAATACGATTGCCGCAAAGGCAGAAGCTTTCAAAGATATTGTAAAGATCGGGAGAACCCACCTGATGGACGCCACTCCTTTGACCCTTGGACAGGAGTTTTCGGGTTACAAAGCCCAGCTTGAATACGGATTAAAAGCTTTAAAAAATACGCTTCCTCACCTTTCAGAACTGGCTTTGGGAGGAACTGCCGTAGGAACCGGACTTAACACTCCAAATGGCTATGATGTAAAGGTAGCGGAATATATTGCGAAGTTTACAAATCATCCATTCGTTACGGCGGAGAATAAATTTGAAGCCCTGGCTGCGCATGATGCCATTGTAGAATCCCACGGAGCACTAAAGCAGCTGGCTGTTTCTTTGTTTAAAATTGCACAGGATATCAGACTTTTAGCTTCCGGGCCACGTTCGGGAATCGGGGAAATTCATATTCCTGAAAATGAACCGGGATCTTCCATTATGCCGGGAAAAGTAAATCCTACGCAGAATGAAGCAATGACGATGGTTTGCGCCCAGGTTCTAGGAAATGACACGACGATTTCTTTTGCTGGAACGCAGGGAAATTATGAGCTGAACGTTTTCAAACCTGTGATGGCCTACAACTTCCTGCAGTCTGCCCAACTGATCGCAGATGCATGCATCTCCTTCAATGATCACTGTGCGGAAGGTATTGAACCGAATCATGATAGAATTAAGGAGCTTGTTGACAAGTCATTAATGCTTGTGACCGCTTTGAATACACATATCGGGTATGAAAATGCTGCTAAAATTGCAAAAACGGCTCACAAAAACGGAACTACCCTGAAAGAAGAAGCGGTAAACCTTGGACTTTTAACGGCTGAGCAGTTTGATGAGTGGGTAAAACCGGAAGATATGGTAGGAAGCCTGAAATAAAGTTTTAAAGAAAGGAGATGGAAGATCGGGAGCCGGGAAGTTGATATTCTCCTGATACATATTTGAAAAACCTCAGAAGTTCTGAGGTTTTTCTTTGTTAATAGTGTTAATCTATGAATATTTGTGTTTTTACCACCAAAGTCCTACCCCGAAAATAAGGGCTTTATCATTTTCAAAACGGTTGTCTTTAAAGAAGTTTCCAAAGTCTTTTTTCACGAAAATACTGAAGTCATTATAGGAAACCGTAAATTGCCCGCCGTAGATAAAAGGATTTACCTGGTAGTTTCCTCTTTCTCTCTGACTGATCCCGTCACCTTTGATAATGTTATTGGTTGACATTTTTACACCGCCATATACATTGGCTCCTATTTTTAATCCCTTGTGATAATCCCTGTACTGAACATCCATTCCTGCATTTTTCAATTTAGAAAAATTATACTGTATTCCCAGCGGCATTACAATGTATCCGGTTCTTAATTTACTCTTTGACAGGCTTTTATCAAAGTTGGCGAGATATATGTCTGCATTTATGTCCTTTGCAAAAAACATATTGTTGTCTATATTCAGGGTCCTCCATGAAAAGCCGATCCCAGAGATCAATCCCCAATGACTGGTTCTTCCGAACTGATAATTGAATTTCAGTCCGAATTCAAAATTTCCTGCATAGCCGAGGTTTTTATCAAGAGCGTTGTCTGCCTTGCTATTGGTGAGATTCATGATTCCATAGCTGATATATCCTCCAACGTCTTTGGTAGGACGGAATTTCTTCAACAGTTCTTCCTTCAGCTCTTCTTTAGACGTTACATCAGCATTAAGCAGGGAATATTTTACCTGTTTCTGAATTACAGTATCCAGATCAAATCCGAGACCTTCTATTCTTTGATCTATCTTTTCCGAATAACGGTCAGCAATCACTGCTTTCTGCTTATCAAATTCAGATCTTTCAAGGTTTTTCGCCTGAAGCTCCAGCAATTCGGTTTCCATGTTCTGCTTCTCTTCCTGGATGATCCCGTCTATTTTTCTGGCATACTCCTCTACTTTTTCCTTAACAATGGGACTTACTTCTGTATCTTCTTTTGACGGAAGGTTCAGCGTCAGTGATTTTTTCTGTGCATACACTGAGCCGGATAACAGGCACAGGCATCCCATCAGGATAAATTTCTTGATCATATCATTAATTTTTATTGTTAAAAAAAGGGTTATTTTCCGTTCAGGTCTATCGTAGCTACATTGCTTTCTTTAGTCTTCTGAATGATATCTTTATGCTCCACGGAAAAGAGCAGGGTTGAAGGATCTACGTATCTTTTCTTTTTCCCCATGTTCTTTGAAGAATCCTCCGTCTTAGCTATAATTCTTTCTATGGGAACCTGAGGAACAACCGGGGCTATTAAAGGGGCTTTTTCCTTTACAGAAACCTTGTGGACCTCCTCTGCCAAAGCTTTTGAAGCAGGAATCTCTTTATAGGCTTGAGAAGGTAAGATTTTAATATTTTCCTGTGTTTTAATCTGTTTTCCCTCAACAAAAGCCGGCTTTTCAACATTATTAACCTTTGCAGGCACTTTCTGCTGAACATTTTCCGGTCTTACGTTAACAATCTGGGGTTGAATATTTTCTTTTTCCCGGTTAAAAAATAGCACAAAACCTAAACCGAAGGCAAGGATTATACAGGCCGCGGCCATCATCCAGTTTACCTTTGATTTTGAAGGAGTTTCTGCAGTCTTTATTTCAATTTCAGACCAGAGATCTCTTGAAGGGGTGATCTCTCTTTCCTCTATCTGCTTCCTGATGCGTTGATCTAAATTATCTCTGAGCGTGTTCATTTTTCATTTTTTTTTGTTGTTGGAGATACAGTACCCTTAACTTCTCTTTTGCACGAAACAGCTGGGTTTTACTTACTGCTAAAGAAATTTTCAGCGTCTCTGAAATTTCCTGATGCGAAAACCCTTCCAGGACATATAGGTTAAAAACCATCCTGTAGCCATCCGGCAGCTGATCCAAAAGCTCCTGGGCATTAAAATCAAAGACGGGATCTTCATCATGAGTCTCTACCATAAAAGCGGGATTGATATCGTCAATATAAAAAACCGTTTTATGGCTTTTGATAAAATTGAGGCATTCATTCACGACAATTCTTCTGGCCCATCCTTCCAGGTTTCCATCTCCCCGGAACGTTTCAATGTGTTTGAAAATCTTACAGAACGCTTTGATCACGCAATCCTCTGCCTGATATAAGTCCGTGACGTAGCTTTTGGCCGTACTCAGGAATTTCTTCACATTCTGCTCATAAAAAATTTTCTGAGCAGCCGGATCCTGTTTTTTAAGGCGGCTTAGCAAGTCTTCTTTTTTATTTCCAAACAAAAGCTTCATGGTGGTCTGTTTCTACTCTAAAGACAATAAAAATGTAAAAAGGTTACACGAAAATGTTTTTTTTCTGAAATTTTAATTTATAACAAAAAAGACAGAAATAATTTCTGTCTGTATGTGATCATTATTAGATACCGGAAGGTGTGGAAACCTGGTCTGCAAAATACTGCTCAAGATCTCTCAGTGTTTCAGGGTTCGTCTGAATATCTTTTACCAGCTGGCCTTTATTTACCACTACAATCCGGTTACAGACTTCCGTGGTATGTGAAAGGTCGTGGCTGGAGATCAGAAAAGTAACGCCGTCCTGCTTTGAAAGCTCTTTAATTAAATTTTTAAGTTTAATCTGAGTGGAAGGATCCAGGTTGGCAAAAGGCTCGTCAAGGATCACAATTTCCGGATTTCCAATCACTGCTCCTATAATTCCTACTTTTTTCTGGTTTCCTTTTGATAAATCGCGGACATATTTTCCTGAATTAAGGATCTCGCCGTTGAAAAAATCGTGGAAAGGTTTTAAAAACTCGTCTACAGAAGCTTTATTCTGCCCTCTCAGCTCCCCGATGAAGTAGAAATATTCTTCCGGTGTCAGATAGCCAATCAGAAAGGTATCATCTACAAAAGCTGAGACTTTATTTTTCCAGGCTTCGGATTCATTGACTTTGATATCATCAATGCTTACAAAACCGGTTGTTGGCTGGATCAGGTCGAGCATAAGGCTGAAAAGCGTAGTTTTCCCTGCTCCGTTGTTTCCTACAAGACCAAATGTTTCTCCATTCGGAATTTCAAGATGTTCAATATTAAGAACGGTAGCCGTTCCGTATGTTTTGGATAAGTTATTAATAGTAATCATAGTTTAGCCTTTATTTTTAAATGCGTCCAGCGTACTGTACTTTTCTCTTTTGTATTGTTTTACGATAATATCGAATATTTTCTCCCTGAACATAAAGCCTGCAAGGCCCAGAACTGCAATGCTTGCCACTCCGGCTGTCATTCCGAACAGGTATTTTGAAACTGCAAAAACGCCCATGGGAAGAAGCATCTTAGGAATAAGAAGAAACATAGCTTTCAGATTAAAGCTGTTTTTCTGACCTATTCTTTTTTCCCTGGAGTTAAGATCGATCTGGGTTTTGTTAAATGCCCCTGACCAAAGGGTAAGCTGGGAATTCACCCCGATATTATAAATCCCTGCCGCAAAGAAGGTCAGATAAACCTCCCATCCGAAATAGGCGTAGAATAACGCCACAATAATTGATGCCGCTGTGATGATATTAATGAGCCACCATTTTGCTTTCAGATATTCTTTATATGGAACATTCAGCGTCATCATCAGCGGATAGTATGAGCTGTCGAAGGAAGGAACCCTCTGCCCGAACAGGAACTGAAAGCCACCTGTTACAAACAGTCCCATAAACATCATCATAGCCGGTGTTTTGTAAATTACGGAAGTATACATCAGCAAACCGTAAAAAAGGAAGAAAAAGCTTCCCATAAGGATACCTTTTGTTACTTTATTGCGCCGCAGCATTTTAATATCGTTATTGATAAATGTCCCGATAACGCCGTATTTATTCAGGAAAGCAATATTCTCCGTTTTACCGAACGTTTTTTTAGCTTCAAGCCCCTGATCAAGATAAAATTCCTGTCTTACATGGTTAAAAGTAATTTTCCATAAAGCTGCAAAAAGCACGACAGAAATCACAATGAAATATGGTCTTTCATAAAAATTATAGAAGAAATTTTCAGAATAGGAAAGTACAGGTACGATATTATAATACGCAAGACCTGCGGTTAAAGCAAAAATACAGCCTACAGCAATGGCAACCGTTTCTTTATTATTAAACAGAATATTGATAAAATTATTAAGATAAAACAATAAAGAAATCCCGACAAACCATGTTAGAACACCCAAAATGCTGTACCCATTGAACATGGCAATGATCGAGAAGGTAATAAAAAAGATGGAATTCAGCCAGCTTAATGCTGAAAGAAAGGTTTTGATCAGCATATAATTGACCAGCGTATTTTTGGGAATGTTCAAGGTCAGGAACGGCTTAATGTTCTGGGTCGGCATTTCCTGCCAGATGTATTTGAAGATCAGGTCTGCTGCCCAGCCGATGATTAAGAATTTTGAAACCACTTTCAGCGGATCCATATGCATTTCTTCCCGCACATAGAAAAATGCGGCAAAAGCACCGCCGGCAAGACATGCCGTAAAATAGAGAATCCCTATAAAACGAAGGATCTTCATGGCAAGGTTCACCCCTACAGAAGTACCGCGGAAAAAGCTTTTGATTTCCAGCCTGAGGAACTTTAGAAACATATTTTAGTTTTTTATATTAGTCAATACAATATAAAATATGTTACAGTTTTTTTTCAGGCCTCTAACTATATTAATAAAAGTATAAACCCGTAAAAAACTAAGCTTGAAATTACCTATAGATAATTTTATTATATTTTTTTTCTACCAATTTATTGTTCCAATATTTTTCTCTAACAACTATATTTCCTTTTTCATCAAGTATGTTTTTGTAAAGTTTAACATCATAAGGGGTTCCATCTTTTCCTAACAGACATCTCTTCATTAAGTTTCCTTTTTCATCATAATCATATGAAATGCGTACTCCAACAACTTCCTCTTTATTATTAACAACTTCTTCTTTAGTAATAAATCCATTTTTATCAAAATTCCTCTTTACATATTGATTTCCAGTGTCAGTGTTATCATTACTTTGAACAATATAATAATTCAATTTATAATTATATGACCATTTATCCAGTCTATTTCGAACTTTTCCGGATCCAGCATAGTCAGAAGAACTTTTCTCTATTATATTTCCCTTTGAATCATATTTTGATTCATTAGAATGAACAAGTTTATCATTTTTATAAGAGCTGAACTTTAGTATATTCCCATTTTTGTCATATGTGAAATCACTTCTGAATACATTATTATTTTTATTTTTTGTAATTACACTTTTAAAATATTTATTTTTAGGATCAAGAATTAACTCAGTATTGTTATATTCATCCTGTTCACTGTGCCCTATAATTTTATTATTTTTATCAAAAAGAATCGTTCCCGTTTCTTTTAATGTATCTTGAAGTGCACCTTCTAAAGGATAGGTATATTGGATTATATGAATCTTTTCAATTTTACCACAGAATGGTTGTGTAGCATCTAATATTGGAATTTCACGAACCTTAATACTTTTACAAGAAATGCAAACTAACAGTAAAGTAATAAATAAGAGTAGATATATTTTCATTATTTGATTTGTGTTTTTAAAAGAATATGCCAAAATATTAAGATATAATATTAGTTTAATTCCTACAAGTAATTTTTATTGACAATAGGATTATTTCAGCCATGACTTTATAATTTAAAATTACTCCTTCGAATTTCTGTAAAAGTGATATGTCACCATTATACTATAAATTTTACCCTATCAATTCTTTAGCCTGCGCCATCGCAGCTTCTGTGATCTTACTGCCGGAAAGAAGCTGGGCAATTTCGTTGAGTTTTTCCTCTTCGTTCAGAGGAATAATGGTGGATTGTGTTTTGCCGGAGATATCGCGTTTCACGACTTTGTAATTGTTGTTTCCTTTGGCTGCCACCTGTGCGAGGTGTGAGATGACAATAAGCTGCATATCTGAAGACATTTCGCGCATCAGGTTCCCGATTTCCTCCGCTACTTTTCCGGAAACCCCGGTATCAATTTCGTCAAGAATAAGCGTTGGAAGCTCATCGCTCTCTGCAATGATTTTCTTCACAGCAAGCATTACCCGGGATCTTTCACCCCCTGAAATAGCCGTTTGGATAGGTTTTAACGGGAATCCTGAATTGGCCTGGAACAGCAGCTGGATATTTTCTTTCCCGAAAGCATTAAACTCGGGACTGTCCTGAAGTTCAATATCAACCTTTGCTTTTTCAAGACCTAGCTTTTTCAGAAGTCCTTCTGCTTTTTTAATAAAGAGAGGAACGGATTTTTTTCTGTTTTTGGATAAGTTTTCAGCAAGAGATTGGAGGCTTTTCTCTTTTCTGGAAATATTTTCTTCTATATCAGCGATCTGATTTTCAAGTTCTGAAGCGCCTTTCTGTTCACCTGCAAGCTGATCTCTAAGCTCTTTCAGTTCACTAATATCCGAAACATTATGTTTTAAAAACAGACTGTTGATTTTATTATTAAGCTCAACAAGAATGGCAAGACTTACCGGATTGATCTCTATTTTTTCCGCTTCATTTTCAAGCTCGGAAATAATATCTTTCAATTCCACAAAAGAGGTTTCCATTCTTTCATCCAGCTCGGAAAAGCTGTTTGAAACTTCTGATATTTTTGATAATTTACTTTTAGCTTCGTTAAAAAAGGAAAGGATCCCCATTTCCTCCTGATGGAATCTTGACAGGATCTGTGCAAGGTTTTCAGAGATCATCTCTGCATTTTCCTGAACGGAAAGCTGGTTCTGAAGATCTTCGTAGTCTACATCATCCAGTTTCAATTCTTCCAGCTCATTCAGCAGGAAGTCTTTGTAATCACTTTCTTTTCTATTTTCGGAAAGCTGTGTCTGGAGTTTTTTAAGCTGTATTTTTAAGCTCTGGAAGTCTGAAAACTCATTCTGATACTCTTCAATGTTTTTTTTATTTTCAGAAAGTCCGTCAATAATCTTAAACTGATATTCTGCCGTAAAGAGGTTTGAAGTTTCAAACTGTGAGTGAATATCGATCAATTGGGAAGATAATTCTTTCAGCACATCAAGCGTTACGGGAACGTCATTGATGAATGCCCTGGATTTTCCGGAAGGAAGAATTTCCCTTCTGATAATGGTATGATGTTCATAGTCCAGATCATTTTCAACAAAGAATTTTTTGAACCGGTTGTTGAGATCAAATTCAGTTTCTACAATACTTTTTTCTTCTGATTTGGAGATAGACTTTACCTCTGCCCTTTCGCCAAGGATCAGCCTTAAGGCTCCTAAAATAATAGATTTCCCCGCTCCTGTTTCCCCGGTAATTACCTGCAGGCCATTATTCAACGATACTTCAAGGGTATCAATGAGGGCGAAATTTTTAATGTAAATTCTCGAAAGCATGGATAATAGCTGATTACTTTAAGTAATGCAAATATAGAATTTAGAATTAAGTATTCAATAGCCGGAGATCATGAATGTTTATTTCCATTTATCCCATTTGTTCTCGGAATTTTTCGGAGAAAGAATGATCATCAATTGCTTAAGGTCATTCAGGATAATACCCCCGTTATTCCCGGAATTGAAAATATTGAAGATTTCATCGCTTTTATTATCCAGGAACAGGTTGAAATAGTAGGACTGCTGGAATGAGTTTTCATATCTTTTCAGCTGCATCAGTGCATCAAAGATCACTTTTTTACCCGCTGTCTGATCCTGGTTGAACAAATTGTCCAGTCCGGCTCTGTGATAGGTATACATGGTAGAACGCAGCTGGTTCCAGTTCGGATTGATGATTTCATTAATCAGTATGGTGCGGCTTCTCGGCTCGTTGATCATATTCCATCCTTCATAATTCCTGTTCTGGGAGTTCTGGGCAATCTGCTGTGCTTTTGCAAACCATTGGGTACCACCCATGGACTGGAAGCTGTCTGCATCATAGCCTAAGATCACATACACATAAAAGCTTACTACATCAATCAGATTTTTGCCGGAAAACTGTCTTTCATTAAAAACCAGGTTTTCATTTTCAATGTATTCAAAAGCAAATCTCTGGTCCTGAAGGTTAATCAACGGAGACTCATACGTGGTACTGAATACCGGACGCACCGCCTGAATCACAATGCTTCCTTTGAATCTGTTTCCGTCCCTTTCCGCAATAACAACGGCGAAATTGCATTTGATCTTCTCAAAGTTCTGGAGCTTTTTCCCGGTCCAGCTGGTATTGTTAATAAAGTCCCGAAGACTTTTTTCCAGAGCTTTGTATGCCTGCTGGTTACTTCCTCCCAACTGTTGGGAGTTGATCTGCACCGTAGCAAGCAGTTCCTGGGAAAAACTCAGGTTGTATATAAAAAGCAGTAAGAATAGGCTTATGAATTTTTTCATTATCTAATTAAAAATTGAGAACGGAAATTTATTAAAATTATTTTAAAAGTTGAGCCTCAACAAAATCCAGAATATCCGCGGCTACCTCATCTTTGGACTTCAGATTGAATTCTTTCTTTTCGGTTCTGGTGAATATCTTGATTTTATTGGTATCATTTTTAAAGCCGGCTCCTTCGTCACGGAGGGAGTTCAGCACGATCATATCCAGGTTTTTCTTTTCCAGTTTTCCTTTGGCATTTTCCTCTTCATTCTGCGTTTCCAGGGCAAATCCTACCAGAAACTGATGGGTTTTCTTTTCGCCCATGGTTTTAAGGATATCCGGATTTTTAACGAGTTCAATGGTTAAACTATCATCATTCTTTTTAATTTTCTCTTTGGCGACCTCTTTTGGAGCATAATCTGCCACCGCAGCGCTTGCAATGCCAATATCCACGCGGTCATAAAACTCAAACACTTTATTCAGCATTTCTCTTGCAGAAGTTACTTTATGGAGCTGGATATTCTTATCATCCGTAGTCTGGAAACTGGGTCCTGAGATCAGAATCACATTTGCTCCTCTTTTTGACGCCTCTTCCGCCAGGGAAAAGCCCATTTTTCCTGAGGAATGATTCCCGATAAACCTTACAGGATCAATTGCTTCATAAGTAGGTCCAGCCGTGATCAGTACAGTTTTTCCTTCAAGACTTTTTTTAATATTTTCTGATGTAAAGAATTTTTCAACGGTTGAAACAATGGTTTCCGGTTCCGCCATTCTTCCCTGCCCGATAAGGCCACTGGCCAGCTCACCTGTTTCAGCCGGAATGATGATGTGCCCATAATCTTCAGCCAGTTCAATATTCTGTCTGGTAGAAGGGTGCGCATACATATCAAGATCCATAGCAGGAGCAATAAATACGGGACATTTCGCGGACATATACGTGGCAATGACGAGGTTATCACACATTCCGTGCGTCATTTTAGCTAAAGTATTAGCTGTGCAAGGTGCAACGATCATAACGTCTGCCCATAATGCCATTTCCACATGACTGTTCCAGGTTCCATTGTCTCCATAAAAATCTGAATAGACCGGATTTTTTGAAAGGGTAGAAAGGCTCAGCTTCGTTACAAACTGTTCTGCATCGGGAGTCATTATCACCTGAACATCGGCCCCTTTTTTCACAAAATCCCGGATCAGGAAATGGATTTTATAGGCCGCAATTCCTCCGGAAACGGCGATCAGTATCTTTTTGCCGGAAACACTCATTTAGTTTAATTTTTGAAACACTAAATTACTTATTTTTTTGCAGAAAGGCAGTTATAAACAGACAAAGGTCATAAAAGAACTGAATTCCCTTATGACCTTTATATATTAAAAACATAAATGATTATTTTCTGTCTTCTGTCTTTCTGAAATAGATATCTTCATTCAGCCATTCCTCGATAGCAATAGAGGTAGGCTTAGGAAGCTTTTCGTAATGCTTGGAGATCTCAATCTGCTCTCTGTTTTCGAAAACTTCTTCCAATGTAGAATTGTGCACAGCAAATTCATCCAGTTTATTGTGAAGTTCCGTACGGATCTCCGCATTAATCTGCTCTGCTCTCTTTCCCATGATAACAATCGCTTCATAGATTGAACCTACTTTATCTTCAATCTTGTCTTTATCGTAAGTAATAGTATTTACTTCTGCTTTTGTATCTTTTACACTCATTTTGAGAAAATTATTTTATTTTAAGATGGCAAATTTACGAATTATCTTTGAATTTTGAAAGTGGCTGCCGGCGGTGGGGTCTGAAGTGCCGCACTGTCCCTCTGGATCTGCATTGCCTTCTTTTCATTACTGATCTGATCCTTGATCTGCTGATCCGTTTTATTCTTCTCCGCCATTCTATCCGCTTCTTTTTTCTGCCTTGCCGTTAATGCCGCAATTCTTGCTTCGGTCTGTTTTTTTACAACTACGAAGTTCTGCTTTTCTTTTTCCAGTTTTTCTCTCAGCTCTGCTGCTGTTTTGGAATATTCTGTATCCGGAAGCTCTTTTTCTACCAGTTTTGTGTAAGACAGGGCACTTTCGATACGCTCATCTTTAAGATCATAAATAGACTTTGTAGCCAACTCATACCTTGATTTCATGATATAGTCATAGATCTTCGGACGAAGTTTTGTACTTGGAAAATCTTCCAGCACATTTTCCAATGCTACGTTAGCTGCTTTATATTCACCCATTTTGAAATACTGTCTTGCATTCTCGTAGGCTTTAAATTCTAATTTATAAGACAGCTCGTCAATCAGCTGGCTGATGTTTTTAGATCTTTCGGAATTAGGATAATTCGTCAGGAAATCCTGAAGTTCATTGATCGCTGTTTCTGTCGTAGACTGGTCCAGATTATAATCCATAGAACCTTCATAGTAGCATAATGCAGACATATATGCCGCTTCTTCTGCTCTAGGATCTTTAGGGAAATTTACAGCAAAGTTTTTAAACTGGTGTCCTGCCAGCTTGTAGCTTTTGTCATAGTAATTGGCATAAGCCGTATTAAAACCTACATTCGGGAAGTCATCTGTTCCTGCCACGAGGTTAGTAAGCCTGTCATATAGAGCCAATGCATTTTTCCATTTCTTTTTGGCAAAATTTTCATTAGCCGCCTTTAAGATAAAATTCTTGTCAGCACTCTTCATTGCTCTTTCCTGCTGGCTTACGCAAGAGGAAACAACTGCTACTGCAAAAAGACCTAAAATATATTTTTTCATATAAAAAATTCAACAGTTTTCGGATTATACAGCCGATTTACTAATTTGCAAAAATATAACTTTTTTGCCAATAGATTTTTTTTTATGAATATTTAACGTAAAATTAGTCTGCAGCGTATCCCAAAATAGCAAAAACACTCACCAGAAGATTCATTCTTACTTTTTTCTCCGCTTCTTTGGTGTAAGCTTCTTCATTTTTGCTCGGCACATAGAGTTCATAGAAATTTTTATTTCTGATCACAAATAAGGTAGAGCCGAGGATCATGGTAAGAATATCTTCCGGTTTCGGCGTGAAGGTAAACACCCCCGAAGCCACTCCTTTTTTGATAACATCATCCAGTTTCTTTACGAACAGCTGATAGAAATCCAGCAATTCATCTTTAAGATTTTCAGTATGCCGGAGTTCCTGGGTGACAAACCCGTGGAAATAATTGTATTTGAAGAGCTGGGAAACAATGTATTTAATGATCTCTCTAAGCTGCATTTCAGGTTTGCCGTCCTTGATGGTATCTGCAAATTCTGAAAAATTCTCCCTGGTTTTCAATACCCTGTACTGATAAAGATAGGACATCATTTTTTCCTTGGAACCGAAGTAATAGGAAATCATCGCCACATTGATATTGGCTTTGGAACAGATATCTCTTACAGAAGTTCCCTCGTATCCTTTTTTCGCAATAAGTTCTTCGGCAATATCCAATATATGGATCTGTTTTTCTGTAAATTTTTTTCTCATGAAGTGTAGTTTGAGTAAAGTTAAGAAATTTTTAACACATTTATAAACGTTCGTTTAATAATTTTAGATTAATTTTTCAATATAATCGTACCTTTGTTAATGGATTTTTTTGATTTTCACCATCATACGAAGAATATTCTCTACGGTATCTACAATCTAGAGCAGGGCGCGATTCCTCCGGAATCACCTTATTCTATTGGTATTCATCCTAAAGATATCATCGCAGATTCTCTGGAAGGACAGTTTGGCTGGCTGACATCCAATATTTCAGAAAACTGCCTGGCCATAGGAGAATGTGGCCTTGATTCGATGGTTTCCATTCCACAAAAAATTCAGGAAGAGGTTTTCTTAAGACAGATCCGTATTTCCAACGAGGTCAGGAGACCTATGATCATTCACTGTGTAAGAAAATTTTACGAAGTGATTTCTTTTAAAAAGAAAGCCGAACAAGCCCTTATTATTCACGGTTTCAATAAAAAGCAGCGCATTGCCGATGACCTGCTGAGTAATAATTTTTATCTGAGTTTTGGAAAAGCGGTTTTGTATCATTTATCTTTGCAGGATGTTGTAAGAAACACCCCTTTAGACAAAATCTTTTTAGAGACTGATAATGAATCTTTTAATATTGAGGAATTGTATTTAAAAGTTTCCGAGTTAAAGGGTATTTCTCTGGAACAACTGAATGAACATATTCTGGAAAATTTAGACACAATAAAGAATGGATAAGTATTGGCTGGAGAGAACGGAACTCCTGATCAAAGAAGATGGATTAGAGAAGCTTAATAAGGCCAAGGTGCTGGTCGTAGGTCTGGGAGGCGTAGGTTCTTTCGCTGCAGAATTTCTGGCCAGAGCCGGGGTAGGAAGTATGACCATCGTTGACGGTGATACGGTAGATATCACGAACATCAACCGCCAGCTTCCCGCACTTCATTCTACAGTAGGAAAACATAAAGTGGAAGTAGTAGCAGAAAGACTTCTTGACATCAACCCTGCACTTCAATTAGTCAAAATCAACGAATTCCTTAATCCGGAAAGGATGGATGAAGTTCTTGATGCGGACCAGTTTGATTATATCCTGGACTGCATTGACAGTGTCACTCCAAAGCTATGTCTCATCAGGGCTGCAAAACGACGAAAAATAAAAATTGTAAGCTCCATGGGAGCTGGTGGAAAGACCGATCCAAGTAAAGTAATGGTAAGGGACATCAGCAAAACACAAAACTGTTTTCTCGCCAGACAGATTAGAAAAAGATTAAAAAAAGAAAAGATCAACAAAGGGTTCAGATGTGTATTCTCCAATGAACTTCAGCAGGAGGAAAGCTTAAAAATGACCGACGGATTGAACTATAAAAGATCTTTTTACGGTACTATCAGCTATATGCCCGCTATTTTCGGATTGTATGCAGCATCTGAAGTCATCAATTATCTAGTGAAAAAAGATTAATGCAGAACTTTAAATACCCGAGAGAGGAAAAACTCAAAAAAAACACTGAAATCGCTTTACTTTTTGAAAAAGGTAAATGGAGAAGCTGTGGAAATCTGAGATTGATTATTCTGAAGGATAAACCTACTCAGCCCGTAGAACATCACAAATTTGGGGTTTCTGTTTCTAAAAGGTATTTTAAGAAAGCGGTACATCGGAACAGGGTGAAAAGACTGTTAAGGGAATGCTACCGTCTCAACAAGGAGCAGTTTAAAGAAGCATTTGGAAATAAAACACTGGCAATGATGTTTTGGGTTTCTCCTGAACTTCCAGCTAAGTTTCAGGAGGTGGAGGAGCAGTTTATTAAGCTGTGCCAGATGCAGAAGAAGTCTTGAAAATGTAATGGTAAAATGTAACAGTGTAATAGTGTAACAGTTTACCAATGAATCATAAACTTATCTTTTTCTTCCCACAGAGTATACATATATTTTGATAATATTTTTCAGTATAAAATCTTTGATTTTTTCTAAACTTATGTGAACTTCTCCCCCCATTCCAATTTAAACTTCAAATGACTTAAGTGTTTAAAAACTTTTGTCCCTTTTTTGGTTAATTTTTAAACCATAGATGGTACAGATTTTCACATATGATTGTGGAGAGTATCTACTGCAAAAATTCAAAGTGGTAATTTTTTATAAAATCTTGCATAGTTTTTGTAATTTTAGGGAAAACAATAAATCTGAAAATTAAAATGTTAGACCATATTCCCTACTTCTCTTATGTGCTCAGTGCCTTTATCGGTATCGGTTTGGCTGCGGCAACCGGCTTCAGGGTTTTTCTCCCGATGTTTGCGGTAAGTCTGGCTTCTTACTTCCACTGGATCCCGATGAACGAGCATTTTGAATGGCTTTCCGGGTTACCGGCACTTATTACGACCGGAATTGCAACCATTGCTGAAATTTTAACGTATTACATTCCGTTTGTGGATCATCTTCTAGATACTATTTCTGTTCCTTTAGCTACCGTGGCAGGCTCAGTTTTATTTGCCAGCCAGTTTGCAGACCTGGGGACTTTTCCGCAGTGGGCACTAGCCTTAATTGCCGGTGGAGGAACGGCAGCTACCATAAGCTCCGGTTTCGCAGGTATACGGGCGGCTTCTACGGCCACAACGGGAGGTCTGGGAAATTCTGTGGTAGGAACCACTGAAACTGCAGGTGCGGGAGTAATGTCTATATTGGCAATGGCAGCCCCTGTTATTGCAGCTGTTCTTGCTATTATCCTGATTATTCTTGTGATTGTCTACGGACGGAAAGCCTGGCGCAAACTTCGGGGCAAAAAAAATACAACGGACCCTATATAATACAAAAGGCTGGACCTATGCGGTTCAGCCTTTTTATAACTTATTTATTTTGTTAGCCTTTGCTTCTGAAATCTTTTATTTCCTGGATTTTAGATTGAAAATATTCTTTCTTTTCAGGGTTTTTGTTGATCAGGATTTCGAATGCTTTTATAGCTTTTGTATATAATTTCTGTTCAAAATACAGATTAGCCAGCGTTTCCGTCATCAAATGGGAAATATCATCGTTCTTTTCTTTAACCACATATGTGCTTTCTTCTTTCAGCTGGCTTATTCTCGGGTTATTTTCAATGAATGCTTCTATGACTTTTTCCTGAACTTCTGTCTTATCTTTTTCAACAGGCTCTTCTGCAGGCCTTTCTATTTTAAGCCAGCTCTGCCATGTATTGATAAATCCGGGAACGTTACTGTCTGCCGGAGTTTTTTCAGCTTTAACTTCCAGAGCAGGTTCGTTTTCAATATCAGCGTTCTCCTCTTTTTCTACGGATAAACTGGAAATATCTGAGCCGAAGAATGAAACATTCATCACCGGAGCTTCTTCTGTACTTTTAGGTTCTTCAGGTTTTTCTTCTGTCGGTTCCGGAGTCTCGCTTTCTTCAGGAGCATGATCTTCTGAGACTGTTTCAACGGCTTCCTGAGGTTCTTCCTTGACTTCTGCAACTATTTCTTCCTTCTTTTCTTCAACAGGCGAAATTTCGTCCTGCTTTGACACTTCAGTTTTAGCAACTGGAACTTCTTTTTCTTTACTGATTACAGAATCCGGAAGATTGGATTCCAGGCTCATAGGCTTCCATCCGGAAACTTTCTCAACCTCCACCTCTTTTTCTTCTTTTCCCTGAACCTCTGCCGGTTCTTCATTCTGCTCCGTCTGCTCTGTTTCAGCTTCAGGCTGTTTAGCTACCGGTTCAGGCTGTTCCGGCTCAGCTGCGGGAGCTTCTGCTTTTGGCTCCTCTTTTTCTGTAGACCAGAAATGGAAACTTTGGGTCTCTGCAAAACTGATCTCGTGGTCCGTCGTTTCAGGTTCATCAGTTTCAGTTTTTGGAGCTGCCTGAGCTTCTTTCATTTTCTTCTCCACTTCTTCAATCAGGCGTCTCATTTCTTCCTCATGCTTATTCACATTCGGTTTGGAAATTTCAGCAACAACCGCTTCATCATTATTACTTCCCTGGATTTTAACTTCCGGCAGGAATTCATCCATTCCGTGGAAACTGATTTCAGCCTCTGGTTCAGCTACCTCTTCATGAATAGTATCTTCAATGCTGTTAACGGTTACGGATTCTTCATCTTTTTCTTCAGTTACAGATTCCTCAACAACATTTTCCTGTTCTTTTTCTTCTGCAATTTCTTCATCAGGAACAAAAGCTTCTATTTCATGAAAGCTCAGATTGTCTTCCTCTTCTGCTGTTTCAGTCGTGGTTTCGGTTTTATCTTCTTCAATAATCAATTCGGGAGTAAATGCTACATCTGCTTCTGAATTTTCCTCTTGTTCATTTTCAACAGCCTCTGTTTCATCTGCAACTTCTTTATCAAGTTCTTTTGCAGGTTCTGCTTTTTGGGTAACCAATACTCCGGATTCCAGTGTGGATTCAAGATCTATGGTCTCAGAATTAGCTTCGTCAAGGAAGTTTTCTTCGCCTTCAAAAAGAATCCTGTTTCTTTCTCCGTTAATGTAAATATGTTTAATATCCTGAACAGGCGGTATCATATGCGCTGCCTCTTCGTATTGGGTTTTTATTTTTTCCGAAGGCTCCTCCCTTTTTATCGGGAAAACTTTTTCTTTATAAGAATATTTTACGGCTTTTTCAACGGACTTTGAAGATTGTTTTTCTTCGGTAAGCTCCGGCTTGGTCTCCTTCCTGATCTTCCCGTTGATCAGCTGATAGAGCAGCTTTTTATCTGTGGTATAAGCCGCAGTGGTAGAAAGTTCTTTCTGATAGTTTTCTTTATCATAAAGGTGTACCCCAAATAAATGAAGCGCCCTTATGTTCTGGACATAAGGAAAAGTATGAATTTCATCTTTCAAAAGACCAAGATCTTCCGACTGAATATTTTTGGGGTTCTTTAATAATTCTAAAACTCTGGGATTCATCTTACCAATTGGCTACAATATCGTTAAATATCTTGTTAATAATTCTGTCTGTCACAAGCTTCACCTGGGAAGCTTCGATCTCACTCTGGGTTAAATTACTGTTATACACAGCTTCATCCGAGTACGTTCTGTCAAAACTTGAATCCGGGTGGATTTTGTTTTCGTAATGTACTTTTACCGTGATCGTCAGTTTGCTCTGTGCCTGCTGCACTATACCGCCCGAAGGGTTCTGTATTGTATTGGAACTGATCGTAGTAGGTGAGAAACCATAGTCGGTAATTTCACCTTCTATCAAAATATCAGGATTAGATTTTGTTCCTTTTAAAGTGGTTCTCTGTAGAAACCTGTTCTGGATATCTGTGGAAAACTGCTGGGAAAGCGTTGGGTTTACCAGCGCTGCATTATTCGGGAATTCATTGATCTGAACGGTTTTTTCGTCCGTCAATGAGGATCCTGTAAAGGAATAACACTGATGAAACAATGAAAGGATAATGAATCCAAATATGATCTTTAATTTACTCATGCCATTTTTTGATTTACTGATTCTAATACGTCTTTGTAGGCTGCATATTTCATACAGATTCCTACCGGAATGGAAAACAGGATTCCTATTCCACATACGATGATACCAAGCTGGGAAATAAACCCTACTATAATAGAAAATACAAAGATTTTCAGGAAGTTTCTTCTGGCCAGTTTCCACGAAAGCATAAAAGCTTCTCTTACGCTGGTCATTCTGTGCAGCGAAATCAGAGGCTGTATAAAAAACATGGACACTGAAACCGCCAGCATCAGGATAATGACCAATAACACCCAGATCCCCATGCCTCCTGCAAATAAAGCACCTCCGGTTTCCGAAAAGGATCCGTCTGTAGCATTAGCTGCAAAAATAACCGGCAGCAAGGATATCTGAATCGGGATCATGGCTACAATTACTACAGCTAAAATAAGCAGGAACAGTTTCAGGTACATCACAAAATCTGTAAAGTCAAAAATATCTCCTGCGGACACTTTTTCTCCTTCATCTACTTTTTTGCAGATCTTATAAAAGTTTCCCATTCCAAGAATTCCGCAGAAAGGGATAAAATTCATAACAAATAGAAGTATTGTTGCTACGATAAATCCGCCGACATCTTTTTTGAAAAGTTCCATACCATCGGACAGGTACTTTCCTATATTGAAATCATATCCTTTCAAGCTGAGTAATTCTAAATTTTTCATTCCTGTTTTTAGTCTTCTAAGTTATATTGTTTTATTTTTCTGTATAACGTTCTTTGTGAAATTCCAAGTTCATCTGCGGCTCTGTTCCTGCGTCCTTTGTGTTTCTCCAACGCTTTGATGATCAGATCTTTTTCATTATTCTGAAGAGACAGAGATTCCGGTTTGTTTTCTTCTATTTCTATTTCTTCAATATCTTCGTAGCTGTCATCAGCATTTGAAATAATGGCAGGTGCACTCTGTACCACAGGAGATTTGTCTTCAAAATACAGCAGTGAATTCTGACTTACCGGTTGGGCCTGTTCTGCGGAGTAAATCCTGTTGATCAGGTTCTTTTCCTGGTTGCTCAGATCTGCGGTTCCGCGGTTCTTTATCAGTTCTGAAGTTAGTGATTTTAAATCATTAATATCACTTCTCATGTCAAAGAGAATTTTATACATAATTTCTCTTTCACTTCCGAAATCATTCTGTTTCTGAGCACCCTGATTGTTTACCACCATAGGAAGATGGGTTTCCATCGGAATATATTCTGCCAGCTTTTCCACCGTTATTTCACGGTTTCTTTCCACTACGGTCATTTGTTCCACCAGATTTCTCAGCTGACGAACATTCCCGGGAAAACTGTAATTTTCAATATAATGTACCGCGCTTGGCTCCAGCTCCAGTTCAGGCATCCTATATTTTTCTGCAAAATCTATTGAGAATTTTCTGAACAGCAAATGGATATCTCCCTTTCTGTCTCTTAAAGGCGGCATATCGATCTGAACGGTATTTAAACGGTAATACAGGTCTTCACGGAATCTTCCGTCGTGAATGGCTTTCATCATATTAACGTTGGTTGCCGCAACAATTCTTACATTGGTTTTCTGTACCTGCGAGGAACCTACTTTCATAAATTCGCCGCTTTCCAGCACCCGAAGAAGACGAACCTGGGTCTGAAGGGGAAGTTCTCCTACCTCATCCAGGAAGATAGTTCCGCCGTCTGCCACTTCAAAATAACCTTTTCTTGTGGCTGTAGCTCCTGTAAACGCTCCTTTTTCGTGTCCGAATAATTCAGAGTCTATGGTTCCCTCAGGAATTGCCCCGCAGTTGACCACGATATAGGGCTGATGTTTTCTTTTGGATTCCGAATGGATGATTTTGGGGATGAATTCTTTCCCTACACCGCTTTCCCCGATCACCAGAACGGAAATATCTGTAGGTGCTACCTGTACAGCCTTTTCCAGGGCCCTGTTCAGGACAGGAAAGTTTCCGATGATGCCAAAGCGGTTCTTTATATTTTGTAACTCGTTGCTCATAAAGTAAATTTTTGATTATTGATTTAATACTACGCTACAGTTCTGCGATCTGTTTTCTGTAGACTTTGTTAAAATGATGGGTATAGACATCTTTCATAGTCTTCCCCTCATCATAAGTTTGTAAGGCTAACTTTTTTAAATCCAAATAATCTTTGTTTCTGATTTTAGAAACTTTACTTTTAAAATATATGTTTTCGGCAAAGTCATTTTCTTTGCTCTGCTGTTCAAAATGTTCCCAGGCTTTATCATATCTCCCAAGTTCAAAGTAAGTCACTCCCAGCTGGTAGTGGTCATACATGCCTTTGAAATAGTTCCTTGACGCCAGCAGATTTTCGATAATCCCCGCAGCTTTCACCTTCTGTCCTAAAGCACTGTAAGACATTGCTCTTACCACATCCAGGTGATAATCGCCGTTTAAGGATCTTCCCAGATCTTCGGGATAGTATTTTTTCAATTCTTCTAAATCCTGAACAGCACCTTTATAATCACGCAGAAACTGGAATTTACACCAGCCTCTGTAGCCCAGATGCATTTTGGGATCTACAGAAACCGCTTTGTCAATAAGAATTTTCCAGGTTACAAAATCTCCGTTCTTAAGATAGGGAACGGCTTTTTCCATGTAGGAATTAGAAAAATCCGGACACAGCCCGATGGCTTTATCAAAAGCCTCCTGAGATTCGCGGCTGTCCTGTCTGTCTGAAGCCCAGTTGTATAACTCACAGGCTTTTTTGCAGTTCTCACCCTCTACTGCATTACAGTTGACCTGTGCAATAGTATTGGTGTAAACGATAAGCAATAAAAAGCTAAGGTAATACCTCTGAAACTTTTCCATCTTCAATTTTATAGGTTAAATACTGATAATAGCCCGTTTTTAAACCTCTTATCTCTTTCGGAAGCCAGCCGTCCAGCGATTTGGTAAACCGCAGCAGCTTCTCTCCCAGTATTTTGTCCGGTGCTGTTTCTTTCAGCTCTGTATTCATCTGCTGAACTCTGAACAAGCCGGTTTTTCTTCACAATTTACTAAAAATCTCATGGTAATATAACCGCTCATTTTAGTTCCGGAGGATATTTTTTCTTTTTCAAGTTTTTCTATAATGGCCAGTTTCTCGCCTTTATAGTCAAACTGTCTGGCACCCTGATAATACTGAATACTCATTCTCTTTTCCGGACTGCATTTTTCAAAAGCCGGATCATCCAGTTTTTCATCAAATTCAATATCTCCTACCGTTGCGGGATACTTGCTCATGCTCTTCTCTGTCTGGCAGGATACCAGCACAAATGAAAACAAAGCAAAAAAGTAGACCGCTCTTATCAAGGCATTTAATTATTCCGCTGTTCTCCCTAAAAGCGTGCCCTGTGTGTTGTCATAGACAAAAACATCCACAATGTCACCTATTTTCTGTCCTTCCAGCATATCGAATACACAAACGGCATTCTGGGAATTTCTTCCTTTCCACTGGTTTTTATTCTTTTTGGAAACTCCTTCAATCAGAACCTGGTGCATTCTTCCTACATAAGACTCCATTCTTTTTCTGGACAGCTCCCCCTGAAGTGCAATCACCTCAGCAAGACGTCTCTGCTTTACATCAGCAGGAATATTGTCTTCCATCTTCTTGTGTGCCGGAGTTCCCGGTCTTTCAGAATAGGCGAACATATAACCGTAATCATATTCCACTTCTTTCATCAGGCTTAAAGTATCCTGGTGGTCTTCTTCGCTTTCGTTACAGAAACCGATGATCATATCCTGGGAAAACGCAATATCAGGAACAATTTCCTTTGCCTTTTTGATTAAATCCAGATATTCTTCGCGGGTATGCTGCCTGTTCATGGCCAGAAGCATATTATTACTACCGCTCTGTACAGGAAGGTGAACGTATTTGCAGATATTGTCGTGTTTTGCAATCATTCTGAATACATCAAGGCTCATGTCCTGCGGATTGGAAGTGGAAAATCTCACTCTCATTCCCGGAACGGCTTTAGCCACCTGATCAAGCAATTGTGCAAAATTTACTGCTGTAGCCTTCTGCATTTCAGATGCTTTCGCAAAATCTTTTTTAGGACCTCCTCCATACCATAAGTAAGAATCTACATTCTGGCCTAAAAGGGTAATTTCTTTATATCCGTTCTCCGAAAGGTTTTTACATTCTTCAATAATAGAATGCGGGTCACGGCTTCTTTCTCTCCCTCTGGTAAACGGAACCACGCAGAAGGTGCACATATTATCACATCCCCTGGTGATGGTTACAAATGCTGTCACTCCATTTCCGCCTAAACGGACCGGGTTGATATCTGCATAGGTTTCTTCTTTGGAAAGAATTACATTAATGGCGTCTCTCCCGTCTTCCGTTTCTTTCAATAGATTGGGAATATCCCTGTAGGCATCGGGACCTACCACAAGATCCACCAGCTGCTCTTCTTCAAGGAATTTGGTTTTCAGACGTTCAGCCATGCATCCCAGCACTCCAACCGTCATGCCCGGTCTTTCTTTTTTCAGCTTTTTAAACTGGGAAAGACGCATTCTTACGGTCTGCTCCGCTTTTTCACGGATGGAACAGGTATTTAAAAGGATAAGGTCTGCTTCTTCTACTTTCAGGGTGGTATTATACCCCTGCTCATTAAGAATAGATGCAACAATTTCGGAATCAGAAAAGTTCATCTGACAGCCATAGCTTTCTAAAAACAGCTTTTTAGAGTTCTCAGGCCTTTCAGCGATGGCAAAAGCTTCTCCCTGTTTTGTTTCGTCTATATATTTTTCCTGCACAATAATTGTTTTAAATTTCAATGCCCAGCATTTAAAATCCAAAGCATTTGCGATGAATTTAAAAACCTGAACAGATTAGTCTGCAAAGATACAAAATATTGTGACAGAATGTCCGGAGATTATTTTGGAGGGTTAAAATTTAACGGAAGCGTATAAAAAGATTCTACCGGTTCTCCATCTCTTGTTGCCGGTGTCCATTTTTTCTTTCTCATACTTTTGATTCCGTCTATAATTCTTTGATCAAATTCTGCATTTCCGGAAGATTCCTGCAGCTTGATGTTTTCCATCTCTCCGACTTTACTTACGGAAAAAGCTACTACCAGTTTAAAGGGCTGTGTCCATGTGAAACCACTCAGGTCAATCCGCTTTGCCACTTCTTCTCTAAAGCTTTTTATTCCTCCTGGTAAACCTACAAGCCTTGCCAGGTCATTCCCTGTATAGCCGTCTTTATATCTGTTGAACATTATATCAGGGGCAATAAAGAAGGTTGTTACTGCCTGTTTTTTAACTCCTTTAATCACAGCCGGCTTCCATTTGGTCATACTTTCAACAACTGTTACTCCGAGGTCGAAAGCACATTTATTTTTTGCTGCCGCTTCTGATTGATCTATCCCATATTTAACGGTCGCATCTTCATAGACAACTAATTTCAGATTGTAAAATTCGCTTTTATTTTCGCAGGGTTTTAAGCCCTTATCGATAAGGATCTGATGAAAGTCTCTGTAAAACTGTACTTCCCCACCTTCATAGGAATCCATCCCTTTTGGATAATCCGGGATGGCATTTTGAGAGAAGCCTTTAGCTCCGATAAATAGCAAAGGTAGTAGTAAAAGGTATTTCATCATCTTAATAATTTACAGATCTGTTGCGATTGAAGAAAAATTCATTTTAAGTTTGATCTGCGAGGCAACCGGCTTTCCATTGCATGAAGCAGGAACCCAGCTCTTCTTGATTCGTCTTACCACATATTTCATATCATCGAAAAAATAAGTGCTGTTGGCTACTTTTGGAGTTCCCTCAATTTGGGTCACTTTTCCGGTTTCATCCACGGTAAGGGTAAAGGTAAAATCCCCGTTCAGCACATAGAAATCCGAATTCAGATAATCATACATAAATTTCTTTAGGGTTTCCTTATAAACGGCTACTCCGCCTTCGAATGCTGCCGGCTTAAAATCGGTACAGCCTTTTACAGCCACCTGCAAAAGAGGTTCTTTGATATCTATTTTCAGGAGGTTTTTATTAAGTTCTGCAATCGGATTATCATCCCTGTCCTCAACATCCTGCTGTGCCCACGTAAAATTCCCGATAAGAAGCGCTAAAAATAAGGTAAAAGCTTTCATAGACCTGTATTCATTAGTTATTAAAATATATCGCAAAGTTAATTATTTAACCTGATTCCGGGCGAAGAAAATCGATATTTGAGCTGGAAGAAGGAAGAGGGAAGATGGGAGCTAATCTCAGTCCTCATAATTGTTGATCAGGGTAAAATTAAATCTCTGTTCCACATTTCTTATTTTGACTTCAATAACTTCCAGCTTCCATCTCCAAATTTCCTGGCAATAGACTACAACAGTCCTTTAATGTGCTTATAATTGGTCTTCACCGTATCCAGAACCTCTTCCATTTTACCGCCAAGCATAAGCTGCGCCATGGATTTCGTCATTCCAAGAACCTGATCGAAGTCTATTTTCGGAGGCAGCGCCAGCGCGTTGGGATTCGTAAAGATATTCAGCAGATAAGGTCCGTCGTAAGCCAGGCATTCTCTGATGGCATTTTCCACTTCTTCCGGTTTGTGCACATTTTTTCCGGGATAGCCCATTGCCTGTGCCACCATCGCAAAATCAGGATTGATCATATCTGTTTCATTGTCCGGCATTCCGCCAACTTCCATTTCCAGTTTTACCATTCCCAGAGTTCTGTTGTTGAAAACAATAAGCTTAACCGGAAGTTTATACTGAAAAATAGTAGCCATATCTCCCAGCAGCATAGAAAGTCCGCCGTCTCCGCACATGGCAATCACTTCCCTTCCCGGATAGGTCAGTGAAGCTCCAATGGCCATCGGCATCGCATTCGCCATAGATCCGTGATTGAAAGACCCCAGCATTTTCCTTTCGCCGGTTCCTGTAATAAACCTTGCTCCCCAGACACAGCACATGCCGGTATCTACCGTAAATATCGCATCTTTTTTAGCCAGCTGATCCAAAGTATGCGCTACATATTCGGGCTGGATAGCATCTTCTTTTCCAAAGTCTTTTACATAAGCCAGTTGGTTTTCTTTTACTTTTTCATAAAATGCAAGCTGCTCGTTCAGGAAATGAACATCCGTTTTTTCCTGAATTAGCGGCAGCAAAGCTCTGATTGTTTCTTTAACATCTCCCGCAAGACCAAGCTCCAGTTTTGCTCTTCTTCCTAATCTTTCGGGACTTTCATCGATCTGGACAATTTTATTTTTAACGGGCATGAATTTCTGATATGGAAAATCAGTTCCCAGCATAATTAAAAGATCGGCCTCGTGCATAGCGGCATATGCAGATGGAAAACCGAGAAGCCCTGTCAATCCTACTTCATTGGGATTGCCCGGCTGAATTGACATTTTCCCACGGAAAGAATAGCCTACAGGGGCTTTCAGATGTTTTGAGAGTTCAATTACCTCCTGATTCGCTTTTTCAGCCCCAATTCCACAGTAAAGGGTTACCTTTTTACTTTCGTTGATCAAATCTGCAAGGCTTTTCAACTCTTCATCGGAAGGCCTGATAACCGGATTGGTTCTAAATAACTGTGTGGAAGTGGAACCTTCTTCGGCATCCAGTTCAGAAACATCTCCCGGGAGCCCGATCACAGCCACCCCTTTTTTTGAAATGGCGTGCTGCATTGCAGTCTGTAAAGTTCTCTGCACCTGCTCCGGTCTCGTGATCATCTGGTTATAGTGACTGCAGTCATCAAAAAGTTTTATGGTATTGGTTTCCTGGAAATAATCCATTCCCATTTCGTCACTTGGAATGGTGGAAGCAATTACGAGCATCGGAACATGGGATTTATGAGCTTCGTATACGCCATTAATCAAATGGACATGTCCGGGCCCGCAACTTCCGGCACAGACTGCAAAGCCCTCCAGCTCTGCCTCTGCAGCGGCTGCATAAGCCCCTACTTCTTCATGCCGTACGTGAATCCATTCGATACTGCTTTTTTTCACCGCTATATTAAGATGGTTGAGACTGTCGCCGGTTACTGCATAAATTCTTTTCACATGGGCATTTTCGAGCATTTCAACAATCTGCTCTGCTATGTTTTTAGCCATAATTATTCTTTTTTGGTGTTGTTTGGTCTTTGAATACTGAAGAGAATATGGATTGAAAAGTTTTCGTCTAAAAACGCTTCTCTCAAATTTAACTAATAAATTATAATTTCTATGCCAAGATTATATTAAAATTTCAACACATTCAGCCTTATATTGGTATTGAAAAGTTTTTTAAACCATTAAGAGAAGTGAAGATTTTAAGGATAGTTAAGATAAAAATCAAACGATTTTTTTTTAGCATACATTCTTCGGAGAAGGCTCAACTTAATACTCTTAAAAGCTTAATGAAAGCTTAAGGGTTTAAATATATTCCGGCTTTTTTCAAATAAAAAACTCCACAGTAATCTGCGGAGTTGTTGTTAATTTATATTTGATTTATATTACTTCTATCTGATTTCTCAGCAGGTCTTCAAATTCGTCCCTTTTACGGATCAGATGGGCTTTTCCGTCCAGGAACAAGACTTCAGCAGGCTTCAATCTTGAATTAAAGTTTGAACTCATTTCAAAACCATAAGCTCCGGCATTATGGAAAGCCAGAATATCCCCTTCCCGTACTTCATTCAGCTTTCTGTCCCATGCGAAGGTGTCTGTTTCGCAGATATTTCCGACGACGGTATAGATTCTTTCTGCACCTTTCGGATTAGACAGGTTTTCAATCAGGTGGTAAGAGTCATAGAACATCGGACGGATCAGGTGGTTGAATCCTGAATTTACACCTACAAAAACGGTAGCTGTCGTCTGCTTGATCACGTTAGCTTTTACTAAAAGATAACCGCTTTTTCCGACCAGGAATTTTCCCGGTTCAAACCATAGCTCGAATTTTCTACCTGTAGATTTTGAGAATTCCGACAGGACTTTCTCTACTTTTTTACCTAAAGTTTTCACATCCGTTTCTTCTTCACTGTCCTGATAAGGGATTTTGAATCCGCTTCCCATATCCAGATACTTCAGATTAGGGAAATGCTCTGAAAGTTCGAGCATAATATCCAATGCCTGCAGGAAAACGTCCGGATCTTTAATTTCACTTCCTGTGTGCATATGAAGTCCCTCCACATTAAGGTTGGTGCTTTTCATCACCCTTTCAATATGACGGACCTGGTGGATGGAAATACCGAACTTGCTGTCGATATGTCCCGTTGAAATTTTGTAATTTCCCCCGGCAAAAATATGCGGATTGATTCTTACCAGGATAGGATAGGTATTCCCGAATTTATTTCCGAACTGCTCCAGAATAGAGATATTGTCGATATTGATGTGTACACCCAGTTGCATAGCTTCTTCAATTTCTGCAAGGTCTACACAGTTGGGCGTGAAAAGGATTTTTTCTTTAGGAAACCCTGCTTTGAGCCCAAGTTTTACTTCGTTTATTGAAACACAGTCCAAAGATGCACCGAGGTTCTTGACATACTTCAAAATGTTGATATTGGTTAATGCCTTGGCGGCATAGAAGAACTTAGTGTGTTTTAAAAAAGAGGATGTAAGTTTCTCGTATTGAGTTTTAATAGATTCTGCATCGTAAACATACACCGGTGTGCCAAATTCGCTGGCAATCTTTAATAATTCTTTTGGATTCATAATTTCATTTTAACATAAAAAATGGCAGATTCTTAAAAAAAGAGCCTGCCACAGTGATTATTTTATGCAAGACAACTTTTTTAAATATTCCAAACCTTAGAGAACTTTACAGCTCCCTTTTTTCCAGTTTTTATTTGTTTAAAATTTTGCATTGCTTCTTTTTATTTTTTGCAAAAATACTATTTATTTTTTATTTGTATGTGAATTCGTTAAGTACTTTTAATCCAGCTTTGTTATTTTAAGGTCTGTAAAATGGCCCAATGTGCCCGGTCCGATCCACAATCCTATGCTCCCCCGCTGGTTTCCGCCCTGTTTTAAATCGTTGACGATAAGGGTCGGCTGCGAGGCTCCGTTGATATAAAGCTTAGCTGTTTCATTCTTAACCTCTATTTTCACTTTGGTCCATTCACCAGGCACCAGATCGGCATAAGACTCGTACTTTTCCGGGGTTTCCTTTCTTAGTTTTTCCCACGGATATCCCGGCCATGAAATATACTGGGTAGAATGATTCCTGCGTACCTGGTCATTGGCCCGGCCGTTGGTAGGGCGCAGGTAAAACACTTCCATTTTTGAAATATCTTCAGCAACCCGGAAAGCAATTCCTACGAATCCACGGGCCGTTTCGCTGGCGGTAGAACTGGTTTGTCCGGAAACAGTTGCTTCAATTGTTCCGTTATGAAAATCTATATTTTTCAGAACTGCCAATGTTTTTTCATTGGTGACTTCACCCTGAATTTCCAAAACCATTGCATTTTTATTCTTATACTTCTCTTCTTTCACTGTCACCTGAGACAGATTAACATCCGTTGTCTTTAGTGAAGTTTTCTGTGCTTTGGATGAAAAGCTTATAACGAGGCTCAGCAGAACCGTTGCAAATAATTTTTTGCTGATCATATTCTTGTTTTTTTAATATCTAAAGATCAATCCGAAGATAACAAAAATCAAGGCGTATGTGATCATGAATTTTTATTTCGGTAATGGCAGTGTTTCGAAATCACCCCGTAAGAGCGCAAGCTGTAAATCATTATGCAGGTCTGTGGAAGACAGAGGAAGATCTATTTTCAGTTTGGCGAGCCTGCTCATGGTCTGAATCTGCGTAAACAGGTCATAGAAACCATAAGCAGTTATTTTGCCGTTTTCAATGATCAGGAACAGTTTTTCGCCCAGTTTACGTCCCTGTCCCAGCCAGAGTTCATTTCTTTTCCGGAAATCAATCTTTTTCACGAAGGCATCAACATCATTATACTCTTCCTGAAGGCTGATAAACTGCACTGCTTTGGTGCCCTGTGTAAATGACCGGAATTTTAGAATCGGTTTGTCCGTTTTGTTGAGTTTGTTCTTCTCAACAATATATTTACTATTCCTGAAGTAAAGCCCGAACGGGAAAACTTCTCTTTTTTTGATATTCTTAGAATTCAGGATCAGTTTTGCGATAATATCTGTTCCTGTAAGTTCATAATTGATCTGCTCAACCTCTTTCTGAAGCAGTTCCCATTTTTTAGATTTGGAATTGAATACTTTCTTTGAAAATTTGTTGATATCCTGAACATATTCGGACAAAATGATTTTTCCGGCTTCATTCTGAAAATAGACAAACCCTTTTTCATTGGGAAGATCCTGGGTGAGAACTTTGATCTTGTTGATGTAGGTTTTGGCATTGGTTTCGTCATGCTGCTTCTGGATGATCTCATTTTCAGTGTCTTTTGAGATCAGAAGTTTAAACAGTTCCAATGTTGCCCGGGCATCGCCTTCCGCCCTGTGGTGATTTGTCAAAGGAATTCCAAGGGATTTCACCAGTTTTCCCAAAGAATAGCTTACCTCATCCGGGATCATTTTTTTGGCTAAGGGAATCGTATCTAACGTATTGATCTGAAATTCATACCCAAGCCTCTTGAAAGACTGGCGGAGCATTCTGTAATCAAAATCAATATTATGTCCTACAAGCGTGGTATTCTCGGTAATTTCAATAACCCTTTTTGCTATTTCGTGAAATTTCGGGGCGGTTTTTACCATTTTGGGCGTAATACTGGTGAGTTTTTGCACAAAAGGGGTAATATCACTTTCGGGATTGACGAGAGATATAAACTGGTCAGTAATTTTCTGGCCATCATACCTGTAGATGGCTATATCTATAATGCATTCATTTCTATAACCTGCACCATTACTTTCTATATCTATAATCGAATACATTGAATTGTAGTTATACTGCTATTTTTTTAAGTTTATTGTTAACGGTTCTGCCATAGAGATCCTGAATATGAAGACCTAATACATAACCCATGCCATTGGTTTTAACTGCCACAGTTCTGCTGTATATCTTTAGCATTAAAAAGAAAAACAGCTTAAAATATACGGCATCCTGCCCAATAAAGCGGTACAGCCATATATTATCAAGCCCTAAAGGCAATCCCGCTAAAATAACAAAAAATATGTCAAAAAAAAGTAAAACAGGCATTGTTACTGTTCCTGATCAGATTCAAACTTCCAGACTGATACAATAAAAAGCTGATACTCTTTTGATAACAGTTTATTCTTTACCAAATAAATTTAAATATTATCTCCTTCTTCCGCCCAAACCAAACATCCCAAGGATGGCTTTTGCTCCTTCACGCATCAGTGTACTGGTAAACGTCCTTCCCGCCTTACTTTGAAGGACCTGCTCGAACATTCCCGGTTCTTCCTTCACGGGCTTGGTTTTCTGCGTTGGTGCAGGGTTCTGAGCTGCCTGCTCCATTCTGTTGGTTAATATTTCATATGCTGAATCTTTATCAACGGGCTGCTCATATTTCGCTACCAAAGCAGAATTTCCGGTGAGTTCTGAAATTTCAGCATCGTTCAGGACATCCATTCTGGACTCCGGGGAGATCAGGTAGGTATGAACCAACGGTGTAGGGATTCCTTTTTCATCCAGAGCTGTTACAAATGCTTCCCCGATTCCCAGGTTCTGGATCAGGCTGGATGCATCGTAAAATTCAGTTGTCGGATAATTTTCAACCGCTTTAGAGATCTCTTTTTTATCTTTTGCCGTAAAGCCCCTTAACGCATGCTGGATCTTCAGACCAAGCTGCGACAGTACATTTTCCGGAACATCACCAGGAATCTGAGTGATAAAATAAATCCCAACGCCTTTGGAACGGATCAGTTTTACCATGGTTTCGATCTGTGAAAGCAGTGCTTTTGAAGATTCGTCAAAGATCAGGTGGGCTTCGTCAATAAACAGCACCAGTTTTGGCTTTCCGCTGTCCCCTTCTTCAGGGAAAGTCATATAGATTTCTGCAAAAAGGGAAAGCATAAATGTAGAGAACAGCTGCGGCTTATTCTGTATTTCCGCCACTCTCAGGATATTCACAACACCTTTTCCGTCTCTGGTTTCAAGAAGATCATGAACATCAAAGCTTAGTTCGCCGAAGAAATCGGATGCTCCCTGCTGCTCCAGTGCAACAATAGATCTCAGGATAGCGCCTAAAGAAGAAGAAGCTATAGATCCGTAGTTGGCAGCCAATTCAGCTTTTCCCTGTGCATTATCGGTAACATACTGCAGTACTTTCTTTAAATCGTTAAGATCAATTAACGGAAGACCTTTATCATCACAATATTTGAAAACAATAGACATAATGCTCTGCTGGGTATCATTAAGCTCTAAAATTTTACTTAACAAAACCGGCCCGAATTCTGTAACGGTAGCTCTCAGCTTCACGCCTTTTCCGCCGGAGATGCTCATCAGCTCTACAGGAAATGCCTGTGGATTATACGGAAGCTGTGTTTTAGCATATCTTTCCTCTATGATAGGGTTCATTTGCCCTGCTTCAGCAATTCCGGAAAAGTCTCCTTTAATATCCAATACAAGAGAAGGAATTCCGGCATGGGAAAGCTGTTCTGCAAAAACCTGGAGCGTCTTGGTTTTACCGGTACCTGTTGCCCCTGCAATAAGCCCATGGCGGTTGATGGTTTTCAATGGAATCGTTACATTGACTTCCGGAACCACTTCTCCTCCCAGCATTCCTTTTCCGAGTATAATATGTTCTCCTTTTGGGGTATATCTTGTATTCAGTTCTTCAATAAATTTTGTTTTATCTGCCATTTGATCTTTTTTAACTTATAAATATAAAAGTTTTTGTAAAATATTCAGGGATTAAAGTAATATTTCAGGATTAAATTTAGTTATAGCTTCTGTAAAATAATACTTACTTTCGTCTAAGCAATGATAACCTTTTTACTAGCATAATCACATGATGATAAAGAAAAACCTACTTATTATTTTATCTCTTTTATTCACCACTCTCTCTTCCCAGAAAAGAGTAAAACCTGTACCCCTTCCTGTGAAGGGAGATTTCACCCATCAAGCTACTTCTGTTATATTTCCTGCTTTATGGTCAGGATTCCAGCGTGAGGAAATTTACACGTATGATCTTAAAAACAATCATTTGGCGATAGGCTACGTGCAGCAAATAACGAAAAAAAGCAAAACAACCCTCACGCTTTATATTTACCCTAAAAAATACACAGACAACCAGCTGCTCAGAGATGAATTTTCGTCTTATGAGTATGCGCTTAACCAAAATTCCAATAAAGGGACCGATCTTAAGCCTTTGTTTGGCAGTGCTTCCAACGATCTGGTAAAAGTCAATTATATATATTCAATTTTTGACCACTCCATGGGACAGCCGGATTTTTTTAAAGGAGTAAAATATACCGCAAAGAAATCTCTTCTTGCCATTTATGAATGTGGAGGCTGGGATTTCAAGATCAGGGTATCCAGTGATGACATGACGTATGAACAGCTGGAGGAACTTAAAAATAAAACTGAAAATTATTTTGGAATACTGACTATTGCATCCAAAAAACATCTTCCAATAGACAAAGCTCCGGATATTATCTTATCTCCTGTTGTGAAAAGAGATTCCATGATGATCAACTCCACGATCACGGCAGCCCAGGCAAAGATTGAATGGCTGGGTACTCATGCGGAAAAGAAAGAAATGCTGACAGGTTTCAATGATATGAATATCGGATCTGAAGTATTTGCTATTGAAAAAATGATAGAATTTTATAAGGCTCATGAAAAAGACTGGCCAATGGACCAGGATACCAAAAAATATTTTGATGAAATGATAAGAATTGCCGATAATGGAAGAATCAAAGATCATATTTATGATAAATACAACAGACTGATCAATTATGAGCAGGGTGCCGATAAAAGAGATGATTATATCCAGTTTAAAATAGATAAGAATATTTCGGAAGACACTAACCAGATTTTGTACAAAATATTTTATAAATTAGAATAAATAAAGACTATATAGATTTATTCTATCATTATAGTTTTTGTATTGTGGCATGTTTTAAAAATAAAACCCGATTTTTGTAGATTAATAGCACAATAAAATTGTTTATAAATAAGATGAAAGTTGAACAAATATATACAGGATGCCTTGCTCAGGGAGCATATTATATTGTATCAGAAAATGAAGCTGCCATTATTGATCCGCTTAGAGAAGTAAAACCCTATCTGGATCGTCTGGAAAAAGACAACGTTACCTTAAAATATATTTTTGAGACTCACTTCCACGCCGATTTTGTTTCGGGGCATTTGGATCTCAGTAAAAAAACAGGGGCTCCTATTGTGTACGGTCCTACTGCCTTACCCGCATTTGAAGCAATTATAGCTGAAGACAACCAGATCTTTGAGATCGGAAAAGTAAAAATAAAAGCTCTGCACACTCCCGGACATACCATGGAGAGCACCACTTATCTTCTTATTGATGAACACGGAACCGAAACGGCTATATTTACAGGAGATACCCTGTTTTTAGGTGATGTGGGAAGACCGGATCTTGCCCAGAAAGCGACTAACCTTACCCAGGAAGATCTTGCAGGAATTCTGTATGACAGCCTTCATAATAAGATTATCCCACTGGACGACAGCATTACGGTTTATCCAGCCCATGGAGCCGGATCTGCATGTGGAAAGAATATGCAGAAAGAAACGGTAGATATTCTGGGAAATCAGAAAAGAACCAATTACGCCCTTAACCAGCCGGATAAGGAATCATTCATCAGAGAGGTTCTGGACGGGCTTACCGCTCCGCCGAAATATTTCGGAATGAATGTAGCCATGAACAAAGGCGGCTACGAAAGTCTTGACGTGGTGATGACCAAAGGACTGAATCCTGTTTCTGCGGAGGATTTCGAAAATTTTGCTGAAGAAACGGGCGCTTTAATCTTAGATACCAGAAGTGCAGCAGAATTCCATAAAGGATTTATTCCTAATTCCGTAAACATCGGCTTAAAAGGAGATTTTGCGCCGTGGGTGGGGAATATGATTGTAGATGTAAAACATCCGCTTTTACTTGTTACCGATGAAGGAACCGAAGAAGAGGTGATCACGAGACTGAGCAGAGTAGGCTTCGATAATGTTTTAGGATATTTGGACGGCAGTTTCAACGCATGGAAAAGTGCAGGAAAAGAAACGGATGAGATCAAAAGAATATCTCCGGCTGAGTTTGCTGAACAGTTTACAGAAAACGCCACCGTCATTGATGTGAGAAAGCTTAGCGAATATTCCGCCGAGCATATAGACAATGCCTACAACAAACCGCTGGATACCATCAGCGACTGGGTAAATACCATTGATGACTCTGAACATTTCTTCCTTCACTGTGCCGGAGGATACAGAAGCATGATTGCAGCAAGTGTTCTTAACGCTCACGGAATCAGAAACTTTACTGAAATAGAAGGAGGCTTCAACGGGATCAAGAAAACAGAAAAATTCCCTACGACAGATTTTGTATGCCAGTCTAAAACGTTGTAAGACACCAGGCGAATGGTACAACCAAAATAAATACCTGTAAACATTTAAACAGCAACAAATTAACCCAAAACTATGTCACAAAAATTCCAGGATATCATCAATTCCGAAAGACCCGTTCTAATTGATTTTTTTGCTACGTGGTGTCAGCCATGCAAAGTACAGTCGTCCGTTTTGAATACGGTAAAGGAAAATGTAGGCGAAGGCGCAAGAATCATCAAGGTAGATGTAGATCAATACCCGGCTCTGGCTGCCCAGTATGGAGTACGAGGCGTTCCTACACTGGCTGTCTTCAAAAACGGCGAACTTTTATGGAAGGAAAGTGGTGTACATGATGTGAATACGCTTACAGAGTTGCTGAAACAGTATGCTTAGGCTAAGATTGAGGCTAAGGCTTAGACTTCGATCTTAACCTTAGCCTCAACCTCGGTCTATAATTCAATAGAAAACGAATCCCTGTCGTTCAAAAACTGGAAGTGTTTTCTGAAGTCATTCAATTCTTGCTTATTCCATTCTGCAGAAACCATATTTCCGTTCTTTTGGGAAATTTCTGTTCCGTCCGCAAAAAAACAGTGCGAGCTTTCCTGGTAAAAAAGGCCATTCCCATCCGTCCCGATTCTGTTTAACCCAAACACAAAAGACAGGTTTTCAATCGCTCTGGCTTTTAACAGAAGTTCCCAGGCACCTACCCTTTTTTCAGGCCAGTTGGCTACATACAAAGCCGCATCGTAATCATCATTATTCCTTGCAAATACCGGAAACCTAAGATCATAGCATACCTGCAGCAGAATTCTGAATCCTTTATAATTCACAATAGTTCTTTTATTCCCGGGGGTATACACTTTATCTTCCCCTGAAAAAGAAAACAAATGTCTTTTATCATAAAATACGGTTTCTGCGTCAGGCTGTACAAAATACATCCTGTTATAAAACTTTCCTTGCTCCTCAACGGGTGCACTTCCACAAATGGCGGCATTTTTTTCTTTTGAAATTTTCTTCAGAAATTCAAGAGATTCCTCATTCCTGTCGGAAACTTCGGAAGCATCCATACAGAAGCCTGTTGAAAACATTTCCGGAAGCAGGAATAGATCCGCTTCCACTTCCTTCAACTGGTCTTCAATCAACCGAAAATTCTTTTCTTTATCTTTCCAGACAATATCAAAATTAAGTCCTGCAATTCTCATAAACTCTGTTAAAAAACTTCAATAAAAATACAATTTTCCATTGATTTCGGTTCTATTTTTGATGGGGATATTTTTTAGTACTATCATTTAAAAGAAAAATTTATGAAGAAATTGTTTTTGGTGTTGATGATCGCTTTTTTCGGGACAGCAGCTAACGCGCAGGCGTATACAGGGAAAGGAGACCATAAGATCCAGCTGGGACTCAGTGCCTGGGGTTATGGAACAGGGATTACCGGAACTTATGATTATGGCTTGAATAATCTCGTATCAGTTGGTGCAGGTATCAATGGTTATTTTGGCAACTACAAAGATCATGATAAAGATAACCGTGTTTTTGTGTTCGGGAGAGTGAATTTCCATCTTCAGGAAGCCCTTCAACTGCCTGCCAAATGGGATATCTATCCTGGCGTGGATGTTGGGGTTTTAGGCAGAGATTTTGGAATCGGGGCGCATATCGGAGCGCGCTACTTTTTCACGGAGAAAGTGGGTGTTTTTGCAGAAGTAGGCAACAACGGCAGCATAGGGGTTTCTTTCAATCTGTAAAATCCTTCAAATATATGACAAAGCTTCTCGTTTCGGGGGGCTTTTTTATTTGGCATAGTTTTGATAATTGTTACCTTTGCAAATTAAAATCTAAAATTTATTAATGGAATTAGCAATCAAGATTTTCCAGTTCATACTAAGTATATCTATTTTAGTGGTTCTTCATGAGCTTGGACATTTTTTACCGGCAAAATGGTTTAAGACCAGAGCTGAGAAATTCTTCCTGTTTTTCGATCCATGGTTTTCTATCTTTTCTATGAAGAAAATCAACGGAAAATGGCAGTATAAGTTTCTTTCCAAAAACCTTCCAGATACAAAAACTGTTGTAGTAGACGGAAAAGAGAAAGAAGTTCCTATCGACATATCGCAGCTTCCTGACAGTGACTGGAGAAAGCATCCGGAGCAGACCAAATACGGAATCGGATGGCTTCCTTTCGGGGGTTATGTGAAAATTGCAGGGATGATTGATGAAAGCATGGATACCGAGCAGATGAAAAAACCTGCAGAACCATGGGAATTCAGATCAAAACCGGCATGGCAGAGGCTGATCATTATGCTTGGAGGGGTAACTGTAAACTTTTTCCTGGCGTGGATCATCTTCGGATGCCTGTCTTACTTTAATGGAGAAAGTTCTTTTGACACAACCAAAGTGGACACTCCGATGCATTATACCGGTATTGCAAAAGCGATGGGCTTTGAGGATGGGGATAAAATCTTAAAAGTAGACGGAAAAGTACAAAATAACCTGGATAAACTGTCTCTTGATATTTTATTAAGTGACCAGGTAACGGTTTTAAGAAAAGGGAAAGAGGTTACTTTTAATACCAATGATGACGGAAAGGCATTGGCTTTCAAGGATGAAAATCCAAGAGCATTTCTTACGCCAAGATATGCACCCGTAATTGATACTATCGTTAATGCTAAAACCGCTGCGGCAGGTTTGAAAATTGGTGATCAGGTTGTTTCGGTAAACGGACAGAAAATCAATTATTATGATGAGCTTCAGGGCCTAGTGGTAAAAAATGCAGGTAAAACGATCAATACAGAGGTGTTAAGAGGCGGTGTGGTACAACCCTTAAGCCTTGAGGTTTCTAAGGAAGGAACCTTAGGAATTGCGTCTTACAAACAACTTCAAAAGTATGCCAAGACTCAGGATTTCACTTTTGTTCAGTCCATCGGAAGAGGATTTACCAGAAGTATTGAAAGCTTAACGTATCAGGTGAAGCAGTTTAAACTGGTATTCAACAAGAAAGTTCAGGGATATAAGAAGGTGGGCGGACCGCTCGCTATTATCAAGAATATGCCGGTAGAAAAATCAAAAGACGGCGCTGTATCGGTAAACTGGAGTATGTTCTGGAGCTTTACGGCAATGTTTTCCGTGTGGTTGGCATTCCTGAACCTTATTCCTATTCCGGGACTTGACGGTGGCCACGTATTATTTACTTTATGGGAGGTGATTACAGGAAAACCGGTTCCTCAGAAAGTATTGGAAAATGCCCAGATGATCGGGGTTATCTTCCTGTTAGGATTGATGTTACTGATCTTCGGAAGTGATATCTTTAAAGCACTTACAGGCAGTTTATAATTTTTTTGAAATTTTTTCTAAAAAATATTTGTAGGGTATAAATATTCGTCCTATATTTGCACCACTTAAAACAAAGGACATTCCTCCTTAGCTCAGTTGGTTAGAGCATCTGACTGTTAATCAGAGGGTCGCTGGTTCGAGCCCAGCAGGAGGAGCCAATAAGGATTAAACACTTACATTCATTTGTAGGTGTTTTTTTTTGCGTTAAACTTTTCAGGCCTGATAAATCTATTATATATTAGCAAAAAATATGAAATCAGCCTTACCGCAGGGTATAAACATCAGCCTATCTCATGAAAAGAATCTTTATTTCGTTATTAACCGCCTTTTCCATTATGCAGGTTTCAGCACAAGAAAAGTCTTATTTTTTATCTACTCCATCCCTGAGCCCTGATGGGAAAACGGCTTACTTTTCTTATGGCGGAGACCTCTGGAAAGTTGATGCTGATGGTGGAAACGCCTCCAGAATTACAGCTTTAGAAGGAGAAGAAATCAATCCGCGTATTTCTCCAGACGGAAAATGGCTGGCATTCAGCTCCAATCAATATGGTAATTACGATGTTTATGTGATGCCTGCAGAAGGCGGAACGATAAAACAACTTACCTTCCACACCGGAAAAGACGAAATAGAAAACTGGGGCTGGGACAGCAAAACCATTTATTTTACCTCCAGCCGAAGCAATAATTTCGGCAGTTTTAAAATAACCATTGAAGGAAAAACTCCGCAAAAGCTTTTTAATAATTATTTCAATAACACCAGCGGGATCGCAGAAACGCCAGGAGGAGAATACCTCTTTACCAATTCTTCGGAAGCCGCCCATCAGACGCACCGTAAGCGCTACAAAGGAGAAAATAATCCAGATATCCTGGGCTACAACCCAAAGAGCAATTCTTTCAGACAGTACACCAATTATGAAGGAAAAGATTTCAACCCAAGCGTAGATAAAAACGGCATTATTTATTTTATATCCGATGAGAAAAATAACGAATACAACCTTTATAAAATTGAAAATAGGGAGAAGGTTTTCCTGACTCAATTTGAAACTTCTATTAAAAAGCCTTTTGTCTCTGCTAACGGATCAAAAGTGATATTTGAAAAAGACTATCAGCTTTATATTTACGACGTAGCTTCAAAAAACACAAAACTTCTGGACATCAGCCTGAATACGAATAAAACCCTGGAAAAAGAGCAAAATTTCAGTGTAGAAAATAATATTTCTTATTATGATGTTTCTCCGGATGGGAAAAAAATGGCCTTTGTAAGCCGTGGCGTCCTCTTCGTTTCGGATATTGAAGGAAAGTTCACCCAGCAGATTTCCGACGGCAAAGAGCGCGTCATGGAAGTAAAATGGCTGAAGGACAACCGCACATTGCTGTTCAGCCAGACGGATAAAGGCTACCAGAACTGGTTTAGTATTGCAGCAGACGGAAAAGGCAAAGCAAAGCAAAGCAACTAACGAACGATTTACGGAACAACCGCAACATCACGCTTAACAGCGATTTTTCAAAAGCGGTGTATTTAAGCGGCCGCGACGAGGTAAGGATCATGGATCTGAAAAACTTCAGCTCTTCCACGATTGTAAAAGATGAAATCTGGGCGTTCCAGAATTCAAGACCTTCCTTCTCACCCAATAACGAATATATTCTATTCTCTGCCAAAAGGAATTTCGAGCTGGATATTTTCATTCATCACATCAAAAAGAATGAAACCATCAACCTTACCAATACAGGAGTTTCGGAGGAAGATCCTTTCTGGTCTCCCAACGGTAAATACATTTATTTCGCCAGCGACAGAACCAACCCGTCTTATCCTTTAGGAATGCAAAAATCAAATATTTACAGAATGGCCCTGGACTGGTTTGATGAACCTTACAAATCTGAGAAATTCGACAAGCTTTTTGTGGAGGAAAAAAAATCCGCTGAAACTACAAAGGACAGCAAAAAGAAAAAAGACAAAAAAGAAGAAAAACCGAAAGAGCCTGTTATTAAGGAACTGAAAGTGAACCCGGAAAACACCCTGGAAAGAATAGAGCTGGTTACGGACAGGTATGGATACCAGGATGATCCTGTAGTTTTTGCTGATGACAAAAAAGAGATCCTGTTGTTTAATTCCAACCAGGATAATGGAAAAAGGCAGCTGTTCAAAAAAGTCTTTACTGATTTCGAACCGACAAAATCGGAGAAAGTTTTTGATAAGGCAGCTCAGTACCTTACAAAAGTTGATAAAAACCTTTTCGCAATCGTAGAAGGTAATATTTATAAAATAACCCTGGATGCTTTAAAACCTGAAAAAATCAATATTCAGTATACTTTTGACAAAGATCTGGCTTCTGAATTTACCCAAATGTACGACGAAACCTGGACGGGTGTTGAAGAAAATTTTTACGATGAAAACTTTCACGGCATCAACTGGAAAACGAAAAAAGAACAGTACGCAAAGTACCTGCCGTACGTGAATAACAGAAATGACCTCCGGATTTTACTAAATGATCTTTTGGGTGAGCTAAATTCTTCGCACACCGGATTTTCTTCATCCGGGAAGGAAGAAACCCGATACCTGAACTATTTTACCAATGAAACCGGAATTTTGTATAAAGCAGATCAGCCTTATGTGGCAGAATGCATTGTCCGGAAATCTCCTGCTTTCCGCTCCGGCGTGGATATTAAACCCGGAGACCTGCTGGTTGCGGTCAACGGAAAAAATATTGACCCCAATGAAAACCGGGAATCCTATTTCACGAGTCCGAAAAAGCAGGACGAACTGATCCTTACCTTTAACCGTGGCGGTAAAAACATAACAACGAAAGTACATCCTATTTCCAATATGGATTTAAAAGTATTGCTTTACGATAACTGGATATTCAATAACCATCAGCGTGTGGATAAGCTAAGCAACAACCGTATTGCTTATTCCTACATGAAAAACATGTCTACTGACGAGCTGGACCGTTTCCTGCTTGATATGGTAGAACAGGAAAACAGAAAAGATGCCGTTATCCTCGATCTCAGGTACAATACCGGAGGAAATGTCCATGATAAAGTCCTGAACTTCCTTACCCAGAAGCCTTATCTGCAATGGAAATACCGTGAAGGAAAAATGAGTACCCAGCCTAATTTTGCTCCTGCCGGAAAACCTATCGTTCTGCTGATCAATGAAGCTTCATTAAGCGACGCTGAGTTGACTGCTGCCGGCTTTAAAGCACTGAAACTGGGGAAAATTATTGGACAGGAAACCTACCGATGGATTATTTTCACCTCCGGAAAAAACCTTGTAGACGGTTCTTACTACAGACTGCCTTCCTGGGGAACCTATACCCTTGACGGTCAGAATCTGGAAAAAACAGGAGTAAAGCCGGATATTTACGTTAAAAACACCTTTATAGACCGCCAGCAGGATAATGATCCTCAACTGGAGCGGGCTGTGCAGGAAATACTGAAAGATTTAAAGAAGTAAAAAATGGTATACCTCGTTTAGCAAGACTTAATAATATCCGAACTGAAATAGCGATTCATCATCTGTTTCGTTATTTTCAGCCTGGAAAAACACGTGGAAAAACCAAAGGCTATCAATTGGAGATAAACTGATATACCCTAATTTCCTTTTTGATTGGATGTTTTATGAATTAATTAAAATATTTCTTACTGAAATTCAACATTTTTAGCCTAAAACAGATGTGAATTGAGGACAAAAACTTGACTGATATTAATATTCCTTATATATTTGCAGCACCTTAAACAAAGGAAATTCCTCCTTAGCTCAGTTGGTTAGAGCATCTGACTGTTAATCAGAGGGTCGCTGGTTCGAGCCCAGCAGGAGGAGCAGAAAAATCGTCAAAATTGACGATTTTTTTTTTGCATTATACCTGTCATACCGATCCGTTCCTTAGTTTTTTGAGAATTACACATTATTCTGTATCAACTTCTGTTCAAACCATCACCTTTTATACGCCGATTAAAAATAACAAAGGTTATCCACAAAAATCTCTATAATTACTCAAAAACTCCATTGTGATTAGCTTAAAAGATAAATGCAGGAAATCAACATTATTTTGTGCAAAAATTTAATAGTGTTTGAAATTCAGCAAATTCCATTGTTAACAATATGTGGAAAAGATATTGGGAAGCTACCGGTAAGCATTGGAAAACCTATTTAAAAGGTCTGTAAACCCTGTCAATAACTTATTAATAACCTGTTGAAAGCTTATGGACAAGACACAAAGGTAAGAGGAAATAATGTGGAAAACCTATGAATACATCTACCCTGCCAGCTCATTCTCAGCTCATCTTCAGAGTTTATTTTTCCTTATAAAATTCACAACAATCAAGTTATTATTGTTCACAATCTTTTACCGTTATTTTCGTTACATTTGTAGTTTTGTGATTTTATATTGAAAACGTTAAAAAATATGATCTTTTTTAAATAAAACAGCACGCTTTTTGTTTGTGCTAATTGCCTGAAGAACCAAATGATGTCAAACAACAACCTCAAATATTACAACCTCTTTTTTCTGCTTTTTATATCCTGCCTGAATTATGCCCAAAACACGGCAAACGGCAGAATTATTGACGCAAAAACCAATAAAGAAATACAGGGTGTGGATATTTTTATCAATGACAATACAGAACCTACTTTAAAAACTTCACTGGGAAGCTTTACCGTACAGTCTGATACCCTGATTTACAAACTGAAATTCTCGAAAAAGAATTATTCTACAGAAACCCTTACGATCACTCCTGAAAATGCGGGAAATATTTTCGTTAAACTTTCTCAGGAAAAGGAAAACACCATTGCTGAGATTGTTATCCACAACGAGAAACCGAAATACAAGAATAAAAAAGAAAACCCCGCGTATGCAATTATGCAAGAGGTATGGAAACGGAAAAGGAACAACGGTCTGGAAAAATTTGACACCTACACGTATAAAGAGTACGAAAAAATCCAGTTTGACGCGAACAACCTGGACAGTGCTTTTATGAGCAAAAAGATTTTTAATAAACTGGATTTCATTTTCGACTATGCAGATTCTACGGCCAGCGGAAAGATTGGATTACCTATTTTCCTCAACGAATCGATTTACGAAAATTACGGTGAGAATAAACCCGGAAAAAAGACTAAAAGATTGCTCGTTGCCCAGAAAACATCAGGTTTCCAGGATAATCAGGTGATTACCATTACCGCAAAAAACCTGTACCGGGATATCAATATTTATGACAATACACTGAACTATTTTGATATCGGATTTCCCAGCCCGGTGGGCTCCAATGGATTCAGTACTTACGATTACAATTTAACGGATACCATCTCTATTCATGGTGAAAATGCTTACAAAATCCGGTATCAGCCTAAAAGAAAAGAAGTTTTAGCCTTTCAGGGTTATCTGTATATAGACACGGACAGTTATGCCGTTTTAGGGGCTACTTTAAAATCTACGCAGAAGATCAACGTTAACTTTATCAACAGTATTTCTACTGAGCTGGAATATGACAATCCGGACGAAAACACGTTTCTTCCCAAAAAATTCATCACGGAAATAGAATTAACCCCTTTTGCTAAAAAAAGAACCTCCAAGAGTATCATTGCGAAAAGAACAGTAGACTATTCCCAATATGACTTCAACAAGCCTCTTGACGATAAAGTATTTACCCGCAGACAGGAGGAATATGATGATAAATTTGTAGATAAAGATGATGCGTATTGGGTAAAGGCGAGACCTGACACTTTATCGAAATCTGAACGGGGCGTTTATGAAATGCTTGATAAGCTGCAGCAGACCCCCAAATTCAACCGTATCGTTAAAATCTACGAAACACTGGCATCAGGTTATTACAATGCCTTTAAAGGAATTGACATCGGTCCTATCTTCTCCATTTACGGAAAAAATGAAGTGGAAGGCGACAGGATAAGATTGGGAGCAAGATCCTATTTTGGGCAGAACGACCCATGGAGAGTGCAGTTTTACACCGCTTACGGATTCAAGGATCAACAGGTTAAATATGGAGCTGAAGCCAGATATATGTTCAACCGGGTGAACAGGTTTATGATTGGCGCAGGAACAAAAAGAGATATCGAACAGCTGGGTGTACAACTGACCACCGATGACGGGATTATGGCGCGAACTTTTGCTTCATCCACCCTTTTTGCAAGAGGAGAGAATGCATCTTTAAGTTCTATCAATAAAACGAATATTTTCGCATCTATTGAGCCATGGAAAAATTTCCAGGTAAGAGTAGACGGAACTTTACAGAGTATTAAGTCCGCCAATCCGGAAAAGTTCAGCCTGATGTATTACCGCAACGGTGATCTGAGAAAAACCCTTAATGATTCTCACGTTACGCTTAGCTTAATTGCAAGACCGGGAGCGAAATTCTCCCAAACCGGAGTAGACCGTTATGAGCACGGAACGCTGGCTCCAACCATCATTCTGAAATACACCAGAGGAATTGAAGGTCTTTTTAACGGTGATTTTAATTACAACAGGCTTCAGTTTATGTTCTATAAGCCGATACTGATCGGAAGTTGGGGAAAAACATTGGTTAGCTTTGAAGCTGGGAAAACTTTTGACACCGTTCCTCTAGCGTTGCAGAATGTGGTTCCTGGAAACCAGTCTTACAGTCTTGCCCAGAATACTTTTGCGCAGCTTAATTATTACGAATTTGTGGCGGATACTTATTCTACGCTACATCTGGAACATCATTTCAATGGAAAAATATTGTCATTTATTCCTCTAATCAAAAAGCTTAAACTCAGAGAAATTGCATTTATCAGAAGTGCGTACGGGACTTTAAGCGATGCTTCCAAAGCGATTAACGTGGACGGATTCAAATACTCTGCGCCAAGTGAGCAGATCTATTTTGAGTACGGATTCGGTATTGAAAATATCGGAATCGGAAATCTTAGGATATTCAGGGTAGATTTTAACTGGAGAGGAAACTATCTTGACCGGCCGGATATTTCAACATTCGGAGTGAAAGCCGGATTTCAGGTTGGATTCTAAATATAAAAGAGGCTGGATCAAAAATGATCCAGCCTCTTTCGTTCTCACCCCATACCATATTTCATTCTGTACAATTTTTTATAGTGAAAGTACAATTTTTCCAAATAAAGGGCGTTCCCGTTTTGAATCTTCCATTCTGTGATGGGCATCTCTGATGGCTTCAATAGGGTATACACTGTCTATCACCGGCTTTATATGTCCCGCTTCAATTAGTTCCGTAATATGATGGAGCTCATCCCTGCTTTGACGGGTAAAAACAAAATGGTAGGTAGCATTTCTTTCCCACGCGTGAATTAAGTTTTGTGGCCGTGCAATATCAACCAATGTTACAATCTGACCATAGCTTGCCAAGGCAAGAGGGCCATCTGCCAGCATGCTTCCTCCTATTGTATCTATAATTACATCCACCCCTCTTCCTTTTGTATGCGCTAAAACTTCTTCCATATAGTTTTTATTATGGTGATCAATAACAACATCCGCCCCAAGATCTCTGAGTTGATCATGTAAAACGCTTTGCGCTGTTGTGTATACAAAAGCTCCAAGAGATTTGGCAACCTGTATGGCGAGCGTTCCAACACCCCCGGCGCCTCCGGGAATAAGAATGGTATCCCCTTTTTTAAGCTTAGCCCGCACCACAAGCATCTCCCACACTGTTCCTCCAATCAGCGGAATAGCTGCCGCTTCCTCATAATTAAGATTCTCCGGCATTCGGGAAAGTGATGATTCGTCTGTCAGATGATACTCTGCATAGCTCCCGGAACTCCCAAAACGTGGAGAATAATAGACTTTGTCGCCGGGCCGCCACTTTTTTACGGCCTCACCTGTTGCTATAACCTCACCTGCAATGTCATGACCGGTTATAACAGGCAAATCAAATACCGCCGGATAATCTCCCCTTCTTACCTGATAGTCAAGGGGATTTACAGAAGTAGCCCTTACTTTCACGAGCACCTGGGATTGATCCGTTATAGAAGGAACAACCGCTTCGGTTAACTGAAGAACTTCCAGCCCTCCATAATTTTTGATTTCAATTGCTTTCATAATTCTGGATTTCGCTTATTTTCGAAATATTTAATTAAAAAAATTTAAAATGCCTTCTGAATGAGTTGATTGAGTGTATCAATCGCCCCTTCATTACGCTTGTAGTAGGTCCACTGCCCAGCTCTGGTCGCTTCAATAAGACCACATTTCTGCAGTGAGCTCAGATAATCGGATGTGGTGGATGGAGACAGACCTGCCTTTTTGGTAATGTCGCTTACACAGACTCCCAAGTTAGGATCATAATCCTCTAATTCCTCCGCAGGAAAATGGAGACGCGGTTCTTTAAGCCAGATCAGTATGTTGATCCGGGTTTGATTACTGAGCGCTTTAAAAACCATTATTAATTCCATGCTTCAAATATATCGATAATTTCCGAAATACCGAAACTATTTGGAATAAATAGCCACATTGGAAATTCATCACCATATGTTACTAAAAATCCCCAACTTCTGTTGAGGATCATTTTTCAATAACTTTATTTAATTAACAATCGCATGGATCCGGATCCATAATCATGTTTCTGCACATCAGTCTCTGCTGTGGCGTCCATGTACACCATTGAACACAGGTAGTAGCGGGAGCAGGACATCCTAAAGCTCCTCCGTCGATTGTTCTTAATTCTTTTTTAGACAATTTCTTCAGATTTTTCATAGTATTTTGTTTTAATTGGTGTGCCTACTCTATATGCTTTTCGGCTTTCGCATGTGATTTTCATTTGATTGTAAACAAATATATAAATATTTCACTATAAATAGAATATTAATGAAAATATTTTTGACTCTCTTAGTAAATACATAAAAAAACCTCAGCTACTGCCGAGGTTTAATTTTATAAAACGCTTAAGATTATGCGTTTGGTTCTACAGATACGAAAGATCTGTTGTTTGCTTTCTTTCTGAAAACTACTTTACCGTCTACTAGTGCAAACAAAGTGTGGTCTTTACCCATACCCACGTTTTCACCCGGGTGGTGCTGTGTACCTCTCTGTCTGATAATAATATTTCCGGCAATAGCTTCTTGACCTCCGAAAATCTTCACACCTAATCTTTTAGAGTGAGACTCTCTACCGTTCTTGGAACTACCGACTCCTTTCTTGTGTGCCATTTTATTACTGGATTATTTATTAAGTGCTTTAAATTGATCGATGTTCTTAATGATAGCAGCATCTACTTCTTCATGAGTAAGAACAGTCTTTTCTAATTCAACTTTAACTGCTTTACCTAAAGTAATTAAAGTTTCTCTGTTTTCTTTAGACTGAGAAAGGTTGTTTTTCTTTAAGTGATAGTTCAGTTCGTGATCTTCACCAAAGTTAACCGTTGCGTTGTCTGAAAGAACTTCAGCCTTCACCGTTTCTTTTTTAGCAGCCTTCTTAGAACCTCCATCAAAACCAGTGATACCAGTGATTTTAATTTGAGTTAAAGATTGTCTGTGACCGTTTTTCACCTGGTAACCTTTTCTTCTTTTCTTTTTGAAAACGATTACTTTATCAGCTTTTACGTGGTCAAGGATCTCTGCATCTACAGTGATTCCGCTTACAGCTGGGGCGCCTACAGTGATTGAACCGTTTACAGTAAGAAGAATTTTATCAAAAGAAACTTTGTCTCCTTTTTCTCCTTTCAAACGGTTTACAAACAACTTCTGGTCTTGCTCAACTTTGTATTGAAGCCCTGCTATTTCTACAATTGCAAACATTGTTTATAAATTTTTAGTTATTTCGAGGTGCAAATATATGAATAAAATTCTAAATAGCTTACAATCAGATCTGTATTTTTTTCAAAAAAACATACAAAATTTCATTTCACTATGTTTTGAATAATTTTTAACACTAAAGTGCTCATACTTATAATATAATTTTATACCTTCGTTATCACCAAAAAATATTTTATATGAAAAGAAACTTCAAATTCTGCCTTTTGGCAGGAGCCATTGCCGCATTCTCACTGTCTGCGTGCCGTGATGACAAAATGGAAGAATCCGTACTTCCGGAAGCCCAATCAGAAAGCGCTAAGATAGACCAGCCCGGAGATCTTGAAAAAATCTGTTCTTACGTAGATCAATACTGGAGCTCCACTGCCGTCCTGAAAACGGGTCTTCAAAACACCGCAGACACCAATTTCATGAACGCCCAGATGACTAAAATTGCCAGTCTGTGGGGAAGAAGCAATCCTACGCTTCGTTTTGTAGATGATCCCTCAAATTTCAATTCTACTTACAACGCAATTTCTTATTCTACAGGAAAAATTTACTATGGGTACGCCATCTACGCTGATGCAAAAAACAAAGGCGGAGATATCGTTAACGCCATGATCCTTGCCCATGAGTATGGCCACCAGCTTCAGTACATTTTTAATCTTCCTTCTGTAAATGAATCTACAGCCAGACCTAATGAACTGGAAGCAGACGGTTTTGCAGGCTACTACCTGAGAAGACCAAACGGCTATAACAAAACAAGCTTTGCAGAAATTGCCGCTGCTTATGAATTTGCACAAAGTATCGGAGATTACCAGACGACCAGCTCAAACCACCACGGAACACCTCCTCAGAGAAGATCCGCTGTACGTTTAGGCTTCCTTCTTGGACAGTATGATCTTAGTGCTTCCAGTTTTGACTACAACTTCTTCTATTATTACCAGGGCGTATTAAACGGAACTTATAAAATGGGTAAAAACTCAGCAAATCCGGAACTTGACGCTTATATGAGTCAATATATGGACGAGCTCAGAAAAATCCAGACCGGGGAAATCTCTGCGGAAGAATTCAAACATCTTAAATAAACATTCATTTTTAGCATATTTAATAAAGGAGGCAGGCAGCAATGTTCTGTCTCTTTTTATCTTATTTTGACAAATATCCCAAAGTTTATTTATTTTTGAACCATATCCTATATTCATGAATAGAGATCTCTATATTGATTTTGCCAAAGGAATGGCAACCCTTTCCATTATATTTATCCATACCGCTTTCTGGTCCGGCCAGTTTTATATTCCGGCAGAAGTACGGGTATTTTCCCTGGTATTTGACGTAGCCCTGTTCTATGCCCTCAGCGGAATCACTTCAGGTTCAAACGTTGAAAAAACATTCTACAGGTTACTGAAACTTCAGATCACCTATATGATCTTTGTGACCTTCCTGTTCTTCATGGATTATTTTTTCAAGGTATTCGGGCTCACATTTTTCTCTCTGGAATGGCTGCAAAGTTTTTATTCCACTTTCGGTTCAAAATATGCCACAACAGGCGTATCCGATATCCCGCAGTGGCAGAATCTGGGCAACTGGTACCTCCATCAGTATACCAACGCAGATACATTCCCAGTGGTTATGGGAAGTTTCTGGTACCTGAAGGTCTATTTCATCCTTGCCGTTTTTGGTGTGCTGATTTTAAGATTTTTCCCGAAACATGTCAATTGGTTTATCGCATTATGCTTTATTCTGACTTTAACATTCAATATTTTCCCGGAATATTATCCTGCCGGTCAGGTGGGTTATGTAGCTTTCTATCTCGCCGTTTTTTTGATTGCACACCAGATGCGTGGAAAAACCATCCCCGCAAAGATCATCCCTGTACTGTATGGATTAGTGGCTGCAGCGCTGATATGGATGTTCTGGTATTACGGAGGTGAGATCTTTTATAAGATCAACAAAAACAAATTCCCTCCAAGGATTCCATACATTATCTGGTCACTGTTCTCCCTCACTACCCTGTTTGTTCTTTACAACAGATTAAAGATTACGAAAGAGAATTTTGTGACCCACATCGGGAAAAATGCCATCTTTTTTTACTTCGCTCAGGGTTTAAGTTCTTCATTGGTCTATTTCATTGTGGTTCCTCTAAAGGAAAATATGCCTTGGTGGGTTCTGATGGTGATTATTTATATCATTAATGTTATCCTTGCATTCATCATTGCTGCCGGATTGAAAAAAGTGGATGATCTGGGTTGGAAAGTTTTGGAGTTTTTAAGAAAAAAAACGGCTATTTAATACTTGTAGGGCCATTTTGAAATAAAATAATCTTTATTCCCGCAATTTATTTAATTTTACAGAAAAATTCAAAGCATGTTTAAGTTGAAACTTCCTACCGACCCAAGGTGGGCGAATATTGCAGAGGAAAACATTGAAGAAATCTTAACGGACCATGCCTGGTGCGAGCAAAAAGCAGCAACCAACGCCATCGGTCTGATTACAATGCTTCCCGAATATTCGGAGATCGTAACGGAACTTCTCGCCATCGCGCAGGAAGAACTGGATCATTTCAACCAGGTGCACGAAATCATAAAAAAAAGAGGCTATACCTTCGGAAGAGCCCGGAAAGATGATTATGTGAATGAGCTTGCCAGATTTATCATCCAGGGAAGCCGTGAAGACTTAATTGTTGATAAAATGCTTTTTGCCGCAATGATTGAGGCCAGAAGCTGTGAAAGGTTTAAAGTACTGACCGAAAATATCAAAGATGAAGAGCTTAAAGCTTTTTACAAAGAACTGATGATCTCTGAAGCCAATCACTACACGACATTTATAGGATTTGCAAGACAGCTGGGCGACCCTGAAAAAGTGAACCAGCGCTGGGAGGCATGGCTCGAATATGAAGCCAATATTATTAAATCTTACGGAAACAAAGAATCCATTCACGGTTAAAATAAAAAAGTAAAAAATCCACGTTGAAAAAACCGACCTTCGAGAATATTGCCAATTTTTTTCTGAAAAATTTCTTTCAGGGACTTGTGATTATCGGTCCTATCGGGCTTACCATTTTTGTCATCTGGTATATCGTAAGCGCTATTGACAATATTATTCCTTCCGTGGCAAAGGAAATCCCGGGACTGGTTTTCGTTTCAACCATCCTGATCACAGCCATCCTTGGCTATCTGGGAAATAAATTCGTAGTGGGAAGGTTCTTTTTTGATACCATGGACAGCCTGCTGGAGAAAACTCCGGGAGTAAAACATATTTATACGCCTACAAAGGACGTTATGTCCTCATTTGTAGGCGACAAAAAGAAATTCAACGATCCTGTCTGGGTTAAAACCAATGAAAATCCGGAGATCTGGAGAATTGGTTTTTTAACGCAAAAAGAAATGTCGGATGTTGAAAAACACAATTACGTTGCGGTATATCTGCCCCATTCCTATGCCATCTCAGGATGGGTAATTGTGACTGAAGAAAAAAACATCAAGCCTGTAGTAGGCATGACTGCAGCTTCTGCCATGAAATTTGCAGTAAGCGGCGGTGTCGCAGGATTCCATTCGGACGACAATATTTTTAAAGCTCCGGAATAAATTTCGTCTTATCTCTCAACCGGCATTCTCGTGCTGTTTTTCCCTTTTTACATTTAAAGATTATGTTAACCAGAAAAATATTTTGGAAAAACCAACATATACTTTATTAATTTTACAAAATTCAGATAATTACAAAAAAATATGATCACTAATAATCCATTGTTACATTGCGATCCTGAAAAAGGAGTATGCGAAATCCTTGAGACACCAGATTCAGAAGCCTCTGCAGAACAATTGCAGAGTACAAAAGATAAAATCACCATTATTTATTATACAGATCCTATCTGCTCTTCCTGCTGGGGAATTGAGGCTCAACTGAGAAAAATGAAGTTGGAATACGGCAATGCAGTGGAACTGGATTACAGAATGGGAGGGCTTCTACCTTCCTGGGATATATACAATTCCGGCGGTATCAGCAAGCCCGGGGATGTGGCACACCATTGGGAAGAAGTCAGCCCGTATTACCGGATGCCTATCGAAGGCGGAGTATGGTTAAAGGACCCTCTGAACTCTTCCTATCCACCGTCAATTGCTTTTAAAGCTGCTCAGATGCAGGACAAAAAGAAGGCGGTAGACTATATGAGAATCACCCGTGAAATGGTTTTTCTTGATCAACTTAATATTACAAAGACTGAACATCTTGAAAACGCGGCTGAACTGGCCGGTTTAGATGTTACTCAATGGAAGGAAGATTATGAATCCAAAGCTCAGATTGAGTTTAAAAAAGATCTTGATCTGGCAAGACAGCTTGGTGTAAGAGGGTTTCCTACATTAATCTTCACTAAAGACGAAGAAATTTTAGATATTCTTTACGGCTTCAAACCGTATGCAGATTTTGAACGAAGAATAACCAAAATAAGCCCTGAGGCAAAAAAACAAAAATATTCTACAGAACCGGATCAGCTCTTTGCTGTTTATCCTACTTTAACCACTCAGGAATTCGCGGTCCTTTCCAATATTTCATTCGAAAAAGCGTTTGAAACTCTTATGGAACTTAATGCAGAGGATAAAATTTCCCGTAAGAAGTATAAAAACGGAGATCTCTGGGTCTCCGGTACAAACTAATAACACTATAAAAACGAATTAAGGATGTATAAAGTTGCAATCATAGGCGCTGGGGTTTCCGGACTGAGTATGGCCAATTATCTGGAAAAAAATAATATCGATTACCATATTTACGAAAGAAGAACCCAAAATGACCTGAAAGGACATGGGTTTATTCTTCCCAAAGAAGGCATTGAATTTCTCTCCAGCATCGTTAATATTGATGAGCTGTACAAAAAAGGCCAGTTTTTAAAAAAATACCTCCACTATCATCAAAGCGGTGAAGTTCTTTCTGAAAAGGAGCTTGACGATGTTTTTGTAGTGTCCAGAAGTGCCCTGATTGAAATTCTGGCCCAGGGAGTGCCTTCCGATAAAATATCCTATGAAACCACCGTGACTCTGAACGGTTTTTCCGAAGGAAAAGCTGATATCACAATAAATGACGGAGACCCTTTGGACGCTGATATCATAGTGGCATCAGACGGTTCCAGAAGCAGAATCAGGAGAAAGATCTTTGAGGATGAAAAAATGAAGGCCGTTTTAGAAAACGAAGTAGTTAACATTATCGAAAATGAAGAAATTGCCAGTAAACTTGAAAGTAATTTCCTGAAATTTCATCATGAAGACGGCGGCCTGACTTTCGGGGTTTTAAAACTTTCTTCTACAAAAGTACTCTGGTACTGCCAGTTTGATATCACCAGATTCTTCATCAACGAAGATTACACTCCGGACTGTATCAGACAATTTATTGTTGATCATTTTGGAGACTGGAATCCTCTGGTAACTTCCATCATCAATGATTCCAGCTATGAAAACGCTCACATCTGGAGAGTATATGAATTGGAAAAGCTGAATCCTTTTTACCACGAAAACGTAGTATTTATAGGTGATGCTGCGCATCCGCTGATTCCTTTTACCAGCCAGGGAGTGACTTCCGCGCTGAAAGATTCTTTCGTTTTAACCAATCTTTTACTGGAAGGAAACAGTCTTACGGAAACCTTCAAAACATACGAGGAAGTAAGAAAAGCAGAAATAGAGATTCATATCAGTAACGGAAGATCCTTACTGAACCAGTTCCTGCTGCCCTTATGCGAGCAGCAAAAAAATACCTTACCCATTTCATACAAATAAAACATGTTTACAAATAAAGATATCAATTTCGAAGCGCTGAAAAGAAAAGCCTATAACGGAAGATGGGCAACTCTTGAGAATGGAATTATTCCATTAACGGCAGCAGATCCGGATTTCAGAATGTCACCGGAAATTGAACAGGGAATCATTGAATACATCAAAGACGGATACCTCAGCTACGGACCGTTTTCCGGAATTCCTGAATTCAAAGCAAGCGTAGCCAAACACTTCAATATTGAAAAAAAGGGAAGCTTTACGCCTGATAATGTTTTAGCAGTAAACAGTGCCGCCCAGGGCATGTTTCTGATCGCGAAATACGTTCTCGGTCCCGGGGATGAAGCTATCATTTTTGATCCGGTGGATTTTCTGTTTAAAAAAACGGTGGAAGCTGCAGGCGGAACCATCAAATTGTGTGCTGTAGATTCCAAAACAGGAGAAATCGATTTTGAGATGCTGACTTCCCTGATCTCTCCAAAAACAAAGATGATCAGCATCTGTAATCCTCACAATCCGGTGGGGCGGGTCTATTCAAAAGAGGTATTGATCAGGATTTCTGAAATTGCAGAAGCGCATGATCTTTGGGTAATGAGTGATGAGATCTGGAGCGATATTGTGTATGACCAAAAGGAATTTAATACCTATTCATCGGTTTCTGAAGCAGCAAAGAAAAAAAGTTTTACTGTTTTTGGGTTTTCGAAATCATTCGGGATTGCAGGATTAAGAATCGGGGCTGTTTTGTGTAATGACCAGGATCTTCTGGATGACTTTACAGAAAAATCCCAGTTCAATTCTACCATTGAAGGGGTGTCCACATTATCTCAGATTGCGGCAAGTGTAGCTATTGAAAAGGCAAAACCATGGTTCAATGATTTCCTTACCCACCTGCAGCACAACAGGGATCTTGCCCACAGCATGTTGAGCAGCTCGGGTATTTTAACCCCAAACTTACCGGAAGCCACTTTTGTGATTTTCCCCAAAATAGAAAACGGACTATCAAGTGATGCTTTTGCCCAGCATGTTTTAAAAGAAGGAAAGGTAGCCATAGTTCCCGGTTCGGAAAGATGGTTCGGAAAAGGAGCTGAAGGTCACATCAGAATTTGCTTCTCTACTTCCCGCGAGCTCCTGGAAGAAGGGCTTAACCGGATGATCAGAAGCTTTTAAAGTTAAAATTTTTCGTTAATTTGAATTAAACAATTAATATTTTACTCAAATTAACGAAAAATTAACTTATTTTAAATATTTTACACACAATCGCGTATTTTCACATTGATTTGAGGATAAAATTCAATATTTTTGAAACAATCACCAAATCAAATATGAAATATGAAATTGAATTACACCAGTATTCTTTTTTTAGGAACGGTATCGATGTTTTATTCGCAAAACACTAATGATACCATTCCTAAAGAGTCTAAAATAGAAGAAGTATCCGTTACCGGAAGCCGCAATAAAAAAAGAACCGTTACCAATACTCCGGTTCCTGTGGACGTAATAGACATCAAACAGGTCAGCCAGTCTACAGGACAGATAGAGGTCAACCAGCTTCTCCAGTTCAGTGCACCTTCATTTAATTCTAACAAACAGTCGGGATCAGACGGAGCTGATGCAGTAGATCCGGCAACACTTCGCGGACTTGGTCCGGATCAGACTCTTCTTCTCCTTAACGGAAAAAGATACCACCAGTCATCACTGATCAATCTTTTCGGGACCAAAGGAAGAGGAAATACAGGCTCTGATATGAATACCATCCCGATCGGAGCCATAAAAAGAATAGAAGTACTTCGCGACGGAGCTTCCGCCCAATACGGTTCCGATGCAATTGCAGGGGTAATCAACGTTATTCTGAATGACCGCAATCAGGGTTTTGAAGGGAATGCCTTTTATGGAATGAACCTGTTTAAAAGTCCGGGAGATAAAGACGTAGTCTCCGAACGTAAAATAGACGGGACCACGTTCGACTTCAGTGGAAATTTAGGAACCAAAATAGGCAACAATGGTGGTTTTGGTAACTTCACCGTTGAATTTGTCAATAAAGAAAGAACCATCCGGAATGCCAATCCGGAAAAATATACAACCCCGAGAGAGAAATTCGGTGATGCAAAATCTCAGAATATTTATTTCTTCGGTAATGTGGAACTCCCTTTATCCGATGGCTTGAAATTCTATTCAAGACAGGGATTTTCCCATCGTAAGACGAACGCCTATGCATGGACCCGAACAGCAAACGCTGACGGAAACATTCCTGAAATTTATCCAAACGGATTTAATCCTATTCAGAATACCAGCATTACAGATTTCACTTTTGACAATGGCCTGAAATTCAAAGTGGCAGGATGGGATGTCGACTTTTCCAACGCATTTGGAAGCAACCGGTTCACCTATCAGATCGATAATACAGTGAATGCTACTTTAGGAATAAAATCCCCTACAAGCTTTAATGCAGGCGGACATTCTCTTTTACAGAATACAACCGGATTTAATGCTTCAAAACAATTTGGAGTCCTTAATGGTTTAAATATCGCTTTCGGATCCGAGTTCAGGTACGAACAGTTTGAAATCATCAAAGGGGAAGAAGCTTCGTATGCAATGTATGACATCAATGGAAACATTGTAACGCCAGATACTCCTGACGACTTACTGGTTACCAATCCTCTTTCAGGAACTATTCCTCTCAGCATTCGGCCTGGAGGCTCACAAGGCTTCCCCGGTTATTCACAGGAAGTTAACAGGAATCGCAATAATTTTGCTGCTTACGTAGATACAGAGCTTGATATCACCAAAAACTGGATGATCAGCTTAGCCGGAAGGTTTGAAAACTACAGTGATTTTGGAAGCACTCTGAATGGTAAATTCGCCACAAGATATGCCATTACGCCTCAGTTCGCCTTCAGAGGATCAGTTTCCACTGGCTTCAGGGCACCTTCTCTGGCACAGAAGTATTACAGCCTTCAGTTCACGAATTTTCAGGGAGGAGATATGGTTACTATACAACTTGCCTCGAATGACAGTAGTATTGCTTCAGGAGCCGGAATTTCCCAGCTGAAACAGGAGACATCTCTTAATGGAAGTGCAGGGTTTACTTTCAATACAGGCAAATTCACCGCAACCGTAGATGGTTATTACATTAAAGTAAAGGATAGAATTGTACTTACGGGATACTTTGCCAGAGCTGAACTTCCAGCGGAGGTACAGCTTGAAAATCCCTTTATGGATCAGGCTCAATTTTTTGCCAATGCTGTAGACACACAAACAAAGGGCGTTGATATTATTGTCAGCTATACTGATAACTTAGGATCAGGAAAGATTTCCGCAACGTTAGCCGGAAATTATAACGAAATGGAAATTACAAAAGTCAATACTTCTGATAAACTACAAGGCAAGGAAAATACATATATGAGTCCACGGGAGCAAGCCTTTATATTGGCTTCTGCTCCAAAAACAAAAATTAATCTCAATGTAAATTATAAGATCAATAAGTTCAATGCTAATCTTCAGCTGGTAAGGTTTGATAAAGTAAAACTTATTGGATATAATGACGCAGATCAGCTTTATGGCGCTAAAGTAACCACTGATATATCTTTTGGTTATGAGTTTTCCAAGAATTTCAATCTTACGATCGGAAGCAAAAACCTTTTCAACCGCTATCCTACCTTACAAACCGCTGCTGTAGAAGAAAATACAGAATCCGGAGGAATCTTTGATCCTGTACAGATGGGCTTTGCCGGAAGACAGGCTTTTGCAAGACTAAACTTTAAGTTTTAATACATCACAGAGTTCTATAAGCAAATTTGCCTTTTTGCGAATTTGCTTATAGCTCTTCTTTTACTTCTTTGAAATTTTATAGAGTTTTCCACTGTCGGTTACCGCATACAGATTACCGTCCATTCCATTCAGTACATCCCTGAATCTTTCTTTCTGATCAGCAAGAAGGCGTTCTTCACCGACTACTTTATTATCCTTCATCACAATCCGGTTGATATGCTCACCACTGAGACATCCGATCATCAGGTTTCCTTTCCATTCTTCAATGTTTCCGGTGTAAAAGGTAACTCCGCTTGGAGAAATTACCGGGTCCCAATAATAAACAGGCTGCTCCGTTCCTTCTTTCTGTGTGATTCCGGCTCCTACTTTAGCCCCAGAATACTCAATCCCATACGTTACATCTCCCCAGCCATAATTTTTTCCGGGCTGAATCAGATTAATTTCATCACCTCCTCTCGGCCCCATTTCAACATCCCAAAGTGTTCCGTTGGGATCTATTGCCATTCCCTGCGGATTTCTCACCCCATACGCATAGATTTCAGGTTTATAGCCCTGTTTTCCAATGAACGGATTTCCGGGAGCCGGCTTTCCATCTTTTGTGATTTTCAGGATCTTTCCTAAATAATTGTCTGTTTTCTGAGCATAAACTCTTGTTTCTTTGTCAGATCTTTCTCCTGTACTTACAAATAAGTTTCCATCCTTGTCAAACGCAAGCCTGCTGCCATAGTGCTTGTCGCCGTCATACGAAGGTTCTGCACGGAAAATAACTTTAACTTCTGAAATATTTTTCAAATCAGCTGAAAGTTTCCCTTTCGCAACGGACGTAAGATTTCCTTCCCCAAAAGGCTCTGAAAAACTGAAATAAATGATATTGTTGGTTTTAAAGTCCGGGTCTAGGGCTACATCCAGCATTCCCCCCTGTCCTTTCGAGTCTACTTTAGGGAAGCCTTCAATTTTGGAAACCTGTTTTCCGTCTGTGGAAACTACATTCATATGGCCGTTTTTATCGGTGATAAGAAATTTTCCGTCAGGAAGGTTGATGATACCCCAGGGCCGGCCAAGATCTTTATTCAGGATTTCAACGTTGTAAGCTGTTGAAGTTTTTACGGCTTTAATTCTGGTTTGTCCCTTAAAGGCAGGTTTATAGTTCGTATTCGGCTTATCGGTTTCTACACTACCGTCTGTTCCGGTCTGCTGGGCATTCGCATTGTTTTTATTACAGGATGATAACAGTAAAAAAACACTGAGTGCCGGTATAAAAAGATGATTGATTTTCATAACGTCATGATTAAGTGGTCAAAAGATAAATAGAAAAATAATGCCATAAAAATTTCAAGGCATTTTTGTTTCACCACTTAAGTGACTCAATTTCTTTATACGTGTAGAACCGGTGAAAATTTTACTATCAGGTATTGATCTTCAAATACTTTATGAAGGCTAAAAATTTCTTTCGTATTTTTGTATATATACATCATTTCCTATGAATTTTAATCTTCAATCAGAATATAAACCCACAGGTGACCAGCCCCAGGCGATCGAAAAGCTTACGGAAGGTGTCGAAATCGGCGAAAAATACCAGACTCTTCTGGGGGTAACCGGTTCCGGAAAGACCTTTACCGTGGCGAATGTGGTACAAAACGTACAAAAACCCACACTGGTCCTTGCACATAATAAAACCCTGGCAGCACAGCTGTTCATGGAATTCAAGGAATTCTTTCCTGACAATGCCGTTGAATACTTTGTCAGCTACTATGACTATTACCAGCCGGAAGCCTATATTGCAACTACCGGAACCTATATTGAAAAGGACCTGAGCATCAACGAAGAGGTAGAAAAACTACGTCTTTCCGCAACAGCCAGCCTGCTTTCGGGAAGAAGGGATGTATTGATCGTTGCGTCCGTTTCCTGCATTTACGGTATAGGAAACCCTTCAGAGTTCCATAAATCACTTATCACGTTAGCTATTGGTGAAAAGGTAACGAGAACAGCACTTTTACATTCATTGGTTAATGCACTGTATTCCAGAACACTGACAGACTTCCAAAGAGGTACATTCCGGGTAAAGGGAGATGTGATTGATGTTTTCCCTGCTTATGCTGACAATGCCATTAGAATCCAGTTTTTCGGAGATGAGATAGAGAAAATCCAGAGTTTCGATCCGGTTAGCGGAAATGTGGACTCTAATTTTGACCAGATCCAGATCTATCCGGCCAATCTTTTTGTGACCTCAAAAGAAACCTTAAACGGGGCCATCAGAAATATCCAGGATGATATGGTGAAGCAGGTAGATTTCTTCAATTCCATTGAAAAACCCCTTGAAGCCAAAAGATTACAGGAAAGAACTGAGCTTGATCTTGAAATGATAAAGGAACTGGGCTATTGTTCCGGTATTGAGAACTATTCAAGATATCTGGACGGAAGGCTTCCGGGATCAAGACCCTTCTGCCTGATCGACTATTTCCCGAAAGATTTCTTAATGGTTATTGACGAAAGCCACGTTACCGTTCCCCAGGTTCATGCCATGTACGGCGGTGACCGCAGCAGAAAAGAATCACTGGTGGAATATGGTTTCAGACTTCCTGCGGCAATGGACAACCGGCCTCTTAAGTTTGAAGAGTTCGAGAGCATGCAAAACCAGGTGATTTACGTTTCCGCCACCCCGGCAGATTACGAACTGGAGAAAACCGGCGGCGCTTATATTGAGCAGATCATCCGCCCTACCGGGCTTCTCGATCCTGTTATTGAGGTGAGGCCAAGCCTAAACCAGATCGATGATTTAATGGAGGAAATTCAAAAAAGAGCAGATGCTGATGAAAGGGTTTTGGTGACGACGTTAACAAAAAAGATGGCGGAAGAGCTTACCAAATATTTCACAAAGTTCGGGATCAGGACCCGGTACATTCACTCCGATGTGGAAACCTTGGAACGTATACAGATCATGCAGGATCTCAGGGTAGGTCTTTTCGATGTTCTGATTGGCGTGAACCTGCTCAGAGAAGGGCTTGACCTTCCGGAAGTTTCCCTGGTGGCTATACTCGATGCGGATAAGGAAGGGATGCTGAGAAGCAGAAGATCGATGATACAGACCGTAGGACGTGCTGCAAGAAATGTGAATGGTAAGGCGATTATGTATGCCGATAAAATCACAAAATCTATGCAGGCCGCCCTTGATGAAACCGAATACCGCCGTAATAAACAAATTCAGCACAATGAAGCCAACGGGCTTGTTCCTCAGGCTTTGAATAAAAAAATATCGGAAAATCTGGTCGGCAGAAGCAAAGACTTCCCGGATCCGAAGTATACCCAGAAAGAAATCCTTCAGAAAGCGGCGGAAGCAAAAGCCAGCTATGGCGGAGAAGACATTGAAAAAATGATCGCGCAGAAACAGAAAGAAATGGAAGCTGCAGCCAAAAATCTCGATTTCATAAAAGCAGCCAAGCTCAGAGATGAAATTGCTGCTCTGAAAGAATAAATTTTAATAGAATATTACCCTTACAATCGTAATTCACCCTTCGCTGTGCATTACGATTTTTATTTATAACAATATCAACATTGCATACAAAAGCCGGCAACCTTGTATTCAGACCTTAGTACATTATTAAGATATATCAACTCAATGAGAGGATATACCGCTGGTCTTGTCCGTTTTGCCATTTTGTGATTTAGATCAATAAAAATAGAAAAAGATACCACAAAAAAGCATTTTTAATATATTGTTTCAACAAAAATTGCACACATTTATTAAATTCATGCATATAATTTGTGCAAAAAAATACACAGTGATCATAGTTACCCCTAAAACATGTTGAATCTTATGAAAAAAATTATGTCTTCTCTTACAATGTTGGCCTCAATTGCCGGCTATTCTCAATCAGGGCTTGTAGGTATCAATACCCCATCTCCAACAACAACTTTTGATGTTAACGGAAGTGCAAGAATACGGACATTAGCAGATGCCAGTTCAAACTCAACCTACACAAGAAATGTAGTGGCCGACACTAATGGAAACCTAGGTTATATTACAAGAATTACCAAGCCAACCCCTCCAAACGTAGTCTTAACAAATTATCTTGTAACAGATACGCCAATTACCGTTGCAACCGGAGTAAGCCTGAGTGAGTTTACGCCGGTCATAACTGAATTTTTAGCTAACAGCGCCAATGTTGGCCTGCCAACCTATCATTTTTATGATTCCGGTGGAAATATTTTTTTTGATATGCTAAATCCAGCAAATTCGGTGGGTTATAATATCCGAATCAAATTTATAAGAAACAATTAAGTCCCAACAAATTCAGCAGTATTGACAAATTTTTAAGATTTGTCAAGAAAAGCAGTCAGCTATCAAACTGATTGCTTTTTTTATTTTACCCTCGTAATTTTATGCGATTTAATATAAACATATCTATTTATATTTAGAAATACAACAACCATAAAACAAAACCAACATGAAAACATCAATTTCAAACAAAGAATTCTACGGTCAGCTGCAGCATCTTCCTAAACCTCATTATCCATTCCCGGATTTTATACATCCCCATTTTCAACAGCAAAGAGAAGAATATTATGACTGGATAGACAAGGAATATACATTCCACAGCAAAGAGGCCCGTGAAAAGCATAAACGGCACCACCTAACCGATATTGCTTCCCGTGGCTGCCCTTTCCTGAGCACACTGGAAGAATTAAGCCCCCTTGCGAGTTATGCAGCAAATGGAGCCATGATGGATGATTACTGGGACCGCTGTACCCACAGTGAAATGATTCAGATCACAAAACGTATTATGGCATTACTTACAGGAGAAGACCCTCACGAACCTACAGACAATGGAATATTCCATCAGTTTTGGGTATTAAGGCAGAATATAATACAGTGCAAAATGCCTGAGCACCTGTACAAACAGTTCGTAAAGTCCATTTATGAAGTATTTATTGGTTATTCTGATGAAAGAGTATATTACAGAGACAACTCCGTTCCTCCACTGCCCGTTTACCTCCTTATCCGGGAAGCTACAAGCGGCGTACAGCCATTCTGCAAGTATGTAGCCATGCAGAAAGAATACCGGCAGCTTCCTGAAGAGGTGCTGGAACACGCGCATATACTGCGCCTTCACACGTTGTGCTCCCTGATGATCGGCATTCATAATGACATCATTTCCCTGCCTAAAGAGCTCCACAGGGAAGAAGACACTATGAACCTTGTGAAAGTGCTGCAAAAGGAGAGGAACCTATCTGTCAAAGAAGCATATCTGCTGGCTATGGAAATGCATGACGATTACCTGAAAGAATTTTTACTCCTCCACGAGCACATGCCCCGGTTCGGGCAGTGGCAGGATATGGCGTTTAATTATGTACAGGATCTGGGAATTATGGTTGCGGGAGTCTACGCCTGGCATACCAACGACACTTCCCGCTATGTGAACGGAGGATATGTGGAAGGCGAATATGTTAGTAAAGGTTAAGGTTAAGGCTGAGACTGAGACTGAGGTTAAAATACAAAAAGGAATCGCGATGATTCCTTTTGTGTTTTATACATAATAGATCTGAACCCAAAAATCTTTTAGCGAAGAGATGCTTTTATGGGAATCAGGAGATCCATCAGGCCGTTAAGTTTAATTTCATACACCGTAGCCAGCTGCATTCCCAGCTTTCCTTTAGGCATTCCGTTTCTGTTGAACCACTCAAGATAGCTTACCGGAAGATCCGCAAGGATTGTCCCTTCGTATTTCCCGAAAGGCATCTTAACGACACATATTTCTTTTAATATCTCTGAATTGACTCCCTCCACGTTCTATACAATTAAATCTACTTTACCATCCTGATCAAGGTCTTTCCCCGGCAGCTCGAGGTCCGGCGGCGAATCTTCATCTGAAAATTCATTTCTGTACACCTGGATAAGAAGAACGGTAAATGAGATCAGGATAGGCCCGAAAATAAGCCCCATAAAACCAAATAAATTCATCCCCATGATAATTCCGAATACGGTATTCAGAGGGTGTATATTTTCCAGTCTTTTTAAGAGTGTAAACCGCAGCAAATTATCGGTAAGCCCTACAACCACTATACAGTAGGCGGCAAGTCCAAGCCCCTGCCCAGTATTGCCTTCTGCAATCATAAAGATACACACAGGAACATAAACAATAGCTGCTCCTACTACGGGAATCATGGATGCCGCAGCCGTTAAAGCAAAAAGAAGTACAGGACTTGGGGCTCCGAATATAAAGTACCCTACCAGCGCTACGACTCCCTGCCCTATAGCCACTACAGGAATTCCGATCGCGTTGGCCATAATCAGTTTTCTCAGCTTATCTCCGATCAAAGAGATATTCGCCCTTTTTAATGGAGCGGACGAACTGAGCACTTTTTCAAACAGCCTGGGCCTTTCCAACATAAAATACAGGATGAAATACATGGACATGATCACGGTAAGTGTGTTGAAAGTCCCACTCAGCGCTGAAGTAGAGAATCGTCCGGCAAAGCCTTTTACTTTATCCATATTTTCCTTACTCAGAATATCAAAATTTACCTTAGAGTAGATATACGAGTGTATTTTATCCAGAAACACATTGAATTTTGTCATGTAAACCTGGGCATTCCCAAGCTTATCAATCAGCAGGTCCACAATAAAATAAACCGGAAGAATAAGAATGATAAGACTTGCCAGCATCAGGACCAACGCAGAAAGCCAGGGCTTCCACTTTTTCTCTTCCTGCAGGTAGAAATTATATCTTCTGCAGACCACATAGATGGTGATGGCTCCTAACACCGACGGTATGAACAGGGAAAGGTTGAAACAGATCAATCCTGTAAGCACCAGAATGATGGCGATCAGAGCCACCTGTTTTATTGCAATATTACTGATCTGTTTATCCTTATTCATTATTTGTTTTTATATTAATTTTTAAATGCGATCTGTCTTGGCTTTCCTAAAAAGGCACAGTATGTGGAATACATTACCACCATCATGAATGGCGCCGTTACAATAATACCGATACCGCAAAGAATAACTCCTGCAATGGAAATCAACGCGCCTAAGACAGTTGCACCAATAAATGTTCCATAATTCTCTTTGGCAATATTGAAAGACTTTGATAAAGCCTCAGTAGCCGACGCATTTTCGAACAACAGAATCGGATAACCAATTAAAAGGAAAGGATATACAAAAATGATCGGGAAGAAACACAGAGACATCGCCACAGTGGAAATAATTCCCGAAAGAATACTGTAGATCAGGATATTTACAAAATTCTGTTTGTACCCGATGAACAGATCAGCAAATTCAATCTGATTTTTAGTATTGTATTTATTAACAATATAGATCAATCCTACGTATAGCGGAGCAAGCAGGATTCCCAGAAGACCGGATAATGAAAGATAAAGCGAAAACCCAGGCACATTCCAGTAGCTGAAGCTTGAATAATCTCCCCCGGCGTCTCTCATCTCCTCCACTACAGAAGCCGAATTGAAACCGCTTATAAGCTGAATGGCAAAACCCGCAACAATATAAATGATCATCGCTACGATCCCGTAAAGGAATACCCCTTTATACATTTCAAAAGAATGCGAAATAATAGATCCTGTATCTCTGTTTGGAACGGATCCCTGCTGGTCAAACTCGTTAAATTCTGACATAGTTTAATATTTAATGATTTCACCAAAATTAACTTTTTTTGGGAGAACAAACATATTAAACCTGCTTAAAATTTAACTTTTTTCTGAAAAAATTGTTTTATATAAAGAGTAAATCATTGCATTCCAAAAAGGAAATGTAAAAAGTCCTCCAACAAACAACAGGGCAAAACCAATATACTTAAAGACCACAGCAACGATAACACAAACCAGTATTTCGATGAAATACTTTCTCAACGCCTGTATATTCAAAGAAATTGCTTCAAAAATCCTCTTATCTGTAAAAAACATCAGAGGCGCCACGAAGACCGTGATGCATACCCAGAGCACTGCAAGGAATATGGTTGGCATTGTCAACCTGTACACCATAATCCAGAAAATGTAATAACCAAGGTATTTAAAAAAATTAAGCCCGTTATATCCTGCAAACAGATCTCCCAATTCAATTTTTTCATTAAGGTCCATTTTTCTGAAAATTTGGAACAGACCTAAATTTAACGGATAAAGAAAAATCCCGGTGGCTAAAATAGCATAGCTGAACATCTGATAATTTTCAGTGGCGGCCAGCGCTTTTAATTTTTCAAGATAAACACTGGTCCCTTGCTGTAAAGCTTCCGACAGCTCCTGGTTCTGTTCCCAAAGCCCGAATCTTGCGGCAAAGAAAAACATGGAAGTAAAAAAGACTGCAAAAAAAATGATGGAGAACATTAACTGAAAAATCAATGTTTTATTCCAGTAGAAAAAAGCCTGCTTCAATATAAAATCTATTCCCGGTTTCTGAGGATATCTGTTCTGCATCAAAAAAATTTTATGCAAAAGTAATCATCAATAAGTATTTTTGCAGAATGTTTTCAATGAATCATCAAAAATTTATGGAAATGGACGAGCTTTCTCTTCAGAAGGTTCCGTATTTTTTCATGATCGATTTCCTATCGGAGAATGTAGAAGTGTATCAGGAATATGAAATCGAAAAATCAGGCTTATTAATTGATTTTCAAAGTTTTTCAAACACAAAACACAAGAACGAACTTGCTAAAAAAATTGCATGGAAATCATTTCCGGAAACGCTGGAAAGTTTTAAAGAAGGATTTGATAAAGTTCAGAAAAATATTCGCCTGGGAAATTCCTATCTTACCAATTATACCAGAAAAACTGAAATTCAGACGAATTTGAGCCTTGAAGAAATTTTTTATCACTCAATTGCGAAGTACAAAGTATTTTATAAAGATTTTTTTGTATTTTTTTCTCCTGAAACTTTTGTCAGGATTATTGACGGTAAAATTTTAACCTATCCAATGAAAGGTACTATTGATGCATCATTGGAAAATGCAGCCGAAGTTTTGAAAAATGACAGGAAGGAAAAAGCAGAGCATTATACAGTGGTTGACCTCCTCCGGAATGATCTCAGCATGGTGGCGGATGATGTAAAGGTTGACCAGTTCCAGCATATTGACCTCATCAGGACACAGCAAAAAAACCTGTATGCGATGAGTTCTGAAATTTCAGGAACCTTAAAACCTGAATTTGCTGGAAAGGTAGGAAGCATGATGCAAAAACTGCTGCCTGCAGGATCAATCCTTGGCGCGCCGAAACCTAAAACACTAGAAATAATCTTAGATGCGGAAGGATATGAGAGAGGATACTATACCGGAGTATGCGGCTGGTTTGACGGTGAAAACCTGGACAGCTGCGTTATGATCCGCTTTATTGAAAGAGAGGGAAACCGCCTTTATTTCAAAAGCGGTGGCGGTATCACCCATATGAGCAGACTGGAAGACGAATATCAGGAAATGAAAAATAAAATCTATGTCCCAATTCATTGAAAGTATAAAAGTAGAAGATCAGGAAATCTTCCTATTGGAACTGCATCAAAAACGTATTAATCAGACATTTGCCCACTTCGGAAAAGAGGGTTCCATTGATCTGGCCAAAATCTTTAAAAATCTGGAGCATGATGAAGATGGCCTCTTCAAACTGAGGCTTTCCTATGATCTTGATAAAAGGGTACGAACCATGATGATTCCGTATGCGATTCCTGAAATACACAGCTTCCAACTGGTGGAGAACAACAGCTTCGACTATTCTTTCAAATTTGAAGACCGTAAGGAACTGGATAAGATGAAGATGAAATCTAAAGCAGAGGAAATTATTATCGTGAAGAACAATCATATCACCGATACCTCTTTTTCCAATATCCTTTTCCTGAAAGGCAAGGACTGGTTTACTCCTGCGACTTACCTTCTGAACGGCGTACAAAGACAAAATCTATTGAAACACAAGAAGATAAAAGAAACGGAAGTCACTCTTCAGAACATCAAGCAGTTTTCACATTTTCAACTGATTAATGCCCTGAATGACTTTGATGATATGTTTATTTATCCCATCGACAGGATCACGAATCTGCCGGGAAATGAGGAATATCTGGATCTTTAGCCTCCTTTCATGAATTCAAAATAGGCTTTCTGAACGTCTGCGCTGTTTTTCCCGTACGTATTCACTTCCAGGATTTTCGGTTGCAGATCCGGTTTGAAGAAATTCTCCAAAACCCTGTCCAGTGTAGGCTCGTCTTCCACTTTGATATAGGAAAACCCGAAATGCTTTGCTAAATGTTCAGCATGTTTTCGGTGTTTGGTCGCAATAAATTCATCCAATGTATTCGGGTTGGCATTTCCCGGTCCCGGAATGATCTTAAAGATATTCCCTTCCCCGTTATTGAAGATGATGATCCTTACAAATGGCGGAATATACTGGTTCCAGAGCCCGTTAATATCGTAGAAAAAACTAAGATCTCCCGTAATAACGAGTGTTGGATTGGCATTTTTAATAGCGAAGCCCATAGCAGTGGAAGTTGATCCGTCTATCCCGCTGGTTCCTCTGTTGCAATACATCCTTCTTTTTCCAAAATCAAACAGCTGTGCATATCTGATTGCCGAAGAATTGCTGAAATGGATATTGTAATTTTCCGGAACGGTCTGGGAAGCTTTGTTAAAGAAATAAAAATCGGAAAACTCAGCTTTGTTCAGGAACTGTTCATGTCTTGCATCTTTTTTATCCCTCAAAACATCCCAAAGATTAAAATAAGGTCTTGGTTCAAGGTTAATGAATTTCAGCAATTTGGAGAAGAAAACTTCCGGTTTCACCTCGATCTTTTCAGTGAGGGAAAAATAAGTATCCGGCTGCCAGACTTCATCCAGGTGCCAGTGCTGTTTTGGGCGAGCGTTTCTTAGGAACTGTTTTACTTTTTTGGAAACCACATTCTGACCTACCGTGATCAAAAGATCCGGGGCATACATTTTATAGTCCTCTTCAGTAAAATTGAAGATGTAACGGTCAATATGTCTGAAAAATTTCTCATGATAAAGATTGGAATTGGCTTCACTCAGTACGACAACAGAATGGTTTTTCACAAGCTGCGTCAACTGGCTTTCCAGCTCCGGGCTGTAATCTCTGGTTCCCACCAAGAGCATGATTCTCTGGGAAGTATGCCAGTCGGCAACGAGATTGGAAGGAAGTTCATATTCTTTATGCCTGATTGTTTTTTCAACAGTCGGGAAAGATGGAAGTTCAGAAACCAGTTCGTACAAAGGTTCTTCCAACGGAATATTGATATGTACCGGCCCCTGCTTTTCAAAGCAGAGCTCAATAGCTTTTTTAATGATGTCAAAATTAACGTCTTCTGCATTTTCTTTACTGTCTTCCAAAAGCTGGAAGTCACCATAAGAATGCTGGTGAAAAAGATCCTTCTGCCTGATGGTTTGACCGTCAAAAATATCTACAAAATCCGTAGGCCGGTCTGCCGTCAGGATCAGAAGCGGAACATTCTGGTAAAAAGCTTCCGTTACCGCCGGATAATAATTGGCAGCGGCAGAACCGCTTGTACAGGTTATCGCAACGGGTTTCTTCTCACTTTTAGCCATTCCTATTCCTACAAAAGCAGCACTTCTTTCATCTACAATACTGTAACAGTTGAAGGTGTCAATTTCTGAGAAATGAATCGCCAGAGGAGCATTTCTGGATCCCGGGGAAATGATAACATCTGAAATTCCGTACTGCTGAAGGAGGTGGGCAAGTATCTGAATACTTCGCTTAGAAGAATATTTTTTCATACAGCAAATTTAATTGATAAATACTTATTTTAGAATCATTTCATTTAAAAAAAATGTAATTTTGTATTTCGTAAATTTCTAATAATGGATAAAATACCTAGTGTAGACCTGCGTGATTTCCTTTCGGACAACCCGGAACGCAAACAGAAATTTGTAAATGAAATCGGAAAAGCTTATGAAGAAATTGGTTTTGTAGCCTTAAAAGGCCATTTTCTTGATGACAAACTAGTAGACGAACTCTATGGAGAGGTTAAAAACTTTTTTGACCAGCCGGTAGAAACCAAACAGAAGTATGAAATTCCGGGAATCGGTGGCCAGAGAGGCTACGTAGGATTCGGAAAAGAGACGGCTAAAGGTTTCAAAAAAGGAGATTTAAAAGAATTCTGGCATTTCGGACAGTACGTTTCTGATGATTCAAAGTACAAATCCGAGTATCCTGACAATGTAATCGTAGAGGAACTTCCCAAGTTCAATGAAGTGGGAAAAGAAGCCTACCAGATGCTTGAGAAAACAGGCCAGTATGTATTGAGAGCCCTGGCTCTGTACCTTGGTCTTGATGAGTTTTATTTCGATGATAAAATTGCAGAAGGAAACTCTATTTTAAGACCTATCCACTATCCGCCGATTACCCAGGAACCGGATGATGCCGTAAGAGCAGCTGCTCATGGAGACATTAACCTGATCACTCTTTTGATGGGATCTCAGGGGAAAGGTCTTCAGGTTCAGAACCATAACGGCGACTGGATTGATGCGATTGCTGAGCCGGATGAATTAATGATCAATGTAGGAGATATGTTGTCAAGACATACCAACAATAAATTGAAATCAACCATTCACAGAGTGGTTAACCCGCCAAGGGAACTTTGGGGAACTTCAAGATACTCCATTCCTTTCTTTATGCACCCGGTGAGCGAAATGTCACTGAACGCGCTTGAGAATTGTATTGACGAAAATAATCCGAAGTTGTATGAAGATACCACTGCAGGAGAGTTTTTACATGAAAGACTTATAGAATTAGGATTGATTAAAAAGTAATATAAAAAGTCAATAATTGATCTGCATTCCGGTTATTAACTCATGGTTGTAACTTTCAGGATCAATTATTGACTTTATTTTTTTATCCCGGCAGGTTTATCCTGTAATACAATAAAACTCCGGACAAGGAGTTGACTGTGTAAAAGTTCCCCACGGACAGATACACGTATACGTATCTCCACCCCCGGTTCCTCCACCCCCGCCGCCGGTTCCCGGATCCACATAAGGAACACATCTTCCTCCTGAGCAGATGTGCCCGGCAGAGCAGCCTCCTGTTCCCGGTCCTTCACCTTCAAAACAGAAAGCAGGTGAATCTCCAGCACTGATCTTTTTTTTGTCTTCCCTGGACAGTCTCTTTAAATTTTTCATAGTTTTCGTTTTTGGTATTTCCTACTCTATCAGCTTTTCGGATAACGCTTGTTTTGTCTAAAATTAATTATTTTTCACTAACAATCAAACACTTACCCAATTTTATTCACCTGAATATGAAATTTAACACCAATTACTGTAAAATGAATATAAAAACTACCACATTTTATTTTAGTTAATATAATTTTAATTATATTTGATTTACTATCAAATTTTTAATTAAACATTATGAAAAATCTAAAAAAACTAAGCAAAGGCCAGTTAAAGGACATCTCCGGAGGAGACGGCATTAAACTTCCGGAACCGGAATTCTGTATGTATTATTGTGACGGGGTTGTAGTTTGTGCAACCTGCAGTAACGATTTCAAATGCCCGGACAACACTATGTAAGATTGGAAAAATCCGAGCCTATAAGACAACCGTTCCTTTTGGAGCGGTTTTTTGTTTTTATTTTGGCTAAAGCCGTTGATTTTTTTACTTTTATTATTAAATGGGCTAAAACCCATTTCGATTGAATATGATTCACGGCATGAATAATAATTAATCAAACAACCTCAGCTGCTGATCTTTAGCGCCTGTAAAATTAGCTGTGGAAAGTTTCGGAAATTCCTTTCCGTCAAAAAACTTCTTTCTCCCGATCTTGAAGGTGTTATGAATCATTTCAGCAATATTTCCTTCTCCTCTCTGCCTTTCAAAATATCTTTTATCCCCCAGTTTTCCTCCGCGCATGGACCGGATCAGGTTCAGGACTTTTTGTGCCCGGTCAGGAAAATGAGCTTCAATCCAATTCACGAAAACGGGTTCTACCGTATCATTCAACCTTACCAGAGTATATCCAAAGCTTAAAGCTCCCGCATCTGAAATTGCTTTTAAAATAGTTAACGGCTCGTCACTGTTCAGCCCCGGAATGATAGGTGCTACCATCACATGTACCGGGATTTTGTTCTCTGTGAGGATTTCTACCGCCTTCAGTTTATTGGGTGCCGAGCTTGTCCTCGGCTCCATTTTTCTCCTGAGCTCTTCGTTGATGGTAGGAATACTCAGGGATACCGAAACAAGGTTTTGTTCCGCCATGGGCTTTAAAATATCAATATCTCTGAGGACAAGTGCATTTTTGGTCAGTACATTGACGGGATGTCTGTAATCAAGGCATACCTGAAGGAGTTTCCGGGTTATTTCAAACTGCCTTTCTGCCGGTTGATAGCAGTCAGTATTTCCTGAAAGCAGAATAGGTGCGGGACGGTACCCTCTTTTCTGAAAAAATTTCTCCAGAAGCTCCGGGGCATTTTTCTTAACCATGATCTTTCTTTCGAAATCAATTCCCGCGCTGTAGCCCCAATATTCATGGGTAGGTCTTGCAAAGCAGTAGGAACATCCATGCTCACAGCCCTGATATGGATTCATAGAATATTCCATTGGAAGATCTTCGCTTTTCACCTGGTTTACAATGGTTTTCGGGAAAACTTCGGTGAAAGAGGTCTTAACCGTTTCGAAATCCTCATCATCAGGCTCATAGGTATACCTGTCGAAACGATTGATCACGTTCCGCTGCGCTCCCTGTCCTTTTATGAAATTTTCTTCCGGCATAATAATGTAAAATTAGAATGGATTTTTTTATAAATAATAAGTTTTAACATTAAAGTTATCCACAAAAAAAACCGACCCTGTAACAGAGCCGGATTTCAACATAATTAAATATATCTTTTTACTACTTCAGCGCATAAAATTCCACTCCATGGTATTCATCATCATTATTTTTTCCATCGAAATGTCTGTGATAATCCGAATAGGTATCACTATATTTTTTATCTTTTTTAGTCAATATTTTTTTTATTCCAATAAAACCTAATACTGCCAAAAGACCAACACCTCCTACCAGTAAAACGCCAACTTCTTTTTTCATATTTTTTCGATTTATTACGGTAGCTATTGCAAAAAGCATACCTATTTTGGATTTCGGAATTATAAATTTTGTTAACATTCCAGGTTTATTTCTATAAAAAATATAATTGCTATTTTGCTAATTTTAAAAGGGTAATGGTTTAATTATTGTATTAATTTTTAAAAATAATATTATGGATAATTCAGAGAATATTGACAGAATGACGACCCTAAGCCAGGTTATGGCCACCCTTTCACAAAGAGGGATACACCGGGAATTCAGAATGAATGAGGCCTGCGAGATGAAGTTCGAAAATTCCGACAAAGTCTACCAGCCTTCCGAGCTTACTATATTGAAAACCTACCGTTTTGAAGGAGACAGTAATCCGGATGACAATGCTGTCTTGTATGTGATAAAAGACAATGCAGGAAACCGTGGAATGATCATTGATTCCTATGGTGCGGACAGCAACTATCCCGGTGAAAAATTTGATGAATTTTTACGAGACATTCCCGTTCAGGAAAGCGATGAATTTAATTTCTAGTGACTGACCAGGAATTCAGCATAGATCCCGGGGCTACTCTGCTTCGGGATTTTCTTTTTTCTTAAAGATTTTTTTCAGAATACCTTTCTTCTCTTCCTTAGGAGCTGTAATTTCTTCTTTTTTAGTTTTGATATCCTGTTTCAGTTCTTTCACGGTCTGCTTCACCTCTTTAACTGATGACACGGCTTCTTTTACGGTTTTCTCCGTCTTTTCAACGTTCCTTCCGATCAGGGTTTTCTTCAGCCCCTGCTCAATGCCTTTCCAGAAAAGGTTGAAGAATGATTTGGTGGGATCACGCTCTACATTTTCCACTTCTACGGCTTCAGGAAACTTACCCGAGTTTGATCTGATAAAAATATTGGCAACAGCCGTCAACACTCCTTTTTTCTCACGGTTTTGTTTATCCAGAACGGCAATTTTAAGATCTTTATGCTTCAGATTAAAAGTCCCGTGAATTCCTGCCGGGTTTCCTTTAAAATTAAACAGCATTTCCTGAATGGTTCCGGAAGTGGCTGTCACGTGAAGGTATGGACGAATAAACGGATTGATGCCGCTGGCAGGAAGATTGGATGTTTTTCCTGAGATTGAGAATGCATCATGATGGTCAGCCACATCAAAGGCCCAGTTCACGGAAAGCGGAGCCAGGTTCATGAATGAACAATTGATCCTGATATCCACTTTTGTAGGTTTTCCTTTTACTTTGGCTGAATTCAGGTTTTTCACGTTCATATTAAAATTACTGAAGGTCAGTTTTCCCGGGCCTGCACTCTGCGGAGTATCTTCTTCATAAACCAGAACGGAATTTTTCAGATCCAGGTTATTAACCGTCAACGGAATTTTTATAGAACGAAGCAATCTGGAATAGAGTGGTTTTATCTTTGGGTCATCATTTGGGATCTTACTTCTGAAAATATTGGCATCCGCGGCCTGTATGGTAACATTCGAAGCATTGACAGATTTATGATCCGAAAACAGGTCCCAGCTGCCATCTGCTGTGATCTGCGTGGCTTTAAGATCATACAAATCCCGTTCAACGGGAATCATTTTGATAAACTGTGCTCTCGAAACGATAGGTTTCATGGCAAAATTATTAACCTGAATCTTGTTTTTATTTACTTTTAAAAGCCCTGCACTTAAGTTGTAAAATTGGGTTTTATAGACAAAATTTCTGGTTGTCAGGAAATAATCCTTCACTTTGAAAGAAAGTCCCTGATTATTAGGTTTAGGTGCAATTTCAATAGCATTGACCGTTGCATTCAGATCGTGGAAAGCCAGTGGCTTCATCTCTTTATCATACACAATATCCGAATTTTTAACAGACATTTTCCGAACAATTACCGACTGAATGATTCCCGGTCCGGAATTCCTTTTTGGTTTGGCCGCACCTGCTTTGATGGTTCCGCTTACATTTTCAAGAAGAACGTCTTTCAGGTCGAGATTAAGCTTTCTTTTGACAAATTCAAACGTATTAATGTTAAAAGCAATATGGCCCGTCTTCAAATCCATTGACCCTTCTCCCGGCTCCTGAGTTCCGGGAGACAAGACCAGATTTCTGATTTCCCCGCTTTTAGGGTTCAAGGCAAAATTTTCAACTGTAAAACTCTGATGGTTGGAATACTGAATGTCTCTTCCTGAAAGATGAAAATCCTTATACCCAATGGGAATTACTTCTTCTGCAGTTACCTTGTCAAACTTCAGCTGGTTGACTTTTACATTCAGTGTTTTTGCAGCAAGAAGCTTGCTTCCGTCCGGTTTATTGATGAGGACAGAAAGATTATTCAATCTTACATCTTCCAGATTGACCTCAAAATTCATTTTTTTCTCTGCCTTTCCAGGCTGTATTCCGGTGTTGTGTATGGTAAGGACCGGGTTCTGAAAATCTGCATTTGCCAGTGAAATCCTGTTCTTCTTCAGCACAACATCTTTAAAATCCATTTTAGGAATGGAAAATTCAAACAGCTTTGTTTTTTTAGGATAAAACCTTTTAAACTGTGCGAATGAAAGAAGCGGTATCAGTCGGAAATTCCCGACTGACATCTGTCCGTTGGAGGTTGTAATATTACTGATAGTCACCGCATACACATTATCCGGGCGGAAGAAAAAATCCTTTCCTTTAATATCATAACGGTCAAATACCACAGGTAGCTTATCTTCCACTGATTCTTCCGTCATCTGAAGATTTTCCACAAACAAATCTAGCTCATGGACTGACAAAAACTTCTGTTTGGTATGCTTAAAAATATTGATTGTTCCCTTATTGATTCTGATATTTTCGAACATAACCGGATTTCTTTTTTTCCCTGTTTTTTTGTCTGCAGGTTTGGCCAGACTGATATTCAGATTGGGTTTGGCCAGCAAAAGATCTGTAGAACTGATTCTTTTATTGAAAATAGCATCGTAGATCCCGAAACGGCTGATTTTCAGGGTATCAACGGTGCCCTGAAGACCAATAACATCCACATTCTGAGGGTTTTTACTGTTGATAGTAATTCCTGCAGCAAAAATATTTCCTGAACCCAGATCCACATCCAGCGTTTTATAGGAAACTTTATAATCCGTATTCTTTTTAATATAATCAGGAAGCTGGGTTTTAAGCCATATATTAAGTCCGAAATTCGCTACCAGCAATAATAGCAGCAAAATGCCGAGACTTATTAATAACCTTTTTACCCATTTTTTCATTGGTGACTCGTGTTTATTCTTTTAAATACAGTTCATTATTTTATTTCCAGCTCTATCACATAGCCTTCGTGCCCTCTGATATTTATAAAATCACCGCCGGCAAAACTAAGATACTGCCCTTTGATTCCTGTCAGTTTTCCTGTAAATTCAGGCTTTTTATCAAGGGTAAAAGAATTTACTTTGGCAGGCTTTTCAAAAGGATAATCGAATTTCCACAAATTTTCTCCTTCGCTGTAAAATTTCTGGAAGTCTTCCGGAAAATACTGTCTGATCTTTTGCTGAAAATCGGCAAGGTCCATTTCTCCTTCAAAATCATCCTGCAGCATTTTTTTCCAGTTTGTTTTATCCGGAACATGTTCTTTTAAAGCAACTTCTATCATTCCGGCTTCGTACCGGTTCTCTGTTCTGGCAATCGGGAGTGCAAACGTAGCCCCCTGATCGATCCATCTTGTCGGGATCTGGGTATTTCTCGTTACCCCAACTTTTACATCACCGGTATAGGCAAGATATACAGTATGAGGCTGCAGCTGGATCTCTTTTTCCACTTCCAGGTCACGTTCTGCAACCCCAAGGTGGGCTGTAGAAAGTTCGGGACGGATGATGGTATCACTTGCATACGGACTTTCGAAGAAGCAGTTTTTACAGAATCCCATTCTGTAGATCGCTTTATTCTCCCCACAGTTCACACACTGAAATCCGGTATGTTTTATCCTCAGCTCTTTTCCGAAAAGCTCATTCATGTGGATAAGATCTCCTGAAAGATTCAGATAATACTGGATCGGCTGTGCATCGTAGCTCGTCATTTTTAAAATTTGCCCTTGAAACTGCATAATGATATTTTTAAGTATAAGTAAATATAGAAATTTTATTTGATCCTGTTTTGCAATTTCATCTGTTCCAGTTCCTTTTTTAAAGCAGTTATCTGGCTTTGAAGTCTTTGCAGTTCCGGATCATTTATATTTTTTGACTGCGGTGAATACTGCCATATCAGATGAATATCCTTTATTAATTCATTATGCTCATCCAGCCTTTTTTTACTGATGGTAATACTGTCATTCAAAAGGGTGATCTTTAAAAAATCCTGTCCTTTTTCTTTGAATGACTCATGGTTAATAATAGCCAGCTCGGGATGGCTTTCTTTAATAATTCTGATATAATTTTCTGACCGCTCCTTCAATGTCTCTTTCTCCCACTTCTTTTTAGTAAGCAGGATGCTTGGAATTAAAATAATAACGGAAAGCAAGCTGATCCATACAGAAACTTTACGATTATTGCTGTTTTTCTCCCTGTAATATTTCTGATACCCCAGTACCAGGCTTAATATCCAGGTTCCTACCGCTATAAAAAAGCAATTGATAAGATAAAAATAAAAACCTCCCCAAAAGTATTCCAAGTTTCCGTTGGCAATCCCAAACCCTGCCGTGCACAGTGGCGGGATACACGCTGTAGAAACAGCTACCCCTGCGATAACTTTGATTGCCTCTTTCCTTACGATCCCCAGGAACCACGCCAGCCCTCCCAGCAAAGCTAAAAAGCAGTCGAAAATAGTAGCCGTTTTAAAGCTTTCCAACTGGGACGTTTCCGAATGAAACGGAGAAACCAGAAAATATAATGTGGAAGAACATATAGCCACCACGATCATCAAAAGCCAGTTAAAGACCCCAAGCCTGATCAATCTCCTGTTTCCGATGGAAAATCCAAATGCAATTCCTACAACGGGACCCATCAAGGGAGAAATAAGCATCGCACCGATTACGGCAGCCGGACTATTAACATTTAAGCCAATACAGGCAATACCCATGGAAATTACCAGCAGCCAAAGGTTGTGACCACGGAAATAAATTCCTTCTTCTATCTCTCCGAATGTAAATTCTTCATCTTCTTCCCTCGGAAGTACAAATAACTTTTGAAGATTTATCATTTATTTATATTTTCCGACAAAAGTATAAAAACAGCATTCAAGTTTTATTAATAAATTTGTCCTTAAAAAATCACAAATGACATATCTTGTAACTGGAGGTAGCGGATTCATTGGTTCTCATTTAGTAGAGCGATTATTTAGAAATGGACATTCTGTCATAAACGTTGACAATTTTGATGATTTCTATGCTTATCAGATAAAAATTAAAAATACTTTAGAGTCTATTGATAAAATTTCGGATTTTGAGTTTTCGGACAAAGAAACTGATATTGCCCGTTTAACGGCTGTTTCCCAATCAGACAGGTATCAACTTTATTATCAGGACATCCGTCACAAACAGGGACTTGAAAAGATTTTCAGAAACCATTCAATCGACCTTGTTATTCATCTTGCCGCATTGGCCGGGGTACGTCCCTCCATTGAAAGGCCCCTGGAATATGAAGAAGTTAATGTCCGGGGTACCATGAATCTCTGGGAGCTTTGCAGGGAGTTTAATATTAAAAAATTCATTTGTGCATCTTCTTCAAGTGTTTACGGAAACAACGAAAAGACTCCTTTTTCGGAAACAGACAATGTGGATCGCCCTATTTCGCCTTATGCCGCTACGAAAAAAAGCGGTGAGATCCTGGGGCATGTTTATCATAACTTGTATGATATAGATATGATCCAGCTTAGGTTTTTCACAGTTTACGGACCAAGGCAAAGACCTGATCTGGCTATTCATAAATTTACAAAACTTATTTCGGAAGGACAGGAAATCCCATTTTATGGTGACGGTAATACCGCCAGAGACTATACCTATATTGATGATATCATTGACGGGATTACAAAATCCATCCTTTATCTGGAAAATCATTCCGGAGTTTATGAAATCATCAATCTTGGAGAAAGTGAAGTGGTTACTTTAACTGAAATGCTGAGTACTATAGAAAAAGCCCTTGGAATTTCTGCCATAAAAAAAAATCTGCCAATGCAGCCGGGAGATGTCCTGAAAACCAGTGCAGATATTACAAAAGCTAAGACATTGATTGGCTACAAACCAGACACAAACTTCCAAAATGGCACAAAAAAATTTGTGGAATGGTTTTTGAGAAAATGACATCATGCCATTCGTCAATCCAGCTGTAATGCAGCCTGTGCGGGACAATGAACAAAAATTAATCAAAAAGAATTGAAAATCAAGTATAAAAAAGCATATAATATAAGCTAATTTTATACTTTTGCAAAAAAATTAGAAAATTATGTACTGGACATTAGAATTAGCCTCATATCTAAGTGACGCACCTTGGCCAATGACAAAAGCAGAACTTATCGACTATGCAATCAGAACTGGTGCACCTATGGAAGTAGTTGAAAACCTTCAGGCCATCGAAGACGAAGGAGAAATCTATGAATCTATCGAAGAGGTTTGGAGTGATTATCCTACCGACGAGGATTTCCTTTGGAACGAAGACGAATATTAATTAAAGCAATAAGCTTTAAGCAGTCTGCTTAGAGCTTTTTTGCCCTTTTTTATATATAAAATTCACACGATAAGCGTGTCAGTAAAACGCTTAAAGCATATTGCTTTAAGCATAAAGCAGAAAATTTATGAGTTTTTTAAACAAAGTTCTTAAAGGGTTTTTGGGAGACAAAAAAGCGCAGGACCTAAAAGAAGTAAAAAAAGTTGTAACAAAAATCAAAGCTGTAGAACCAGCCATTCAACAGTTATCTGATGATGGGCTGAGAGAAAAAACTGCTGAGTTTAAAGAGAACATAAAGTCTTCTACCAGCAAAATCACAGCGCAGATAGAACAGATAAAAGAGCAGATAAAAAATTCAGCTAATGTAGATGAAAAAGAAGCTCTTTTCTCAAAGATTGAGGCTCTGAAGAAAGAATCTTACGATATTGAAGAAAAAGTTCTGGCACAAATCCTTCCTGAAGCTTTTGCCCTGGTAAAAGAAACGGCAAGAAGATGGGCTCAGAACGGAGAAATCCGCATCAAAGCAACCGATTGGGACAGACAGCTGGCTGCTGCGGGTAAAGATTTCATAGAAATTCAGGGAGATACTGCAATCTGGAAAAACTCATGGGACGCAGCCGGAACTCCTGTAGTCTGGGATATGGTCCACTATGATGTTCAGTTTATCGGAGGGGTTATTCTTCACAGCGGTAAAATTGCCGAAATGGCAACCGGTGAAGGTAAAACTCTGGTAGGAACATTGCCTATTTACTTAAACTCACTTCCGGAAAGAGGAGTTCACGTAGTAACCGTGAATGACTACCTTGCCAAAAGGGACTCCGCATGGATGGGGCCGCTTTATCAGTTCCATGGAATGTCTATCGACTGTATCGATAACCACCAGCCGAACTCGGACGGAAGAAGAAAAGCATACAACTCGGATATTACCTACGGAACGAACAACGAATTCGGTTTCGATTATCTGAGAGACAACATGGTAACATCCCCTTCAGAACTCGTACAGAGAGAACTGAACTTTGCCATTGTGGATGAGGTTGACTCCGTATTGGTAGATGATGCAAGAACACCATTGATTATTTCAGGTCCGGTTCCTCAGGGAGACAGACAGGAATTTGATGTTCTTAAACCTTCTATCGACAGAATCGTGGAAGTACAGAAAAAAACGGTTTCCACTATTTTTAACGAAGCCAAAAAATTGATCGGGGCTGGAAATACCAAAGAAGGCGGATTCAAACTGCTTCAGGCATACAGAGGTCTTCCAAAAAACAGACAATTAATCAAATTCTTATCGGAAAGCGGAAACAGAGCCTTGCTTCAGAAAGTTGAAGCGCAGTACATGCAGGACAACAACCGTGATATGCCGATTGTAGATAAAGACCTTTATTTCGTTATCGAAGAGAAAAACAATCAGGTGGATCTTACCGATAAAGGGGTAGAATATATGTCTCAGGGGAATTCTGACCCTAACTTCTTCGTTCTTCCGGACATCGGAACGGAAATCGCTGAAGTGGAAGCAAAAAATCTGACTAAAGAAGAGGAATTCGAAGCTAAAGAAAAACTTTTCTCTGATTTTGCTGAAAAGTCTGAGCGAGTACATACTATGAGCCAGCTGTTGAAAGCATACACATTATTTGAAAAAGATGATGAGTATGTGGTAATTGACGGCGAGGTAAAAATCGTGGATGAGCAGACAGGTCGTATCATGGAAGGAAGACGTTATTCAGACGGTCTTCACCAGGCGATTGAAGCTAAAGAAAGTGTAAAAATTGAAGCCGCTACGCAAACCTTTGCTACGGTAACGCTTCAGAACTATTTCCGTATGTACAACAAACTTGCGGGAATGACAGGTACGGCTGAAACCGAAGCCGGAGAGCTTTGGCAGATCTACAAACTGGATGTGGTGGTAATTCCTACGAACCGTCCTATTTTAAGACATGACAGACAGGATCTGGTTTTTAAAACCAACCGTGAAAAATATAACGCCGTTATTGAGGAAATTGAAAGCTTAACAGCAGCACAAAGACCAGTATTGGTGGGTACGACTTCTGTTGAGATCTCTCAATTACTTTCTAAAGCTCTTCAGTTAAGAAAAATTCCACACCAGGTACTGAACGCGAAACTTCACAAAAAAGAAGCGGAAATTGTTGCCGGAGCAGGACAGCCGGGCGTAGTGACCATCGCCACCAACATGGCGGGTCGTGGTACGGATATTAAGCTTTCCAAAGAAGTAAAAGAAGCGGGAGGTTTAGCCATTATCGGTACTGAAAGACACGATTCAAGACGTGTGGACAGACAGCTGAGAGGTAGAGCGGGACGTCAGGGAGACCCTGGAAGTTCTCAGTTCTATGTGTCGCTTGAAGATAACCTGATGCGTTTATTCGGTTCTGAAAGAATTGCAAAAATGATGGACAGAATGGGTCATAAGGAAGGTGAAGTGATTCAGCATTCTATGATCAGCAAATCTATCGAAAGAGCGCAGAAGAAAGTAGAAGAGAATAACTTCGGGATTAGAAAGAGACTTCTTGAGTATGATGACGTGATGAACAAGCAGCGTGATGTAATCTACAAGAGAAGAAAGAATGCTCTGTTCGGGGATCACCTGAAATATGATATAACGAATATGATCTTCGATGTAGCCAATTCTATTGTTGCCAAAGGAAAAGCTACCGGAAACTATAAAGATTTCGAATTCGATATCATTAAATTCTTCACGATGGAATCTCCTGTTTCTGAAAATGATTTCAAAGGAAAACAGATTCCTGAACTGACAGATCTTGTTTTCAAAGCTGCCCAGGAAGATTACAAAATGAAGCTGAACTTACTGAAAGAAAAATCGTTCCCTATCATTGAGAATGTATACCAGAATCAGGGATCTATGTTTAAAATGATCCAGGTTCCTTTCTCAGACGGACACAAAACAATGACTATCGTAGCTGATCTGAAAGAAGCTTATGACACTCAATGTGAAAGCCTGATCAACGATTTTGAAAAGAATATCACTCTATCTATCATTGATGAAAACTGGAAACTTCACCTTCGTGAAATGGATGACCTGAGAAGATCTTCTCAAGGTGCCGTTTACGAACAGAAAGATCCATTGGTGATTTACAAACAGGAATCATTCCACCTTTTCAGTGAAATGGTAGACAAAATGAACAAAGAAATTATCTCTTTCTTATTCAAAGGAGAAATCCCTGCTTAAGGAATTAATAATAAAATCTCATAAAAACCCTGCTTCAGTACTTGCTGAAGCAGGGTTTTGCTATTTAGCACCTAATAATTTCATGATAAATATCAATTCTGTTATTTATTTAGAACAATTAAAAACAATATCTTTGCAGAAAATTTGACTGCTTCATGAAGCTAAAAACTGCAAAGCGCTGGTTTAATTGGCATAAATGGACAAGCCTTATCTGTACCGTTTTTTTGCTGTATCTCTGTATAACAGGTCTACCATTAATTTTCCACGAAGAGATTGAACATCTTTTGGAGGATAATAAGGAAGCTGTGTCCAAAGGTCAGGAAAAATTAAGCCTCGATAAACTGGCAACAATTGCTGAGTCAAAATATCCTGGAGAAAAGGTAAGGTATGTTTTCTGGGACGAAAATGAAAAAAACAAAGTTCTTTTCGATATTGTAGATAAACCGGATGCCCCTTACGAAAAAAGCAAATATTTAGTTTTAAATGAATACACCGGGGAAATTTTAGGAGCTCCCAAAACAGACGGCTTCATGAATATCATTCTAAAGCTTCATACCGATATGTTTCTGGGAATTCCAGGAAAACTTTTTCTAGGACTGATGGGAATGCTGTTCATGGTCTCTATTCTTTCAGGGATTGTTCTTTATGGTCCCATTATGAAAAAATTTGACTTCGGAATGGTCCGTAAAAATAAATCAAAAAGAATTAAATGGCTGGATACCCATAATTTATTAGGAATTGCCATTACTGCATGGATGGCGGTTGTAGGATTTACCGGTGTGATCAATACGCTTTCAGATGTAATATTAGGTCTCTGGCAACAAGGGCAACTGGCGGAAATGACCGCTCCATATAAAAACCAAAAACCTTTAACCGGCAATTTCAGTTCTCTGGAAGAAGCCAAAAAATCTGCTGAGAAAACCATCACTGATATGAAAGTATCCGTCATTGTTTTTCCAGGAACTCCATTTACAAGCAAGCACCACTATGCCGTTTTTATGCGCGGCAATACGGAGCTCACGTCCAAACTATTAAAGCCGGTCCTTATAGATGCCAAAACAGGAGATGTAACAGATTCGCGGGATATGCCCTGGTATGTGAATGCACTTTTTATTTCTGAACCGCTTCACTTTGGAAACTATGGTGGGATGGTACTTAAAATTATCTGGACGGTTTTTGATGTCTTTACGATTCTTGTTCTTATCACAGGCTTGTATCTGTGGATTGCAAGAAGAAAGGCAGAAAAACAACAGTGGAAACTCATTTTAAAAGACGAATAAAGATGAAAAACACATTTTTAAAACTTTGGGGCATGCCTGTCCTCCTGGCTTTTCTTTCTTTATTCGGATTGATTGCAGCACTGCTGGGTGACGGCATTTGGGATCTGTTAGGATGGCTCACATTATCCATCCCCCTATTTTTTTTTATAAAACATTACTTAAAATAAACTTACTACTGAATGAAGAAACTAATATTAAGCATAGCTATCCTGTCAGGGGTCTTTGCTTTAGCGCAGGAAAAAGACAGCGTTAATTCTAAAAATATAGAAGAAATTATCATCAACTCTATCCTTAAAAAAGATTCAGAGTATACTAATAAAATGCCTTTAAAGGCTATTGAAAATCCACAGTCCTACTCTACCGTAGATAGAATATTTTTTGATAATCAAATGATATATTCGGTAGATGATGCTTACAGAAATGTAACAGGTATCCAAAAAATGTGGAGTGCTACAAACAGAGCCGGAGATGGTGGTGCTTACATATCTTTAAGAGGATTTACATCCAACAATTCTTTAAGAAATGGTCTTGTGGCACCGGTTACAACTTCTATTGATGCTGTGAATGTGGAAAAGCTTGAAGTATTGAAAGGCCCGTCCGGGACATTATTTGGTAGTAATGTAACCTCTTATGGAGGGGTCGTTAACAGAGTTACAAAAAAACCTCATGAGAGATTCGAAGGAAATATCTCATTAATCGGGGGAAGTTATAATTATTACAGAGCGCAAGCGGATGTCAATACACCCGTGACTAATGATAAAAAATTAATGTTCCGCTTAAACACAGCTTATACAAACAGCGGAACTTTCCAGAAAACGGATGCCAAAAATTCATTTACTGCTTTTGCTCCTTCATTGTTGTATAAAGTCAACGATAAACTGAGCTTAAGCCTGGATTATGAAATGTTTGATACAAGAGCAAATCCCGAGCAATCATTTTTCTACCTTAAAAAGAACCCAAATTATCCGGGAGATCCATATACCAATGTTGATAATATGAAAGACCTGGAAAAATTAGGATTGGATTACAAACAGTCTTATACAGGAAAAGGTCTTTATACTACTTCAAAAGTAAGAAATATCTTAGGGCAAATTAACTATCAGATTGATGAACATATCAGATCATCAACTAACATAAGTACCGCCTATACTTTTTCAAACGGCTATAATCCATATTTTGGAGTGACTGTAAATCCGTTAGACAATAACATTTATGTAAAAAGAGCTGATCAGTCAACAGATAACAGCAAAAAAACATATTTCCAGGTTCAGCAGAACTTTAATTTCGATTATAAATTTGGAAATGATATGCGTAACAGAACTGTAGTTGGTTTTGATTTTATGAAGATTAAGAACAGACTGCACTATGTATATTTTACACAAGGTTTTTTAACGCCTGATGTCCCAGCAAATGGTTATGATTATGCAGGAACATTTAATTCTGATACATTAGCTCAGGCGTACCAGAATTTACCTAAAAGTACCTATGATCAGATAGATGATCAGGATACATACAGTGGCTATATTTCTAACGTATTTACTCCAACTGAAGGCTTAAATATAATGGCTTCCGTACGATATGAAAGTAATGATTTCAAAGGTGGAAAACTATGGATAAATGATATAAAAGCATACAATCAGTCTGCATTTTCTCCAAAATTCGGGATAGTTTATCAAATTGTAAAAGATAAATTCTCTGTTTTCGGAAATTATCAGAACAGTTTCAAAAGCAATGGATACATATTTACAGATGCCGGAGTAGATCCTGTTTTATCTGATCCTGAAAGAGCCAATCAGTTTGAAGGAGGTTTTAAAGGAAGCATCTTCAAGGGAAGAGTAAACGCAACATTAAGCTATTACAATATCAGAGTAAAAAACTCTTTAGTTACAACAGGATATTCAGGAGCAAACGCTCTTCAGACCCAGGCTGGTCAACTGAAAAGTGAAGGTGTGGAACTGGAAGTAAATGCTTATTTATTAAAAGGATTATCATTAGTAGGAGGCGTCAGCTATAACGACTCAAAATATATAGAATCTGATGCGGCAACGAAAGGAAGAAGACCAGGAACTGCAGGTTCACCATGGTTAGCAAGCATATACGCAAGTTACCAGATTCTTGAAGGAAGCTTAAAAGGTTTCGGCTTTGGTTTGGGAGGAAACTATGCTAACGCTAATGCCATCTTGAATAATAATATTTTAGGAGCAAATAACACCGTTACAGGAAGAGATGTGTTTATCCTTCCATCCTATTTAGTCCTTAATGCAAGTGCTTTCTATGATACTAAGAAATTCAGGATCGGTGTAAAGGTTGACAATTTCACCAACCAGCATTATTGGGTAGGATTTACAACAGCAAATCCTCAGACGCTTATCAATGCTTTAGGAAGTTTCACTTATAAATTCTAACACTAATTTCGGAAGCTTTCAGCTCAATTTACAATGAAAAAAATAACGATAGGAGCCGCATTATTAACATCTCTGTTAAGTTTTGCCCAGGAAAAAGACACCATCAAATCCAATGATATTGAGGAAGTTGTGGTGAATGGAAAATATTATAAAAAGTATGTAGAAAAACAGGGTTCATCTTCTCTCCGTCTGGATGAAGACCTCATCAAAATCCCTCAGAATATCTCTATCATTACCTCCAGAGCACTGGAAGACCAGCAGGTAACCACTTTAAGCGACGGTGTACTGAGAAATGTTGCAGGAGCACAAAGACTGGAACACTGGGGAGATATGTATACAAGAGTCAACATGAGAGGTTCGAGAGCTGCTGCTTTCATGAATGGTGTAAATGTAACTTCCAACTGGGGCCCACTAAGCGAGGACATGAGCTTTGTAGACCATATTGAATTCATTAAGGGTCCTTCCGGATTCTTGATGTCAAACGGTGAACCAAGCGGAATCTACAATATTGTAACCAAGAAACCTACCGGAAATTCTCTTAACGGAAGTGCAAGGGTAACATTGGGAAGTTTCAATATGTACAGAGGAGAGGCTGATGTTGATACGAAGATCACTGATAAAGTGGCCTTCAGATTGAATCTGATGGCTCAGAATAAAAACAGTTTCAGAGATTATGAGTTCAATGACAGATATATCATCAATCCTTCGTTGAAAGTTAATCTCACAGATAAAACGACTTTAACCGCTGAGTACATCTATCAGAAAGCTAAAATGTCTGAAGTAGGTTCTGCGTATGTTTTCAGCTTTGATGGCTATGCCACAAGACCAGTGAGCTACACCCATACCGATCCGGGCATTGATCCGACGAAAGTTGATAATAATACTGTCAATATTAATTTACAGCATAATTTCAACGAAAATTGGAAATTAACGTCTCAGTTAACGTATGTAAATGAATACACAATGGGAAGTGATATCTGGCCAAGTAATTTTGAAGGAAACTACATGATCCGTCGTTTAAATTACTGGGAAGCAGACAACACCATGAAGTTTGGACAGGTATTCTTAAATGGTTATGCGAAAACAGGTATTGTTTCTCACAAAATCTTAGCCGGTCTGGATTTAGGAAGCAAAAAATATATGGCAGACTGGTCTCAGGGATATAATCTTGATAAATTCAATGCTAATGGAGATTACAGAGCTCCAACAGCAACAGATCCGGGGAATACAGTTGCTGATTACAGTTATTGGTATAATCTGAATACAAATAATTATGATGTCAACGGTACGGGAGCGTACTATGGTCCTAACAATTCAAGCACTTATAAGCCTTTCGACAAAAGTACTCCTCTTTCTGTAAGAGCTGGATCAGGAAGTTCTATTGAACAGAATTATACCGGTCTATATTTACAGGATGAATTGGGCTTTTTAGATGATAAACTAAGACTTACAATTGCTGCACGTTATACCAATGTAAAAGAGAATAATTACGGAACCAAATCTGAAGCAGACAAAATAACGCCTCGTATCGGTATTAGCTATTCGATCGATGAAAGCATGTCTGTATATGGTCTATATGATCAGGCTTTTGTTCCTCAGGCAGCTATTTTCAGAGATGGTAGCACTGTAAAACCTATTACAGGGAATAATATGGAGATCGGTGTAAAAAAAGATTGGTTGGGGGGCAAATGGAATACTACGGTATCAGCCTATAATATCATAAAAAATAATGCTACTGTAAACGATCCTGCTAATAGCCCAAGCGAACAATATTCAATTTTGCTTGGAAAAACAAGAGTACAGGGAGTAGAGTTCGATCTTAAAGGTGAAATCACAAGAGGATTCAATGCAATCTTCAATTATGCATTCACTGAAAATAAAATTATAGAATCTAACGACCCTAAAAATAATCCAGAAGGTAAAAGAGTACCGGGATATGCAAAACATACGGCAAACGGGTGGTTGAACTACACATTCACAGACGGATTATTGGAAGGATTCGGATTAAGCTTCGGAGGAACTTACCTTGGAGACAGAAGCAGCTGGGATTGGGGAGGAACCAATACCCAACAGATGGGAGATTACGTAAAATTTGATGCCGGCGCTTCATGGGAAAATTCTAAGTTCAGAGTCGGACTGAATGTTTTCAATGTATTCAACAGATACTTATACTCGGGATCTCCATATGGTAACTATTACTATTATCAGGCAGATGCTCCAAGAAATTTCAGACTATCAATAGGATATAAATTTTAAATAATCAAAAGTTAGCCTCTTCGGAGGTTAACTTTTTGCTATGAAGAAAAAGCATCCCCATAAAAAGAAAATTTCCGGGACAAAGAAATGGTCTGCCAAACTGCATTTGTGGTTTGGTTTGTCCGTTGGTATCATTGTTTTCATTGTAGCCCTTACCGGAACGATGTATGTGTTCAAGGATGAAATACAGAGTGTTCTGAGGAAAGAAGCTATGTATGTAAAAGAAACAAAAACATCAGCAATTCCACTAAGCATTCTTAAGGAAAAAGTAAGTCTGGAGATTAATGAAAAGTACCCGATCAATGCGGTGGAAATTCCTTTGGATAAAAACAAATCTTACCGCTTTTCTTACTACGAAAAAAGCAAAAAAGGCTGGAACTATTTTCAGGAAGTCAAAATCAATAAACTGGTCTATGTAGATCAGTACAGCGGAAAAGTTTTGGCCGTTTACAATGAAAAATATGACCTGTTTCCTATTTTAAAATCCATCCACTGGAGCTTATTATTAAAATCAGATTGGGGAGCATATGTGATAGGAATTCCTACCGTTCTGTTCATCATTATGCTGATCACCGGAATTATTCTGTGGTGGCCGAAGAACAAAAAAGCAAGGAAAGGCCGCTTCTGGTTCAGCTGGGAAAATGTAAAGACCTGGAAACGGAAAAACTACGATCTTCACAATGTTTTAGGATTTTATGCTTCATTTTTGGCCCTGCTGATCAGCATTTCAGGAATCTATTTTGCGTATCCGTATGTAAAAAACACCTTCAACCTGGCATTATCCGGATCCTTGGAGATCCCGAAAGAAAAAGAAATCAAATCTCCGGACTCCTTGATGGTAAAAAATGCTTCTGTTTTTGACATTACGGCTCAGGAAACCAGAAAACTGTATCCACATTCTTCCAGCTTCAGGATTCCCTTAAACGGAAAAAACAAAAAAGGAAAGGAATTAAAAAATATCCCGGTTACCATCTACGGACAGGAAGGCAGATACAGCGAAAGAAACACGCTGATCTTCGATAAATATTCCGGGAAACTACTGGCAGAAAAACCTCATCAGAAGCTGAGCAATGCCGAAAAATATGCCAATGCTAACTACGATGTCCACACAGGCTCTTATTTTGGGCTGTTTGGAAAAATTTTATGGTTCATCACCGGACTCATCTGTACTTCACTTCCTGTGACAGGATTTCTGGTATGGTGGGGAAAACAAAAAAAACAAGGAAAGAAAATATAATGAAAAAAGCGCTATTATCAGTCGCATGCTTGGGATCAGCAACGATTTTTGCACAGGTGAAAGACAGCCTGCAGACCAACAACGTAGATGAAGTTGTGATGACAGCTTCCAGGAAAAAAGAAAGCATCAAAGAAATACCAAGCTCAGTAACCATTGTTGCAGAAAAGCAGATCCAATCTCAACTGACTGTTAATTCAGATATTACCAGCATACTTCAGTATACGGTTCCCAGTTTAGGAACCAATTCCGGGCAGACCTCAAACACGGGACAAACCCTGAGAGGAAGACAGGTTCTGGTCCTTATTGACGGAATTCCACAATCTACTCCATTAAGAAATGGGGCAAGAGACATCAGAAGCATTGATCCTTCGGTGATTGAAAGAATTGAAGTGATCAAAGGGGCATCATCCATCTACGGAAACGGTGCCGATGGGGGAATTATCAATTACATCACCAGAAGAAGCAAGTCCGACAAGAAAATTTCCGGCATTTCTCAGGTTGGTTTTACAGGACAGCCTTATGGAGGAACCTTTGGTGTAAGAGCCAGCCAGCTCCTAACCGGAAAAATAAACAAATTTGATTATGTATTCTCTCTGGCCTATGAAAGAACGGGCTATATGAAAGATGCAGACGGAGTATATCTTACGCCAACGTACAGCACCGCCAAGATGGACAACTACAACGGAATGCTGAAAGTAGGCTACAACATCAATAACGACCAGAGAATTGAAGCCTCTTACATCGGGTATTCATCAAGATCTGACCTCAACTTAGGGTTGAAAACCGGTAAATACGGCATCACCCCAACGATTGGTGAAGGCGTAGGAAAAAACCTTGAAACCACTCCACAGGGAACTCCAAGAAACCATAATTTCCGCATCAATTATGATAACCAGAATCTTTTCTGGGGAACCACCTCATTGAATTTCAATGCTTATATGCAGGATTTCAGAACGGTGTACGGATATAGCGATACCTTTTTCGGAGGAGGACAGTCCAACGTAATTTCCAAAAAATATGGTGCCCGTTTCAACTTTGATACCAAGCTTTGGAATGCCGCCAACTCGCAAGGAGAAGTTATGTACGGAATGGATATTCTGAATGACCAGACCGTGCAGAAGCTGGAAGACGGCCGTTACTGGACGCCAGACATGAATATGACCAATCTTGCCCCTTTTGTTTTGGTGAAAATTGATTTACTGAAAAAGTTAACCATCAAAGGAGGTCTCCGTTATGAGAATATGAACGTAAAAGTAGGAGATTTCAACACCCTTTCTTCCATTAAAAGTGACGGAACCTTCACCACCAGTATTTTCGTGACCGGCGGTGAACTAAAATACAATGCATTGGTAGCGAATTTAGGGGTTCGATATAATGTTGAACCTTTCCTTAACCTGTTCGGAAGCTTCTCCCAGTCCTACTCCATCAATGAACTGGGGAGAATCCTGAGAACCTCCACACAGGGAACCATCCAGAATCTGGAAACAAAACCAATCATCGTAAACAACTACGAGTTCGGGGCCACAGGACAGATTTCAAAGTGGATCAACTATGAAGTCACTTCATATGTAAGTACATCAAAACTAGGTGCTTCATTTGTACAGAGCCCGGACAGGGCACTAATGATCCAGAGATCTCCGGAAATTGTATACGGTGTGGAAGGATTCCTGCATTTTACTCCAACAAAATGGATTAATTTTGGAGGAAGCTACAGCTGGATGGAAGGGATCACTTCTATAAAAGATGATGGAGATTATTCCGCAAAAATTAATAACAGCAGGATTTCTGCCCCGAAAGTACTTGCTTACATTCAGGCAAGACCAATTCCGGCTTTATCCCTAGGACTTGATATGCTTCACGCTTTCCAGCAGGACAGATTCCAGCCCAATGCCAAAACAGGATTGTTCGTATACGGAGAAGGTTATGTTCCGGATTACACCGTTTTCAATTTCAAATCAAGCTACGAAATCAATAAAAACTGGAAAGTATCATTGGGGGTTGAAAACATATTCAACAGAATGAACCAGCCGGCCATTGCATGGTGGTCTGCCCGTGACAGTGAATTCGTGAATTCACCGGGAGCGAGAGGTACTCTGATGCTTGAATATAAATTTTAATTAATCTAAATAAAAAGTTAAACCTATCTTTGCAAGACTTTGAACTGCGATATGAAGAAAAAACATCATCATAAAAAAAAACCGGGTTTCTTTAAAAAATGGTCTGCCAAACTGCATTTGTGGTTTGGTCTGGGGATTGGATTTCTGATCTTCATTATTTCCATTACGGGAGCACTGTATGTTTTTAAGGACGAAATAGAAAACATCACCAGGAAAGATGTGATCTACCATAATGAGCAGCATATAGAGCAGAAAAAGGTTCTTCCCATCCGCATGCTGGAGAAATCCGTTGCGGAACAGGTAAAGGAAAAGTATCCTATCCACTGGGTGAATGTTCCCATTGACAAAAAAATGTCCTATGTATTTTACTGGTATGAGCATAACACCAAAGCCTGGAATTATTTTGATGAGCTTCCGGTCTATAAAGCGGCTTATGTAAATCCCTACACAGGAAAAGTACTCAGGACCTATGATGAAAGAATGGGATTCTTCAATATTGTAAAAATGATCCACTGGAGCTTTTTGCTGAAGCAGGACTGGGGCCCGTATGTAGTAGGAATTCCCGTAATTATCTTTGTGATCATGCTGATTACAGGAATTGTGCTTTGGTGGCCTAAAAACAAAGCTGCAAGAAAACAGCGTTTTTCATTCAAATGGAAAAATATCAAAAGCTGGAAGAGAAAGAACTATGACCTTCATAATGTACTGGGCTTTTATGCGTCTATCTTTGCTCTGATCTTTTCCATTACCGGATTGTTCTATGCGTATTTCGTGGTCCAGGCATTCATTTATGTGATATTCTCGGGTGGGGAAACAAAATACCCGGATTTCTCCCACATCAAAACAAAAGCCCCGATAGAACTTCGAAATGAAGGAACGCTGGATAAAGTCATTAATACCGTACAACAAAAGTATCCGGATGCCTTCGGATTTTCCATTGACCTTGGACACGAGCATATGGATGACCATGAGCACCCGAATTTCGAAGTATATGTAAAACACCTTTCCTACTCTTATCATAAGAGCAGCAGCCTGATCTTTGATGAGAATTCCGGGGAGCTTCTTCATACCCATGATCCGAAGGATAAAAACTTCGGTGAAAAAACAGTGAATGCCAACTATGATATCCACGTGGGAGCCATCTTAGGACTCCCTACCAAGATCATTGCATTCATTGTCAGCCTGATCTGTGCATCATTGCCTGTCACAGGTTTTCTGGTATGGTGGGGAAGAAGAAAAAAGAAACCGGCCAGGGCCGCTTAAAAGTTTTTTAAATAAAAGTTTTCTTAATAATCCATTAATACAATCTTTTTTATAATTTTAACCCTTTAGAATGTATCAATAGAATGTCATTAATAGATTTATCAAAACAGGTTGCCCTCGGAATTGATATCGGTGGAACCAATACCAAGTTCGGAGTAGTAAACCACCGCGGGGAAGTTCTTGAAAAAGGAAGTCTGAAAACCGATGAATATGAGAAAGTGGAAGACTTTATCGATGCTCTCTACGAGCACGTTTCTCCCCTGATCGAAAAACATGGTACAGAGAAAAACTTTGACGGAATAGGTGTAGGTGCACCTAATGCCAACTACTATAAAGGAACCATAGAACAGGCCCCAAATTTACCGTGGAAAGGTTTAATCCCGTTCACTGATCTGATGAAGGCCAAATTCAACCTGCCGTGCACCATCACCAATGATGCCAATGCCGCAGCTCTTGGAGAAATGCTTTTCGGAGCCGCAAGAGGGATGAAGGATTTTATTATGATCACGCTGGGAACCGGTGTAGGAAGCGGAATTATATCCAACGGAAGCCTGATCTACGGACATGACGGTTTCGCGGGAGAGCTGGGCCATACGATTGTAAAACCAGGCGGAAGAAAGCACTGGAGCACAGGATCTGAAGGAAGTCTGGAAGCCTATGCCTCAGCGACAGGAATTGCCATCACAGCCAAGAAAATGAGAGCGGAATTTCCGGAATCGATATTGAATCAATATCCTGAAGAAGCCATCAATTCTAAAACAGTTCATGAATGTGCCCTGAAAGAAGATCCCATCGCGATAGAAGTTTTCAGGTATACCGGACAGAAACTGGGGGAAGCTTTGGCTAATTTCGTGATGTTTTCATCCCCGGAAGCTATTCTTTTATTCGGTGGCGTGATTAAAGCGGGTGATTTTATACTGAAACCCGCAAAACTTCACATGGAACGAAACCTTCTTCCGATCTTCAGAAACAAGGTTAAATTGGTTTTCAGTGAGCTGGATGAAGCTGATGCAGCCATTCTTGGTGCGAGTGCACTGGTTTGGGAAAAAAATAGGCAGAATTTATTCAAGATAAGAGAAGCACCCGATTGGGTGCTTTTTTATTTATACCAAAAATCAATTAAACTACTTTATCATCTGTGGAAATTTGTGGGATTTGTGGGGACAAAATTTTTCATTTTTATTAATTAATAGGATTTTATCCTATTCTTTGTTAAATCGTCCCTTCGGGACTCCCATTCTATTTATTTTAACTATGCTTTAAATCATTTCTTTTCATTCAGCCAATGAAAAACTTTTCCTTATTTTTGATTGATTTTTACCGTTTTGGGCATTAACTGAACCAGTAAAATCATCAACTAAATATCAAGAATAATGGATAATAATACTTTAGAACAGGTCACATTTGGCGGCGGATGTTTCTGGTGCGTGGAAAGCTGTTTCAATATGCTTAAAGGTGTACAGTCTGCCGTTTCAGGATATTCCGGCGGACACAAAGATAATCCCACTTACGAGGAAGTATGTACAGGAGAAACCGGGCATGCAGAAGTGGTACAGATCACATTTGATCCTCAGATCATTTCTTATGCCCAGCTGATGGATGTTTTTTTCTTCCTTCACGACCCTACCCAGCTTAACAGACAGGGGAACGATATCGGAACGCAATACCGTTCTGTTATTTATTACAAAGATGAAGCGGAAAAACAAAAGGCAGAAGAAGCCCTTAAAAAATCTGAAGCCTCAGGAAAATGGCCCGGAAAATATGTGACGGAACTCACCCAATTTGAGAAGTTCTGGCCTGCAGAACAGCACCATCAGGGCTATTATAATGAAAATCCTACTCAGCCTTACTGTAGTGCGGTAGTAGGCCCAAAGATCCAGAAGTTTAAAAAACATTTTGGGGAACTGGGAATGCTGAATGAAGCATAAAAATATAAAGTTCGTCTCACAATTATGGGCGAACTTTTTTATATTGTTTATTAGATCTCATTATATCCAGTCAAACTATCTAGATTGTTTTTAATTTTTTAATATGTGTGTTTTAATGATGTAATCTGAAAGTTTTCTCAGTGGCTTATTATTAACAGGATGCATTCCTGGCCTTGTAAAATATTCAAATTTTCCGTCCGATTTGGAGTACCAGATTTTACCTTCAGACTTAAGCGTAATGGTATCCGGAAAAGTAATTTTTCTGAAATTCTCAACAAGGTCCTTATTAATTGGAATCGGTTTTCCTATTATATTTTCATCATTACAAAAAACTTTCTCATAGTGATCCTCGTTCCAATACATACACTTCGCTTCAGGAACATCAGCCATCTTTGTTATAGGTTCTCCTATATCTCTTCTATTCTCTCGTTCTATTGAAGTCCTACTTAAAAATGTATCCTTTGGTACTATTTTTATATCTCCTTGAATTTCTGAACTGTCTATATCCTCTTCCTGTTTCTGGTTTGTATTTTCAACTTTTGTACTTTCAACATCAGATTTCTTACTAAGAAAAAAATACCCTCCAAACAAAACTAAAGCACCAACAGCACTTGTAATTAAAATCTTTTTTGACTTAGATTCACGCGGCGGAGGCGGTTGCTCAACCACTCCCTGATTATTTTCATCTATACCTTCTCTAATCTCATCACCCGATCCATACTGTTCACTATCAACAAATTGGCTTTTATTAATTTTTTCGGAATCTTTAGAATCTCCGGAATTCTTGGAATCTGAGTTAGCAAAACCTGCTTCCTTATACAATGATTCTGTTTCAGATTCATCATTAACATTGTTCTCTTCATAATCACCTGTAGATTCAATTTCTCGAGCTTCCAGCCCAGTTGGTTCTGATAAAGGTCCGATTTCTTTTGAATCATCTGCTTCCTCTATGTCTTCCTTCTTATTCGGTTCTTCCACAGCAAAGCCAGACAGATCATCATATCTATTTTTGTGATCATAAGGACGGGGTTCAAAATCAATAAGCCAGGATAATAATTCAATATTTTTAGCATCTGTGTCAGAAGTTCTTCCTTTTAAAAAGTTACAAAGAGGCTTGAATTTATCTGTATCAATGTTTCTAATACTTGAAGAATAGTCTGTAGTATCTTCCTTAGTCTGGAAAAAAAGCCTTAGTGCTTTAGTATCTTTTTCCTTGAACCTTTCTGAATATACAATGATACATTCACTCTTCAACCTGGAAGGAGTAGGTTCTGTTAGATGAAGAGAAAGTTCGCCTTTCTCTTTTTTCAATTGATAGGTTTCTCTTACCCTAAGTACATAATTAGTAAACATTTCCCAAACAAATCTAATATTAATTAATCCGGAATTGCCGGAATTTTATCCGAACAACCGGAATTCCTAAAGAATCATTGGAATCCTCGGAATCTTCCTATGCATCAGCATTTTGCAAATCTATCTTTGCTACAGAAATCAGAAACAACTCTGAATAGCTATCAGGGCAAATGTACAAAACAGATTTCATAATGATGTGATAAAGTGAGGATTAATATCTGATCTGGGAAGCAAATTTCAATTTTTACTTTAGATCATCACACTTCCCAAAAATTTAAAGAAGCGCTTCTTTTTCAAAAATGTGTACAGCTCGTGAAAAAATCACGAGAGGAAGAAAAACATCGTCAATTTTTAAATTTTTAAGAAATGTTACAATTAATCTTAATGCTACTAGGTTTAGCATTTTCAAATAACAATACAACTGCATCAACGAGTAATAATACCGGAACAGAACCAACCACACAGACCACTCCGGGAGAGGGATCAGAAGGAAGTGGAGACGACACCGGAGGCAATACCGGACAAAAACCACCTTTATCAGATCCGGGAACAAATCCATAAATTACTAGATCGGAGGGCAATGGAAATCATTGCCCTCTTTTTTGTATCTTAGAAAGAAAAACCTTGAAAAAAATTAAACTGATCACCTTATTAGCTCTTACCCTAATAAGTTGTAAAGATGAGTCCCAAAAGCTACTTGAAAAAAGTAGTTATGAAAATCTAGATAAAGCCAAAAAACTAAGAATCTCCGGAAGTATAGATTCTTCATATGTTTACTATGCAAAGGCCAAGGAAGGATTATTAAGCATCAATGATAAAGTAGAAGCAGCCCGTGCCCTTACCAATCTTGCTATCATAGAAAATGACAAAGGCGATTATCATGCAAGTATTACAAGCTCTATAGAAGCTGAAAAACTATTACAAAACAAAAATGACAGCATTTCTAAAAGCATTGCATCTCCCAATTACAATTCTATTGCAATTGCCTCTAAAAACCTTAAAAACTTTAAAGATGCCATTGAGTATTACAATCGGGCCATTTCCATTTCAGATAATAAAGTAGATTCTCTAAGCTTTTATAATAATATTGGCGACAGTTATTTAGAACAACATGATATTAAATCAGCTAAGATTTTCTTCCAACGAGCACTTCAGACTACAGATAGTATAGATTATGCACGCGCATTAAATAACCTGGCCAAAACAAAGTTTATTGAAAACAATAACTACAACCCTATTCCCGAATTATTGCAAGCCTGGAAAATAAGAAAACATTATAAAGATAATATTGGAATTAATTCAAGTCTGGCAACGATTGCTGATTATTACATCATAAAAGATAAAACGAAAGCCCTTTCCTATGCTGGGGAAATGTATAAAATTGCAACGCAGAACAAAAGTCCGGATGACAGGATTGAGGCTTTAAATAAGTTAATAAGGCTTGATCCTGAAAATCATTCTGAAAATTTTCACACATACAGTTTTCTCACAGATAGTCTCCACGCTGCACGAAACAATTCTAAAAATCAGTTTGCTCTTATAAGATTCGGAAATGAAAAATTAAAAACTGATATTGTTCGTAATGAAAAGCGTATTATGGTATTATCTCTTGCTCTTGGCATAGTGGTTTTGGTTACTATAATTGTATCGCTTTGGTATAAAAAAAGGAAAGAGATCGAGGTCAAAAACACTCAACTAAAGATGTCTAAAAAAGTTCATGATAAAGTAGCTAATAAAGTATACCACGTAATGTCTGAAGTGGAGAACACCCCGGACATGGATAAAGAAACCATATTAGATAAGCTTGAAGGAATTTATAAAATTTCCCGGGATATTTCGTATGAAGATAAAGATAACATATTGGAGGCGAATTTTTCAAAACAGCTCTCAGAAATGATTAAATCTTATGCTTCAGAGAATATTAAGATCCCTATCATAGGAAATGATGAATCTTTATGGGATGATGTTCCGGATAATACTAAAGTTGAATTATTCTATATTATTCAGGAATTGATGACCAATATGAAAAAACACAGTAATGCAGACCGAGTACTTATCAATTTTGAACGGGAAAACAATTTTATTACTATTATATATTCTGATAATGGGATAGGTATGCACACTTTATTACCAAAGAATGGCTTGCAAAATACGGATAACCGTATAAATTCTGTGGGTGGAACTATTAATTTTGACACGAAAGCAGAAAGAGGATTGAAAATAACGCTTTCATTTCCAGTTAAAAATTAATATTATGTTTAAAAAAATACTGATAGCCGAAGATTTCGAGAGTTACAACTCTTCTGTCCAAAAAGTACTAGAAGAATTAAAAATTGAAAATGTAGATAATGTGCATTATTGTGATGATGCATTAATGAAAATAAAAAAAAGCATCCGGGAGAGCGACCCTTATGATTTACTGATTACAGACCTTTCATTTGACACCGATTACAGAGAGCAGAAGTTAACCAATGGGAGAGACCTGATAGAAGCCATTAAAAATGAAGGCGCCTTCATTAAAACAATCGTATTCTCTATAGAAAACAGACCCGAAATCGTAGATAATCTTTTTAAAAAACAAAATATCAACGGTTTTGTATCTAAAGGAAGAGAAGACATGAAGGAATTGAAACGGGCAATTAAAGCGATCTACAATCATGAGAAATACATTTCCTCTAATGTTAAGGATTCTATAAAGAATAAAAATTCATATGATTTTACAAAATTTGATAAAATCCTTATTACTCTGCTTTCCAAAGGAATGCTTCAGAAAAATATTCCTGATTACTTAAAAGAAAATAACATCAAACCCGCGAGCCTTAGCAGTGTAGAGAAATGCCTGAACAATATGAAAGAATCTTTAGGTCTAAGTAATAATGAGCAGCTGATTGCTCTCTGTAAAGATTGGGGAATTATTTAAAATTTCACTCCATCTCAATTCAAAACCTTTCCAATAGCGAAAGGTTTTTTTGTTTTTACGGATAACCGTAATTATTGATTATTAAAGTGTTATAATTTTGAAGTGTTTAATAAAAAAATAAATAATATGAAAAAGTATTACGTAAACATGAAGGCTCAAAGTAATGGGGATCATGAAGTTCATCATGAAGATTGCCAGTATCTTCCGGATTCTCCCAACAGAAAATATCTTGGAGAATATTCTTCCTGTAAAGACGCTGTAAAAGAAGCTAAGAAAACTTATTCTAAGTCAAACGGCTGTAAAACATGTTCTAATGAATGCCATACAAGCTAAGTAAGTATATGGGAAAATTTATTATTACTAAAAGAAAAGATCAGGAATTCCAGTTCAATCTTATAGGAGGAAATGGGGAAAATATATTAACCAGTGAAGGTTATACTCAAAAAGCTTCCTGTCATAAAGGAATAGAATCAGTCAGGGTTAATTCCCAGGATGATCTCAAGTATGATAGAAGATTATCAACAGATAAGAAAGATTACTTTGTTCTTAAAGCTGGAAACGGAGAAATTATAGGGGTAAGCCAGCTTTATAGTTCCAGGGAATCCATGGAAAAAGGAATTGCCTCCGTAAAAAGTAATTCTCCTACTGCTGAAATTACTGACGAAACACTTAAAAACTAAAAATGGATCTCAAAATTAAACTAGAGCAATTGCATCAGAAAGTCGTCGGTCTAAAAGATCAGATTAACACTGAAGAAGCCACAAAAAATGCTTTCGTACTTCCTTTTATACAAATTCTGGGCTACGATATTTTTAACCCAACAGAAGTTATTCCTGAGCATATTTGTGATATTGGTACTAAGAAAGGAGAAAAAGTAGATTATGTAATCCGGAAAAATGATGATCCCATCTTAATTATCGAATGTAAACACTGGAAAGAAAGTGCAGATGCCCACAATTCGCAACTCCACAGATATTATCATGTTTCAAAGTCAAGATTTGGCATTTTAACGAACGGGATTGTCTACAATTTTTACACAGATCTTGAAAAACCTAATATCATGGATGAGAAACCATTTTTCACCATCAATATTGAAGATCTGAAAGACAGTTCCATTAAAATACTGGAAAGTTTTACTAAGAATGATTACAATCTGGAAAGTATTCTGGATTCCGCTGAAGCCTTAAAATACATAAGAGCTATTAGAAAAGAATTTGAAAAAGAAATAGAAAATCCTTCTGATGAAATCGTTAAGCTCCTGGTTAGTCGCTTTTTTGACAAATCTTTAACTGCAAGCAGAATGATTTCTTTTAAAGAGTATACAAAAAAGGCTCTGACAACTTCTATCAATGAATCCATCAGTTTCAGATTAAAATCTGCATTAAGCATTAATGAACAAATTGAAAAACAGGACGAGCCTGTAAAAACAACGCCAGTTGATCATAATAATGAATCGGGTATTGTCACTACAGAAGAAGAGCTGGAAGCATTCCAAATCGCAAAAGCTATTCTGAGGGAAAAAGTCCCATCTAATAGAATTGCTTACCGGGATACCTTATCTTATTTTGGAGTTTTACTCGATGATAACAATAGAAAGCCGCTTTGCAGGTTTCATTTCAACACAGCTAATAAATACATTGAAATGTTTCACAACGGAAAAGATGCCGGTGAAAAAATGCTGTTGACAAGCCTTGATGAAATATACAGTTTCAAAGACCAGCTCCTTAAAACATTAGAAAACTATTAATATGGCTGTATTTGCAATCCCAAATCCAAAGAAAACATTGAATGTTGACATATCACTTGATAGAGTGAAAGAAAGTGTAAAAAATATTACTTTATTAAGTCCAAAATATAAGTTCCACAGTTCAAATGAAATTTTCAACCAATATACTTATGAATCATATGAATTTCTGAGCTTAGGTGTTTATATTGATATCAACCTGAATTCCATATCGGAGAACAAAACGGAAATCACCGTGGAAATCAGGAGAAAAGTAGGAACGTTCAATGAATCTCATGAAGTTACACACGCGAATCAGCATATTGTCAATATCGTCAATTCTATTGCACAATTAACGGCAATGTCAACAGATGAAATAATCAAACTAAAATCCAGACAGTCTCAAAACGTTCCTGCCTTAATAAAAAGCCGAAAAGAAAAAAATACCGCAGCAATACTTTCTTTATTCCTTGGAGGCTTAGGAATACATAGGTTTTATTTGGGGCAGACTCTTATGGGGATGTTTTATCTTATTTTCTGTTGGACTCTTGTTCCTGCTTTTATTGCGTTCATAGATTTCTTTGTCTTCGTTTTTATGGCTCAAAATAAGTTTGACTTAAAATATAATGTATAAAACCCACAATCATGAAACCAATATTAATTATCACCATCATATTAAGTTTATTCTCATTGAACTCTTGTTTTAAGGCGAATGATAATATAATACATGAAGGAAGATGTACCGGATCAGCCAACTGTACAGCATGTTCAAATTGTTCAAGATGCGGACACTGCGGCTCAGGTGGAACATGTGGAGTTTGCAGTAGTAGTTCTTCAAGAAAAACTATTTATACAAGCCGTTCCAGAAATAATAACCGTAAAGAAAAAAAATCTTCAAAAACCAGAAACACAACCCGATCAGCCTCAACTCCAACCTCTCCGCGAACTATTTATAGCTCTCCTACCTCTGTTGTATACTATGCAAAAACAAGAATTGTAAATATTCGTAAAGGACCTGGTATTGAATTTCCTGTTATAGAAAAAATTAAACAAGGTTCAAAACTGATAAAAATTGAAGAACACAATGATTGGATTAAGGTAAAAATTAAGAAAACAGGAACGGAAGGATTTGTTTACTATAAAGATATCAAAAACTAAAACCATTCACCATAAAAAAAGCGAAGACCTCTCTTCGCTTTTTCTATTTTCTTATCATTTCCGTATGCGGAATATCATCCTCAAGGTATTTGTTTCCGGTATCGATAAAGCCGAACTCAGCATAAAATTTTAATAAATAATCCTGTGCGGAGATTTTGATCTCCGAAGTATGGAAACGGTTTTCTATGGTTTCCACAGCATAACGGATCAGCTGTTTCCCTAAACTTTTTCCCCTCGCTTTCTCTGTGGTAAGAACCCTTCCGAACGAAGTTTCATCATATTTGATTCCCTTATCAAAAACACGGCAGTACGCAAGAATTTCCCCATCTTCCTCAGCCCAGATATGAACACCTTTCTGATCGTAGTTATCGAGGTCAGGATACGGACAGTTCTGTTCAATCACAAAAACATCAATACGTGCTTTTAAAACTGCGTACAGCTCAGGAACCGTAAACTCATCGAATGTTTTTATTTTCCAGATTATATTACTCATCGAAACTTACGTTATTATTCTTTAAAAATTCGTTGGTCTTTTGTATAAAGGCCAGGATTTCTTCCCCACCGATTTTCTTTTCCGCCGAAGTAACATATAATTCCGGCAGATCTTCCCACGTTTTGTGCAGCTCAGTCTTGTAATGCTCCACATTCTTAATGGCAATATTAGGTTTCAGCTTGTCTACTTTCGTAAAAACAATAGAAAAAGGAACCCCGCTTTCCCCACACCACTGGATAAACTCCAGATCAATCTTTTGTGGTGTATGTCTGGAATCTACCAGTACAAAAAGATTTACAAGATTTTTTCTGTTCAGGATATAATTCGTGATCAGCTTCTCAAAATCTTTTCTGATCGATTTTGAAACTTTTGCATATCCGTAACCCGGTAAATCCGTCAGGTACCAGTCTTCATTCACTAAAAAATGATTGATCAGCTGGGTCTTTCCCGGCGTTCCGGAAGTTTTGGCCAGGTCCTTATGATTCATCATTGCATTGATCAATGAGGATTTTCCAACGTTTGACCTTCCAATAAAAGCATATTCAGGAATCGTAGGTTCCGGGCAGTCCTGCCATTTTCCGCTACTCTTTACAAAATTTGCTGTTTTAATAACCATTTTGACTATTTTTAGAAAAACAAACCATTAAGAAAAGCTCTTAATGGTTTATTATATTTATTATTTGTTTTAAACTTTATCTTTTAACCAGCCGTAGAGAATTTCATTGAACTCATCCGGTTTTTCCATCATCGCGGCATGTCCGCATTGATCTATCCAGAACAATTCTGAATTCGGGATAAACTTGTGCATATCCTCAGCCACTTCCGGAGGGGTTACGTTATCCTGTTTTCCCCAGATCAGGCAAGTTGGCGTCATGATCTTGGGAAGATCGTTCAGCATATTGTGTTTAATGGCACTTCTTGCCAGCATCACGGTCTTGATCCCTTTCATCCGGTCATTCACTACAGAAAAAACTTCGTCTACCAGATCTTCCGTGGCAACAGCCGGGTCGTAGAAAACCTCTTCCGTCTTCTTTCTGATATAGGAACGGTCATTCTTTCTCGGGAAACTGTCTCCGAAAGTCCTTTCATATAATCCGGAACTCCCTGTTAAAACAAGATTTTTTACCAGATCCGGTCTTGCCAGAGTCAGGATAAGTCCCACATGGCCTCCCATGGAGTTTCCAACAATGGTAACCGGTCCGGAGATATGACTCTCTATAAATTTGATAATATATTTTGCAAGTGTGGTCAGATTCGTATTGAGTACCGGCAGATCATAGATCGGCAGCTGGGGAACATATACCCTGAACCCTTTTTCCGAAAAAAAATCTACCATCTTATCGAAATTACTCAAACCACCCATTAACCCGTGCAACAGCACCAATGGATGTCCTTCTCCCGCCTCTACAAAAGTATATTTCTTTTCTTTTTTTGTACTAAATATCATAAAATGCCTTAATAAAGCTTTGCAAAAATACAAATTAAACCTCAAAAAAATTTTGATTACCCTAATTTAAAGTAAAAATAATATAATCACCTCCTTTTTCTTCATTTTTTTGAAAACCTCTTTGTTATGGGCTAAATAACAGTTTTCACAACCAGCAACATATCAGACAATTACCTTGCCGAAATTCAATCTTTGATAAAACTTATTAACATTAAGTCAAAAAGTGGGAAAAAGTGGGAAATTTTGGAAATTATTATATAAATTTGTCCCAAATGAAAAGTTTCATTGGAACATATGAGTGTAAAATTGACGACAAAGGCCGGTTAAAAGTTCCCTCCTCCCTGATCAAACAGATGGAAAACTTCGACGATAAGGCGTTTGTAGTCAAGAGATCTGTGTTCCAACCCTGCCTCGAAGTCTATCCCATGAACGCATGGGACAAACTGATGGGCAAAATAAATAAGCTAAACAGATTCATTAAAAAGAATGCTGATTTCATCCGGATGTTTACGGCAGGTGTAAAAACGGTGGAACTGGACAATGCAGGAAGGCTTCAGATCTCAAAAGACCTGGTGCATTTTGCAAACCTTCAGAAAGACACCGTGATTACCAGCGCAGGAGAGCTTTTTGAAATTTGGGATAAAGAAGCCTATGAAAAGGTGATTTCTACCAACGAAGCTGATTTTGCGAGCCTTGCCGAAGATGTAATGGGCGCTTTTGATGAGGAATAAACCACTATTGCTGTAAAAAGCAAGGTAAAAAACACAATTAAGTATGTACCACAACCCCGTTTTATTGAAGCAGAGCGTTGATGATTTGGTGACGAATCCTGACGGAATTTACGTGGACTGCACTTTTGGAGGAGGGGGCCACTCAAGGGAAATCCTGAGCAGGCTTTCTGAGAAAGGAAAACTTTTCAGTTTTGACCAGGACTTAGATGCTCTTAAAAATACCATTGATGATCCCAGATTTACCCTGGTGAATCAGAATTTCAGGTTTCTGGAAAATTCTATGCTGATGTATGGGATTTCACAGGTTGACGGTGTTTTGGCAGACCTTGGGGTATCATCCCACCAGTTTGACGAAGCAGAAAGAGGTTTTTCCACAAGAAATAATGCGCCTCTGGACATGAGGATGAACGTGATGCAGAACCTTGATGCCAAAAGAGTGATCAATGAATATGAGGAAACCGAACTGGCAGATATTTTTTATCACTACGGTGAACTGAGAGAAGCAAGAAAACTGGCAAGAGACATCGTTCACCACAGAAAAGCAAAGCCTATCAACACTACCGAGGATCTGAAGAAGCTTTTCAGCTACCTTCCCCCTCACAAGGTAAATAAGTTTTATGCACAGCTTTTCCAGGCGATAAGGATAGAAGTGAATCAGGAACTGGAAGCCCTGAAAGAAATGCTGGTTCAGGCACTGCAGGTGTTAAAACCCGAAGGAAGACTGGTTGTGATCTCCTATCATTCATTGGAAGACCGTCTGGTAAAGAGATTCCTTAAAAACGGAATGTTTGAAGGAGAGCAGGAAAGAGATATCTACGGAAACTATAAAAAGGTATTTGAACTGCTTAAGAGCAAAGCCATTATTCCGGATGATAAGGAAATTGAAGAAAACTCCAGAGCAAGGAGTGCAAAAATGAGAACAGGAATAAAGGTGTGAAAGTGAATGGTGAGTAATCAATTGTGAATATGAAGTTTATAAAAACTGACAATTGACAAACGAAGTAAATTCACTGCAAAGCAAACTGACATAAAAGATTTTGGCAAAAAGAACAACAAACCGCCCTCAGAAGAAGCTCACTTTTATAGACATTATAAAAGGAAACTTTCTGAACCGTGATGAGATCAAAACTCATTACAAGTATTTTTTACTGTTGTTTGTTCTGATGATGGCGATGATTTACAGCAATCACCTCGTCAATAAGAAAATTAAAATTGTCAACGCTTTAAAAGAAGAAACAGAAGAATATAAATCAAGAAACGCTTACGCCCAGAGTAAGCTGATCAAAGTAAAAATGGAATCCGAACTGGGGAAGGAAGTAGCAAGGGACTCATTGATGACCCTGGAAAACCATCCTCATAAACTACTGATAAAACTAGACAGTACAGATGCAAAAACAAAATGAATACGATAACAAACGTAAAAAAACGTTAAGGTGGGGCTACCTCTTCGCAGTGGGAGCTCTGTGCGTATTTGTGATGTTTCTTACCCGGATTGTAATCCTGCAGAACACTAACGTTCAGGAAATTAAGGACGATTACATTAATAAAAACTACCGTGAAGCTACGTTGAAAGCGGCCCGCGGAAACCTGTTTGCATCAGACGGCTCCATTCTTGCCACAACCGTGATGCGCTATGATATCTACCTTGATTTTAAAACCATGAAGGATACCATCTACAGCAACAATATCGGGGCTTTGACGGATTCTTTAAGCAAAATGTTCGGAAAATCAAGAGGAGAATTCAGACAGAAATTTGACCAGCAGAAGAAAAAGAAAAATCAGTACTACACCTTAGTGAAAGGCCTTGATTTTGACCAATACGACAGAATCAGAAACTTCCCGATCTTCAAAAAAGGTAAAAACAAAGGAGGTTTTATCGTAGACCGGAATTATAAGCGTGAGCTTGCCACTTCAGAGATTGGCTCCGGAACAATTGGTGTAGACAATGGAGAAGTGAAAGCCGGACTTGAAGGTGCTTTTTCAAAACACCTTACAGGAACAGACGGGAAAAGACTGGAGCAAAGAATCAACTCATCCCAGTGGAAGCCCATCGATTACTGGAAAGTAAAAGAACCGGTAGACGGAGAAGATGTCTACACCACCTTAGACCTTAGAATCCAGGATATTGCCCACTCTGCGTTAGAAAAGCAGCTGATCACTTTTGAAGCTAAACACGGAACCGTGATCGTAATGGAAACCGAAACCGGAAAAGTTAGAGCACTGGTGAATCTGAGAAGAACAGATGACGGAGAGTATGAAGATTCCTACAACTATGCTTTAAAGGATAATATTGAGCCCGGGTCTACCTTCAAAACCATTTCTCTTCTGGCTGCCATGGACGATGGTTTCATTGATGAAAATACAACGGTAGATGTAGGAGGAGGCGTATGGACCTATGCAAAACAGAGAATATCAGACGGCCATGGCGGAGGAACCTACGACATCAGTGATGTTCTGGCGAAGTCAAGTAACGTGGGAACGGCAAAACTGATCACAAAATATTATGCAGACAAGCCGCAAATATTCCTGGACCACCTGAAAAGATGGAAATTATTTGATAAAATGGATATCGAGCTTCCGGGTATCACAAAACCGAAGATCGTAACGCCACAAAATAAAAGATGGAATGCCGCAACACTGGCCTCCATTTCTTACGGATATTCATCAAATATCAACCTTTTACAGTTGACTACCTTTTATAACGGGGTTGCCAACGGTGGCAAAATGCTTAAACCGCTCTTCATCGACAAGATCATGAAAGACGGAAAAGTAATGTACAGCGCAAAACCTGAGGTTATGGTGAATAAAATGGCTTCAGAAAAAGCCATTAAGATGATGACCAGCGCCCTGACCAAGGCCGTAGAAAAAGGAACCGGACGAAGCATCTTCACACCCAACCTGAAAATGGCCGGAAAAACAGGAACTGCAAGGTTTGAGTACTGGCTTCCGGGACCTATGAAATACCGCGCCTCATTTGCCGGATTCTATCCCGCAGATCATCCCAAGTACACCTGTTACGTCATGATCAGCGAACCGAATACTGCAAAAGGCTTTTACGGAGGATCCGTTTCAGCTCCGGTGTTTAAAGAGATTGCAGGAAAAACATTCCTTAAAACGCCACAGAACATAGAAAAAGAAATGCTGGTAGACAGAAAGGTGAACCTTAGCAAAATGGTTGAACCTAATGTAAAAATAGTTGTCAATAATAAACAAATGCCTAATGTAGTAGGACTTATCGGTAAAAATATAATTCCTCAACTGGAAAACCTTGGTTACCGGGTAGACTACAAAGGCGTAGGCAGGATCAAAGAACAATTTCCACTGGAAGGCACCTCGATCAGCAAAAACCAGAGAATATATTTGTCTCTGCAAAATTAAAATAAGAAAAACCAGTCCCGAAGGGACGATTTAACAAAGGATAGGATAAAATCCTATCAATTATCGATTGATAAAAAATGATAATAACAGAATTATTAAAAAGGATCCCAATTTTAGAAATTCATGGTGATGATACCCGTGAGATTTCAGAATTGGTATTGGATAGCAGGAAGATCACGGAAAACTCACTCTATGTAGCAGTGAGAGGAACCGTTGCAGACGGACATTCATACATTGCATCATCTGTTGAAAAAGGTGCAAAAGCGGTGGTGTGCGAAGAGTTCCCTGAAACTTTGAATGACAATGTAACCTACATCAGGGTAAAAGATTCATCCAAAGCATTGGGACATCTTGCTTCTAATTTTTACGGAAATCCTTCCCAAAAACTTAAATTAATTGGAGTTACGGGAACCAACGGAAAAACCTCTGTGTCTACCCTTCTTTTTGATGTCTTCAAAAATCTGGGCTATGATTCTGCATTGCTTTCCACAGTAGAAATCCGTATCGGGGAGAAAATTATTCCGGCCACTCATACCACTCCGGATGTTATTACCATTAATAAAATCCTGGCTCAGGCGGTTGAGGAGGGCTGTGAATTTGCCTTTATGGAAGTAAGTTCCCATGGAATTGCCCAAAACAGGATTGAAGGTCTCCATTTTAAAGTGGCAGGCTTTACCAATCTTACCCACGATCATCTGGATTATCATAAAACATTTGATGAATACCTGAAAACGAAGAAAAGATTCTTCGATGAGTTAGAAGATACCGCCGTTGCCATCACCAATGTGGATGATAAAAACGGAATGGTAATGCTTCAGAATACAAAGGCAGCAAAAAAGTCTTATGCCCTGAAAACTATGGCGGACTATCATGGAAAATCCCTAGAAATTGATTTTAACGGAATGCTGCTGAATTTCAATGGAAAAGAATTCTGGACCACATTAACGGGAAGATTCAATGTTTACAATCTTTTGCTGGTGTTTGGAATTGCTGCGGAACTGGGCTTTGAGCAGGATGAAATCTTGCAGGCCATCAGCAAACTGAAAAGAGTTTCCGGAAGGTTCGAGACATTCAAATCAGACGGTGGAATTTTCTTCATCGTGGATTATGCACACACTCCGGACGCTTTGGAAAACATCCTGGACAGCATCAATGACATCAGAACGAAGAATGAAAGACTCATCACTGTTTTTGGATGCGGAGGAGACAGGGATCACTCCAAAAGACCTGAAATGGGGAATATTGCCACTAAAAAATCCACACTGGCAATCATCACTTCAGATAATCCGAGAACGGAAGATCCGGCGCAGATCATTAAAGATATTGAAGCAGGTGTTGAACCTCAGAACTTCAGCAAATACACTTCAATTCCGGACAGAAAAGAGGCAATAAAAATGGCAATCAGGTTCGCAGAACCCAAAGATATAGTGTTGGTTGCCGGAAAAGGCCACGAAACCTACCAGGACATTAATGGCGTAAAACACCATTTTGACGACAAAGAAACGATCAATGAACTTTGGAAGTTAATGAGTAAGTGATTTAGATTGAAAGATTGAATTATTTAAAGATTTAAAAATTTGATGATGACTAAAAATTTTGAAAATTTCCCTGTTTATGTCAAGAGTTTAGATCTTATTGAAAAAATATATCAGTTTATTGGAAGCGAAAACCTAGAAAAAGAATTTGAATTCAATAACCAAATAAAAAGAGCCGGATTTTCAATACCCAACAATATTGCAGAAGGCTCTGAATATAATAATAACAGACAATTTATTAAATATTTAAAAATTGCAAAAGGCAGTTGTGCCGAAGTTAGAAGTATGATGATTGTAAGTAAAAGATTAAAATTGGGAGACGAAAATAAAGCAGAAGAAATCATTAATCTTTCACGTGAAGTTTCTTCTAATATTTCAAACTTTATTAAGTATTTAAGTGAAAATATGGAGAAACCCCATCTTTAAATCTTTAAATAAATTAAATTTTTAAATTAAAAAAAGACATGCTATACTATCTATACGAATATCTAACCAGTCAGGGAATCCATATACCGGGATTGGGAATGCTGAAATACATTTCTTTCCGTGCCGGTATTGCCGTGCTGTTTTCTCTTGTGATCGCCCTGGTCTATGGTAAGAGGATCATCAACTATCTTCGCACAAGACAGATGGGTGAGCTGGTGCGTGACCTTGGATTAGACGGGCAGAAGCAGAAAGAAGGAACCCCTACCATGGGAGGGTTGATTATTATTATCGCAACCATCATTCCTGTCCTGCTTTTTACTCGCATTACCAACGTCTATATTGTGCTTTTGCTGGTTTCAATGTTATGGATGGGTGCTATAGGTTTTGTAGATGATTATTTGAAGAAAGTCAAAAAAAATAAAGACGGACTGAGCGGAAAATTTAAAATTGTTGGTCAGGTTGGATTAGGGCTAATTGTCGGAATTACAATGTATTTCCATCCCGATATTACAGTGAAAAGAAAATATGCCGATGCCAAAGTGGTGAACAGAAACAATGTAGAGCAGAATTTTATGCCTACCGAGAAGATCACTGTTTCCACCGTTCCGTTTGCTAAAAACAACGAGTTCGACTACAGCGGAATTTTATTCTGGATGAATGATAAAGATGCCCACGAATGGGCATGGATTGTCTTTATTCCGATCGTTATTTTTATCGTAACAGCCGTATCCAACGGAGCCAATATCACGGACGGAATTGATGGACTCGCCGCGGGAACCAGCGCAGTCATACTGCTTACCCTGGCCCTGTTTGCCTACCTTTCCGGGAACATCATCTTTGCGGACTACCTCAATATCATGTTCCTGCCCAATATGGGAGAAACCACCATTTTTGCCGTAGCCATGGTAGGGGCCGTAATCGGATTTTTCTGGTACAATACCTATCCTGCACAGGTTTTCATGGGCGATACCGGAAGTTTAATGCTGGGGGGGGTGATTGCCGTTTTAGCCATTATATTAAGAAAAGAGTTGCTGATTCCTGTTTTATGCGGAATCTTCCTGATTGAAAACATATCAGTTATGCTTCAGGTAGTAGTCTTCAAATACAGGAAAAGAAAATACGGTCTGGAATATGCCCAGAATAACAGGTTTTTCAGAATGTCACCATTACACCATCATTATCAGAAAGGAGGTTTTCACGAAAGCAAAATCGTAAACAGGATGATCATCATCGGTGTAATACTGGCTATTGTATGCCTGATCACATTAAAAATGAGATAAAAATTTTGTGTAAAGTATGATGTATTAATACAAAACCAAATTACATTAATACATTTTACATACTACATTTTACAAAAGAATAAATATGAAAATAGTTGTTTTAGGAGGTGGAGAGAGCGGATGCGGAGCTGCTTATTTAGCGAAAAAACAAGGTCTGGAGGTTTTTCTTTCAGACAAAGGAGCTATTAAGGATAACTATAAGCAGTTTTTAGCCGAAAATGAAATTGAATTTGAAGAAGGAAACCACAACGAAGAAAAAATATTAAATGCCGACTGGATTGTAAAAAGCCCGGGAATACCGAAAAAAGCAGAGATCGTAAACAAAATTCATGAAAAGGGAATAAGACTTTCCTCTGAAATTGAATTCGCTTCAGAATTTACGGATGCCAAGATCATTGCAATTACAGGAAGCAACGGAAAAACCACCACCACTTCCCTGATCTATTATATCCTGAAAAATGACGGACTGAATGTAGGATTAGGCGGAAATATCGGTTACAGCTTTGCAAAACAGGTTGCTGACGAAAACCATGAATATTATGTGCTGGAAGTAAGCTCTTTCCAATTGGATGATATCCAGAATTTCAGGCCTTATATTTCCTTACTGCTGAACCTGTCACAGGATCACCTGGATCAGTATAACTACAATTATGAAGAATATGCTCTGGCTAAATTCAGAATTGCAGAAAATCAGGAAAATGACAATTTCTTCATCTATAACAAAGATGATGAAATGAGTAAAAATATTTTGGAGAAACTGGAAATAAAGGCGAAAATGATTCCTTTTTCCACCAAAGAAAAATTATCCGAAGGAGGTTTTATCAGCGATGATGAGATCGTAGTAAAAATGAAGGACGGGTTTTCAATGAAAATTGATAAGCTTTCCCTTCTCGGAAACCATAACGTAGCCAATAGCTTAGCCGCTTCAATAGCCGGTAAGATATTGGAAATCAACAACGAAAGCATCAGAAATTCCCTGATGACCTTCCAGGCGGTGGAACACAGACTGGAATTTGTTACAGAAACCGATGGGGTAAAATACATCAACGACAGTAAGGCAACGAATGTAAATGCCACTTATTACGCTCTGGAAAGCATGAAAACTCCAACGGTCTGGATCGTAGGAGGATTAGATAAAGGAAACGATTACTCAGAAATTGAGGAGCTCGTTAAAAGAAAAGTAAAAGCCATTGTCTGCCTTGGAATTGACAATACGAAGATCATAGACTTCTTTAAAGACAAAAAAGAATTCATCTACGATACTTCAAGCATGGAAGAAGCCGTGAAAATATCAAAGTCACTGGCCAAAAGCGGAGATACCGTGCTGCTTTCCCCATGCTGCGCAAGCTTTGACCTTTTCAAAAGCTATGAAGATAGGGGAAGACAGTTTAAAGAACAGGTATTAAAGTAAATGTAGAAAAAGTAAAATGTCGGATGTAAAAAGTATATTGTACACTATACATTTTACTTTTTACAGGAATACAGAAACAATATGGACGAACAGAACACAGAAAACAGAATTGAATTGCTAAAGGGCGATAAAGTACTTTGGATGGTCATCCTTGTGATCTCCATTTTCTCTATCTTCCCGGTATATTCTGCAAGTTCAAATCTGGAATATATCGTTAATAACGGGACCACTACCGGTCACGTGATCAAACATATGTTCTTTGTGGTTCTTGGTCTTGTGATCATGAGAGTGGTGGGAATGATAAAATACGAATACATCGGAAAGCTCAGCAGCATTCTGCTCGGCTTAATGATTGTCCTTCTCGTAGTCACCATGTTTACAGGTCAGACCATCGATGGAGCCAGTGCTTCCAGATGGCTGAAAATCCCTGGAACGCCCATTTCATTCCAGCCGTCATCATTTGCCTTCCTGATGCTCATCATCTATCTCTGCAGGTATCTCACCAAAAAGATAACCAGAGAAAGGCTTCCCATTGAGAACGTAATGTACATCTTCGGCCCTATCCTGCTGGTTTTTGTACTGGTTGCCAAAGATAACGGGTCCACAGCCTTGATGATCCTGATGGTCTCAGTAATTGTCCTCATTATAGGTCAGCTTCACTGGAAGTATATTGCAGGGTTTATTTCCTCATCAGTGGTTGCTATTGTCTTGTTTCTGATTATAGCACTTAACACCAACCTCATTGGAGGAAACCGTGTACACACCTGGATGAGCCGTATAGAAACCTTTACATCCAGCAAGGCAAAAACAGCCGACGTAGATGATGAAAGCGTAAAAGCCAAAAATTATCAGGTCATGCAGGCCACAGCAGCCATCGTACACGGCAGTGTTACAGGAATGGGACCGGGAAAAAGCGCACTGAAGCAAATGCTTCCCCAGTCCGCCTCCGACTTTATTTTTGCAGTTATTGTAGAAGAATACGGATTAATTGGGGCAGCCTTCCTTATCAGTCTTTATCTCATAATGATCATAAGGATTGTGATGATCGCCAGCAAAATGCCCGCCTTTTTCGGGTCTTTGCTCGTGCTCAGCCTCGGGGTAATGATTTTTGTACAGCTCTCAGTGAATATCGCCGTTGCCGTCAACCTCATCCCGGTTACAGGACAGCCGCTGCCACTGATAAGCTATGGAGGAACCTCCATGCTGGTTACCTACCTCCAGCTTGGAATAATTTTAAATATAAGCTCAAGGATACAGATATATGATGAAGAAGGAATGGGCAAAAAACAAAGTGTAGCAGAAATTAACGATATCGCATAAACCAAAGAGTCCCAACGGGACGATTTAACAAAGGGTAGGATAAAATCCTATCTAAAATGAAAAAAGATATCAAACGTATAGACGAAATGAACAAAAAATTAAAAGTAGTATTATCAGGCGGCGGAACAGGAGGACACATCTTTCCGGCCATTGCCATTGCAGATGAAATCAGAAAAAGATTTCCTGATGCAGAGTTTTTGTTCATCGGAGCCAACGGAAAAATGGAAATGGAAAAAGTTCCGCAGGCTGGTTATATGATTGAAGGAATAGATATCGCCGGAATCGACAGGGGAAATATATTATCCAATTTAGGACTTCCTTTTAAAATCCTGAAAAGCTTATCAAGATCAAAGAAGCTGATTAAAAACTTCGCACCGGATTTTGCAGTGGGTACCGGAGGTTTTGCAAGCGGGCCGGCTTTGTATGAAGCCAACAGACTTGGGATCCCAATTTTCATCCAGGAGCAGAATGCCCACGCCGGGGTAACCAATAAAATATTAAGTAAGAAAGCCAAAGCTGTATTTACGGCTTATCCGAAAGTGGAAGGCTTCCCTGCCGACAAAATAAAATTCCTGGGAAATCCTATCCGTGAAAATATCATCACAGGAATGCAGGAAACCGGTCAGGCCAAAGAAAAAATGGGACTGAACAAAGACAAGCTGACCATTCTATCTGTTGGTGGCTCTTTAGGTTCAAGAACATTAAATAACGGATGGAAAGATAACCTTGAAAAGCTAAAAGAAAAAGGGTATCAACTGATCTGGCAGACCGGAAAGCTGGATTATAAAGAACTGAGCAATGAATCCCGGATCTCAGATCTCGGAGTTCAGGTTCAGTTAAAGGAATTCATCAAGGATATGGAACTGGCCTACTCTGCGGCTGATATTATTGTTTCAAGAGCAGGTGCCATTGCCATTTCAGAGCTGGCAGTTGCCAGAAAACCGGTTCTCCTGGTGCCCTTCCCGTTTGCAGCGGAAGACCATCAGACCAAAAATGCCATGAATCTGGTTGAAAAAAATGCAGCCAGAATGGTAAAAGACTCTGAAATGCAGGAAAAATTCTGGAACACCCTGGAAGAAATCTGCAGCAGTGAAAATGTAAGAAATGAAATGTCTCAGAATCTGGAATATTTTGCCAAGCCAAACGCCGCAAAAGAAATTGTAGATGAGATATTTAAAACTGTAAAAAGTACATAAATACATTGTACATAATACATTAATACAAATAAATGAATATTTTAGAAACATATCAGAATTATTACTTCGTAGGAATCGGAGGTATCGGAATGAGTGCTTTGGCACGCTATTTCAATGCTTCCGGTAAGAAAGTGCTGGGCTATGACAAAACCAACACCAAGCTTACCGAACAGTTAATGAAAGAAGGAATTGATATTGTTTTCGAAGATCATATTGACAGGAGGATTACCGGGCTTCAAAAAGAAGATACATTGGTGATCTATACGCCAGCGATCAAAACACTGGGAATCCTGGATTATTTCAATAACAATCAGTTTGAAGTTTTAAAACGTGCAAAAGTTTTAGGCCTGATCACTGAAAATACAGCCTGTATCGCCATAGCCGGAACCCATGGAAAAACAACAACCTCTACATTGGTTTCACACCTTTGTAAAGAAGCCAACCTTCCATTCTCATGCTTTTTAGGAGGTATTTCTGAGAATTTCAGATCAAACTTCCTGTATAACGGGACAAAATATTCAGTGGTGGAAGCCGATGAGTATGACAGAAGCTTCCTGAACCTTTCTCCGGACTGGGCTGTGGTAACCTCTACCGATGCAGACCATTTGGATATTTACGGTGATAAAAGCCATATTGAAGAAGGTTTCAAGCAGTTTGCTGCACTCGTTCCTGATGACAAACAGCTTTTTGTAAGAAAAGGACTGGAAATCGGACGGGCTCACAAAACATATGCGGTGAATGAAACAGCAGATTATTATTCCGATAATCTCCGCATGGATCATGATAAGATCTACTTTGATTTCCACACCCCATTCGAAACCATAAAAGATTTTGTTTGGGAAATTCCGGGAATTCATAATGTGGAAAATGCTACGGCAGCTTTGGCGATTCTTCACAATTTAGGAGTAGATTTTGAAACCCTGAAAAAAGCAATTGCCAATTTTAAAGGAATTAAAAGAAGATATACCAAACATATTTATCCGAACGGTAAAATTTATATTGATGATTATGCCCACCACCCGACTGAAATTAATGCAGTGGTAAGCTCCATCAAAACCTTTTATCCCGATAAAAAACTATTGGTAGTTTTCCAGCCCCATCTTTTCAGCAGAACAAGAGACTTCGCTGACGGATTTGCAGAAAGCCTGAGCAAAGCAGACGAACTGATTCTTCTGGACATCTATCCTGCAAGAGAACTTCAGGAAAATTTTGAAGGAATAACCTCCGGCTGGCTGCTGGAAAAAGTAGACTTAGATAAAAAAGAAAGATCGGACCTGTCCGGTGCTTTCGAAAAAATAAAAGAAAAAGATTTTGATATCCTCCTCACAGTAGGTGCAGGAAACATTGACACCCTGTATGACCCTGTTTGTGAATGGATAAGTTCTTCTGTACAAAGTAAAATGTAAAAAGTACTAAGTACAGAAATCATTTAAGAGAATAACTAGTTAAAATACAATAGTACATTGTACTTTTTACATTGTACAAAAAATATGAAAAATAAATACAGAATATTAAAAATTGCTGTCACAGTGATCATCCTTGGATTACTGCTGAGTTTCTCATTGAAGAGATTCAGCGGCCAGAAGATCACGGACAATAAGATTTCTGTAAAAATGAATGAAAAAACACCCGTATACTTCATTGATGAAAAAGATATCCGGGAAATTGTAAAAAAAGAAAACCCTTCAGGAAAGGTTGGGGACCTGAATATTCCGGTGCTCGAAAAGAAAATTAATGCCCTTCCGGCTGTAGATAGTGCCAATGTCTACTTAAACCTCAACGGAAAGCTGTATCTGGACATCAAGCAAAGAGTGCCTGCATTCAGATTAAATAAAGATGGAAGAGACTTCTATGTAGACGAAAAAGGAACCGAGTTTCCTATTTCAAAAACTTATTCCCATCCATGCATGCTCGTAACAGGAAATGTAAAGCCTGACGAATACGAGAAACTAGCCGAGCTGGTCAAGAAAATTGATAAAGATGATTTCAGTAAAAAATTCTTTATTGGAATTTCAAAAAGCAAAGACAGTTATAATCTCCTTACAAGTGATGGAAATTATAAAGTAGAAATAGGAGATCTGGATAATATAGAATTTAAAGTTAAAGGCCTCAAAACCTTTGTAGAAAAGTATCTGGTGTTCCAGGACCCTCAAAAATACAGTATGGTTTCCGTAAAATACCAGAACCAGATTGTAACCACTTTAAATCCTTATTTCAAAGAAAACGACAGTATTCTGAAAGCAGGAAATAAAGAACTGGCAAAAACTCCGGTCCTGGCAGCAGCAAAGAAACCGGAAATACTGCCTAAAATGGCTGACACCAAGAAAGCAAAAACCCCACCCGCAAAAGCGAAGGAAAAGCCTAAACCCAGGGCAGCAGCCAAACCAAAGGAAACGAAAAAGCCCACAGCCGCAAAGCCCAGGGCAAAAGTGAAAATAGAATAGCAGAAAGAGTCCCGAAGGGACGATTTAATAAAAGATAGGATAAAATCCTATCAATGGATAAAAAGAAAAAAAATCAAATCGACATAAAATGGAAAATCAAGAGTATTCAGTAGGTCTGGACATCGGGACAACAAAGATTGTCGCGATTGTCGGAAGGAGGAATGCACACGGGAAAATAGAAGTTCTCGGGGTTGGAAAGGCCAAAAGTCTTGGAGTTCATAAAGGAATTGTGAATAATATTTCACAGACCATTAATTCAATCAAGGCCGCCGTTTCAGAAGCACAATCCAGCGCAGGAGTTCCTATCCGTAAAGTTACGGTAGGTATCGCGGGAAAACATATCCGTTCCCTGCAGCATTCCGACTATATCATGCGTGAGCATCCGGATAAATTTATCACAGATGATGACATCGAAGCCCTGAAAGACCAGGTAAAAAAACTGGTGATGCTTCCCGGAGAAGAAATCATCCACGTTCTTCCACAGGAATACAAAGTGGATTCCGAGGGTGAAATTCAGGAGCCGGTAGGAATGCACGGAAAACGCCTGGAAGCCAATTTCCACGTGGTAGTAGGCCAGATGGGCAGCATCAGAAACATCGCAAGATGTGTAAGAGAAGCCGGTCTTGAAATGGAGGCCCTTACCCTGGAACCTCTGGCTTCTTCAGAAGCGGTGCTTACCAAAGAAGAAAAAGAAGCAGGTGTTGCTATTGTAGATATCGGAGGCGGTACCACAGACATTGCCATCTTCAAAGATAACATCATTCGTCATACCTGCGTCATTCCTTACGGAGGAGGTATTATTACGGAAGATATCAAAGAAGGTTGTTCCATCATAGAAAAACATGCAGAACAGCTGAAAGTAAAATTTGGTTCTGCCGTTCCTGAACTGGAAAAAGACAGTACATTCGTAACCATTCCTGGCCTTCACGGAAGACCGGATAAGGAAATTTCACTTAAAACTTTGGCTCAGATCATTAATGCCAGAGTAGAAGAAATCCTGGAAATGGTGAATACAGAACTTAAAGCCTACGGCGCATTCGAGCAAAAGAAAAAACTGATCGCAGGAATTGTCCTTACGGGTGGTGGATCCAATCTGAAGCATCTTCGCCAGCTGGCCAATTATACCACTGGTTTTGACAGCAGAATCGGTTTTGCCAACGAATATATAGCCAACGATAAAAACCAGTACCTGAAAGGCCCGGAATTTGCTACTTCAATCGGTTTACTGATGGAGAGTTTAAAGATCCGCGACAAAAAGCAGGGAGCAGAAGCAGAACCGGTTGTAGAAGAGCAGCCAGCCAAAACGGAAGCTACTGTAACACAGGCAGAAACAGCTCAGCCCATACAGCCGGCAGCGGTGGTTCAGGAGCAGGCCGCTGTGAGTGAGCAGCAGGAAAACAGAAGAGCGAAGCTCACGTTCGGGCAGTCGCTGATGGAAAAAGTTAAAAAATTCTTTGAAGAAGTAGAATAAAGCATAAATGATAAAAGATGATTGATTATTGATAAATACCATTTATCACACATCAGGTATCATTCATCAATTATCATTCATCAATTATAAAAAGCATAGTTATGGAAAATATAGGTACACAAGGATTTTCATTTGATTTGCCAAAAGGAAATTCATCCATTATAAAAGTTATCGGTGTAGGGGGCGGTGGAAACAATGCCCTGAAACACATGTACGAAAAAGGTATTTACGGAGTCGATTTCGTGATCTGTAATACCGATGCCCAAACTCTCGACAATAATCCTGTTGCCAATAAAGTGCAGCTTGGTACTACGATTACAGAAGGGCTTGGTGCAGGAGCAGATCCTGAAGTAGGGGAAAAATCTGCCATTGAAAGCATCGAAGAAATCAAGGCCGCTATGGGTCAGAATACCAAAATGGTATTCATCACTGCCGGAATGGGTGGTGGTACGGGAACCGGAGCAGCTCCGGTGATCGCAAAAGTAGCCAAAGACATGGGAATTCTTACGGTAGGTATCGTTACCGTTCCTTTCAGCTTTGAAGGAAAAAGAAGACTTGAGCAGGCAGAAAACGGTCTTGAAAAATTAAGAAATAATGTTGATTCACTGATTGTGATCAATAATGATAAATTAAGACAGCAGTTCGGAAACCTTGGATTCAAACAGGGATTCTCAAAAGCCGATGAAGTGTTAACCAATGCCGCAAAAGGAATGGCAGAAGTTATTACCGGTTACTTTGATGTAAACATTGACTTCAGAGATGCTAAATCTGTTCTTCAGAACTCCGGAACTGCACTGATGTCTACAGGGATCGCTTCCGGGGAAAACAAAGCCGAAGAAGCCGTTAAAAAGGCCCTTGATTCTCCGTTGTTGAATGACAATAAGATCACCGGTGCTAAAAACGTCCTTCTGTTGATCAGAAGTGGTGCGGAAGAAGTGACCATGGACGAGATTGGGGTAATTATGGACCATATCCAGAAAGAAGCCGGAAATACCGCTGATATCATCTTCGGGGTAGGTGCGGATGAGGAACTTGGAGATTCTGTAAGCGTTCTTGTAATTGCTACAGGTTTTTCAAATGACAGCAAAAAGTTTGCAGGTCCTACTGAAAAGATCAGAATCAGTCTTAATGACAGCATGGAGGCTCCAAAAGCATCCCCTTTCAAAACAAGGGAAGAAAGAGAAACTCATGAAACCACTCATGATTTCGGAGGAAAACATACCTTCAGACTGGATGACGAGGACAGTGATGTTCCACAGTTCGGAATGAAGTCTTCTGAAAAAAAAATGATTATTGAGGAAGAAGAGATCAAAAAGGAAGTAAAATTCTTTGATAAAGAGGAAGATACACAAAACAGCCCTGTTAACAGCTGGAGAAACGAAGAAGAATCTGCAGAGGAATCTTACAGCCTATTCTCTTATGACGAAGAAGCAGAAGATCCTAATGACCTGGAAATTGAGTCTTTTAAATTTGACTTCGATGCCAGAAAAGACGAAGCTCCTTCTACACCGGCATCCAGCGCTTTCTCAGAAGAAAAACCTATTGAGTTCAGCTTCTTTGTTAACAATCAGCCTTCTTCCAATGAGCCTAAGACAGATTTCGGGCAGCCAAAGGCAGAATTTACAGCACCAGTAAGTGCCGTAACTGAAATTCCGGTTCAGGCTGTTGAAGCCATCTTCCAGACCAAACAGGAAGAGCCGAAAGCTGAAACAAAACCTGCTTTTGAAGAAAAAACAGAAATTGAAGCTCCGAAATCCACTGAATCTGAATTCACGTTTGTGAATAAAGCTGTAGATCAGGACAGAATTCTGGAGAGAAGAAATAAACTGAAAGAGTTCAATTCCCGCTATCAGAGCTTCGACAGCACCAGCGAATTCGAATCTGTACCGGCTTTCAAAAGAAAGAATATTGCCATAGACGGAACCAATGCATCAGATCAGAACATCAATACCTATCTGTCTGATAACAACGGATCCATGCAGGTAAGAGAAAACAGATTCTTAAACAAAGACGTAGACTAAATAATGTGACGATGGTTTGATTTGATTATGTGATGATTCATAGTCAAATCAACTCATCAGCATATCATCAAATTATCAAAACCATGAGTTTAGAAAATACCATCAGTGAAGCAATAAAAACAGCGATGAGGGAAAAAGACAGAGTTGCTCTGGACTCCCTGAGAGCTGTAAAGGCACAGATTTTACTCCTGCAGACCGAAGCAAGAGGTACTGAAGTGACGGAAGAGCAGGAAATTGCCATTCTGCAGAGAATGATCAAGCAGCGTAAAGACTCCTTCGAACAGTTTACCGCACAGGGAAGAAATGACCTTGCAGAAGTGGAGGAAGCTCAAATGAAAGTGATTGAGAAGTTTTTACCAAAGCAGCTTAGTCCCGAAGAACTGGAAGCCGAAATCAGGAATATTATTGCACAAACCGGAGCTGAGTCTGCCAAAGACTTAGGGAAGGTAATGGGAGCCGCTTCAAAAGCCCTTGCTGGAAAGTCTGACGGAAAGAGTATTTCCGAGATGGCGAAGAAGCTTCTTTCATAAAACGGGCTGCGTGCTCCGGCATCCGGAATCTATTTAGTTCCGGATCATGAGACATAAACCCATAAAAACAGGATATCCAACCTTTGCATATCGATTTGATTAAAGAAGCCCGGAACAGATTGTTCCGGGCTTCATTTTTTTGGATATTTTCATAATTATTAATTCAGTTCATTATAAGGACTGAATAAATGCTGGTTTAACAACTGTAAATCACGTTGTGTTAAATAATTTGAGTGCTTGAGGGAAAGCAGTAAATGTTTTTTTCATGGTCGGTTGTTTTCAGAATCATTTCAAATTTAATAAAATTTTCTCTTTATTCATAGTTTTATTTTATATTTTTTATAATATTATTGAAATATTAATATTGCATTAATTTTATCTGACTAAACCATTGATAGTTTTTATATATTGAACAAAAGCTAAGAATTGTTTAACTTTGTAGTGATAAAAAAACAAAATATATGTATCCAACAGATTTAGTAATGCCTATGAAGGCAGAACTTACAGATAAAGGTTTCGAAGATTTAACATCTCCTGCACAGGTAGAAGAGGCTCTAAAGCAGCCGGGAACTACCCTATTGGTTATTAATTCAGTTTGCGGTTGTGCAGCAGGAGCAGCAAGACCGGGTGTAGTATATTCTTTAACCGGAGAAAAAAAACCGGATCATTTAACAACGGTTTTTGCAGGATATGATACCGAAGCGGTAGCAGAAGCAAGAAAACATCTTGCCCCATTCCCTCCGAGCTCCCCATGTGTAGCGCTTTTCAAGGATGGAGAACTGGTTCATATGCTGGAAAGACACCACATCGAAGGAAACCCTGCAGGCGCCATTGCAGCAAATCTTCAGGCTGCTTTTGATGAGTATTGCTAAAAAACAATAATTTCAAATACAGAACCGTTACATAATTTGTAACGGTTTTTTTATTTAATACGATAAAAATTCTCTGAAAATCCAAATATTGTTATATTTGTTGGAATGGCAACAAAGGCACTTTTCAATACGGTCGTCAACTGGTTTATCCGCCAAAGGATAGATCAGATTCAGAATTTCATGGACCACCCCATTGAAACCCAGAAAGGTATACTTTTCTCACAGCTGTTTCATGCGGAAGACACCGAATACGGCAAAGCCCACGGCTTCAATTCTATTTCCAGCTATCAGGACTTTAAAAATAAAGTTCCGATCGTTGCATATGAAGATTTTGAGCCTTACATCGAAAAAGCCAGACAAGGGCATAAAGATGTAAGCTGGCCTGGCTACATCAAGCATTTTGCAAAATCCTCCGGAACCACCAATGCCAAGAGCAAGTTTATTCCTATCTCCACAGAAAGCCTTGAATACTGCCATATGAAGGCAGGAAAAGACATGGTTTCCATTTACGCCAATAACCATCCGGAAAATCAGCTGTTCACCAATAAAAACCTTCGTCTGGGCGGCAGCTCTGAACTTCACGCAGATTTTAACACCAAATTCGGGGATCTTTCAGCTATTTTAATTGATAACCTCCCTTTCTGGGTAGAGATCACCACCACACCAAGCAAAAAGGTTTCCCTGATGTCCGAATGGGAAAGCAAGCTTAAAGCCATCACTTCCGAAGTAAAAAATGAAGATGTGGGAAGTATCCTTGGTGTACCGAGCTGGATGATGGTTTTGCTTCAAAGGGTTTTAAAAGAAACCGGCAGCGGAAGTATTTCTGAGCTGTGGCCTAATTTAGAGGTATTTTTTCACGGTGGAATCAGTTTTAAGCCCTATAGGGAACAATACAGGCAGATCATAGGAAAAAAGATCAATTACTACGAAATTTACAATGCCTCCGAAGGCTTTTTCGGGATACAGGACAGATCGGACAGTGACGAGATCCTGCTGATGCTTGATTACGGAATTTTCTATGAATTTATCCCGATGGATCAGTTTCATTTTTCCAACCCCAAAGTGGTAAGCCTGGAAGATGTGGAAACCGGGAAAAATTATGCAATGGTCATCACCACCAACGGCGGCCTCTGGAGATACCTCATCGGCGACACTGTTATATTTACTTCAACCAATCCTTTCAGAATAAAGATTACAGGAAGAACCAAGCATTATATCAATGCATTCGGGGAAGAACTGATGATCACCAATGTGGAATCTGCCTTATCCAAAGCCTGTGAGCTTACCGGAGCACGGGTGACAGACTTTACAGGAGCACCGGTCTTTATGAAAGAAAACGAAGGAGGCGCCCACGAATGGATCTTTGAATTCAGCCACCAGCCGGACGACCTGGAGCGATTTACCGATGCTTTTGATCTTCATCTTAAAACCATCAATTCAGATTACGAAGCAAAAAGATATAACAACCTGACCCTGAAAAGACCGATCATCCATATTGCAAAACCGGATCTCTTCTATCACTGGCTGGAATCCAAAGGAAAACTGGGCGGCCAGAATAAAGTCCCGAGACTAAGCAATGACCGGGAATATATAGACCCGCTGCTGGAACTGAACAGATGATAAAAAAGGTACGAAGTCTGATGTCTGAAGATGAAAGTTACTGGTAGTATGAAGACCAATATCTGGTTTTTAAAATCCTGATACCTGGTTGACAATTAAGACAAAGATAACTCCTTCCTTCCATCTTCCTTCCCCCATCAAAAATATAAATAAAAAACGCAGCCGAACTCACGACTGCGTTTTCTGTATACTGTAATATTTCACTATTTATTTAAATCTTCCTTCAGCTTTTTAGCTCCTTCTTCCACTTTGGCAGCTCCTTTTGCTGCTGCATCTTTCACGTCCTGTCCAACCTCTTTTGCCCCTGCTTTAATATCTTTTCCGGCTTTATTAAGGTCTTCTTTCGCTTTCTGGGCAGCATCATCTATTTTGTTCCCGGCAGCATCCATTTTAGTCTTTACATCTTCTTTAGTCTTATCTATCTTGGCCGTATCCACAATGTTAGCCGAGGTTTCGGAAACTGTGGTAGTGGTAGTAGTCACTGATCCGTCGGCATTTTCAACCTGTTCTGTTTTTGTAGTTGATTTTGTGCATGATACCACCAATAATGTGGCTGCAGCCACGGCAAAAATTTGTTTTTTCATATTTTATATTTTTTTAAATGTTTTTTAATCTTATTCTGTTTTTGTTCCGGCAGCCGGTGAATTATCCATTGATTTCTGCTTTTTCTCGGCTTCCGTTTTTTTCTTTTCCTCTTCCAGCTTCTTCTTGTTCTCTTTTTCCAGCTCTTCCTTGAGTTTCTGTTCTTCTTTTTGAAGTCTTTCAGCCTCTTTTACGGAATCCTGGTATTTTTGTGAAGACATCCTGATCTGGCGGACAATATCAATAGAGGTTGCCCCGGGTGAAAACGAATCTACAGCGGCCGTATCATAATGCATTTTCACATTCTGTTCTGTTGCGAAACCCGGAGTTTCCTTCTTTGAACAGGCCGATAACAACAGGATGATGACAAAAACCGCAGATAGTAAATTTTTCATGGATCTAATTTAGCAGAAATTCTGCAATTACAGGATAGTGGTCCGATAATTTTACAGATTGATCTACTTTATAGCTCAAAGGAATAATGGATTTTGAACTGAAGATATAATCTATCCTCAAGGGAACTTTATAATCGTGGAAACTGGAAGAACCACCATTTCCAACGGTAAGGAAAGCGTCTTGAAGATCTTTACCCAGACTGTAGTATTCATATGAATTGGGAACGGAATTAAAATCCCCGGCAAGAATTACCGGATACGGTGAAAAGTCGATGACTTTCCTGATCTTTTTAATCTGTTCTTCATGGGCTTTAAAAGTCGGGGTCATATGGGAAAGAAGTGTTGCAATCTTTCCTCCTTCTTTCGCTAAGCCATCAAATTTAAACATTGATTTATGAAGTCTGAACGGCTCCAGATATACATTCACCACTCGGATGATCTTTCCGTTGATATCTACATCTGCAAAGAAAGAATTTCCCCTCGCCTGATCTTCAATCAGGGCTTCCTGTCTTAAAATCTTATGCTTTGTTTTCAGAATTACAGAAGGATATTTTATCATGTCCTTTCTGATGACCTTGTTGGTATCTTTTTCCTGAACAAGAATAATATCAGCATCCTGATCTGTGATGTATTTTTTTACTTTATCCCAGCCGAAATCCCCATATTTTACATTAAAAGTGAGTACTTTAATATTTCTTATGGTTTTAAAGTTCTCAGCTTTCTCTGTTTTGGGCGAGATATTAACCCATCTTCTCACCGGATTATAAAAAAGCAGAGTCCCTGCTACGAAAGCAATTGCTATTTTTTTTCTTTGAAATACCCAGACTAAAGTAAGCAGAACATATAACGCAATAAGGTATGGGAAGCCAAGGGAAAGTAAATTAAGCCCTCCTATAAAGTTAGGCGGGATCCAGGCATTTCCCAGTGTGCATAACAGCAGCACGGCTACAACAATATGAACAAATAGCAGTAATTGATTCGGCTTCATGAAAGACAGTCTAGGGGTACGACTACTTTTTCATCAAAAATCCTACCAACCAGGACCTATTTAACTAATTTTATGATTATTAATTGTTTAACGAAAAAGTTCCGATCACCGGGTAATGGTCTGAACGCTTGATAGTACGGTCCACTTTATAAGTGACAGGCTGTATCGTTTTTGAAGTAAAAATATAGTCAATTCTGATCGGAAATTTATAGTCGTGAAAGCTTGTTCCACTGCCTTTTCCAGCTTTTACAAAGGCATCCTCCAACCCATCGGAAAGTTGAAAATATTCGTAAGAATTCGGTACAGAATTCAAGTCTCCCATCAGAATCACCGGGTAGGGTGAGTTTTTAATTCCTTCTCTGATGCTTGCTACCTGATCCTGGTGTTTTTTAAAAACAGGAATCAACCGCTTAACAATATTTTTCAGTTTTTGCTCATCTTCTTCCTGTACGCCATCCATTTTGATCATTCCTTTTTCAAATTTAAAAGGTTCCAGATAAACATTGATAAAACGGTATATCTTTCCTCTGATCTCAATGTCTGCCTGGGAGGCATAAGCATTATTGGTTTCGTAATCACTTTTGATGAGCTCTTTGGAGTCTATAATTTTATGTTTTGAAAAAGTTTTAAGAATTCCGTTGTTATCAACGACTTTCATCCCCTTGACTGATATTTTTTTCCCTGATTCCTGCAACATTACAACATCCGCATTGGCATTATTCAGGTATTCATTAATATAGGAAGCGCCTAAAGAACCTCCTTTTACATTAAAAGAAATTAACTTGAGGTCTGCGGTTTGCTTTTTAGCGGTAGAATAATTCACCCATCGCTGTACAGGATTCATAAATATAAGCCCGGCCAGCATAAAGGCAAAAGTTCTTTTTTTCCAGCTGAAAAGCCAGAAAAGGATAAAAACCACATACATAACCATGAGAATGGGAAAACCCAGCGAAAGCAGATTGAACCACGGAAATATTTTAGGCGGAACATAAGCATTCAACAGGGTACAAAGCAACAGGAGCAAGGTCCCCAGATGCAGGATGAATATGATAAGACGGAAAACTTTCACAAACTTTTTAATTGAATCTATAGAGATGTTTTTTCCATATCCTGGCAAGAATCCAGCCAATTAATGCGCCTCCTACGTGAGCAAGATGGGCAATACCTCCTCCGTTTCCGGACACTCCAAGGTAAATGGAAACCACAATAACAATAGGCATCAGGTATTTTACCTTCATAGGAACCGGGATAAACATCAGCATAATCTTTGAGTCCGGATACAGTGTAGCAAAAGCGGTCACAACCCCGAAAATAGCTCCGGAAGCGCCCACCATTGGTGTTGCAACAATACCGTCCAGATTCCCAACCAACTCTTTCTGTTTGATGATAGATTCAGCATTTCCGCTAAAGTTGACATTCGCACCGGATAAGTACGCGTTCACGTTGAATCCAAGTTGCTTCAGCTCACCTGTAATCTGTTGAGCTTCAACAAAATTCCACAAATTAAAAAGGAAAAAAGCACCTAACCCACTCAGAAAATAAAGGATCAGATATTTTTTGTCTCCCAATGTCTGTTCCAGAATAGGTCCGAAGCTATACAGCGTCAGCATATTAAACAGAATATGCATAATGCTCCCATGCATAAACATATGAGTAATGATCTGCCAAGAATGGAAAAACGGAGAAAAGGGATAAAATCCGGCAAGATAACCGATGACCTGGTTTCCGAGAAAATAAGTTCCGATAAATACGATCACGTTAATGATGATGATATTCCTGGTGATCGGCGGTATATTGTTGAACATTTTTTAAAATTTGTTTTTAAAATCATTAAACGGAACTTCATAAAAGCATCTTTTACCATCCGGTAAAAATTCCGGAAAGCCAAGGGCTGTAAAATCTTTAATCATCTGTTCCGCATCTTTTTTGTAGATAAAATCAAATCTGGATTTCGACTGCATTTTGTTCCACTGGTTGAGATAGAACTGCATAAATTCTTCTTCCGTTTTATAATCCAGGATCTCAAAAAGGTTTTCCAGGAACTTCATGGCCTGTGTTTCTTTCAGTCCTTCAGGAAGAGCGTCTATCCTCAGTACGCTTTCATGTGCAATTTTCATGTCAAACCCGAGTTCAGGAAGAAATTTTTTAAAAGAATTGTATTTGGTCTTCTCAATTTCGTTCATGTGATACTCCAGGGAAAACAGTAATGCATGGCTGTTTGGATTGGTGTTGACGTTTGTTTTCTTTGAAGTTTTATTGTTCTCGGAAACCACCAATCTGTGCATCCTTCCCAGATCCAGCATCAGGGTTACATCTCCTTTGTTGAAAAGCCAGTAGCCGTTGGGCAGCCTCATCAGATCCTCATCAAAATCTTCATCTTCAAATAAATTGATTTTAGAAGGCTCTGCGGTAATATTCTGGTGATACATTTCCGTTAGGTTCTGAATTTCTTCCGGACGTACATTTCTCTCTTCAATAAACGGATTATAGTCTTTATCTACAATAATTTCCGGCATTTTAATCACATTTCCCCCACTTCCGTTGCTCTTGCTTGGCAGTGGCCTGTTCATCATGGCATCCAGATCCGGATCTTTATCAAAATCAAGACTTGGGGACACATTATAAATTCCCAGGGATCTTTTAATAGTAGAACGGAGAAGAGCAAAGATAAGATGCTCGTCCTCAAATTTTACCTCCGTCTTTTGCGGATGGATATTCACATCTATTTTTTCCGGATCCAGCTCCAGGAAAAGGAAAAATGTAGGCACATAACCCGGCAGAAGCAGTCCTTCAAAGGCTTCCTGAACCGCTTTATTAAAATACGGGCTTCTGAAATATCTTCCATTGACAAACAGAAACTGCTCACCTCTTGACTTTTTCGCTCCTTCAGGTTTTGCCACAAATCCGTGAAGCTTACACCAGATAATATCTTCTTTGATGGGAATAAGCTGCGGTTGAAGCTTACGTCCAAAAACATCCACGATACGCTGCATCTGACTTCCTTTTCTCAGTCTGAAAACCGCTTCATCATCATGAAACAGGGAAAATTCCAGATTTTCGTGTGCCAGTGCAACGCGCTGGAATTCATCTATGACATGCCTGAATTCAACATTATTGTTTTTAAGAAATTTCCTTCTGGCGGGAACGTTATAAAACAGATTCTTCACCAGAAAATTGGATCCGTCTGCCGTCTGTATAGGATCCTGAAACTGAAATACGCCACCTTCAATGTAGATATTGGTCCCTATTTTAGCATCATTCTGCTTCGTCCTCAGTTCCACCTGGGAAACAGCTGCAATAGAAGCCAGCGCTTCTCCCCTGAATCCTTTGGTAGCAATCCTGAAGATATCTTCCGTACCTCTGATTTTGGACGTAGCATGTCTCTCAAACGCCATTCTGGCATCTGTTTCAGACATTCCTTTGCCGTCATCCACCACCTGGATCAGGTTTTTTCCGGCATCCCTGATGATCAGTTCTATCTTGGACGCATCTGCATCAATAGCATTTTCCAAAAGTTCTTTCACAATGGATGCAGGTCTCTGCACCACCTCTCCTGCCGCTATTTGGTTGGCTACATGATCCGGTAAAAGCTGAATAATATCTGACATAAAACGTATAATCAACTTACAAAAATAGTCAATGGAATTGGTAATTAAAACAATAAAACCGTGAATTAAAATTTAATTATCAACATTTTCACCACAATGGGTTCCTCTGTTCTGCTTTTAACCCAGGGGTATTTTTTGATTGAAAATAACTTTAAATATAAATTTCACGAATGAATCCATGGATAACACTAATAAAATAGGCAAAAAATCTATGGAATTCACTTGATCTGTGGAAGATATTTAAGCAAAGTTTAAAAATAAAACGTATTTGATATCACCTTTGCGTCAAAAACCTTATAAAAAGTGACTTTACAGAATAAGCAACACCCTTTTTCTACCATCGAAAAAGGGTGTTTCACAGCTAGTTTACACAAAAATAATACTGATATTTATTTTTATTTCCTGATCACTTATTCATCAAAAACAAGTGTTCTTTTCTCTTTTCTTTTAGGAATTCCATGCACCTTATCGTACAGATAAGCCAATACATTCGGCTTTTTATAGATCCTGCTGTGGCGGTATCTGGTGTTAAAGTGTCTGATATGAATTTTATAGGCATCATACCCAATCACCACCAGCAAACAGAAGCTGATCACATAAAACACCCTGAATTCAAGATAATAATAGGTAAGTCCTGAGAATACGGCTCCTAAAACATAGGCTGCCATAATACTCATCAGGAGTTTCGCCCTTGCAATCAGTTCACCGTTCTTTCTGTATTTCTTCTGCGTAAACATGGAAAACAGGATTCCAAGGTCGGTAGTGGTTCCCGTAAGGTGGGTAGTTTTCACTGCGAAATTGGAGATACTTGCCGTAAGACCATTCTGAAGCCCGGTGGCAAAAAGCATCAGCGCTACCAGATATTCGGTTTCTTCCAGTGTTTTCTGATAATAAAACTGTCCGTATATCCCTACAAAAAGCAAGCAGATAATCTCCAGAACAATCGGCATGGCATGGGCAAAATACTTACTCCTTTTATTGAAGTTGATCACAATAAAATTGGACAAAAAGCTTCCGAAGAAGAACAGAAAGATCCATGCACCCACCACAGCCACCTGCGACCAGTTTCCTTTACTGATTTCTGCAGCAAATACTGCATAATGTCCCGTTACGTTTGACGTGAAAGAGAGAAATATTAACAGAGAGGCAATATTTATAGTACCCGCAGTAAATGCAGTCAGCGTCCCCAATCTGATATTGTCTCCCAACGTTCGGCTGTTACTATAATTTCTTAACATTTTCTTATTCTTTTAATTGATAATAAATTCTTTAGACCTCAACGAAGATCTCAGCCAGTCTTCCTCTTTCCGGAAGTGTTTCAGCAATTTCCACATGAATTTCCTGAACCTGGAGCTCTTTGCATTTTTTAATATAAGGGGCAATATCAAATTTTCCTTTACCCTTACTTACAATGGATGGAGAATAATAAGCCTCCACGATATCCGCCGCTTTCACATAATTGTTGAATGTTCTCTGAAAGCTGCCCGTGAAGATATCGCAGATGATCTTGTTCACTAGGTGTGGGTATTTATTCCTGATGATCCCATATGCATCACAGAACTCCTGGGGTCTTATTTTATTGAAAATTGTGCTTTTTGTATTAAACAGGAGGTCTCTGATGGAATCCCCGGCCTCATATCCTGAAACCAAAAGAATATTATACTGGTTCTGGTCTTCCGATGCTTCTTTCTCTTTAAGTACTTTTTTTAATATATTAAGTGATTCCAGAGAATAGTCTGTTGCGATTAAGATTGTTTTGGTCATATCTATTAGATTTAGGTTTGCGTTATCTTATTTTGATGATACAAAACTAAAGCGGTAAGATTAGAAGCCTTTTGGAATGGAATTAAAATGTGATTAAAGAGATTAGAATGAGATTAGAATATTGTTAAGGGGTGTTAATATGCGGAAAGGCGAAGGAAGCTGAAAAGGCTAAGAGGGCAAAAGGGTTAAAAAGCAAAATCGCAAAAAGGCTGATTTGCGAATGAGCGAATGTACTTTCAGGCCATTGAAAATTAATGGTCTTCAAATTATCGGTGAAATTTTTTTGAGTCTAATCTAAAAGCAGTTGTGTGGCACGTTTATTCTAATTAATTCAAGATAGTCGTGCGCTAAGTTTATTCCAACAAGTACTTATATCATCATAAAAAGCAAATCCGCTCATTTGTAAATAAGCTTATTTGCCATCTTAGCCTTCTCTGCTTCCTTAGCATTTTCGCCTTTTTGCCTTTTCGCGATTTAGCCTTTCCCCTCAAACCTCCTCCGGTCTCGTGCTGTAGAAATTCGGGAACCTCATCTGTACCGTAGTTCCCTGGTTCTCATAAGAGCTCACAATCAGTTCGCCCTGATGCATTCTTACAATATTTCTGGCCAGAGGAAGCCCGATTCCGTAGCCTTCGTAGTTTTTGGTATTGGAGGCCCTGAAGAATGGGTCATAGATTTTGTTCATTTCTTCCTCAGGAATCCCGATTCCGAAATCTTTTACAATAATATAGACATCTGTATCTGTGGCACCCAGCGAAACTTTTACCTGCTGGAAATTAGAATATTTGCAGCCGTTATTGATGATATTGGCTACCGCAAGATGCAGCAACTGCTCGTTGCCCTGTACTTTTAGTTTTTTGGGATTATCAGGAAGCATGCTGATATCCAGATAAATATTGTTACGTGAGTCTATTTTCCGTAAAGTCTCAATTACATCCCAAAGCAGCTGGTCTATTCTTACCTTATCCATTTTCTGGATTTTTCCGTCGAAACCGGTCTGCGCGATCATCAATAAGGCTTTGATCTTTTTATCAAGCTTCTCCGCTTCATCCAGGATAATTTCCAGGGTATCTTTGTATTCATCTGTCGTTCTGTTGATAGAAAGCGCTACGTCTGCTTCCCCCATGATGGAAGTCAGGGGTGTTCTCAGTTCATGGGAAACATTTCCGATCAGATGGTTCTGGGTTTCAAATGACGTTTCTATGCGGTTCAGCATTCCGTTAAAAGTATCCACCAGTTCATTCAGCTCTTTATTATCAGGCTGGGGTTCCAATCTCAGGTGAAGATTTTCGGAGCTGATCTCTTTTACTTTTCCTGTAATTTTTAAAATAGGTTTAAACAAGGTTTTAGACAGATAAAAAGAAAAGATCATACTGAAAAACAGGGAAAGTACGATGCAGGTCACCAGCGTTCTCTTTAAAAACCCGAGATAATAGATTACGTAATGGTTCTTGGCAGAAGCGATGGCAATATAATCTTTATCATCATATTTAAAAGTCTGGCCGATATAATAAAATTCTTTATCATTATAATTGGCTTCTCCTTTTTTCACGATACTTTTAAAGAAATAATCCGGGATATGGACTTCCTGTGAAATCTTTTTGAAATTGGAATCCGTGGGAATGGCAAAAACATAATCCCTTTCCATCGGAAGTTCTTCGTCGTTCAGACTGTTGAGGATGTAGTTTTCCGGAAGATCCAGATGGTCTTTGCTCTTTTCAATCTGAACAATGGTGGCCGTACGGATCTTCAGCAGTTCATAAAATCTCTGATGTGAAAAGTTGACAATAGAGAAGTAAACCAATCCACTGAACAGCAGAATGATGACCGTAAATACCAGCATCAGGAGCACCATGGTTTTGGTCTGGTTGGTGATCACTTTGTTAAACATCCGTTAAGGTTTTTTCATTACGTATCCCATTCCTATTACGGTATGGATCAGCTTATTATCTTCCTGGCTATCCAGTTTTTTTCTTAAATAATTTACATACACATCCACCACATTGGTTCCCAGCTCATAATTCACGCCCCATACCGCATCCAGGATTTCAGCCCGGGAAATTACTTTCTCGGGGTTGTTCAGAAAATAGAGCAGAAGTTTATATTCTGTAGAAGTCAGTGTAATTTCCTCTCCCGCACGGGTCACCTTTTTCGTATAGTCGTTAAGGATCAGATCTGAGAACTGAAACACATGTTCATTATCCGGTTCAGGTTCAATAATTTCCTGGGAACCATTCCCGTTACTTCTTCTCAAAAGCGATTTTACCCGGGCTACCAGTTCAATAAATTTGAACGGTTTTACCAGATAATCATCTCCGCCACTTTCCAGGCCCAGAACAATATTTTCAGAAGTTCCCAGTGCAGTTAAAAAAAGTATAGGAACATGCTGATTGGTCTTCCTGATTTCTTTGCATACATCCAGCCCATTCATTTCCGGAAGCATAATATCCAGAACCACAAGATCAAAATCATTGGCCTGTACCAGCTGCACGCCTGTACGCCCGTCAAAAGCTACGGAAACTTCATAACCACTTTCCTGAAGTCCTTTCTTAATAAAGGAGACTACACTGGTTTCGTCTTCAATAAGGATAATTTTTTTCATGAGGATGAGGAATTTCACAAAAATAAGGGAAAAGGGTGAGAAGGCAAAATGGATTGAAAAGCGGAAAGGCTAAATCGCGAAAGGGCAAAAAGGCGAAGGGAGCGAAGAAGGCAAATAAGTGGCTTATTATTTCTGCAGCTTGGATATTTACAGAAGCTGTTTAATCCTCAACCCAAATTTCAATTAATTGCACCCATCCATTTGCAAATTTGCCCTTTCGCGATTTAGCCTTTTCTCCCCTTTGCCATCTCAGCCTTCTTCGCTTCCTTCGTCTTCCCCAATAACAATTTTCAATGAATTGATTCCCCACCATACCCAAGCTATATAGAATAATATTAACTTTGCTTTTCATCATACATATATAATGAAGAAAAATAATTTAGGTTAAATTGTAAACACTATGAATGATTTTTTAATAGGTATCGGTAAAAGACTGAAAGATATCAGGAAAAAGAATAATTTAACCATCAACGAGCTGGCTTCCAAAGCCAATGTGAGCAACGGCCTTGTTTCCAGGATTGAGAATGGAAGAACAATTCCGTCACTTCCGGTATTGCTTGATATGATCCAGTCGCTGGAAATTGATGCCAGTTATTTCTTTGAAGGCGTTGAGAAGAAATCCAGCGCCAAGTTCATCTATCTCCCGAAGGACAGCCAGCAGTTTATTGAAAAGGAAGTGGAAGCTGAGGGGTTTAAATATATGCATATCTTCAGCAAAAGCCTCCATTCTTTAGGATTCGAAGCGGTGTTGCTTACCCTGGAGCCCAATTCCAAAAGGGAAAAAGTGATTACTGATGCCTGGGAATTCAAATATGTTCTCAAAGGAGAAGTAAAATATATCATAGATAATGAGGAAATTATTTTAGAAGAAGGAGATTCGCTTTATTTTAACGGAAAATTTCCACACGTTCCGGTGAGCATCAGTAATGAAAGCTGTGTAATGCTTGTTCTTTATTTTTATACGGCATAGAACTGTTTATTTTTCAAACGTAAAGATTTACATGTATGATCTATTATTTCAGGGGGTAAAGATTTCACCTACCTTTAATTAATCTATGCTTATACGTTTTCTTGATCAGATCAATCAAAGATTGATTCTTTCTTTGTAACCTTAAATATCAAGTGGCAGGATTAATCTTGGTGTATTTTAAAAGACTTCCCATTTTAATATTTTGACTTCTTACTTCTCATCTATTTTGTGCTTCACCGGTGCATAATTTTACAAATATGCAACTTTTGATATTCCGGTTTTTCCGAAAATGAACGGAATATTAATCAAAATACATCTGTTTTCTAAAAATTTCTTATCTCAATTATGTAAAGAATTATTTACAAAAACGTCAAAATAACGACTTATAAGCCTGTTTCCCCTGTTTTTCACACGATAATTTCTACCTTCTTCAAAGTAAAATACAGGTAACAAACAGAGCTTATTTGTTAAACAATACTTAATACGAAATATTTATATATATTAAAATTATTAGCTTGTTTTGCAATGAAAATTTAATATATGTAAAAATGAAGACCCAATTAGAGAAATTACTTACCCTTGCTTTTTTGTGTTTGATCTTTTTTGTGTCAGCACAAAAGCAGTTAATTATAGGAACTGTTTTTGACGACAACCAGCCTCTTCCCGGCGCGTCAGTTAAAATAAACGGTTTATCAAAAAATACAGCAACTGATATCGATGGAAAATTTACATTCAATGATATCAAAGAAGGACAATATCATCTACAGATCAGTTATATTGGTTATGAAACGTCTGATATTGACATAGAAGTGAAATCCGGGGAAACGGTGGATCTTGGAGCTGTAAAACTATCCCAGCAGAGAAAAAACATTGACGAAGTTGTCGTAACCGGAACTTTGAAAAATACGGAAGCGAGAGCTTTAAATCTTCAAAAAAACGCGGTAAATATCACCAATGTCATTGCATCAGACGGAATCGGAAAGCTTCCGGACAGAAATGCGGCTGAAACGGTTCAGCGTGTTCAGGGTGTTTCTATTGAACGGGATCAGGGCGAAGGAAGATTTGTTTCACTAAGAGGACTTCCGCCATTCTGGGCCTCTACTACCATCAACGGAAACAGACTTCCTACCGCAGAAGAAGAAACCACATCCAGAGCAACAGCTTTTGATTTTTTCCCTACTGAACTCATTTCCTACGTTCATGTCAACAAGTCTTTCACTCCGGATATGGAAGCCGATGGAATAGGTGGCGGCGTGAACTTCATTACCAAAACACCACCGATGAAAACAGAGTTCAAAGCAACGCTGGGAAGCGGTTACAATGCTAAATCTGACAAAGGTGTTTATAACCTTGGTTTACTTTACGGAGGCAGGACAAAGGATAAAAAATTCGGGTACTTATTCAATGTGGCCCACTTTATCAGAAACTGGTCTACCGATAATTTTGAAGCGAGAAGAAGCGGTGATGAAGGTGTTTTCAGAATGGAACTTCGTGATTATAACGGAGTCAGAAAAACAACCGGTGTAAATGCGGCTTTTGAATACGTGCTTTCTCCAAAGAATACATTTTATCTGAAGGGAATGTACGGAACGCTTTCAGATGATGAAACCCACTATAAACACAGGATCAGATTTGATAAATTCAGTGCAGCCAATAATACGGCAAGAGTAGAGCTTCAGAATATCCATAACCTTCTGATCACAGAGCTTACTTCTGTTTCACTAGGTGGAATCCATACTTTAAACAAAGGGAAAATCGACTGGGATTTATCCTATTATGACAACCGCTTTAAATACGGAAATATTCCGGATAAGCAGAACAATTCTTATTATGTGATCAAATACACCCAATCCGGTGTAGGCATCAATCCTGATTATATTTCCGATCATGGAAACGGTCCAAGAGCCTATTGGAAAGCAGACGGCGGAAAATTAGACTATAAAAACCCGGATGCCTTATTTGGATTCTACAGCGATCCGAATTTTAAAATGGATGCTTCCCAGATGAGATTTACCGACCTTGAATTCTACAAAGTTTTTGTGGAGGAAAAAGACAAGATTGTCGCAGCTTTCAACCACGAAATCAATACGTCTGATAAGCTGACCTTAAAATACGGTTTCAAATACAGGGACAAGGAAAGAAATGCAAGATTCTCCGATATTTTCTACAACTGGAACGGAGGAACTGCCCCGCTGCTTTCGGATTACGCTCCCTATATCACCACTCAGCCGAATGGTCCAAAATACTTAAGCGAAATGAACGCCCACATCGGAAATACATTCGGGCCTGTATTGTCTACTACAGGAATGGATCAGTTCTGGTTCCAGAACCAGGGAAACCTGAAGATCAACCCGGCAGATTCCGAAGCACTGGAATACAATAAGGCATTGGGTAGAAACTTCGATGTTTTTGAAAAGCATGCTGATGCGTATGGAATGGGAACTTATAAACTGAATGACAAGATCATTATTTTAGGAGGAATCAGGTTATCCAATACCAATACAAAAGTACAGGGTTATAATGTGATAGACAATGTTCCTACTCCGGTAGAGCACACCAAGAATTATCTCGCCGTACTTCCAATGTTACATATTAAATACACCTTAAACGATAAAACCAATCTGCGTTTTGCCGCCACACGGACTTTTTCAAGACCCAATTTCGGGGATCTGACGCCAGGTGGAACTTATATTGAAGCGGATAATGAATTCAAAGGAGGGAATCCCAACCTTAATCCAACCTATTCTTTAAACTTTGACCTGATGGGAGAATATTATTTCTCAAATGTGGGGATTGTAAGCGGAGGTGTTTTCTATAAATCCATCACAGATCCTATTTTTCAGGATTCCTTTATCGGAAGCTACAACGGGATGAACGGGGTGCAGTTTACAGCACCGAACAATGGAAAAGCAGCCTGGCTGGGAGGTATTGAACTTGGAATCAATAAGAGATTTGATTTCCTTCCGGGATTCCTGCAATATTTCGGATCCCAGGTGAATGCCACTTTCATGACTTCTGAAATGGAAAAGCCAAGCGGAAGAACAGTAGCACTTCCTTATCAGGCCAAAGAGCTTTATAACGTACAGCTTTTCTTTGAGAAGAAAGGATTCAATGCGAGGCTTGCATACAATTACAAAGGAAAGTATGCGGTAGAATATGCAGAGGATGATATCAATGATTCTTACTATGGAAAATACAGCAGTCTGGATTTCGGAGGATCTTATCAGTTCACCAAACACCTGATGCTCTATGCTGATGTAAACAATATCCTGAACAAACCATTAATCTATCATTTCGGGAAGAACGAAGAACGTCCGGAGCAGGTAGAATATTATGGCGTACGATGTAACCTGGGAATAAAACTGAACTTTTAAAATCTCCTTAATGACTCAAGGCATCAACAAAAAAACACTGGTAACACTGAAGGCTGCATTAGCCGCTTTCGGTGTTTACTTCTGCATGTATGGTTTCCGCAAGCCTTTTACGGTAGCTTCTTTTGAAGGGCTCTCCTATTTTGGGGTAGATTATAAGATCCTGATCATCATAGCCCAGGCGGTCGGTTATTTTATTTCAAAATTCATAGGGATTAAATTTATTTCGGAGCTGAAACCGGAAAAAAGAATTACGTACTTATTGGCAAGTATTGCCGTGGCAGAGCTGGCTTTACTTGGATTTGCAGCAGTTCCTGCTCCTTATAATATTGTTTTCATGTTCATCAATGGTATTCCCCTTGGTATGATTTGGGGCATTGTATTCTCTTATATTGAGGGGCGGAAAACCACAGAGATTATCGGGCTTTTCCTATGTTCAAGCTTTGTGGTATCGTCCGGATTTACAAAATCTACAGGGAAATTCTTAATGGATCATTTTCCGGTGTCAGAGTTCTGGATGCCCTTCTGCACAGGATTAGTATTTATCATTCCTTTAATTATTTTTGCTTTTCTTCTGGAAAGAATTCCCAGGCCTACGGAAGAAGATATTCTGCTTAAAACCAAAAGGCAGCCTTTAAACGGGATGGAAAGAAAAAAGCTGATCCGCCGGTTTTTCGTTCCTATTGTCTGCATTATCTTCCTGTACGTCTGTTTAACTATTTTAAGAGATTTCAGGGATAATTTTAACCGGGAGATCTGGGACGGGCTGAATTTTACGCTGGATAGTTCTATTTTCACCTTAACAGAGATTCCTATTGCCGTTATGGTTCTTCTGATCCTAAGCTTTATGGTTAAAGTGAAAAACAACAAAAAGGCTTTTGCCTATTACCATTATATCTTATTTGGTGGTATTCTGATGGTCGGTCTTTCAACCTACTTATTCCAAAACGGAGCTTTATCTCCGTTCCTGTGGATGATGGTTTCCGGATTTGGAATGTATATCTGCTACATTCCTTTTAACGGAATTTATTTTGACCGGATGATCGCTGCTTTCGATATCAAAGGAAATGTAGGATTTCTGACCTATACCGTAGATTCTTTTGGCTATCTGGGAAGCGTCCTCATCCTGCTTTACAAAAACTTTGGATCATCACAGACTTCCTGGCTTAATTTTTATATTCATCTGAATTATATTATCACAGCCGTTGTTTTTATACTTTCGGTTACGGCTTTTTTAGCCTTCAGGAAAAAAGAAAAACCGAAATCAAACTCTAACCCATTCATTAATTTCGATACGTCGAAAATTTTATAAACTCAAGTAACAATGACAACAAAATTTGATTTAATCGTTGTAGGAGGAGGTATTTTAGGTACATTTCATGCCTATCATGCCCTAAATAAAGGTCTTTCGGTAGCTTTACTGGAAAGAAACTCCGTGCCACAAGGAGCAACGGTAAGAAATTTCGGCCAGGTGGTTCCCTCCGGAATGGATCTTAAATGGCAGAACTTCGGAAGAGAAAGTCTCGCTATCTACAATGAACTCCATGATCAGGCAGATCTTACCATAAGAAAAAACGGTTCCGTATATATCGCCTCTAATGATGAGGAAATTCAGCTTATTGAAGAGCTGTACGAAATCAACAGAAATAATGATTACGAATCGGTTCTGTTATCAAAGAACGACTGCATCAAGAAATTCGACGGGCTCCGTTCGGATTATTGTAAAGCCGGTCTCTTTTTCCCGCAGGAACTTTCGGTGGATTCGGCAGATATGATTGTAAAGCTTCATCAGCTTCTCCGCGAGAAACTGGGATTGCAGATTTACTACAATACCACCATCATCGAAACCGGGGAAAACGGGCAGCACTGTACCGCCATAAGTTCGGAAGGAACTGAATTTACCGCATCGAAGATCATTATCTGTGGTGGTCATGAATTCAAAACATTATATCCTAAAGTATTTGACGAGAGCGATTTAGAAGTGAGTAAGCTGCAGATGCTGCAGACGAAGCCGCAGGGTATTTATTCGCTTCAGGGAAATATCCTTACCGGGCTTTCCATCAGAAGATATGAGTCATTCAGTGAATGTGCTTCCTATCAGAAAATCAAATCATCAGAAGACCCGAAATCATTTGAGAAAAAGTTCGGGGTACATATTTTATTCAAACAGGCCCTTGACGGCTCTGTTATCCTGGGAGATTCCCATGAATATGCGGATGCTAAAAATGCAGATGATCTGGGCTATGACCTGAATATGGAAATCGATGAATTCATGATCCATGAAGCTAAGAAAATCATTGATCTTCCAACCTATGAAATCCAGAGAAGATGGTTCGGGGTGTATTCCCAGTGCAAAACGAAAGATATTTTTGAGCACAGCCCTTCCGCGAATATCCACATTGTAACGGGTATCGGAGGGAAAGGAATGACGGGAAGCGGTGGCTTTTCAAAATTTAATATAGATAAAATTTACGCATAAAAATTCAATGAAGAATATAGAATTACTGGTTCTGGATATGGCCGGAACAACAATTAATGAAGATAATGTAGTGTATAAAACTTTAACGGCTGCTGTTAATAACCACGGCTACCAGGTGACGTTGGATAAGGTTCTTTCCAGCTGTGCGGGGATGGAGAAGCTGGAAGCCATCACCAGCCTGCTGAAGGAAATCAACGGCAATGAAGCAGATGCTCCCGTTATTTTCCAAGACTTTTCAGAACAGCTAAAGGAAGCTTACCGGGGTCTTGATGTAAAACCTATCAATGGGACTGAAAATTTTCTGCTGAAAATGAAATCCATGAACAAAATAGTGGTCCTGAATACTGGTTATACATCCGAAATCGCCCGTCAGCTTTTAGATAAATTACAGTGGAAGGAATCTATCCATTTTGATGCACTGATTACGGCTGATGATGTTTCTGAAAGCCGTCCAAGTCCTGAAATGATCTATCTTGCCATGAAGAAATTCAATATCAGTGAACCTGGTAACGTTTTAAAAGCCGGTGATTCTGTTATAGATATTGAAGAGGGAAAAAATGCAGGCTGCGGACTTACGGTTGCGGTTCTTTCCGGCGCACAAAACAGGACTGAACTGGAAACCGCACATCCGGATTATATTTTTAATACAATTTCTGAGGCTGAAGATATACTTTAAACTCTTCTTTCAAATTATACTTACTTTATTTCAGCCTCATTTTTTAATTTTTAAAAATCAGTCACCTTAATGTCGTGATGTTTAGTTCTACTGTAAATTAAGACTGCAAATGAACCACTAATGGCACTAATATATTCACAAATATCACCAATATTAGTCGTGTAATTCGTGAATACATTAGTGCTATTTGTTTTTTAAAACATATAATGATTTAATTATCAATTAATTAACTTTAAATTCACATATGTTTACAAATAGTAAATTAATTTTACAACAGTTAAAAATAAATTACTATTTGTAAATATTCTTTTTTAAATCATTTATCCCCATGAAAACAAAACTCTTCTCAATGGCCGTTCTTGTGAGCTGTTTATTTAGTGCTCAGAAGAAAAAAGTTCTTTTTATCGGTATCGACGGATGCCGGGCAGATGTTATGATGTCCAGCAACATTCCAAACATCCAAAGTCTTGTTAACCAATCCATTTACTCGATAGATGGACTCTGTGCAGCCACTACATGGAGCGGAAACGGATGGAGCACCATGCTTACAGGCGTATGGCATACCAAGCACAACGTTCAGGACAATAGCTTTACGAGTCCGAACTATGCAAACTATCCTGATTTTTTAACCCGGGCAGAAACGTACAACCCGAACTTAAAGACCATTTCTCTGGCTCACTGGGCACCCATTAACGACAAAATAGTACAGAATGCAGATGTGCAAACCAACCTGGATTCAGACCTGGCGGTTAAAAATGCAGCCGTTTCTGCGCTCCAGACTGACAATCCTGATATTCTTTTTGTAGATTTTGATGATGTAGACCACGCCGGACATTCCTACGGCTTTGCCTCTACTGTTCCGCAGTATGTTTCTGCGATCCAGACAACCGATTCATATATTGGTGCAATCGTGTCTGCCATGAAAAACAGACCAACCTATAACAATGAAGACTGGCTTGTGGTTTTAACGACGGATCATGGTGCCATTCAAAGTTCCCATGGCGGCGGAAACCTTTCTGAACGTAATATTTTCACAGTATATTCCAATCCGGGATTCACGCCACAGCAAATCAGCAAAACGGTTCTGGAATCCAGTAAAACCTTTAACCAGCTGAGCTTTCCGGCAGGCACTTACGCAAAACCGGCCAACCAGACGCCATTCAATTTCGGAGCCAATCAGGACTTCACCGTTGAATTCTGGGTGAAACCTAATGCCTCCTACTCCAGCGACCCCGTAATGATCAGCAATAAGAACTGGGCCAACGGAAAAAATAAAGGTTTTGTGATTTCTGGATATTCCGGGCAGACTTTTAAACTGAATATCGGAGATGGAACCAACAGAATTGATCTTGTTGGCGGAAAAGTGGAAACCAATAAATGGAAGCATATTGCGGTGAGCTTCGATCGTGATGGGCTTGTTACCTTGTATGAAGACGGAGTTCCGGTAACATTCGCTAAAATGAATACGATCGGAAACATTGACTCCGGCCTGCCTCTGACGATCAACCAGGATGGAACCAATACCTACGGTGAAAATCTTGCGGCAGCATACAAAGACATCAGGATCTGGAAATCCTCCCTTCCTAATTCTGTAATTGTGAACTGGGCGAATCAAAATATTACTTCTTCACATCCATATTATGCGCAGCTACTGGCTGACTGGAAATGTAATGGAACCTCAGGAAACACGGTAGCAGATTCAGGCCCGAATGCGAATAACCTTGCAATAACTGGATCTCCTGCTTATGCTGCCGGAACAACGAACACATTTAAAATTTATGATTATACCTCAACCACAAGAGAAACGGACCATCTTCCGACGGTTCTCAACTGGATGTGTATTCCTGTACAGGCATCATGGGGTATTGACGGGGTAAACAGAATTCCTGTATGTACCAACGGAAGCTTATCTGCCAAAGAAACCATTAAAACAGCTGATGATTTTAAGATTTATCCCAATCCGGCTTCTGAGACTTTACATATACAGTATCAGTCTGATGAAAAGGAAGTTAAAGCAGAAATCATTGATGGTAAGGGACTCACGGTTTCAGTAAAGAATCTAAAATCAGGTAACGGATCATTTAACGAAAAAATGGATATCCGCGGGCTTCCGGCAGGAGTGTATTTCCTTAAAATGACGGGAAGTAATAAGTCTCAGACTAAATCCTTCATCAGGAAATAAGACAGTAAAGCAATTAGATTTAATTTTTTGATATTAGAACAAGGATATTTTCATCCGAGTTCTAATATCTTTTTTTTTAACCATTAAGTTCCAGGAGCATTTGTGTATCACAGCGGGCATACGCTGAATCTGAAACGGGCATATGCTTAAAACCTAATTTTTCATACAGTTTAATTGCAGGAACCAGTACGGAATTGGCTTCCAGGAAAATGCTTTCCGCCTCTAATTCCCGGGCTTTATCTACCAGCGCCTGCCCTACCAGATAACCAATCTTCTTTCCCTGCGCCTTAGGACTTACCGCCATTTTTGACAGTTCAAACTTCAGAGGTTCATCAGACAGTTTCACCAAAGCGCAGGTTCCTACGGGCTCATTATTTAAAAGGGCAAAGACAATGTGTCCTCCTTTATGGATAATATGTTCTTCCGGGTGGTCCAGCAGTTTATAATCACCTTCCTCCATCCTGAAAAAAGTTTTGATCCATTCCTCATTTAATGCTTTGAAAGCTTCTTTATACTGGGGATCATAGTTTATAATTTGTACTTCATTATTCATTTCATTCATCCTTATAAGGTTTAATTTACGTTACTATATATTTTCCAGAGGTTTCTCCACGTTCTTCATGTTCTCCACTTAAAGCGAAGCTCATCTTAATATTCTTAAAACCTTAAAACTCCTTAATGTTTCAAAACCAAATAAATAATATTAAGACTAAAGTGCCCTTCTGTTTTCAATATGAGCCTCCTAAAATCATTAAAGTGTTCAAAATTTTTGCAATTTTCAGGTCAATTCCCCGAAATCCTGTTTTTCACCAGTTTTGCTAATTTTTCAAGATCACTTTCCACCCTGTCCGTCCATTCCAGGGCATAATTCAACCGCATACAGTTCTGGTACTGGTTATACTGTGAAAACATTCTCCCCGGCGCAAAACTTATGTTGTGGCTCATCGCCTCGTCATACAGGTCTTCCGTACAGATCCTTTTATCCAGTTCCAGCCAGAGCATAAATCCTCCTTTGGGTTCTGAAATTTTGGTATTATCCGGGAAATACTGGGTAACCGACTTCTGGATCTGGAGATAATTGGCATACAGCTTTTTCCGGAATGTCCTCAGGTGATGGTCATAGCGCCCGTGCTCAAGAAAATCCGCAATCACATCTGAATACAGTGAAGGGCTGCAGACGGTCTGTACCAGCTTCTGCCGGATCACTTTTTCCTTGAACTTTCCGGGAGCCACCCATCCTACACGGTAACCCGGCGCCAGTGCTTTTGACACAGATCCTATCCACATTACAAGCCCGGCTTCATCATAGAATTTACACGGTTTAGGTCTTTCCGCTCCGAAATACAGGTTGCCATAAATATCATCCTCAATCAGAGGAACATTGTATTCAGTGATCAGTCTTACCAGTTCTTTTTTCTTATCATCCGGCATCTGGAATCCCAGCGGGTTATTGAAATTCGTTACAAAACAGCAGGCAGAAAGAGAGGGCAGCGCTTTTTTCAGTGCGTCAAGATCTACCCCGTAAATAGGGTGGGTGGGAATTTCCACCACTTTCAGCCCCAATTGCTGGATGGCCTGAAGTACTCCAAAATAAACAGGGCTTTCCACTGCTACGGAATCTCCGGGTTTCGTTACCGCCATAAGGCAGGTATACACCGCATTCATCGCTCCTGAGGTGATCACCAGATCATCTTCTGAGATTTTTCCTTCCAGCACCATAGCCCATTTGGCCGCTTCCCGGCGGAGGTACTCATTTCCCTGTACCGGCTCATAATCTGTGCCGCTGTCATTTTTTCTTTTGATCACATTGATCATGCATTTCTTCAGCTTAGCGAGAGGAAGGAAACTCTTTCCCGGAATTCCCAGTGCAAACTGGGTAACATCCGTCCCGTCAATGGTTCCGAATACTTTAGTGATGAGATCTTCAGGGGTATTTTTCTTTTCCGCCAGTTTGATCTGGGCTACAGATGGCAGGGCCAGTTTTCTTTGTGAGGTCTGACTTACAAAATACCCGTATTTCGGGCGTGATTCCACCAGAGAACGGCTTTCCAGCTCCATATAGGCCTGCTTTACCGTGTTCAGGCTTACATTGTACAGTTTCTGGGCACTTCTCAACGATGGCAGCCTGTCGCCAAACTGCAGCGTATCGCTTTTAATCTGTTCTGTAACAGATTTTGCTATTTTAAGGTAGAGAACATCTTTTGACATACAGCATTGGTTTTAAGTAAATGTACAATTTTATGGAGACCTTATCCAATAGTCTGCCAGCCTACCATTCTGCTGATACTGCTTTTCAGCTGCTCTGTATTCCGGAAATTGGCGGTATTGTTTTTTCTGAAATATTTTTCTGCCTGAAAAGTAAAATTCTGTTTTTCAGTATCTGTCAGTCTGTTTTTTCCATGGATTTTAAATGAAATTTCTCCCTTTTCATTAATTACCAGGCTGGCAAAAGCCAAGACTTTATTTTTCTTTTTAGCCAATAAGAAAGGCAGACCGAAATCCTGGTTTAATCCCGACAGATTCTGAGACTGCAGAAAGATGTTTTTTAAGGACAGCATATCTGAAATATAAACTTCAGCATATTGAAGCTGTTCGTGGTTTTGAACGGTAGTTTCCATAATACTCTGTTTTAGCAGAACAAAATTATGGAGTATTCCGGTCAGGATACAGATACAGAAGTTATATTTATTATGGGTACAGGGAAACTATTCCATCCCTAAAAAGATTTATCTATCAATTTCACCATGCAGAATTTTGAATGTATTAAATTCTCTACATCTGAATTATTAGCAAAAAAAATTCTTTTAGTTCTGGTAAGACATATTTTCAGTAATATTTTAAAGTATGTATAAACCGTCAATAGCGATAAGTAACACTTTTGGAAATTTAAGTTTCTGAATAATAATGTAAAAACAAAATTAAACTTAACAAAAAAGTATATGAAATCAATTTTCAATTAACAAAAATTTAACAGAAAAATTATCCGGACAGTTTTCTTACCTCTACTTTTATACAAAACTCACAAAAACATGAAATACATCGATTCATTATCCGCTTAAATTAAGATAATTACGATCAATTCATTTGTTTTAAAATCATTCCAAAGTAATAAAAAAGTACTGATCCTGTTTTATAAAAATTTTTCCAGTCCATCTTTCTTTGTATTAATCTAACTAAACATTTTTTTTAATCAGGCTAAAGATACCCACCCCAGAAACAAAAATTAAAAGTAACAATTATAAAAAATCCGAAATCTATGAGAAAACATTTTACTACGATCAGTATGCTTATTTTATCCTCCTGGGGCTATTCACAGGTAGGAATAAATAACTCAAATCCGCACGCTACTTTTGATATTACCGCCAAAACAACGGACGGAAGTAAGCCAGAAGGATTCTTACCTCCCCGTTTAAGCGGAGATGAGATTAAAGCAGGAGATGCCTTATATACCTCACAGCAGACCGGCACAATAGTGTATGCTACGGCTGCCGTTTCTGCTTCTTCCACAAAGACGGTCAATATAACCAGTGCAGGATATTATTATTACGACGGAAATCTATGGCAGAAAATATCAACAGGAGGCGCCTATACTGCGAATAACGGATTAACATTATCCGGAGCCAGTCTTTCATTGGGAGGACAACTGACCGGAAATACAACTATTAATCAGAATGGCAGCCAGATTATTTTTTCCGGACAGGGCAGTATGGGTATTGGAGCTACTAGTCCGGATAATTCTGCAAGATTGGATGTTTCCAGCACAACGCAGGGGTTTTTGCCTCCAAGAATGACTACCACAGAGCGGGATGCTATTTCCAGCCCGGCTGCCGGACTGATTGTTTATAATACCACGGAGAACTGTATTAATTACAGAGGAAGTAATAACTGGCAGAGTTTATGCGGAGTGCAGCCGGTAGTGGTGACTGCTCTTACCTGTGGTTCTGCTGTAACATCCGGAACTTTAACCTCAGGATCTCCGGCTTCAGGGGTTTCGTCTTCGGTTCCCTACACCGGTGGAAATGGAGCCGCTTATGCAAGTCAGTCTGTTACTTCAACAGGCGTAACAGGTTTAACCGCAACACTTTCAGCCGGAACTCTGAATAATGGTAACGGAAATGTGACCTATACAATAACCGGGACAGCTGCGTCATCAGGAACTGCAAGTTTTGCCATCAGCCTAGGAGGCCAAGGCTGTACGCTGAATATTCCAGTCAGTGAATCGGCACCAGTTGTAACAAATCTTAATTGTGGATCTGCTACAACAACCGGAACTTTAACATCTGGATCTGCAGCTTCGGGTGTTTCCTCTTCGGTTCCCTACACAGGAGGGAACACAGGCACCTACACAAGCCAATCCTTCAGCTCAACAGGAGTAACAGGTTTAACCGCAACACTTTCAGCTGGAAATCTGAATAACGGTAATGGAAATGTGACCTACAGCATTACGGGAATACCTGCTTCGGCTGGAACCGCAGCTTTTGTTATTAGTTTAGGAGGAAAAAGCTGCACTCTGAATATCCCTGTAAATGCCGCACCACATGTAACAGCTCTTAATTGCGGTTCTGCAACAAGATCGGGAACTTTAACATCTGGATCTGCAGCTTCGGGTGTTTCCTCTTCGGTTCCCTACACAGGAGGAAATGGAATTGCCTATGCGGGACAATCTTTCAACTCAACAGGAGTAACAGGCTTAACAGCTACGCTTTCAGCTGGAACTCTGAATAACGGTAACGGAAATGTAAACTATATCATAAGCGGAACACCCACTTCGTCAGGAACTGCAAGTTTTGTAATTAGCTTAGGCGGACAAAACTGTCAATTGAATATTCCTGTAAATGCACCATCTCCGCTTGTAACGGCTCTTAATTGTGGATCTGCAATAACATCAGGAACTCTAACATCTGGATCTGCAGCTTCAGGAGTTTCTTCTTCAGTTCCTTACACAGGAGGAAATGGAATTGCCTATGCGGGACAGTCTGTCAACTCAACAGGGATAACAGGCTTAACAGCTACAATTTCAGCTGGAACTCTGAATAACGGTAACGGAAATGTAACTTATACCATAACCGGAACACCATCCTCTTCGGGAACCGCTCATTTTCAAATAAGTTTAGGTGGTAAAAGCTGCCAACTGGACGTTCCTGTAAATGCTCCGCCACGTGTAACAGCTTTTAATTGTGGATCTGCAATAACATCAGGAACGTTAACATCAGGATCAGACGCTTCAGGAGTGTCATCCACTGTTTCTTATACAGGAGGAAACGGCGCTCCATATGTAGGACAGTCCATCAATTCAACGGGGGTAACAGGTTTGACAGCAGTACTTTCAGGAGGAACTTTAAATAGCGGTAACGGAAATGTAAGCTATATTATAACCGGAACTCCAACCTCTTCAGGAACTGCTCATTTTCAAATAAGCTTAGGTGGACAAAGCTGCCAACTGAATATACCTGTAAATATGCCACCACCTTTTGTAACAGCTCTTAATTGCGATTCTGCTACAACAACTGGACAGCTACACACTAACTCGCAATACAATGCTTCTTCCGGAATGACATTTACAGTTCCGTATACGGGAGGTAATACTGGTGCTTATGGAAGTGAATCCGTTTCTGCTTATGGAGCTGATTCGACTTTAATAGCAACACGACCAGCAGGTACACTTGCAAATGGTAACGGAAGTGTAACTTACACGATAACAGGGCAAACTTATAATGTCGGAGGAACCCTAGCTTTTAATATTAATTTAGGAGGGAAATCATGTACTGTATCATTGTTTGTTAGCCCTTTTTAACAATTTCATTTATTTTAAAATTTCCCTTTAAACAATTTTACCTCGTGCGCTAGCCACGAGGTAATATAATTAAATAACATTGCTTGTTTCTTTTATACTGTTTGGAAAATAACCGATGATTTCCAGGCATAAAACAAAAAACTCTCCATTGAATTCAATAGAGAGTTTTTTTCGCAAAGTGCGGATGAAGGGACTCGAACCCCCACGCCTCGCGGCACCAGATCCTAAGTCTGGCGTGGCTACCAATTACACCACATCCGCAGAATTTTAATAAAAGAACTGTTTTCTTTTTGTGGCTACAAATATATAACTTTTCGCCGGAAAACAAAATAAATCTCAGCAAACATGCCTTAATAAACAAATTTAAACCTTTTAAACTAAAAAACTCTCTATTTAAAAAACAGAGAGTTTTAGTACCCCAGACGGGACTTGAACCCGTACGTCCTTACGGACACAGGATTTTAAGTCCTGCGTGTCTACCAGTTCCACCACCAGGGCATGGTGTGGAGCGAAAAACGGGATTCGAACCCGCGACCCCAACCTTGGCAAGGTTGTGCTCTACCAGCTGAGCTATTTTCGCATAGTGCGGATGAAGGGACTCGAACCCCCACGCCTCACGGCACCAGATCCTAAGTCTGGCGTGGCTACCAATTACACCACATCCGCTGGTTTGTTTATTTTAAAGATCTCGCTTCGTTTTTGTGAGTGCAAATATAGGACTTTTTCCCTTCTCTCCAAACTTTTCAGAGAAAAAAATTAAAATTGTCACATTTTTTTTCCGCCCGCCCTGATATTACATTTCATTTTCTTACTTTTACAACGTTAATAATTACAATATGGAATTACAAGGAACGGTAAAGAAACTTTTTGATGCTCAGACATTTGCAAGCGGCTTTCAAAAAAGAGAAATGGTTATTCTAACTCAGGAACAGTATCCACAGCCTATAAACATAGAATTTTTGTCTGATAAAATCAGTTTATTAGATAATCTTAAAGAAGGTGAAACGGTAAAAGTAGGCATCAACATCAGAGGAAGAGAATGGGTGTCTCCACAGGGCGAAACCAAATATTTTAACTCTATTACAGGATGGAGAATAGAAAAAGTTTCAGATATGGCATCTGAGCCTACACAGGCTTCTCCTTCCCAATCTGCATCACCGGTTTCCAATGAAAATCCTTTTGCGGGTGACGATGATGATGATTTGCCTTTCTAATTAAACAATAAGATCAAATATAAATCCTGCTTATTCAAGTGGGATTTTTTTTCAAAAAATGGTCCGATTAGACGAAAACGAGATTTCATTTCCCGATCCTGAGCTTTACGATGGGCATGACGGTCTGATTGCATTCGGAGGCGATCTGTCTGTAGAACGGATCTGGTTCGCTTATCAGCTGGGTATTTTTCCGTGGTTTAATCCCGGAGAAGAAATATTATGGTGGTCACCGGACCCCAGATTTGTTCTGTTTCCTGATGAGCTGAAAGTTTCAAAATCGATGCGTAAAATTCTGAATAAAGGAATTTTCACTTTTTCAGAGAACAAAAGCTTTAGGGAAGTGATCCTGAACTGTCAGCAGACCAGCAGAAAAGGACAGACGGGAACGTGGCTTTCCGATGAACTCATGGAATCTTTTATCAGGCTTCACGAATACGGTCTGGCCAAAAGTATTGAAGTATGGCAGAACGGTGAACTGGTCGGCGGTTTTTATGGGCTGATGATCGGGAATGTATTCTGCGGCGAAAGCATGTTTGCAAAAGTGAGCAATGCTTCCAAAGCAGGTTTTATTCATTTCGTGGAAACCAACAGAGAAAACCTGAATCTTATTGACTGCCAGTCGCATACGGAGCATCTTGAAAGCCTAGGGGCAAAAATGATTCCTAAAAAAGAATTTTTAAAAATCTTACACCAAAACAATGAACGCAGATAAAGAAAAATGGATCCTCCTGATTGTCCTGACTGTAATTTGGGGATCTTCATTTATTTTAATCAAAAAATCGCTGGAGCATTTTAATCCCTATCAGGTGGGAGCCCTCCGGGTTTTGATTGCCGGAATTATTCTGATGCCGGTTGCCATTTCAAAATATAAACTGTTTCCGAAAGAACACCTGAAGTGGCTTATCCTGGCTGCTTTTACAGGAAATTTCATTCCTATGTTCCTGTTTCCAATTGCGGAAACCGAAGTGAGCAGCAGTATTGCGGGAATCATTAACTCTATGATGCCTATTTTCGTGATTATTGTGGGGGCGCTGGTCTGGAAATTTGATACAACAAAGAAACAGATCATTGGAACGATGATCAGCTTTGCAGGGGTCTGCCTGCTGGCTTTCGGGGGCGACGGTGAAGGAGGAAAATTCAAGCTGATCCCGATCCTGCTTCTGTTACTGGCCACATTATGCTATGCCGTGAGTACCACCACCGTAAAATCAAAGCTGATGGGAGTTTCCTCTACCATTTTATCCGCGTTTGTATTTTCTTTTGTCCTGTTTCTCCCGTCTATTATCTCTTTGGCTTTTACCGGTTTTTTTTCAACCTTCAGTTTTAATGAAGACCATATGATGGGACTGATGTTTGTAAGCCTTTTATCAATTTTCGGAACGGGGCTGGCGATGACGCTAAATTACAGGCTTCTGAAGGTCTCTACTCCTTTATTCGCTTCTACCGTAACCCTTTTGATGCCGATTGTGGCTATTATCTGGGGCTTTCTGGATGGTGAAAAACTGAGCATTATGCAGTTTGTGGGGGCGGCTGTTATAATCGGCGGGCTGATCTTTTTGAGATCTAAACCGAACGCTGTTAAAAAATAAACCCTTTTTTTTGAGGTTAAAATAAAAATCCTGCATAATTATTTAAACCATTAAGAATTTTTAAGGGGATAAGAAAAGTTAAGATGAATCTTTGATTGTAAGACTTTCTGAAACTTCTTTCTTATTCTTTTTTTGACGCAAAGTTTTATTGAAAAAACCTTTTATTGGAGGCAGCAAAGGTACGGCTTAGCCGTTACTAAGCTTATGGAAAAAACAGACACCTCATCAAATCAATGAAATTTCTTCTTTGCCTCCTTAAAATTTCCGGGATCAAAGTTAGACTTTGTGTCAAAATAAATATGCTTTGAGCTTAAAAATAAAATCCTGCATGGCTGCAGGATTTATTATTATGATTGTTAATTATTTTAAAACCATTAAGAATTTTTAAGAGGATAAGGAAAGTTAAGACTAATCTTCGATTGTAAGACTTTCTGGAAACTTCGTTCTTCCAGCTTCCCTCTTCCAGCTCCTTAAGAATTCTTCTTTTTCACTTTTGCTTTGACTTTTTTCACCTCATCTTTAATGAACGGATACTTTTTCTGCATATCTGTGGCCAGTGATGAATCAATACTTAAGGCTTTCTGAAGGGATTCGGTTCCTTTTTCCTGGTTTCTCAGGTTAAAATAGCAATTGCTCAGCTGATAATACAGCTCCGCCCTGTCGTGTACCTTAATGGCTTTATCCAGAATAGTCACCGCTTCTTCATATTCCCCGAGAAGCATCAATACTTCCGAGTAGGCATACCAGTTATAAAATCTTGAAGGTTCAGCATCTACCAGCTTTTTCAGGCAGCCTAAGCTTTCTTCAAATTTCCCTGAATCTATGAAGAGAAACGCCAGTCTTTTCTGATAGTCAAGATTGCTGTCATTCAGCTGGGTGGCTTCTTTTGCAAAATGCAGGGCCTCTTTCATACCTCCCATTTCTTCATACAGATAAGACTGCTCCATCATGGCCAGATAAAACTGAGGATCTTCCCGCAGCGATTTCTGGAATGAATTGAGTGCCATAATCGACTGTTTCTGCGCTTTATAGCATAATCCTATTTTATAAAATGTAAATGCTTTGGTATATTCCAGCTCCAGCATTTCCTCATATACTTCCACCGCCTTCTGATATTGGCCCAGGGCTTCATAACAGGCCGCTTTATTGGCATATACGCCTACTGATTTTGAATTGATGGCCAAAAGATAGTCATATCCTTTGATGGCTTCTTCAAAATTCTTTCTGTTGAAATAAAACTGTCCATACTCAAACCATGCGGTTTCGGAGTAGGCAAATTCATCCAGGTATTCATTAAGAAAGGCAATAGCCTCCTCGCTCTTATTCAGATCGCTGAAGCATATCATACAGTTTTCCAGTGAATATTCGTCTGTAGGATCTTCTTTCAGGGCTTTTCTGTAGTGTTTAAGAGCGTTAAATGGGTCTCCCAGGTTGACAAATTCGTCCGCAATAAAGTTGTGAAGGAAGTTTTCTTCTTCTTTCAGTTCCAGGGCTTTTTTGCAGATGTCAATGGCTTTTCTGGGGTTTCCCAGGTTCGAATAATACTTCGCATAGCAGACCAGAAAGTCTGTGTTTTCCATGGATGAACCTTTGAGTTCGTCTATGAGTTCTTTTGCGGTATTATAGTCTTCCCATTCCAGCAGGATTTCAAGTCTTTTGATTTTGATATCCAGTGAATTGGGATGGAGCTTCAGGCCATAATTAACAGCATTGTCTGCGTAGTTAAAATCTCCCAGCTCCAGATAATAAACAATAATGTCTTCCAGCTCTTCGGTATCGAAGTAGAATTCATCATTATTTTCCATCATTTCCTCGAACTTTTTTACAAGTTCATTTCCAAAATACTCTTCCAATAGTGTCTTCTCTGTCAGCCTGATGTCTGAATATGCTTTACAAACCCCGGCAAACTTTTTAATTAATAATAACTTCTGAAACTGAAATTCAAATGTTTATGCAAAGTTGCAACTTTTTTTTGAATTAATTTTTCATAATTTTCTATATTAAAGATAGTAAAAAAAGAAAACAGATAAAAGAATTGTGGATAAAAACCCGGAATTGTGGTTAAATTGTTATGATAAGTCTTTTTAAGCCGGAAATTCATCATTCCTGAACGGTTCTGTTTCTTTATTATTTTTATGTTAAAATTCATTCATCTTTATTTCACAAAAAAAGAACGGAGCATTTCTGTTCCGTTCCTATATATTTAGATTAAGCTTTTAATTTTTGCGATGATATCGTCTCCAAGCTGATCTGCTTCTTCCTGTGAATGGGCTTCGGTATAGATCCTGATGATGGGCTCCGTATTGGATTTTCTAAGGTGGACCCAGTTCTTTTCAAAATCTATTTTCACTCCATCAACGGTAGAAACCTGCTCGCTCCGGTATTCCTGTTCCATTCTGGCTAAAATAGCATCCACATCAATCTCGGGAGTGAGTTCTATTTTCTTTTTTCCCATAAAGTATTCCGGATATCCGGCTCTTAATTCGGATACGGTTTTGTTTTCTTTGGCCAGATGCGTTAAAAACAGGGCAGCCCCTACTAAAGAATCTCTTCCGTAGTGAAGGTCAGGATAGATGATTCCTCCGTTTCCTTCCCCTCCGATCACTACATTTTTCTCTTTCATTAAATTTACCACATTCACCTCTCCTACAGCGCTTGCAAAATACTCTGAACCATGGCTCTGTGCCACATCTCTCAGGGCACGGCTTGAGGAGAGATTGGAAACTGCCGCTCCTTTTTTATGCTTTAACAGATAATCTGCCACGGCAACCAGTGTATATTCTTCCCCGAACATTTCTCCTTTCTCGTCAATCAGGGCCAGTCTGTCCACATCCGGATCTACCACGATTCCCAGGTCTGCATTTTCTTTTTTCACCAGTTCACAGATATCACCCAGATGCTCTTTTAAAGGCTCAGGGTTGTGCGGGAAGTGTCCGTTCGGTTCACAGTATAATTTTACGGTTTCGCAGCCTAGTTTATCCAGAAGCATCGGAATTGCGATTCCTCCTGTAGAATTTACCGCATCCAGAACCACTTTAAATTTTTTAGCTTTAATGGCATCCACATCCACCATCGGCAGGTCAAGAATCTGCTGAATATGAATATCGAATGCGTCATTTCTGGTTTCATATGTTCCAAGATCATCAACCTCTGCGTAGTTGAAGTCTTCACTTTCAGCAAGAGCCAATACTTTTGCCCCGTCCTCTCCATTGATAAATTCTCCTTTACCATTCAATAATTTCAGAGCATTCCACTGTTTTGGATTGTGAGAAGCAGTAAGGATAATTCCTCCGTCTGCGTTGAGTTCCGGAACCATCACTTCCACGGTTGGAGTTGTGGAAAGTCCTAAATCTACTACATTAATTCCCAGTCCCTGTAAAGTAGCGGTAACCAGAGAAGATACCATTTCGCCTGAAATTCTGGCATCTCTTCCTATAACAAGGGTTAAATTCTTTTTATTTTGTGTATTCTGTAGCCAGGTTCCAAATGCGGATGCGAATTTCACCACATCCAGAGGGGTCAGGTTATCATTTACTTTTCCCCCGATAGTTCCTCTGATCCCGGAAATTGATTTAATTAACGACATTCTATACTATATTTTAAATTGGTTGTATTCCGGGCAAAGATACTTAAAAGACTTTATACCCTGATGCGGGCTTTAGGAAATTAAGGCGAAGTCCGGAAGATGGAAGAATGGAGATGGAAGTTACTATCAGTCTGATTATTTCTTCTGGTTATTGTAAATTAATTGATCAATCAAGGTTATAAAAGATATAGAATATGCCTTTTTACAACGACAATATCTTCCCTCTTCCCACCTCAGGCTTCCCTACTTTTACAATATGGGAATTTTTTTCTGCACCCTGTCATAATTCCTTTCCACCACTTTTGGAGGCGGAAAACGGTAGCCTATATAAAGCAGCCCGTAGATATTGTTATTCTGGACCGTCTGGTTTCTTGTTTCGTTATAGGTGGTGGCATTGACGTTGAATTTTCCTCCAAACAGAATCCTGTCTGTATTATATCCGATGTGAAGTCCTGTTGTAAACCTGAAGGTGAAATACTGAGTATTTTCTTTGTTCATTTTTGAACCATCCCTGCTAATATCCCAGCTGCTGGAAAACAGTCCTCCAACTCCCAGCGATACATTGGGAGCAATATTTACTCTCTTTTTGGCACCAATTACCCAATTGTAAAAATAGCCCATGCTACCTGCGAAACTGTATTGGGTTTCCTTGCTTTTCTGTCCGTTCAGCATATCCCTGAATATGGAAAGGTCATAATCTAAAATTGGCACCCAACTTCCCCGGCTTTGTTTCTGCCACTCCCCCTGGGTGTAAATACTTTTGAGGGAGAAATTATCTTTCAGCACATAAGCGGTAGATCCACCGAAACTTTGTATCCTGAGATCAGGAAACTGAAGATACGGATCTATTCCCTCTCTCCAGCCCGGATAGAGTTCGCTCATATTTTCCACATAAAACCCTTTTACATTTTTGTAGTAAACGGTCTGGATAAATTTTTTAGGAAAAAAACGGAATCTCAGGTCTGTGTAAGAACTGCTGCCCTTCAGTGCATCGTCATTATTCCCCGGAAGAAAGCTCGGAGTAAATGAAAGGGTGGCACTTATGATCCTGTAATCTATAGAAAAAGAAGCCCTGGTTTTGTTGTTGATGGTAAAAATGGTTTCCAGTGGTTTGTCTTCCGGGCCTTCTGTATATATATAATTTTCAATATTGGTATCCAGATTCACCCGGACCATAACCTGATCTGCGTAAGATTTGATTTTGGCGGAATCAGTCTGGGCTTTTACCAGAACGGCTGTAAGAGAACACAAAAAGACGATGGCGGATTTCGGTCTCAATTGAAGTAGTTTTAGTTTTCAGGGATGAAATTACTACAATTTTTCCAATTATAAGCCTAAAAAAGGATCATGAGCAGCCGCAATCTTTGTCGCAGTTGGTTCTTTTCGAACTGAATTTTTTCGGTGCAAAATTCTTCCTGAGCACTTTAAACAAAGAGTAGCAGGCAAATGCAACGATCAGCACAATGATGACGTACTGAAAAATCAATGAAGTATCCATTATTTTAAAATCTGATAAGCTATCAACGACACAAAATATGCCAAACCGGTCATCATTACTACCTGAAAGCCGGTCCATTTCCAGCTTTTGGTTTCTCTGTAGACTACTGCCAGTGTGGAAACACACTGCATTGCAAATGCGTAAAATAAAAGTACTGAAATCCCGGTAGCAAAGCTGAACACCTTTTCACCGTTGGGCTTCACATCTCTTCTCATTTTGTCAATCACTTTCACTTCCGGAGCATCATCTTCCAGGCTGTACAGGGTAGACATGGTTCCTACAAAAACTTCTCTCGCCACAAAGCTGGTTAGGATTCCCACTCCCATTTTCCAATCGTAACCCAGAGGTTCGATAAGAGGCTCTATTCCTTTACCCATCTTAGCGAGATAAGAATGATCCAGCTCCACATTGGTAGCTACAAACTGATCCGGGTTCTGTTTAGGCCCGAAATAGCTCAGAAACCAGATGATGATACTTACGATAAAAATAATCTTTCCTGCTCCTGTAATGAAATCCCAGACTTTCCCCAGAACCATCTTCAGATCATATCCGAAAAGCGGCTTTTTATAGGTTGGAAGGTCCATTACCAGATAGGTTTTTCCTTCATTTTTGATAAATCTTTTCAGAATAGCTGCTGAAAATAATGCGACAAGGAAACCGAGAAGATACATTCCCATCAGCACCAGTGCTTTATATTTAATTCCAAGGAAGGTTCCTTCTGAAATAATAAGCCCGATAATGATGCTGTACACCGGAAGCCTTGCCGAGCAGGTCATAAAAGGGGTTACAAGTATCGTCAGAAGCCTTTCTCTTAAGTTCTCAATATTTCTTGTGGAAATCACGGCTGGAATAGCACAGGCCGTTCCTGATACCAGCGGCACAATACTTTTTCCATTCAGTCCGAACGGGCGCAGCAGCCTGTCCATGAGGAAAACAACCCTTGCCATATATCCTGAATCCTCCAATAAATAAAGGAAATATAATAAAATCCCGATCTGCGGTGCAAAGACTACAATTCCCCCGACACCGGGAACAATTCCATTCGAGATCAAAGAATTGATGGGTCCTTCCGGCAAATGTTCCGCAGTAAATGCTGCCAGCCATGAGAAAAGGTCTTCAATCCAGGTCATCGGATATTCTGCCAGGAAGAATACACTCTGGAAAATAACCAGTAGAATAGCCAGGAACACCACGTAGCCCCAGAATTTGTGAACCAGGACTTTGTCCAGCTTTTCGGTCAGAAGTTCCTTAAACTGGGCTTTTTTAGAGATCACATCTGCCAGTATTTTATCTACTTTCTGGTATCTTCTTACGGTTTCCTGCACCTGAAGTCTTTTGGGAACCAGACTTTTGGAATCCGGTTCATTCATCATATCCTTAATGGATTCTATCCTTCCCAGGTCTGTTCCCAGAGAAAGGCTCATCCAGGCTTTATATTCATTGTCCAGACCTTTATGGGCCGCCAATTTCTGAATAAAATCTTTATGTTCGTTCGGAGTTTCGAAAGAGTTTTTGTCTGCCTTCACAAAACTGTTCTTGAGGACAGCTTCTTTGATCTGATCTATTCCCACATGCTCTTTGGCATTGGTTTGAATGATCTGAATTCCCAAGGCATCAGAAAACTTCTGAATATCAATAGTGATTCCGCGTCTTTCTGCCTGGTCGATCTGGTTCACCACCAGAATCATTGGAACTCCCAGATCCTGTATCTGCTGAAACAAAAGCAATCCTCTCTTTAAACTGAGAGCTTCCAGAATATAGATGACGCCGGCATAATTTTTTTGTTCGTCAATAAGAAATTTAGAAAAAATAGCTTCATCCTCAGAGCTTGGGTATACGCTGTATGAACCCGGAAGATCGATCACCTCAACCTCTTCGTTCTTATAGGTATAATTCCCGGAATGGCTGGCAACGGTAACTCCTGCATAATTTCCGGTTTTCTGCTTTTTGTTGCACAGTGCATTGAAAACCGTAGACTTTCCTACATTAGGATTTCCGACTAAAAGGACCTGTTTTTTCTTATTTTCCTGCATTAATTCAATTCTTCAACAATGATATAATTTCCTTCTTCTTCACGTAAAGCAATGCGGCTTTTTTCCTCCCCAAACTCTACATACATAGGACCATTGAACGGGGCCTGGTATAAGATCCTGAAAATGGTTTCCGGCAGAAGCCCCATTTCAATAATCTTATTGGGCATTTTAAGGTGATCATTATCATAACCCAAAATTTTCCCCATTTTGTTTTTTGGGAATCCGCTTAATTTATGTAAGTCCTTCTCTTTCAAAGCCTGCTTTTTTTTGTAAACGCAAATATACGCTATTTAAATTTAATCTAAATAACAACAGGTATGAAAGAAATCAACCCGAATACATGTCTGTATCCGGGTTGATTCTGAATATAATTTAGTAGATATGAATGCTTATTTTTTCTTTTTGTCCTGACTGGTTTCTGCCGAAATTTCTATCGGGTTGTCATTGGCACTGTAAAAGTCTTTGTATTGTTTTTCCTGTTTTTTAACCATATCTCCTACGGTACCATCCATTCCAGGAACTGTTTTAGAGAGCATTTCCTGCGTCATCATGGGTCTGATAGAAGCGAAAGGATCTTTTTTGAAATCATTGAATGTTCTTTCGAATTTCTCTCTTGGAAGTTCATTTACTTTTCCTCCTTTTGCCTGCATCAGGTTTTCGATATAAGAATATTCTGTATAATCTTTTACTTTTTTATTCCCCTGCAGCACCCATGAATAGTTCTTCTGGTCATCTTCAATTTTCACGATCAGCCCCGGAAGTCCAAAGAATTTGTACGGTCCATCCTGAAACGGAAGGTCTGTACTGAACCATGCAGTCCATTTTCTTCCTCCAAATTCAGTGGTTGCCTTTTGGGTGTTATATTCTCCTATCTTTTGCTTGTCGTTAAGGATATTCCAGTTAAATTTCAGGTCTTCGCTGTAGCCAATATTGCTTGGGGTAAAACCGTTTGCGATTTTATCTACATACTGAACTTTCATACCTGGATACGACTTGTAGATTCTGGCAGAAATTTTCGGGCTTTTCAATGTTTTTGAAAGGTCTTTCATCATTCCCGCCTTCTGCATGGCTTCTATTTCAATTTTCATGATAGAATCCTGTGCAATGACCGTATAATCCTGGTACACAGATCTGTTTTTGTCTGTAATATCAAGAATGGTAATTACTTTATCTAGTTTGGTAGAATCTTTTTTCGGTTTAAAAGTCAATTCGTAAAAGAAACGGTTTGCTGTTTCTTTTGAATCTTTAGAATCCTGCGCCGATGCAAAGGCAAAAAGGGCGATAAAGAATACAGAAAATAGTTTTTTCATTGTAATACTGTTTATATAATTAGTTCCTGATTGATGAAATATGTTACAGTTTTTTTTCAAAATTTTATTTATTCGTTTATAAACTACTGATGATCAGGATTCTATTTTATTTCAATCGTTAAGAGGATGGGAGATGGAGACTGGAAGTTACCAGCCCCACTACTATCAAATATTGTCTCAGAGTTTTGATAAACTTTTTTATACCGTTAAAGTTCTTCCTGAACAACTATAACTTCCATCTTCGTACTTCACACTTCCCGACTATATCCTTCTCCCGGATTCAGATTAATTTATGATTCTCTTAAAACATTTTCTTTTGTAAAAGGCTTACCTTTAAGTGCTAAAAAACAAAAATAATATGGACACTTTATCACAATTCAAAGATGAACTTGAAACGGAGTACCAGACGACCCGAAAGTTTTTCGAAATCTATCCGGATGGACTGAACGACTATGCTCCTCACGAAAAAAGCATGAAAATGATGCATCTTGCGACCCACATTGCGGAGATCTTCGGGTGGGCGGATACGATGCTGAAAACTTCCGACCTTGATTTTGCCAAAGGGGATTTCCAGCCCAAGCATCTTTCTACGAAAGAAGATCTTCTTGGGGTGCTTGATGAAAATTACAAAAACTCACAGCTGGCACTTGATCATGCGAAGGAAGAGAACCTTAACGATTTCTGGGCGTTAAAGAACGATGGTCATGAATTGGCCAAATGGACCAAATACGGCTCTATCCGCCATTCATTAAACCAGATCACGCATCACCGCGCACAGCTTGGGGTTTATTACAGAATAAACGATATTCCGCTTCCCGGAAGCTATGGCCCTTCTGCAGACCATCAGGGCTTTTAGAGAAACAGATTATTCCTAAAATAAAAAAACCAATCCGCGGATTGGTTTTTTTATTTTATTTAAAGTTGAATTTTACGGTAAACATCACTTGGCTTGGGCGGAGCTGATATCTTGTATAGGTTATGTTGGTCGTATTGATATCATAGGTTTCGAATACCTTCTTATTGGCAATGTTCATCCATTTAAGCTCGAAATCAATTTTCTTCTTAGCCCATGTAAACTGATAGGAAACGTCATAGAAGCCGTTGTGATATTTCTGATCTCCTGCATTGGTATTCACCTGATCCCAGTTGAATCCAATGGTGTGGTCTTCCACAGGATAGAAGAATGCAGCCAGATTATGGGTAAATCCTGTTCTCACAGCATTGGAGTTAATACCTCCGGTACTGGTTTGCTTTGTTCTGGAAATACTTGCATTATAATCTATACTCATCCAGCTGAAATAAGAGTTGTTCAGTTTAATTCCATAAGACTGGCCAATGTTCTTGTTGGTGTAAGCGTCATTATTCAGGAATGCATCAGATTTTGTTGTATTGTTGCTATAGCTAAGGGAAGCATTGGTTTTAAGTTTTGGGAAATATTTTCCGACTTCCATACTATAGCCATTACTTAAAATGTGGTTATCCTTTTCTATATATTTCATGATGCTGTACCCCGGTCCGTTGATGGTAGGATTAGCGATCAGGTTTCTTTTAGCATCGGAAAATCTGTAGTTGATATTAAAGAACAGATTATTCAGCGGGTTTCTGTATTCTATTCTTGTCCCTGCAGATTTGTTATTATTCTGAGGAATAGGATTGTTGATATCCATTGCATTAATTCCGCTTGGAGAAGTCATCAAGAATCCTGAATACGCTGTATTGATTTCCCCGAAGTTGTTATTAATATTCGCGTTTACCGAAGCTTTCCAGAAAGAGGCAAACGTGTACTGTGCAAAAACACTCGGTTCAAAAGTAACTTTATTGACTGTTTTCGATACATTTCTCAATGGATCCTCCGCTTTAATATTGTTCGAATTCACAGGGAAATTGGCATATAACATCCAGGCATCACTCTTATAGTTTACCCCTAAGCTTCCATAAGGAGTAGCTGTGGTATATCTTAAGTCATTGCTATACGCTGAAGGAGACACCCCTGTTGTGGTGATATTGTACAGATCTGTAACCAGATCCGTTGTTTTAAAATTAAATCCAATTTCCGGTGTAAAGGTCCAGTTCTTTTTAGAAAAACCAATATTGGCAGAATGATTGGCTTCCAAAGTTTTAAGTCTTAAATTCTGGCGGACAAAATCTCCTGATCCGGGAGTGAATCCAGGAATCCCAAGATAAGATGACGGTGAGACCTCAAGGTTCTGTTTGTCGGTCTGGTAACTCACAAAAGATAACAGATTCACCATTTTTTCTTTCCATGGGATGATGGTACTTAATGAGTTCTGAAATGATGTGGTGGGAGATTCTACAGCTTCTTCCGCTTGTCTCAGTTTTCCGTCCTTCACATCAATCCTGTCAACCATTCCTCTGTCTGCATTCCAGTATTGGGAAAAGCTTGTTGTATTTTTAAAGAATCCTTTTTTAGCGTTCTTGGTGAATATCAATTCTCCTTTTGCTTTATCCGTATAGAAGTTGTTAAAAATATTCGTGTAGTTGGAACTTCCTCCAAAATAATCGGTCTGGCTGTAGGATTCTCTTTCAACGGCATTATTGGTATAATTGGCATTGGCTTTAAGCTCCCATTCTTTCTTTTTATCAATGTTCGTCAGGTAATTGGCAGAAAGATAATGCACGTTGTTCATCAGGTATCTTTTTACCGGCAGATTCGGTGTACTTGCATTTTCCACATTCAGCCAGTCATTTTGGGAGGCATTAATTCTTCTTCCTTCATATCTGCTTCCGAACGCGAGAATATTTCCCTCATTTTCCACCTGCTCACCCATATTGTTTGTTTTATAATTGACTACCCACTGGCTTTTCTGTCCGAAGAACATCGGGGTCAATTTCACATTCCATAACCATGGATCTCCAAATCCTGATCCTACTTCACCCCTTCCGGTCATGGTTACGGATTTTTTCAGTTTGATATTGATGGCCGCCTGCTCCGAAGGGACCTTGTCCTGAAGTATTTTTACCGGCTGGTGGTTTTCAAGAACCTCTACTTTCTGTACCGCATCTTTTGGAAGGGAATTATTGATGGTTCCGTAACCTCCTTCCATCAGGTCTTTTCCGTTGACATAAAATTTATTGATCGCATTTCCCTGATACAGGATGCTTCCGTCTTTATTCACCTCAATACCGGGGATTTTTCGCATGACATCGGCAAGCGTTCGGTCACTTTTACTGTCAAAAGCTTTAAGGTCATAGGCAATGGTATCCCCTCTGGCTGTGATCATCTTGGTTTTTAGCTGCACTTCTTTGATTTCTGTAGCCTCAGACTGCATTTTAAACGTCAGGGTCTGATCGCTGTTGCTGATCTGCTGAATCAGAGGTTTCTGATTGAAGGCTTTTACTTTCAGGTCTACGGCAGGTACCGAAGAAGTGAAGGTTACTTTATATTCTCCTTTGGAATTGGTAATGCCGTACGCAAGGATAGCATCCTTTCCCGGTTCCTCTATAGTTACACTCGCACTTGGGATAGGGGATCCATCTTCATCGGTAATTTTCCCGGATACTGTTTTCTGTGCGAATGTAAGAACCGTAAAAAAGAGCATCATAAATAAGGAGATCTTTCTTTTCATAATTTATTATTTGAATAATTAGTTCGTAGGTTGCGATTTTTGTTACACTTTTTTAAAGATGCATTTTTAAGAAAAAGGTTAAACACCTTTTAACACTATAAAAATAGTGATAAAAATTTTTAATATTTTTTTCCTCTCCAAAATTTTATGAGCATTTATTATCCGAATCGCAGAAATTGGGATACCGTTGAGTTGATGCTCTGTCAATTTTATTTTAAATCTTGGTTTGGTATGAAGATTCATTAAATCTATTTCCGAATTTTGACGATCATTGATTGGCTCTTTTTATCCGCATGTAACGTTTGCCGATAAAATACTGTCTTATTTAAAGCAAATAGTACTTCACTTATGCATAAAGACTTACTTTTTTAAATTCTTATTTAGTCTAAATAGTTAAAAGTGATTTGAATCATAGATTAAAAAAAAATTAAACACTGATTCATATATATTTATTTAATAATTTTGTAACATAAAATTTATAGAATGGGAATTATTTTAAAGCCTATAGATGTTGTAGATGATATTACTCAGAAGGAGTTTACAGAAAAATATCTAAAGCCCAGAAGGCCCGTTGTCATCAAAAATATGGCAAGAAACTGGCCTGCTTACCAGAAATGGACGATGGATTATGTGAAGGAAGTGGTAGGTAATGTGGAAGTTCCTCTTTATGATTCTAAAAAAGCAGATCCTGCGGCTCCCATTAATACGCCTACTACGAAAATGAAGTTTGCAGATTATATAGACCTCATCCAAAGAGAGCCTACTGATTTGAGAATTTTCTTTTTTGACCCAATAAAGCATGCCGGGAAGCTACTGGAAGATTATATCTCTCCTAAAGAACTTATGGGAGGCTTTCTGGATAAATATCCTTCTATGTTTTTTGGAGGAAAAGGATCTGTGACGTTCCTTCATTATGATATTGATATGGCTCACATTTTCCATACCCATTTCAACGGAAGAAAGCATGTAAAGCTTTTTGAATATAAATGGAAAGAAAGGCTGTATCAGCTTCCTTATGCGACCTATGCTCTGGAAGATTATGATATTGATAATCCTGATTTCGAAAAATTTCCGGCCCTTGACGGGGTAGAAGGAATTGAATGTTTCCTGGAACATGGAGATACCCTTTTCATGCCTACCGGATGGTGGCACTGGATGAAATACCTGGACGGAAGCTTCTCCATTTCTCTGAGAGCGTGGGACAAGTCCTGGGCGGTGAAAGCACACTCTTTGTGGAACCTTACCGTACAGCGTAAATTCGACGATATTATGAAGTCCAATTTCAAAAAGAAATACATGGACTGGAAGGAAAAAGTAGCCATAAAAAGAGCAGAAATTGCTTTAAAAAGAGGCTTACCAAGATAAAACAAAAAGACGTTTCAGCTGAAGCGTCTTTTTTTATGATTTTAAATTCAAAAGAAGTTCTTCCATATTCCTTGTTATCTCATTGCACGAAAAGCAGGCTTCTTTACCATCCTGCGAAAACCATCTGCAGTGTTCGCGGATCGGACAAAACATAAGCTCTGTTTCTTTATCGCTGTCTAAATTCTGAACCTTCCGGGACAGGGAGCATTTAGATTCTTCTTTATCCCATTGGGCACAGCCCTTTTCAACACATTTCCCTGTAAAACGGAACCTCTGCTCAAGACCGTTTTTATCATGATTCTGCTCCAGGAAATCTTCTGTAACGGTAAGGGGTGTGATAAAACTGACCTTACCGTCTTTTCCAACCACTCCAAAAAGCTGTGCCCCAACTTTTCCAAGATAACTGGGACACATCTTTTTTGAAGCAAAAGAATCAGCCTCCATATCTTTTTATCTGGGACTGAATGTTCTGGATCTGGCTCTGGATATCAATTCCTGGTTTGAAAATAATGATTCCCCATGGAAACCAATCTTTTATTTTCATTGGTTTTAACAGTCCTTTGAAGTCTCTGTGCGCTCCGAAAGCCTGTGTATTGTCAATCTTTGAAAGTTCAGCAAGAACTACGCTCTGTATTCCCCTGTCGATGTTTTTCAGTTGTTCATCGGTAAGATCTACCCCTTCCAATGAAACGAAAAATTGCTTTTTAGTGGCCATAACTATGGTTTTTATTGGTTTTATTAAGCAAAGTTCGCGGGAAATATTGTTGAAAATTTAAGGAAAAACACCTTTATTGCATAAGTGGAAATCCGGGAAATTGATTTCTGGTTATCAGTATTTTAAATCATATTTCATGTAAGGAAGCACGAAGCTGGAAGATGGAAGTTATTGAACCCTTAAGAAGAGTTTTGTTCCTTTCTTATTCTTTTTTGACAAGAAATAATTAATCTAATATTAACTTCCGGCCTCCCTCTTCCAGCTTCAGTCCAATCTTAAATCATAATATCCTGTAAATCGGGTACTGTCTGAATGTTTTTTCTTCGAAATAAGGAGAATTCCTGTAAATCCAGTCCAGCTGGGCCGTTCCGTCCTCCGAAAACTTTTTATCTGCTGATTTTTTAGCCTCAAAAGCGTCTTTCAGTTTTTTATCATTCTTCAGTAATTCTGAAGCGGTATCTTCAAAAATATAAGCTGAATAATATTCTTTCTGGGCTAAAATTCCATCAAAAAAATTCCAGTTGAAAAATGAGTCTAATGCTTCAGGTTCAAGTGTTTCCACGATATACTTTACACCAGGCTGATCGGTTGAAACCAGATAATCTCCTGCCTGAAAAGCCATTTCCTTTTTTGCTGTGTCCACCGTGGTTTCATAATGAAGGTAATGCCCTTCGTAAGGGTTTTTTACCGTTTTAAAATCTTTGATCTTATAGGATTCCACATGAGCAGTACTGTCTTTTTTAAGGACCGTTATCCTGATCCGGTTCCTTTTCAGTTCTTCAATAACACGGTATTGAGATTGAGGAACCACATAGTATTTAGGAATGGTAATATATCCTGTAGGCACCGCTGTGGTAAAGAGTTTGATCTTTTTCGTAAAAGGCTTATTCCTGTCGTAATACAACCTCGGTTTCCCGGAAATCTCACTGGGCTTATATTTTCCTTCATAGCCCTTGAAATCCATGGTAGAAAACTGTGTGGAATCTATTTTCCAACGAATTCCGTACTGCATCCCGACTTTGTATTGTTTTAAATTTTCAAGGCGAAGCTCTTTTACTTTTTTATAATCTTTATCTAGTTTCTTAAGGTTGACCAGCATGTATCTGTAGGTAGCGTCCACCCTTTTGTCATAAGGCTTCAGCATGTGCGTTTCCGGAACCGTTCCAAGGGAATTGAACAGTGAAGTATAGCCGGTAGAGTATCTGGGAGAATCCTCAAAAGCAGCAAATCCCTCATCCGGAACATCCCCGTGGATATTGACGTAAGGTGTGCTTTCATAGCCCAGCTTTTTCATTTCTTCCAGATTCTGAGCCTGATAATCATTATAGAAATAATTCCCCAATGTTTTCCCAAGGCGTTCTTTAAAAGTTGAAATATAGGTAAAAGTATACTGATAATCAGCGCCGTTGCTTACATGATTGTCTATAAAAACATCCGGCTGCAGCCACTGATAAATTTCCTGAAAACTGCGGGCATTTTTAGAATCTGCTTTGATAAAATCCCGGTTCAGATCATAGTTTCTGAGATTCCCCCTGAAACCGTACTGCTCCGGGCCGTTCTGATTGGCCCTTGAGTGGGAACCTCTGTTCAGCATTCCGCTGACATTATATGCAGAAATAGCTGCGATGATGAAGTTCTGTGGTGTTTTTATTTTCTTTGCCGCCAGATCCCGCATAAGCATCATCGTGGCATCTATTCCGTCCGGTTCTCCGGGATGAATGCCGTTATTGACAAAAAGAACCGCCTTATTCTTCCTCAGTTTTTCTATATCCTTCTCAGGAAAAGGATTGTAAACTACCACGTAAATGGGCTTTCCATTATCATCCTCTCCTTTTTTAAGGTATTGAATGGTATTGAAATTTTTAGCCAGATCCTGGTAATAGGCATTCATTTCTTCATACGTAACCGTCTGGTTTTTATTTCCTTTTTCAAAAGGGGTCTGGAATGAATTCTGAGCCATAAGTAACGAAGAACTCAGGAGTATCAGGAGGTATTTTAGTTTCATTGAAGCAGTTTTGATGTTCAAAAATACTAATATTCCCGGGAAAGAGCTAAAGGGCGAAAAGGCAAAATTGCTAAAAAGCAAAATGGCTAAGGTTGTGTGGGGTGATGTAAAAGGGGTTGGGATAACGCAAGGGCGCAAGGTTGTTATCTTTTTGCTGTTTTAAGGCGCGAGAAAATCAAAGATTTTCATTTGAGTTTTGATATTAAAATCTGCAGAATTTGCTCAATCTGCGTGAGCCTCTCATATCCGCTTATTTTAAAACCTCACAGGGTTGAACTCTATGAGGCTTGAAATGATTCTGTATCTGTTATTTTACAGGTTCCTGATCTTTTAAATATCATTGTTTCTTCCTCTTTCCTTAGGATAAAGGGCTGGAAGCGGCTCACTCTGCCAGAATTCTTTAGTGTTGATATCCATTAGTGACAAAGCACCTGTAAAAGCGGCTCCGGTATCCATATTCCAAACGTTGGCTTTATTTACAGGATGGCTGATTCCTATATCCAAAGTCGGGGTATGTCCAATAAATATTTCATTATACAGCAGCAGTCTTTTCGGGTAGAGCTCTGAACTTTTCTGCAGTTTTTTATCCATGGCTACCGCGGTTTCCCAGAGGGTTCTGTCCCAGCGGTAGTTGCTGGAATAGACTTCCTTTTCAGGGCCGTGCATAGAGGAATAGCCTGCATGGATAAACAGGCGGTTGTTTTCATCAACATAATAATTTTTCATCCTCTGAAAAAATTCAAGATGGAGATCCAGATCTTCTGGTGAATAGCCGTTATAACTTTCAACGGTGCTTTTTCCTCCATTGAAAAGCCAGACATCGGGACTTCCTCCAAACGATAGCCAATCTTCGCACCAGGCATCATGGTTTCCTTTGATAAAGATGCAGGCCTGTTTTTCTGAAAGTTCCATCAGGAACCGGATGATCTGAGAAGATTCGCTCCAGCCGTCTACATAATCACCGAGAAAAATAAGCTGATCGTCCCCTGTAACTTCTGCTCTTTCAAGAACCTGTTTTAAGGCTTTAAAACCACCGTGAATATCACCAATAACTAATGTTCTGCCCATTTCTTATTTTGAAATTTATTTTTTAGATATTCTGATTTTTTTGTTGGATAACGCAAAGACGCTAATTTTTTCAAATGTTGCGTTTTAAGGCGCAAGGATTTTATCTGCGATAAAATTGACGGAGCCCTATCCTGCATCTTTATCCTTTATTCTTTATTCTTTGTTCTTTGTTCTTTGTTCTTTACTTACTAATATATTGGGGTTCAACAAAATCTGTCAGCCAGACTCCATTGGCTGAGAGGAAAAATATAATTCCGGCCTCATGCATTGCTTTTGTTCTGATGGTCAGAATCACAGGCTTTCCATGGCGCATTCCCACCTTTGTCGCAGTTTCTTTGTCTGCACTGAGGTGAACATGCTGGCGGGTCCTTTTTTCAATTCCATTTTCGAGGATGGAAGAAATATTGGCTTCTGCTGTTCCATGATAGAGGAAATCAGGAGGCTGAGCAGCTTTCAGGTCCAGATCTATAGCTATGGAATGTCCCTGACTGGCTCTGATCCTCGTTTTATCCTCATTAAAAGCGAACCGTTTTTTATTATTGGTTTCCACCACTTCTTCAAGGTCTTCAAAACTAAAATGCATTCTTCCTTTTGCAGATTTTGTAATAAGTTCACTGACGTCCGCCCATCCGTTTTCATCCAGTTTCAGCTGAATGTTTTCGGGCTGATGCCTGAGAATAAGGCTTAGAAATTTGCTTATTCTTTTGTTTTCTATTTCGGTCATTGTTTTTTTATTTCATTAATTTTTTTTGGAGCTTTTCACATAAAACCCCGATGTCATCTTTCCTGACAAGTTCATTAATCCATTCTTCCGGAATATTTTCAAAACCATAGTAGATTCCGGCAATTCCTCCGGTAATGGCTCCTGTGGTATCGGTATCTTCTCCTAAATTTACCGCTTTTAAAACCGCTTCTGAATAACTTTCTGAGTTTAAAAAGCACCATAGGGACGCTTCCAGACTGTGGAGAACGTAACCGCTGCTGTAAATCTTTTCTTCCGGAAATTCATTCAATTTATTGTTTAGGATTCGAGTAAATTTATCCATTTCATTTTGGGAGCAAACCGGATTATGATCTAAAAAATGTTTTACAGAAAGTTTCATCTCGCCATAAGCTTCAAATTTATCCTTACCTTTTATAATTTCCCTCAGCAATTCCAAATAAATAAAACAGGCTATAACTGAACGAATGTGGCCATGAGTAACTGACGACACATCTTTTACAATATCAAACCGCTTTGTAATTTCAAAATCTTTAATATAAAATAAAAGAGGCAATATTCTCATTAATGACCCGTTTCCATTGTCAAATTCACTAGTTCCACCACAAACTTGAGGAGTATAACCTTTACTGATTTTATAAATTGCCTGCCTGGTAGCAATACCTATGTCGAAAACTCTTCCATGCGGTGTCCATATTTCCGCATTATACCATTGAAGAAATTTCAACGCTATATTTTCCAGATCATATCCATTGCAAAGGCTGTCTGTAAGGCACAGTGTTAAAGAACCATCATCACTCCACGTACCTGCTGGCTGGTGATGGGTTCCCAATCCTCGCATTTTTGTTACCGGCGACCGCTTAAGCTGTTCTCTGCTTCTAAATTCCACCGGCACACCCAGTGCATCGCCGATGCATACTCCAAAAATCCCAGCTTTTACCATATTTTCCATCAGGCAAGTTCTATCAGTTTATCATACAGGAGTTTCATGCCTCTTGTTGCCGATTCTTTCATGACCACTGCTCTTTTTCCATAACCGAAGCCCGTTTCATTGGGATTGATCACGACCAGCAGACAATCGTCTTTGATCTCATGGATCAATCCAGCCGCCGGATATACCTGCAATGAAGTCCCGATTACCACCAGAATATCCGCTTCTTTTACTTTTTCCTGTGCCGTTTTATACAATGGAACATCTTCGCCAAACCAGACGATAAAAGGTCTGAGCTGAGCCCCATCTTCCGCCTTATCTCCAATTTGGATATCACCTTTTTGTTCGTAGATCAGGTTTTTATTATTGCATGAACATGATTTGAACAATTCCCCGTGAATATGCAGGATATTCGTAGATCCGGCTCTTTCATGCAGGTCATCTATATTTTGGGTAATGATCTGAACTTCGAAATGTTTTTCTAATTCTGCCAACAGTCTGTGGGCTTCATTGGGCTGTACTTCATGAAGCTGTCTCCTTCGCTGATTATAAAATTCCAGAACCAATCCTCTGTCTTTTCTCCACCCTTCCGGGCTGGCCACCTCTGTGATGCTATGATTTTCCCAGAGACCGTCTCCGTCCCTGAATGTTTTTATTCCGCTTTCGGCACTGATTCCGGCGCCACTTAATATGGTTAGTTTTTTCATTGGTTTTTTAAAATTTCATTGTAATAAAAATCTTTATAAGGATTATTAATTGCTGCTTCTTCCCAATCGTCACAAACGGTGATTATTGAGTTAGCATATTCAATATATTCCCTATCACTTTTGGGATAAACATTTATTAATGATTTAACTTCTTTATTGTTAAAAACATACAAGCTATTTTCTTTAATACAGAATGCTTCTCTAAATGCTAAAATAAATTCTTTTACTTTAGATTCATCCATAGAATCTTTATAATGAATATAATAAGACTTATGAAGAACGTTACTGCGATGTTCAAGTATATCAAATTCAAAAGTACTTACTTCATATTTTAGTTTACGTTTTGTTTCATTAATCAGTTTAAAGTCTAATTTAAAATTCGATGGAAATACTTCATAAAATCTCACATCCATCTTTTTGAAAAGTTCATAAAAAGACTCTTTAATTATTTCTGGTGTTTTAATTCCAAAATAAATTCCTGTAATCGCAGACGGATGAAATTTTTTCATTCCAAAATTATCAAAAATCAACCTTATTTCTTCTTCATGCTGCCATGTAGACTTTTTAGTAGCAAACATTTTTTTAATAAACTCATCTTTCAAATTTATAAGATCATTAATATCTAATGTTGGAATGTTATCTTTATAATCAATTTTGAATTTATATTGAAAATCAAAGTTTTGCCCCCTATCAATTAATTTTTCTAAATCATACTCTACACAGTATCCCGAATAAGAACTTGCATAATAAGCCCACAATTGCTCATTCAAAAAATCTGTACTTAAACAATATACTCCAATTTTTTCCTTGAAGTTTAAAACTTCTTTAAATTGCTTTTCAAAATTATTTAACTCTTTATATGGAAATAAAGTTTTCAAAAGTTCTATAACTTGGGATATTTCTTCATTAAAATAAATGTCAAACGGGTCATTCAACATGTTATAATTAGATGAGTAAAAAGAATTATTTTTAATCGTTTCAAAATCTCTTTTAAAAACGTCCTCCTCTATTGATCTGTATTTATAAACTTTCATAATAATTCGTATTATTTAAAAAAATCTTCAAACGGCTTTATCATTTCTTCTTTCTTCGTCAAAACGGCAAAAACCACTCTTTTAAATTTATTTTTATATTTTCCGTGAAGATGTTTTTTGAATAAATCCGCAATCTCCTGTGGATCATTTTTAAAAACTCCGCAACCCCAGGCACCTAAAATCAGTGTTTCATTTCCCTGATTCAAGGCAAGAGCAAACATTTTCTTCATCCTGATATCCATAGCTCCATATATTTCCCCTTCTCTTTCCGGCTCCTGTCTTTTTACAACTCCGGCGTTCACAGCTGGTGATGTGATAAAGTTACATAGAACTGGTTTAGATAATAGTTCTCCTTTATCCTTCCTGAAGACAGGAACTTTTGGACTGTAAATCATCATATCCGTGTAAAAGCAGGATTCCATATTTCTATGAATCTTGTAATAGTCCCCGGCTTGTAACTGAGTTTCATACAGAGCTGAAGTTCTTGCCAGGCTTTCTTCCTGAGCTTCTGCTCCACTGATAAAGCCTCCTCCCGGATTTTTGGCTGATGCAAAATTCAAGCACATTATTTTCTCCTGGTTTTCTTCCTCAGCTAATTTTAAAATTGCTTTTAGCGAGCTGAAATTCCATACTTCAAATTGGGTTTCAAAATTGGTTTCAGGAAGTTCAGATTTTGATATTTCAGCCAAATCTTCCGATGAAAATAAAACGGTTCCTTTCTTACAATCTTCCAGTTCTTTTTCTATTGAAATTTTTTCGTTCTCTTTGTTTATATAATATTTTTTGGCTAAGATGTCCAATGTATCTTTTGCCATTCCTTTATTGGTCATGGTTAGTTTTTAATTTTAATATTAAGCTTTCTATTTCCTTGTTCATCGTTTTTTCAAATTCATCACCTACAAAAACCTTAATCACCTCAATTTCCCCTACAATTCCATCATTAAAATAATCCAGCTCTTCAGACGGCACCCAGAGCTCATTGTGATTTCTGGCTCCTACATTCTGTGCTGGATATTGATTGATAATCTCTTCCTTTACCCTGAACATGGTAACAAAACCCAGATAATTTCCGGCCTCATCCCTGGTATTCCACTTTTCAGCAATTTCTGATGCATACTCTTCATTCAGAACCGGATAGAAAATGGGCTGCCAATCCAGTCTTGGAGGGAATTTTTTATATCCGTTTTCCGCGATCAGTATCATTTCCTTTTCTCCAACCGGTCTGTATAATATCTGTGTCTTCATGGTCTTTTTTTGGCTTTATTCTGTCATTAAATATAAGCCATTATTTAGTTAAAAAATTCTTTAAAATCTTTTGAATAAGGTGAATATGATCCGTAAATTTTATCAATCCTTACCTTTAAATTCTCTGGTTTAAACTGTTCATCAGTCTGATCCAGGCAAGTGATCACCAAATTCTTTTTTGTGGTCTTTACATAAGCTCCGTCTACAATAAGCGCATAATTCAATAATTCATAATCCAGATTTCCAAACCGGAGTTCTTTCTGATATTCATTAAATACGCAGGTCTCCTCTTCATTATTTTTCAGGCTTAATTCCTTTTCATTGCTCATCCAGCCGCTTCCATGCCGGGTAGAATAGATTCTGGTAACATAATACATTTCGATATCTTCTATGTTCAGCCGCCTGCAGATTTCATACGCATTTTTTGAGGTAGTGTTTGCATAGGTAACATTCGGAAATACACCGTGATCCATATCCAGCAAAACTCCCTGGCTTCCCTCGAAAATGAGGTTTTCAAATGAATTCAGGTAGGAATAATCATCAATTTTCCATTCAATTTCATCTATCGCATTCAGGAAATCGTTTATAGCTTCTTCTACCTGTTTTTCATCCATATAGCCATAGTAATAAGCAATTCCATTCAGTTTTTCGATCAGCATGCCTCTCGGTGCCATTAAATCGGCGCCAAATAGTTTATAAGGGCTTTCATGTCTTTTCATGGTTGCTCCAATGCCTTTTCCACAGGTTCCGTGCTCCAGATTTTTTGTACTGGTCCTGTTCTGCCAGACATCAAACGGAGTGGTTACTTTGGCCAGTGGGTGAATGTGCAGTTCAATATTTCCGCCTTTTTCCAATAACTCTTTTCTTTCATTCAGGAGAAAAACCGGATGAACGGTACAGTGTTCTGTAAAATAAGACGGTAACCCACGAAGCGCACCGCTCGCATAGCTGGAATGGATATGTTTTTTATCTCCAATCATCACCGTATGCGCTGCCTGCTGTCCTCCGGAAAACCTGATGGCTACTGACTCCGGGTTCTGTCGGGCAAGAAAATCAGTCGTAATTCCCTTGCCTTCATCACCAAAACCCAGTCCTATAACTATTTGTGCCTTTTTCATGACTTAATACATCTGAATATTATCAAATCCTCCGTTACCTGCAGTTCCGGTTGTTTTATTTTTAAATGTTTTGCAGACCACATTTTTAATAACATCCGGAATTTCCCTGTGATCTCTTACAGACAGACAGTTTTCTCCCAACAGCTCTATCCAGCCTCTGCTTGCTCTTAATGCCTGATCAGAGTGTAAAACATTAATGTGGTAGACTTCGTAGCGTTTTTGAGCTTCTTTCAGTAGCTCAAAGTGGCTGTAGGTCTGCTGGCCTGCTCCCATAATTTCTCTGACAGCTAATGCAGGAAGTGTTCTCAGAAAAGGTTCATCTCCTATTGTAAACAGGATTCCTTTCTGGTTTCTCTTCTCAAAAGCATCTGTTCTGGTATGGAAAGCCGCAAAATACCAGGCCAGAAGGTAGCTCTCACCGCCATTTCCTCCTCCTCCGGATTCAATGTAGGTTCGGGTAAGCCACATGTCCAGCTCCTCATCTCCGGATTCGAACTGCCCTACCTGTAAGGGATAAGCGTCACATTCATGATCCCCTATTCCCAGGAATAAAAGGGCCGGATCGGGAACTCCTCCCTGCATAATTCCGCCCATTAATCTGGGAAGTCCTTCTTTAATCAACTCATGAGGGATGTGTCCCATACTGCCCGTTACGTCCAGTCCCAGAATGATGGGAACCGTATCCGGATGTACATCAGAATCCCTGGATTCCCTGAAAGAAATTCCTTTTGGATTCATAGATTCATGGGCTCTTCCCAATGCGTTCTGAGTGAAAATTTCTCCTGCGGATTTATATCCGTAACCTGCTTTTCTTGCTCTGTTTAAACGAGCGTCCATATCGTATCTTGTACTTCCCATAACTATAATGTTTTACCGAATAAATATTCAAATCTCTTTACAGCAATTTCCAGCTGAATATTTAAATTTCTGATTGTTAATGATAATTCTATGTCTTTCTGAACAAATGCCTCCGGCTGAAAATCTTCAAACGTAAGGCTGTTTCTGTCTAAAGGGCTGATATCAATAAGTCCTTCCCTTTCCCGTTCCAGCCGTTTTATTTTAAGCTCGATGTCTTCCACTCTGCGCCTGTAGATCAATTCGGAGTCTGCTCCGATAATTTGGGCCCGGTCTTCTCTGATCTGGTCATTATTTCTCTGTAACAACCCGATAAATCTTGGTTTTAATTCGTCCTCCATCTTTTAACTATTTTGTGTTATTTTTACACTAATTGGAATTGACATAACAATGTCTTTTCCTGCAAAGCTTATTTACTTCTTGGAATACATGACATCTGTTCTCAAAACATATTTCAATCCGCTGATCAGGGTTTTTCCTTCATGTCTTAAAGGATGATAAAATACCAGTGCCGAACCTTTCTTCGGAGCTACCGTAAACAGATTTTCAAATTCTGTTTCCCCTCCTTCAAAATCATCATTCAGATAGATCAGAAAAGTGTAGAAACTTTTTTCATTTTCATTGCGTATATAGCTTCCGTCCCGGTGCATTTTGAACCGTTGTCCGGGAGAATATTTATACACCCTGAACATTTCATTAAAATCCTTAAGTGTATAATTCTCATGATTTCCGGGAAGGAATGTTGCGGCCATTTCAAAAAGCTCATCAGCCAGTAGATTATCAAAAATCATCAGTCGGTCGTTGTTTCTGATTCCTTTACTCATCATCTGTCTCCCGTTCATATTGATTTTCGCTTCTTCAAATACTTTTCCCCGCGCCATGGTTATATATTCATCGCAGGCTTCCGAAGAAAGGAAATCTTCAATCAGAAATATCTGTGGATGCAGTACTGTTTTTTCCATGGATCATATTCTGTGTTTGGTGATTGTGTGTTTTTATCTTCTTAACTCATCTCTGACTTCCATTAAAGCAAATCCCAGCAGATTTTCCCCGTCCCATAGAAGCGGATTTTGTGCTCTTGGATCTGATTCCAGCATTCCGATTCCCCAGATCCGGTCATACGGACTGGCCTCTATCAGAATCTTGTTATCTGTTGACAATAAAAATGCTTCCAGCCTGGGGCTTTGTGAAAATTTCAGCAGGTTGGCTTTCTTTACAATTTCATATTTGTGTGCATCCCAAAGTTTTGCTTCAAAATGCTTCACTTTTCTTCCCAGACTTTTAGCATCGTTAGGTGTTTCAGATTTTAAAACTTTTTCCAAAATTTCCTCATCCTTGAATAATCTGGCTTTTCCTGCCATCATATAATGCTCAGCAGTTTTATAAACGATTCCATTTTCTTCGAACTCAACCGGAAGCCATTGGCTGAAACAGGATTTTGTAACCGCATCTTTTACAGTATGACCCCAGAAAAACATGAAATCGAGTTCTTTGTTTTCCTGATATCCTTCTCTAATATTTTGTAAAGTGTATTTCATGATTGCGTTATTATTACACAAATGTAAAACAATATTACTTTATAAACAAAATATATTTGTGTTATTTTGACACTAAAAATTTAACTGTCTGATTATCAGAAAATAATTTTGAAATTCTTAAGTACATTTAAAACACGGATAGCACTAATCCTTTCACAAATAGCACAAATACAATAACAACTAAAATTTTAGTTCAATTATTCAAAATGATAATCTCTGGGATTTTTGATGGAAATTAAGGTTAGATAAGGGTTGAAAGAAATTATTTGATTTCGAAATAAAACCCTTCTTTCTCAAGCTCCTCGTACTTCTGCTGATTGAAGGTAAAGAGTTTTCCGGGTCTTCCGCTGCCTTCTTTTTTTACATTATTGGTTTCATTTAGAAGACCGTAGCTCATGATCTTTTTGCGGAAATTCCTGCGGTCTATTTCCCGGCCGACAATGGTTCTGTAAAGATTTTCAAGGTCTGAAAAAGGAAATTCTTCGTTAAGAAGATTAAAACCAATCGGCTGATATTGGATTTTAGTACGAAGCCTGTTTAACGCAATATCGATAATATTTTTATGGTCAAAAGCTAATGACGGCAGCTTATTGACACTGAACCATTGGGCGTCTTCTGCATCTGAATCTGCAAAGAGCTCATGATAAGAAGGGTTCACAAGGCCCAGATAAGCCACAGAAACCACTCTGTTCCGGGGATCCCGGCCTACGTTACCAAAAGTATAGAGTTGTTCCAAAAAATCGGGCTTTATGCCTGCCTCTTCGTAAAGTTCTCTTTTCACTGCATCATCAAGGTTCTCATCATCAAGAACCAGACCTCCGGGAAGCGCCCAGCCCCCTTTGAACGGATCGATCTTTCTTTTGATTAAAAGAAGCTGAAGATCCTGCTTGTCAAAGTACCCGAAAATAACGGCATCTACGGCCACTTTGATATCCTGAATTTTTTTTGGAGACCCCATAAATCTAGTTTGCGTTGTGAATACACAAAGGTACAATTAATAAATGAAATCAAAAAAACAATTGACCGCATAATAAAATTAACTACCTTTATTTCACATTAATACACTTAAAATTAACTAATTATGAAAAATCTATTGTTATTATTCTCAGTCGTTTTTCTGGCAACCGCTTGCGAGAAAGGAAAACCAGCAACAGAAAAAGGTTCTTCCGGAACAGATTCGGCTTCGGCCAAAGAATGGAAACCTGTGGACTCTGCCACTGCTATGAAAGCCTGGATGGAATACTCCACACCGGGAGAAATGCAGAAAACATTAGCCGCCTCGGATGGAAACTGGACCGGGACCACAACAACCTGGATGGAAAACGGCGGGAATCCTGTCACCAGCCAATCTGAATGTACCAATAAAATGATCCTTGGTGGAAGATATCAGCAAAGTACCTACAAAGGAAACTTTATGGGTATGCCGTTTGAAGGAATGAGCCTTATGGGTTATGATAATACCAAGAAGAAATTTGTAAGTACCTGGGTAGATAATATGGGAACCGGAATTATGCATGCGGAAGGAGACTGGAACCCTTCTAAAAAATCCATAGAACTTAAAGGTAAAATGACAGATCCTGCGAGACCGGGAGAAGAATGTGATTTCCGCGAAGTGTATACTTTTACGGACGCAAACAATCACATGATGGAAATGTACGGTCCTGATTCCAAAACAGGAAAAGAATACAAAACCATGGAAATAAAATTCACCAGAAAGAAGTAAAACAGGTGAATCACCACAGCGAAAACAGTGATTTTCATTAGAGGTTGTATGACAGATATGCTCAACTTTGGGATAAGAATTAAAAATTATACCATCATGAAAACATTATTAAGAGCCTTTATCGTGGTTATTATCATCATAGGAGGAGTACTGATCATTGTTGTGGGGAAAAAACCTTTCCCGGAACCCGAATGCATTGTTTGCGGGATTAATCTTATAAGAACATTGGGAATAGCTGAAGTCATTCTCGGTCTCGGAGCCCTGGTGATCCAGGCCAACCTGATTGAGAAGCAGCGTAATTTCTGAAAAATAAAAGACCGGTAATTTTCTACCGGTCTTTTTTATATTAATCGTTCAGTTTCAGTACGGCCATAAATGCGGATTGAGGCACTTCTACCCTACCGATCTGCTTCATTTTTTTCTTACCTTCTTTCTGCTTTTCAAGAAGTTTACGCTTTCTGGAGATGTCACCTCCGTAACATTTTGCCGTAACGTCTTTTCTTAAAGCTTTTATGGTTTCCCTTGCGATAACCTTCGTTCCCAATGCAGCCTGAACTGCAATATCGAACTGCTGTCTCGGGATCAGCTCACGAAGCTTTTCACACATCTTTTTCCCGATGTAGTAGGCATTGCTGTCGTGGATCAGTGAGGAAAGGGCATCTACCATGTCTCCGTTGATCAGGATGTCCATTTTTACAAGCTTGGAAGCTCTGAATCCAATCGGATGGTAATCAAATGACGCATACCCTTTTGAGATGGATTTCAGTCGGTCATAGAAGTCGAAAACCACTTCAGCCAAAGGCATATTGAATACCAGCTCTACTCTTTCTGAAGTTAAATAGCTCTGATTAACAATTTCACCTCGTTTTTCAATACATAATGTCATTACAGAACCTACAAAATCAGATTTTGTAATAATAGAAGCTTTGATGAAAGGCTCTTCTACCCTGTCCATGATCGAAGGATCCATCATTTCAGAAGGGTTGTTGATCAGGATCGGTGTTTCAGGGTCTTTTTTAGAATATCCAAAATACGATACGTTCGGTACCGTAGTAATCACGTTCATATTGAACTCCCTGTCCAGACGTTCCTGAACGATCTCCATGTGAAGCATTCCCAGGAATCCGCAACGGAAACCAAATCCTAAAGCTGCAGAACTTTCCGGTTCAAATACCAAAGAGGCATCATTCAGCCTCAGTTTTTCAAGGGAAAATCTCAATTCTTCAAAATCTTCGGAATCAATAGGATAAATTCCCGCGAATACCATCGGTTTTACTTCTTCAAATCCTTCAATAGGTCCTGAAGCAGGCTTTTCAAATGAAGTAATGGTATCTCCTACTTTTACTTCCCGCGCATCTTTAATTCCGGAAACCAGATATCCCACATCTCCGCAGCCAATAGTCTTTTTAGGAACCTGCTTTAATTTCAGGGTCCCCACCTCATCCGCTCCATACTCTTTTCCGGTAGCAAAGAATTTGATTTTTTCATTTTTGGAAATGCTTCCGTTTACCACTTTGAAATAGGCTTCAATTCCTCTGAAAGGATTGTAAACCGAGTCAAAAACCAAAGCCTGAAGCGGTGCATCAGGATCTCCTACAGGGGCAGGAATTCTTTCAACAATTTTTTCAAGAAGGTCATGAACGCCTTCTCCTGTTTTTCCTGAAACTCTTAAAACATCTTCATATTCGCATCCGATCAGATTCATGATCTCATCGGTTACTTCTTCAGGATTGGCAGACGGAAGGTCAATTTTATTAAGAATCGGAATAATGGTAAGATCATTTTCCAATGCCAGATACAGGTTACTGATGGTTTGAGCCTGGATACTCTGTGCAGCATCTACAATCAGAAGCGCACCTTCACAGGCTGCAATAGAACGGGAAACCTCGTAAGAAAAGTCTACGTGTCCCGGGGTGTCAATAAGGTTTAAAATATATTTTTCTCCTTTATACTCATAATCCATCTGGATGGCGTGAGATTTAATGGTAATCCCGCGTTCTTTTTCCAGATCCATATCATCCAGCGTCTGAGATTGAAGCTCCCTCTGGGAAACGGTATTGGTATACTCCAGAAGACGGTCCGCCAAAGTACTTTTACCATGGTCAATATGGGCAATTATGCAAAAATTTCGTATGTTTTTCATTTAAGAATGTTGTAGTTTGCAAAGATAAAAAAAAGCGAGACATAATTTCTGCTTAATTCTTTCTTTTAACTGAAACACAGACAAGAATAAGGGAGGAATCTGATTTTTTCCGGTTTTTTAAAATTATTATTTCGTTTTCCCAAAGTCTTCAGGTAACAAATAATTTCCTGTAAAAGGATCAAGATACACTTTAGGGCCTAACGTATTATTCTTTCTACCTGACACGCTGGCATCTATTACTGCTCCAATAATACCTCCAATCAAGCCACCTGCAGCAGAACCAATTGTAACACCATTTCCAGCCGTTTCAGGAAATAAGTCTTCTTTTGTTACCTCAATAAAAAGACCGTTCTCATCTTTATAAATCTCAGTATAACCAACAGGAATATTTTTGTAGGCTATTCCTTCATGGACAAAAGCATAAAAATGTCTTATTGCGGTTTTTTCCTCACCTTTTATGGCTTTTGTAACGACTCCTTTATCATTAGTCTGTAAGGTAAACCCCGGTTCAGGATTGTGGGTAAAAAAGCTGTAATAATCTTTGTAAACTCCGTCTTTCAGTTCATCGGCCTTTAGAATACCCAGTTTTTCTTTTAATAAAGAGGTATAATTGGGAAGATCACTTTCTGAGATACTCAATTCCCATGGTGCTCCTCTATAAGATTCTTTAAACAGATCTGTAAGAATTGAAGTTACTTTTTTTGCAAGGCTCTGGGCCAAATAAGGTGTTGTACGTGATGAAACGGTTGCTACCGTATCTTTTCTGTCAATAAAATGATATCCATCTTCTTTCTTTATAAAGGTACTTGCCCTTAATTCAAGCTTCCCGACAGAATACTTTTCTTTTTTGTCTTCTGAAATATTCAAGCTTTCCAGCAAAAAGACCATGTCGTTGTTCCCTCTTACCGGATTGTATTTATAAAACCAGTCTTGTATGTCTTTGCCGGCATCATTTTCGAAAATAATTTTCACCTCGTCCTTGTGGTACATAACCATTCCAACTTCCTTATTTGCTCTCATATCAATGACCGTAAGACTTTTGACAGAATTTTTGCTGTCTTTAATTGATTTTGAAAGATCGATAGTTTCTACTTTCTGGCCCATTAATACTATCGAAAATAATAAAAAGAAAAGTGTTTTTTTCATAGATAAACTTTCCTGTAAAAGTAATTTTTTTTTAGTATAAAAATTAAACGGCTCTCACAGAAAAATCTGTAAGAGCCGTCCAACATTAAAAAAATAAACTATTATGGGTTCTGTTTGGGTTTAGCCGTGCCGTTGTTATGACCGTGAGGTTTTCTTTCGTTCATTTTATCTCTCATCATTCCTTCGGTCTGGAACAGCTTTAATACTTTCTGGCAAGGGATCACCTGCTGCATCTTGTCTGCATATTTCTTCCTGTTATCCAGAAGTTTCTGACCCACCTCGAAACTCTGCTGAAGTTTTGCTTTGGCTTCATCATCAGATAATGTTTCGGGGTTAAAATTTGGGTCAAACTGGCTTTTTATCTGTTTCTGATTATCTAAATACTCGTTATAGAGCTGTGTAAATTCTGTTTTGTCGCTTGCATCAATATTAAGGTTTTCCAAAACCATATTATTCCTAAATTTCTTAAGAAGCTCTTTTCTTTCTTCGGGAGAAAGATTGTTGATCACTTCTTTTCTCTGCTTAGGATCCATTTTTTTCCAGTCGTAGTCGTTCAGCTGCGCATTTTGTGCATTCAGACCAAAACCGTACATAATAAAAAGCGTGAATAATATCTTTTTCATTTTTCTTTTAATTGTATAGATCTAAATAAACGTCCTGCGTTGAATTGCTTGCCAGTTCTGAGATTTCAGAATTGGAAAACGAATCCAGATATTCATTCATTTTTGTTTCCTCTTTTTTGTTAGCCGCTTTTACCGGCTGGGTAGCTGCAGTTTTCTCACTTCTGGTATCAGGAGTATAAGAAACTGTTTTAGCACCCTGATTTGCAACTGTTTGATTGTTATTTTCAACAGAAGTTAAATCTGCTTCCAGCGTTTCGTAGGCACGCTGACTTTCTGTTTTAGGTTCCTGCCCGTTGGCGGCATAAGCTTTGGAATTCAACACATCTTTTGCCGGATCGTTATCAGAATTAAAAACATATGTAGCTCCGAATATCAAAGCCAGTGATGCCGCAGCGGCATACATCCAGTTCAGTTTGAAAACCGGTGCTTTTTTATTCGCTTTCACTTCGTTCATTACATTATGCTGGATGTTTTGAAACAAATCATCCGGAACTTTGTAAATATTCTTTCGTTCTAGTTTTTCTATGTCGAACTCTTTCATCTCTGTTGGGTCAAAAAATTATCTCTCGTAATTTTCTTTAATAAATTCTTCTATTTTTTGTTTGGCATAATGATAATTGGTCTTTAAAGTCCCTACGGACATATCTACAATTTTAGATATTTCTTCGTAGGGCAGATCATCATAATACCTCATCATAAATACCAGTTTCTGCTTTTCAGGCAGGCTTTGTATAGCGTTCTGGAGCAGCAGCTGTATTTCTTCCGCATCTCCGTCTGTATTGTCAGCCACCAGGTTCTGCATATAATATTCAGGATCTTCATCCGTTTTCTGCATTTTCTTCATCTTATTGACTTGCTGTAATGCTTCGTTGGTAGCGATCCTGTACAACCAGGTGTACAGCTGGCTGTCATTTTTGAACTGGTGAAAATTCTGATAGGCCTTAATAAAAGTCTCCTGCAGCGTGTCCTGAGCAAGGTCTCCATCCACAATAATCCTTCTGATATGCCAGTACAATCTGCTTTGATAAGCATCCATCAAGGCACGGACACCTTTCTCCTGGGTCCGTGGATTCTGCATCAACGAAATAATTTCCGCGTCCTTAATCTTCATAAGATGCTTTCACTGTTTTGGATTACAAAAATAGCCGAAAGTTAAATTACTTCTTCAATTTTCAGTCCAAATATTTAAAATAATATCAGATCGTTACGTGGTGACCCTTAAGCAGTAGGCATTAAACGCGTTCTCAATAAAACTTCCTGCGTCCTGTTTTTCGTCTTCCTTTAAAATCTTATCTTTGTTAGATGCAAATTGTAATTATAGGTTCAGGAAATGTGGCTTACCACATGGCAAAAGCTTTCAGTCTGAAAAAGATTCCGCTGATGCAGATTTTCGGAAGGAACGGTGAAGAATTGAAAAAAATCTCTGAAGAACTGAATGTTCCTTATTCTACGGAGCATCTGGAGGATGCAGATCTGTACATCATCTGTGTAAGTGACCATTCTGTAGAAGGTGTTTCCAAAATAATCACAAAAAAAGACTGCTTGGTTGCCCACACTTCAGGATCTCTTCCCAAAGAAATTCTGGCAGGGGAGTACAGAAAATCAAGTTTTTATCCGTTACAGACATTTTCAAAATCAAAACATCTGGAATACGAGAAAATTCCGTTCTTCATTGAAACCGAAAATGAATCTGATCAGAAACTTCTTTTTGATCTTGCTTCCCGGATTTCAGAAAATGTCATGGAAAGTAATCACGAAAAGAGAAAATACATTCACCTGACTGCTGTTTTTGCCTGTAATTTTGTGAACCATCTTTTTGCAAGAGCCAAAGAAATCTCGGATTCGCAACAAATCCCATTCGATTATTTTTTCCCGCTGATTGATGAAACGGTGAAAAAGATTTACGAAATGGAGCCGAAAGCGGCACAGACCGGACCGGCCGTAAGAAATGACAAAAGGGTCCTGGAATTACATGAGCAGCTTTTAAAAGACGAAAGTCTTGAAATTTATAAGACAATGAATCATTCTATTCAGAAAATGTATGAGCTATAAACAGAAATTAAAAGATATAAAAGCGTTTGTATTTGATGTAGACGGTGTATTTACGGACGGAAGTGTTTATCTGCTTCCCGGAGGGAATATGTGCAGGGTAATGAACGTCCTGGACGGCTATGCAGTAGTTAAAGCTTTAAAAAACAATTATTTAATCGGTGTGATCACCGGCGGGAACGATGAAATGGTGAAGCACAGGATCAATTATCTCGGAATACAGGACTACTATCCGAAATCACACGACAAAATGGCTGATTTTGAAGAATTTAAAAAGAAGCACAACCTTAAGAATGATGATATTCTGACGATGGGAGACGACCTTCCGGATATCCACATCATGGAAAATTCTGCCATCGCAGCCTGCCCTGAAAATGCCGTTCCTGAAGTAAAAGGCATCTCCGATTATATCTCTGAAAAAAAAGGGGGAAGCGGAGCTGTACGTGACGTGATAGAGCAGGTAATGAAGGTTCAGGGAAAGTGGCATGATGATAATACCCAATCCGTATAATTCAGTTTTATGAAATTACTTTTAGCCTCCCAGTCGCCGAGAAGAAAAGAGCTTTTATCCAGCTTAGGTTTTGATTTCGAAGTGGTCAGAATAGATTGCGAAGAAATTCTTCCTGAGAATATCAGGATAGAAGATGCCGCTGCTTATCTCTCAGAATTAAAGGCAGGTGCATTCCGGGAATTAACTGATGATGAAGTATTATTAACGGCGGATACTGTAGTTGCCATAGATCATCAGATTCTTGGAAAACCAAAAGATGAAAAAGAAGCCGCATCCATGCTCAGAATGCTTTCGGGGAAAACCCATCAGGTATATACGGGAATCAGCATAAAATCCGTTGATACCCTATACACAGAAACCGATGTGGCGGATGTGGAGTTTGATGAAATTACAGATGATGAAATAGCGTATTATATTCAAAATTACAAGCCTTTTGATAAGGCGGGCAGCTATGGCATCCAGGAATGGCTGGGCATGGCAAAGATCAGGAAGATGAATGGAAGCTTTTATACGATCATGGGACTTCCTACCCATTTGGTTTACAAAATTTTGAACAAAATATAAATATTATTCATTATAAAATTTTATTATTTTTACAAAATCATCAGCTGCTGATAATAAAAAGCAGATAAGAGAGTTATATTGAATAATGAAAAAGAATATTTTATTCCTTTTAATCATGTGTATTGTTGCTTCCTGTGCTACCAAAGTAAAGAAGCCGGAGCAGCGATCCAAATTTCTGAAAGGATTTAACACCTATTATAATACCCTTTTTAATGCAAAAGATGCGTTAAACAGTGAGTTTACAAGCAGAGACAAGGGGCATAAGGACAATTTTTACGCACCATATATCCCTATTCTCACCTATGAAGATCAGCCTTTGGGAAGTGACCTGGGACAATCTGCTGCATTCGCTGAGAACTCCATGAAAATGTCGGAAGTGAACAAACCTTCTCAAAGAGGTGTTCCTGAAATGCCACCCGGGATGCCTAACGCTCAGGGGGCTAACAATAGCGGTACACCAGACGATCTTCAAAACGCAGGAGCTACCACTCTGGAAATTGCCGAAGCAAAAGCTCTGAAAGCGATCAACAAATACTCTGTTATCAGAAACGGGGAAGAAAAAAATAAGAAAATTTTTGATGCCTACATGATCCTCGTACAGTCAAGGATTTACCAGAATAAAGCGGTACAGGCCCTGGATGCATTGAATTACGTTTTTACCCATATGAAGGAAGATAAAAGGCTTCCATTGGCAAGAATTTATCAGGGGGTAGCGTATGCGAAGATCAATGATTTTCACAAAGCCAATGAAGCTTTTGCGAAACTGAAAGGGGAGGACATCAATAAAACCTATTCAAAACTCCTGAGTATTTATTATTCTGAAGCTCTTCTGGATGCAGGAAAACTGGAGGAAGCCGGAGCTGAACTGGACCGGGCATTTGAACTGAACTCCAACAGAAAGCTGAAAAGCAGGATTGCTTATCTAAAAGGTCAGGTTTCCGAAAATCTTGGACAGAATGACAAGGCCCGCGAAAGCTTTACACAGGCTTACAAATACGCCAACGACTTTGAATTTGAAGTGAAATCCCAAATTGCCATTGCCAAAACATTCAACGGAAAAGGGGATTACAACGGGGCTAAAAATTATCTGGAAGGAATCAGTAAAAAAGGAACTTACACTTCCCGTAAAAATGAATTCTACTATGCTTTGGGACTCATGGCCAATAAAGCCGGTAAAAAGGATGAAGCCCAGCAGTTTTTCAGAAAATCCCTTTTTGAAAAGGTATCTGATCCGCAGGTAAGAGGGCTTACGTATTACGAGATAGGAAAGAGCTACCTGGAAAAGAATGATTATATTGGTGCAGGAACCTATTATGACTCCGCTCTTACGGTGATGACTTATGAGCCTTCCAAGATTCTTTTAAAGGACCAGTCTGAATACATTAAAAAGATTTCCAGAAACTACTATCTGATCAAAAAGAATGACAGTATTCTTGCTTTGGCAAAAATGACTGATGCTCAGAAAACTGACTTTTTTTCAAAATATATCGCGAAATTAAAAGCCAAGGAAGAAAAAGAAGAGCAGGAGAGGATCCGTGCAGAAAGAAGCAAAGGCTTTGATACCGGAGATTATAACGCGAATTCAATTTTCGCCAATAATACCAATTCTTTTGAAGATTTTGGAGTGACTACCAAAGGCTTTTATTTCAGCAATACCGGAACAGTCAGTAAAGGATCCTCTTCCTTTAAGCAGGTGTGGGGTGACAGAGCACTGGCCGACAACTGGAGGTATTCCAAAAAAATGGCCTCTATTGAAGATATGAAAAATGAGGCACTGGGCGTAACTTCAGCACCGAACCCAAGACGTTTTGAACCTACGTTTTATATTGAGCAGATCCCTACAGATCAGGCAAAACTGGGACAGTTGAAGAAAGACCGTGATACTGCTTCTTTAGGTCTAGGTGTGATGTACCAGAATTACTTTACCAATACTCCTTTGGCAACAAAAACCCTGTACGACCTGGTGGATGTGAAGCCTGAGGAAAAAGTAATGCTTCAGGCGCTGTATGAAATATTTGCTATGAATTATCAAAAGAATCCACAGGCTGCAGAAAGAGCAAAACAGATTCTTCTGACCGATTATCCTTATACTTCCTATGCAGAATTTGCAAGGAATCCTAAGAACGTTTCATTCGTGAAATCCTCTGTAGATGTAGAAAATGAATACAAAAAAGCATATGCCCTGTATGAATCTGAGAAATTTGGAGAGAGCAGGGATGTTATAGACCAGACGATCCAGAAGTTTCCCAAAGATGCCCTGGTTCCGAAGTTCCATCTGCTGAATGCTTTCAACACCGGAAAAACAAGCGGAAAAGAAGTGATGATTCTTCAGCTGGAGCAGATTGCGTTGAATTATTCCAAAACTCCTGAAGGGATCAAGGCCAAAGAAATGCTGAACTATCTGAAAAGCGAGTTGTCCTTCCAGGCCACGGACAATAAAGGAAATGCACTTCCACAACAGCCCGGAACACCGGTACAGCCCGGTCAGAACCAAAATACTGGCATTCCTCAGAACCCTCCCGCAAACGATAAGAGCGGTCAGTTGCAGCAGTTTATACAAGATGCCCAACCTGACAAAAAATCTGATACCAAGCAGCAGAGGCTGAAAAAACCGAAGGAAAGAATTCCTGATGCACCTCCAGGCAACTAAATAACAAAAAAGCGAAGATCTATTCTTCGCTTTTCTTTTTCTTTACCCCGTGGAAATCCTTGAGATAGAATGGCTCAAAATACGCAATGTCTTCGAATTCTTCCCTGTTGATCTTTTCAAGGGTCTTTTTAATGAGATGCTGGGCGGAAGGGTAGATGTCATCCCTGAAATCTGCATCCGGAAGATTCAGGATGTCTTTTGCCTTCCTGGCGCCGTCTCCCACAAAAATTACTTTTTTATCTTTAAATTCTTCAAAAGAAGTTTCATCTAAAATTTTAGCTTCGGTTTCAGATTGCTCTTCTCCCGTTTGACCGTCATAAACGGCTGTATAAACCTCCATTCTCCTTGCATCGATCAGCGGCACTATAAAATCATAGTTCATGCCTAAAAAAGGCTCTATCATGCTTTCCAGAGAATTAACAGCAGTGAGCGGCACTTTAAGGCCATAACAGAAACCTTTTGCTGATGCAGCACCAATTCTCAATCCCGTATAAGATCCGGGACCCTTGCCCAAAGAAACAGCCTCAATATCTTTCATCGTAAGACCTGCTCCTTCCAATGCCCATTCTACATAAGTATGAAGACTTTCGGACTGTTTATAATTGTCAGAAACCTCTTCACACAGGCATAGGAGTTTTTCGCCGTCTGATACCGCTACTGAACAGTTTTTGGAGGAAGTTTCAAGATATAATATTTTCATTTTCTTACTTTAGGCTAATCTGCAAAATCGTGAAAAGGCGAAATTGCATTAAATTCATGCAAATTTAGGGCTTTATTTCGACACTCTGCCGGCTCCATAATTTCCATTCTGCATCTTTTTTTATCCAGATTTCGAGCAAAGCCAGTTTCATTTCAAAATCCTGGTTTTTATAGGTGCCCAGCACTTTTATTTTTCTCCTGATACTTGCTGTTCTTTTATATTTCTTGATCTCGGAAAGCCCTGTCTGCTGAATATCTTTGTAGATTACTTTTTTTGATGAAAAATCTTTTTTGAAATCATCAAAGCCCTGCACCCATCCGTTGGAATGACCAAAAGACACATCCCTGTCCAAAAGGTCAACTATTTTTTCATCATTATTCTGCAGGTATTGATCCAGTAGTTTAATATTCTCAAACAGCTTCAGCTCTTTCTGAAAAGCTTCAATATTCTGACCTTTCCAGAAAACGAATGAAAAAATCAGGATAAAAAGTAATATTCTTTTCACCTTATTTCCTGTAAATCGTTCGCGGTTCGCTCTGTGCACTCGGATAAATGGTCATATCTGAAACCATCACATGTTTTGGAGCATTGATGCAATAGGCGATGGCATCTGCGATATCTTCGGCCCTTAAAGCTTCATATCCGGCATATACCGTAGCGGCTCTTTCACTGTCTCCTTTGAATCTTACAAGTGAGAAATCAGTTTCCACCGCACCAGGCTGGATATTGGTCACTTTGATTCCAAATTCTGTAAGTTCCAGGCGCATTCCGTCTGAAATAACATCAACTGCTTTTTTAGTCGCACAATATACCGTTCCGTTCGCATAGGTCTGCCTTGCAGCCACCGAACTAATATTTACAATATGTCCGCCTTGCCGGTCTTTCATGATAGGAATAATCATCTTGGAAACATAAAGCAGTCCCTTCACATTTCCGTCAATCATAGAATCCCAATCATCTGTCTTTCCGGAAGAAAGGGGATCCAACCCGTGAGCATTTCCGGCATTATTGATTAAAACATCAATGTCCTTCCATCCGTCCGGAAGGGAATTGATCGCGTTTTCCACCTCTTCTAAATTTCTCACATCAAATATTAAACTAAATATTTCGGTATATTGAGATAATTCAGATTTAAGGGCTTCCAGAACTTCATTCCTTCTCCCACAGATGATCACTCTGTTTCCCTGCCTGGCCAGAAGCTCTGCCGTAGATTTTCCTATTCCGGAGGTGGCTCCGGTGATGAGTATTGTTTTCATAATTTCTTTAATTTCAATGTAGCAATGTAGCAGTGTAGCAATGTAGCAATGAACAGAAGATTGACATTACTATTGTTACACTGGTACATTATTAAATTGGTACATTATCTAGATCGGTACATTTTCTAATTCGCGTCTAAGGCTTCAAAAGCATTGATAATATGTTCAATAATCAGATTCTTTTTTTCATCGGGAAGAACCGAAATAATATCAAATCTTACTTCCTGATTTTTATTAAATTCCTCCATAAAATAATTCGCTGCGGAAACAATAGATTTAATCTTTGCTTTGGTTACCGCTTCCTGTGGCAGCATAAAAGCATCGGTAGACCGGGCTTTTACCTCTACAATAATAATCAAGCTCTCCTTCTCTGCAATAATATCGATCTCAGATTTTTGAAATCGGAAATTCCTGACTAAGATTGTATAGCCGTTTTTCAGTAAGAATTCTGCTGCGAGATCTTCTGCTATTTTCCCGAAATCGCTATGAGTCGCCATGTTTTTGAGGTTTGAGAGTGGGAGAGCGTTGTGATATTACTTTTAAAATTCGATCTTAACCTTATCCTTAACCTGTACTTTCACTGTTCCGCCGATGATCAAAGGTCTGTTGTCCTTAATATGGCCATTCGGGAATCCGAAAACAGTGGGAAACCGGTATTTGGAAACACGGTCTGAAATAAGCTTATAAGCAAATTCATCGAAGCTTTCTTCGAAACTTTTATTGTCTTTTTCATCACCCATATTGGTCATTCCCCCGATAATCAATCCTTTTATTTTTTTGAAAACACCGGCTAATTCCAGGCTCATAATCATCCGGTCTAAGGCATAGAAATTTTCTCCTATATCTTCAATAAATAAGATTTTATCCTTGAAATCAAACGAGAACGGGGTTCCCAGAAGGGCATAGATCAGCGCTAAATTACCGCCAACCAATTCGCCTTCTATATTCCCTTTTTTATTCAATTCATGGGATTTTAAAGCATATTTTGGAGATTTTCCTTTTAAAACATCAAAAATCAGATCATAGCTTTCATCGGTCACACCGAAACTGGATGTTTTAATAGTTTGGCCGTGAATAGATGCGAAACCTTTCTTCAGTAAATAGCTTTGAATAACGGTATTATCTGAGTAGCCGATATACCATTTCGGATTTTGTGTAAAGTTTTTCAGTTTTAAATGCTGAACAAGATGCTGACAACCGTAGCCTCCTCTTGAAGCCCAGACTGCTGAAATTTCGTTATCATTCAGAGCCCAGTTGATATCCTGCAATCTCTCTTCTTCTGTTCCGGCGTAATTATATCCGTTTGCGTATCTGGTATAGAGGTGTTCACCTAGTACAGGCTCAAAACCTCTGTTTCTAATCATTTCTATTCCCTTTTCCAATTGAGGAGCATCTACAGCTCCGGCAGGGGAAATAACGGCTATTTTGGCTCCTTTTTTAAGGGCTTTCGGAAAGATTATTTTTTTCATTCTGTTTTCTGATACTTGATTTCTTTTTTCTCAGCTTCTTCCAGACGCCTGTCGAACTGGTTAAATTTCTTATAGCTCTGCAGGAAAATAAAGAAACTGAAAACAATAAGAATCCCGCCTACGACCCTTCTGATCTGGTTGGCGAGTTTCTGGGTAAGTTTATCGTGAAATTGTTTTGCAAGGAAAATTTTGGCAAGATCAATACACAGATACGTAGCGATTACAATACCTATGTAGAGGAGAAAACTGCTGGTATCAGGATACTGGTTCCGTACAGAGATTACCGTTACGAGCCAGAAAAGAATCACGCCTACATTGAGAAGATTGAAGAAAAAACCATTAAAAAACGTTTTGATATAGTTTTGGCCAATGATTCTTTCTTCACCAGGCATATGCATTTTGGTCCTGGTAACCATCATGACGATCCCGTACACAAAAATAAGAATAGAGGTGATCCTGTAAAAGCCGGGATGTTTATCTATTAACGTTACAATATCTGCACTTGCATAATAAGCTGCAACAATGCATAATAAATCTGCTGTAATCACTCCGAGGTCCAGTGCCAGAGCATGTCTCGGGCCGCGTGAGAAGCTGGTTTCAATTAAAAGGAAAAAAATAGGTCCTATAAAAACCAGGCTCAGCATAAACCCTAAAACAATGGCAGAAAGTACAAGTTCAAACATTCAATAGTATTTTAGATGAAAATCATCCCATTTATACAAAGTTAGACTTTATGATTCAATTAATCAACAATCTTAAAGTCCAACTGTTTCTGAATAAGGTTTGCTTTTACTACTTTAATACGGACCTGATCTCCCAGCTGATATTTTTTACCGGTTCTGTTCCCGTACACTGCATGGGTTTTGCCATCATAGGAATAGGAATCATCTACCAGGTCTCTTAATTTAATCAGGCCTTCAGCTCCGTTTTCCGGTATTTCCACCCAGAAACCGAATTCTGCCACTCCTGAAATCACGCCACTGAATGTTTCTCCCAGGTGTTTTTCCATGAATTTCACCTGCATAAACTTAATGGAATCCCTTTCTGCATCGGCTGCCAGCCTTTCCATAGAACTGCAGTGTTTTGCTTTTTCTTCAAGCTCTGCTTTGCTCGGAGATTTTCCTCCATCCAGATAATGCTGCAGCAAACGGTGGGCAAGAAGATCGGGATAACGCCTGATAGGAGAGGTGAAATGGCTGTAATACTCAAAACCTAAACCGTAGTGACCGATCGGTTCCGTAGAATATACCGCTTTGCTCATACTCCGCATGGCCAGGGTTTCAATCATATTTTCTTCTCCTTTACCTTTCACGTCATGAAGAAGGTTATTTAATGATTCTGCTACTTTTTTGGTATTATCAAGATTCATTTTATATCCGAATGTGGATACAAAATCTCTCAAAGCTTCCAGTTTTGCCGGATCCGGATCATCGTGTACCCTGTAGATAAAGGTATTATTGGTAATACCTCCTTTGTGGGTGAGTGATACGAATTCGGACACTTTTTTATTGGCTAAAAGCATGAATTCTTCAATCAGGTGATTGGAATCTTTGCTTATTTTAAAATAAACCCCTACAGGCTCGTTATTTTCATCCAGATTGAATCTTACTTCACTTCTGTCAAAAGTAATTGCTCCGTTTTTAATACGCTGATCACGCATAATTTTAGCCAGCTTATCCAGTATGTTGATTTCTTCAGCAAGATCTCCCTGTCCCGTTTCTATACGTTCCTGGGCTTCTTCATAGGTAAATCTTCTGTCTGAATGAATCACCGTTCTTCCGAACCACTGCTTCTGGATCTCCGCTTTATCATTCAGCTGGAAAACTGCTGAGAAGGTATATTTATCCTCATTCGGGCGAAGGGAACATACATCATTACTCAAAACTTCCGGAAGCATAGGAACCACGCGGTCTACAAGGTAAACGGAGGTTGCTCTTTTGTAGGCTTCGTCATCAAGGATCGTTCCCGGCACTACATAATGGGAAACGTCAGCAATGTGAACCCCGATTTCCCAGAATCCGTTTTCCAGTTTTCTGATGGAAAGGGCGTCATCAAAATCTTTAGCGTCCTTCGGGTCAATAGTGAAGGTACAGATATCCCGCATATCCCATCTTTTGGCTGCTTCTTCATCTGTAATTCTTCTGTCAATTTTATCTGCATCCAGCTCAACTTCCTGAGGAAATTCATAAGGAAGGCCATATTCTGCAAGAATTGAGTGGATCTCAGTTTCATGTTCACCGGGAGCACCCAGTACCTGGATAATTTCTCCTTCAGGATTTTTATCACCCGGTTTCCATTCTGTCATTTTAACGATTACTTTATCACCGTTTTCAGCACCTCCGAATTTTGTTTTCGGAATGAAAATATCTGTATTAATCGTTTTTTTATCACAAACTACGAACCCAAAATCTTTGTGGGTAACGAGCTGGAACGTCCCGACAAACTCAGTTCTGGTTCTTTCCAATACTTCCAGTACGGAGCCTTCCAGTTTTTTTCCTTTGAAATGGTAGGTAATGATCAGAACCTTATCGCCCTGTAATGCATCTTTTACATTTTTGGAGTGGATAAAGATATCATCTTCTACACCTTCCACATTGACGTAAGCATTACCGGACTGGTTGAAATCAATGATCCCGGTTAAAGTTCCCGCAATTTTCAGGTTAATGATATACTTTCCTTTTTCCACTTCCTTAATCTTTTCAGAACCCTGAAGCCTGTGAAGAGCCTGGATCACCTGTTCTCTCTGGCGTGGGTTTTTATAATCTATTCCGTCTGCAATCTGCTTATAATTGTAGATTTTAGACGAATTGGCGTTCATGAAACGCAGGATCTGTCTTCCGATCTCTATCAATTTCTGATCGTTTTTATGACTTATATATTTGCTTTTTTTTCTTGGCATTTTTAATATTATTTAATTATTAGTATGGTAATAATCCTGTTTTGAAATTTCTTTGACTTTAAAATCTTTGAATTCAAAATAGTAGATAAAATCTCCTAAAAGTACATCTGATTTATTATCTTTTTCTTCCATGTTAAGAGATAACTTAATAAAATCACTTTCAGAAATTATTACTTCTTTAGTTTTTGCAAAGTTTCCTTTGAATTGGAATGTCTAATAGCAGGCGGGCAGCCATTCATTTCAATCTTTCCTGCAACGGTAGGACATACATCATCTTTGTCCCATACACCGTCTCCATCCGTATCCGCCCACGGACAGCCATTGTTTTCAGATGGTCCGTTGACTGCCGGACAGGCATCATCATTATCAGGGATCTCGTCACCATCAGCATCCGGCCACGGACAGCCTTTATTTTCTATAGGTCCTGCCACTTCAAAACACTGGTCATTCTTATCTGGAATTCCATCTCCGTCTGTATCCAGATACCCTTTCTGTTCCATCCATCCCTTAACATCCGGACATTCATCCAGATAAAATAAGACACGATCTTTATCTTTATCGGACAAACAAGTTCTCCGGCTGTTTTCCTTTCTGCATCTTTCAAAAGCATCTTTATCCGTTATTTCATGAGCATGGAAACAGGGTATGGCAAAAAGTAATACAACAGATACTTTGATATTCATTCAGTCTGACGTTTTCTTTATTATCAACATCATCAATTTTCCTTCCAATTTTTTAACAATGGAAATCTTAGTTGCATAAAATTACTACAAATATGGAGAAGAGGAGAGAAAAACCTTTGATTAAATATTTTTTAATATTTCAGGCCTTGTATGGAAATAATAGACGGGTAATTTTCTATCACCAGCTGCAAATATACAACATAAAAAATAAATAAGGCCTGTAGTTTGATTTACAGGCCTTTATATTTTTAGCAGAAAGCAATTTTATCTACTCGGTTCTGGTGTCTTCCACCTTCAAAATCAGTGGACAGAAACTTTTCTGCAATTTCAATGGCTACTTCCTTCGATATAAATCTCGCCGGCATAGAGATCATATTGGCATCATTATGCTGTCTCGCAAGCACGGCAATCTCCGGCATCCAGCAAAGCGCACATCTGATCTTTTGGTGCTTGTTCGCTGTGATCTGAACTCCGTTTCCGCTTCCGCAGATCAAAATTCCCAGTTCATTTTCTCCGTTTTCTACTGAAGTGGCTGCAGGATGAACAAAGTCTGGATAATCCACACTGTCTGTGGAAAACGTGCCAAAATCCTGAACTTCAAAACGTTCTGAAAGATAGTTTTTAACAATCTCTTTATACTCATAGCCTGCATGGTCTGCAGCGATAGCTATTTTTCTTTTCATAATACTTCTATTAAGTCTTTTTAGATTTTATTTCATGACAAAGGTAAGAATAATAACAAAGCCTGTGAATTCTCCGGGAGTAAATTGTGAAAAGCAATGTGAATAAGTGTGGAAAAGTTTTTTCAACTTTCTATTTTTAAAGATGAATTTATTTTGTAATGGGAAATCTGTTTAAAAATTTTAATCACAATTTTCAAAATCTTTTCTCCACTTAATCCGAAGTTTTTCCGGAATAAAATAATTAACACCGGATCTGTGGGCAAATTATCAACATCTGTTGGTAAGTCTGTGAAAATTCAGATTTTCAATATTTTATAATGTGAATTAAATATGAATTGAATTGAAATTAATTGTTACCAATTATTCTGGTAAAACTTATCCCCGAAACTAACAATACTCAACAACAACTACATTATTCTTTTTTTTTAAGAGAGAAAAAATGTTGATTAGTGGGTGAATGGGGATGGGGAAAGTTTTCCAAAAACTTTTGTTTCATTGGTTCCGCTCAAAATGTTTAAAAGCTTACATTTGTGAAAAGAAAATTCAACGATACTTATGAAAACAATCAATGATTTCAATTTTAAAGACAAGAAGGCTCTGGTAAGAGTGGATTTTAATGTTCCGCAGGATGATCAGCTGAAGGTGACAGATAATACGAGAATCACCGCTGTGAAACCAACGGTTGAAAAAATTCTTGCAGACGGAGGTTCTGTGATCTTAATGACGCATCTGGGTAGACCGAAAGGAGAGGTGAAAGATGAATTCTCTCTTAAACATATCGCAGATGAAGTTTCCGGCGTTCTTGGGCATGAAGTGAAGTTTGTGGACGAGTGTATTGGAGAAAAGGCAGAAAAGGCTGCTTCTGAGCTTCAGCCGGGTGAAATCCTATTGCTGGAGAATCTTCGTTTTCATAATGAGGAGGAGAAGGGTGATGAAGGATTCGCTGAACAGCTTGCCAAACTTGGTGATGCTTACGTGAACGATGCTTTCGGAACTGCGCACAGAGCTCACGCTTCTACAGCTGTTATTGCTAAGTTTTTTAAATCAACTAAATTTTTCGGTTTATTGATGGCTAAGGAACTTCAGGCAATTGATAAAGTGTTGAGGAAAGGGGAGAAGCCTGTAACTGCGATACTTGGAGGTTCAAAAGTTTCAACTAAAATTACCATTATAGAAAATATACTTCCTGCTATAGATAATCTGATCATCGGAGGTGGTATGGCATTTACTTTTATCAAAGCTTTGGGCGGAAAAATCGGAAATTCACTTGTAGAAGAAGATAAACTTCCTTTAGCGCTTGAAATTTTAGGGAAAGCTAAAGAGCATAAGGTAAAAGTATATCTTCCTTCAGATGCTATTATTGCTGAAGCTTTCAATAACGAAGCGGAGAGAAAGGAAGCGGATATCTATGCAATTCCTGAAGGATGGATGGGGCTTGATGCCGGGCAAAAATCAAGAGACCAGTTTAACGATGTTCTTTTAAATTCAAGAACGATTCTTTGGAACGGACCGATTGGAGTTTTCGAAATGTCCAACTTTGCAGGAGGGACAATTGCTCTCGGAGACAGTATTGCTGAAGCAACTAAGCTAGGTGCTTTTTCTCTTGTTGGTGGCGGAGACAGCGTTGCTTTCGTGAAGCAGTTTGGATATGATGATAAAGTAAGTTATGTTTCTACCGGTGGTGGAGCGATGCTTGAAAGTCTGGAAGGTTTGGAACTTCCGGGTGTTGCTGCTATTAACAATTAGGTAATATTTTATTTTATATAGAAGACCGTCATAATCTGGCGGTCTTTTTTATTTCACTAAGTTTTTTTGTTCTGAAACGGATCTCAGTAAAAATGATGAATTTCTTAAAATCAGTGAGAAATTTTGGTTGTTGTTAGAAAGTTGTGGATATCTCGTTTTATATGAAATTTATTTTGTTCATACTATTTTGCTTTAATTTTCATTCTTTTATCTGATTTCTTATTTGTGGTCAGTTTGAAATTAAAGTGTTCTGAAATATGCTGGATTTATTTTTTCTTTTTGATTTCTGAATTTTCAATCTTTTTTTTGATGCTTAAGATTACGATATATTTTTTTTCATTCTTTTAAATAGAGTAGAAGGGGAATATTGTTAAATCATCAGCTGTATAAAAATCAAAACAAAAACCTGGATTAAATCTCCAGGTTTTTGTTTTTTTAGTGAAAATTGGTGAAAATTGACCTTCAGAAATGGTTCAAAAATCGATTTTCTACCTTTTCTCGATAATATATATCAAACTTGAAAATTCGTTTGAAAAAAGCGCCTTTACGTTAGAAATCGTTCCGTAGATGATAGCTTTTAGCCAAAAAAGAGGTGATTTCTTGTATTTTTCGCTCAACATGGAGATATAAAATGAGTCAAGGACCAATGGTTTGATTTTTCTCATTTTCCAGCCTTGCTTTTTGGAAATCAGATTTTCCATACCATTTTTGGAAAAATGATAGATGTGTCTTGGAACATCATAAGCTGCCCAGTATTCTTTGTAATGCTTTGCATCATAGGAAGTAGGATTGGGAACAGCAATGATAAGAAGTCCTTTTTCTTTTAGTTTCCCGTGAAATAATTCAAGCATTTCATCCTGATTTTCTATATGTTCAAACACATGCCATAGGGTGATGGCATCTAAACTCTGGTCAGGAACGGTTTGTATGTGATCCAGGACAGTAGCTTTTGATATTTTGCTGACTGCTGCTTTTCTGGCATCTGCATCCGGCTCAAAACCAAAAGTTTCAAAATCATTTTCTATATACTTTACAAATTCTCCTGCGCCGCAACCATAATCCAAAACTTTTGATCCTTTTTTTATCCTGTCGGCAAGAATATTTTTCTTGTACTGCAGATTAAAAGACTGAAGAAATTTATAAAGCTTTTCTTTAAAACTTCCGGAGTCCTGATGGTGGGAAATATAATCTTCGCTTTCATAATATCTGGAAATATTGGATGGAATAGGGGAGGTTTTGAATACTCCCTTGGTTTCTGTTTCTTTTATTTCAAATATTTCCTGCGAAAGAAAATGATCCTTTATTCTCATTTGTATGAATATTCTTGATATTTTAAAATTAAGATATTTATAAGTTGAATTTGGGACTCATAAATACCTTAATTTTTGCTTATAATTTACAAATGTTTCACGTGAAACATTTTTGATTTAACGTCCTAAATAGACCAGTAAAACGTTAATATCAGCCGGTGAAACACCACTGATTCTGCCTGCCTGTGCAATGGTTTTTGGTCTTACATTGGACATTTTCTGTTTTGCTTCTGCTGACAGGCTAGAAAGGCTTTTATAATCAAAGTCTTCAGGAATTTTTATATTTTCCAAACGGTTAAGCTTAGCTACATTTTCCTTTTCTTTTTCTATGTAACCTTTATATTTGATATTAATTTCTGCCTGTTCCCTTACTTCGTCATCATATTTTGAAGAAAATTCTTTAATAGCTTTAATTTCATCAAGCTTTTCCAGGGTAATATTAGGTCTGGTAAGGAATTGGGCAGCTTTATATGCCTGATCTACAGGATTACTTTCGGATTTTTCCAGAATAGGATTGATGATGCCTGGTTTTAAAGAAGTTTCTCTTAAAAATTCTTCAAGTTCCTGACTCTTAGATAGTTTTGTTTCTACTTTTCTTAATCTGTCCTCTTTGGCAAGCCCTAAATCAAATGCTTTTTTCGTCAATCTGATATCTGCATTATCCTGTCTTAATAAAAGTCTGTATTCAGCGCGGGATGTGAACATTCTGTACGGTTCCTCAGTTCCTTTTGTGATAAGATCATCTATCAATACGCCAATATAAGCTTCATCCCTGTTCAGGATAAAATCTTCTTTTTCATGTACTTTATTGTGGGCGTTGATTCCTGCAATTAAACCCTGTCCTGCAGCTTCTTCATATCCTGTAGTCCCATTGATCTGGCCGGCAAAATATAAATTGTCAATTAGTTTTGTTTCTAAAGTATGTTTCAGCTGGGTAGGAGGGAAGTAGTCGTATTCAATAGCGTATCCCGGGCGGAAAACTTTTACATTTTCAAACCCTGGAATCTGCTTCATTGCTTTGATCTGTACATCTTCAGGAAGTGAAGAGCTGAATCCGTTTACATAGATTTCCACAGTTTTCCATCCTTCCGGTTCTACGAAAAGCTGGTGTCTTGTTCTTTCTGCAAAACGATTGATTTTGTCTTCTATACTTGGGCAATATCTTGGTCCGAGACTTTGGATCGTACCGTTGAACATTGGGCTTCTGTCAAAACCTTCACGTAGGATATCATGTACCGTTTCGTTAGTATATACAATGTGGCAGCTTAGCTGTTTTGTTAATTTAGGAGTGTCCATATAGCTGAACTTTTGAGGATTTTCATCTCCTTTTTGTTCTTCCATTTTGGAATAATCCAGGCTTCTTCCATCCACTCGGGGAGGAGTACCTGTTTTCATTCTTCCGGCTTCAAACCCTAAACTTACCAATTGTTCTGTAATTCCGAATGCTCTTGGTTCACCCATTCTTCCTCCGCCCAATTGTTTATCACCTACGTGGATCAATCCATTTAAAAATGTTCCGTTGGTAAGAACTACGGATTTGGCTTTTATTTCAATTCCTAAAGAAGTAACCACTCCAGCAACTTTATTGTTTTCTATAATAAGCTGTTTTACCATATCCTGAAAGAAATCAAGATTGGGAGTATTTTCTAATGCCAATCTCCACTCTTCTGCAAAAAGCATTCTGTCATTTTGAGTTCTTGGAGACCACATGGCCGGGCCTTTTGAAAGGTTCAGCATTTTGAACTGAATCGCGGATTTATCTGCTACAATGCCAGAGTATCCTCCCATAGCATCAATCTCTCTTACGATCTGTCCTTTTGCGATTCCTCCCATTGCCGGGTTGCAGCTCATCTGTCCGATGGTCTGCATATTCATTGTAACAAGCAGGGTTTTTGAACCAAGGTTGGCTGCTGCAGCTGCAGCTTCACAACCTGCGTGTCCGGCACCTACTACGATTACGTCATATATTTCTGAAATCATTTTTCTATTGCTTATTTAAAGCTTTTATTTAACTTTTTCTATCAATGTTTCACGTGAAACATTTTTGAAGAATGCGCTCCAGATGAGTTGTTATTGTAGCTAGAATTGAATACTTTACGGATTAACCTTTAAGCGATTCTTCAATATATTAAGGGTTTAGTTCCTTAAATTTAGCCAGGTATAAATCTTCCATTCTGCGCATCTCTTTTTCTTCTTCCTCCGTCTTATCCTTGTATCCTGCGAGGTGAAGAATACCATGGGCAAGGACCCTTTTTAATTCTTCTTCGTAATCTCTGGATAGAGTAGAAGCATTGTCTGAAATTCGCTGCAAAGATACGAAAATCTCTCCGCTTATTGTTTTCCCTTTTACATAATCGAAAGTGATGATATCGGTATAGTAATCATGCTGCAGATAATCCTGATTAATCTTTAGCAGATATTCATCATCGCAGAAAATATAATTGATTTCTCCTGTCTTTTTTCCTTCTGAAAGAATAATATCTTCCAGCCATTTGGTGTAGTCTGTATTTACAGATTCCGGTAAGTTTTCGTAAAAAAATTGTATCATTGTATTAAAACCAGTGTCCTAAAATAACACTGAATATGCCTTTTTGATTGTTTTTAAGTGAATGGCTGAAATTGACCTTGATCTGTCCGAAAGGTGATTTGTAACCAGCTGTAAGTCCTACTGAGCTAAAATTTACTTTAACTGCATCTTCGAAATTAATGTCATCCGAAAGATTGGCAAAACTAAAATTCCCGCTTATAAAGTAGTTTTTATTGAATTTAAACTGCAGATCATTGGAAATTTGTACCACATTATTGGTATTAAGCTGGGCAAAATAGAAACCTCCGAAGCTTTTGAAATTAATTATATTCTGTTCAAAGATTCCGCCAAGCCTGTATCTGTAAAATTCAGGTAGATCATCACCAATGGTAATACCTCCATAAAGATTCAGACGGTAGGTAAATTGTTTGGATAGGGGAATGTTTAGCCTGATATCAGCTTTTACCTGTATGATTCTCTTTTCAACCTCAGATTTCAAAAGATCAACTACTTTACCTTCAGCATTGATGAAAATGCCCCTGGTAGGGAAGTCTTTGTCGTTCTGGGTATCGCTCTTTAGGAAGACATAAGGATTGAGAAAACGCATAATCCTTTCATTTTGTCCATTGATTTCTGCTGCAAAATAATCGTGGCTGATCCCGCCGCCAATGGCAAATTTATCTTTCCAGACGGATTGTATAAAAGCTTCATTTCTGAACCATTCCCACTTATCTACTATATTATTGTCAATATTTTTCAGATCGAAACTCATTCCAGAAGAATAAATTCCAAAGCCTGGAATATAACCGTTATCAATAAAATAATTCAGATAATATCTCGGTTTATCACCCACTACCACATCAAGTGACAGGTTTGAGTTTTTGAATAAAAGACGTTTTCCGGAGTAATTAAGGAGAAGTCCTGTTTTAAATACTTCATCGTAATGCAGTCCGACTTTTAAGAAATGGCGGGCTTCATCCTCAGTAACGTATAGCTTAAGATAGTTCGCATCATTGTCCGGAATAATATCGTAATTGATAAAGCGGTAATTGTTGGTGGCCACCAGCTTATCGATCTTTTTATTGATGCTTCCATACGTCTGCATGGAAGGAAGGCGAAGTCCCATTTTCCCCAGAACATAGTTTTTACCGTAAATACGGCCTCCATCCAGGGAAATGCTGTCAATCTTATATACATTGGAATATATTGGATTTACGCGCTCTCTAAGTCGGTCAAACGGCCTTTTTGGAAGCTGATCCAGAATCTTCGTGTATTTCATCCCTTCTGCATAGCCGCTGTCAAGAATTTTCTTTTTCTCATCGTAACTGGTTGCAGTCATGCCTTTCAGATTCGGTTTGATATTGATGTCCGTATATTTATACTGTCTCCTTGTATCTCTTTTAATACCGAAATCAATAACCTGATTGAGAATCGAAATAATATTGCTTAAATCCTCTCTTTTTGATAAATCCTGGTTAAGGTCCACTCCGATAACTATATCGATTCCTTTGTCCTTTAATGGCTTTGAAGGGTAGTTCACCGTCATCGCTCCGTCTATATAAATGCTGTCGCCAATTTTTACGGGGTCCATCAGGGAAGGAAAGGCGGAACTCGCCATAATAGACTGTACAAGATCCCCTTTTTCAAAAATTTCCATATTACCGCTTTCCAGATTGGTAGCCACACACATAAATGGAATGGGAAGCTTCGAGAAATCATCAATATTGGAAACATTTTTAAAAAGTTCCTTCAGGAGATATACATTTCTCTGGCCTGAGCTTATAGAAGAGGGAAGGGAGATCTTTCCGTTTTTAAGAGGAATTGATAAAAGATATTTATCTACGGATTTATTAAAGAAAGAGGATTCCTGCCTGGATTTCGGATCCATAATCAGAGAATAGAAATCCGTATCCATGACGATCTTTTCTATTTCTTTCCCCGAATATCCGGAAGCATACAGTCCGCCTACGATGGCACCCATGCTGGTTCCGGCAATATAATCGACTTTTACTCCGAGGGAATCCAATACTTTCAGTACTCCGACATGTGAAAAACCTTTGGCGCCGCCACCCGCAAGTGAAAGACCTATTCTGGGATTTTTTGGTATGACGAGATCCTTTTTCACCTGGGAATGGATCATCATAAGCTGGAATACGAAGAGAAGGATCAGGAGTTTTCTCATAGCTAGTCTTTTATATAAATCCGTTTCACCCGGGGCGAAATGGAGGTTAACACTTCATAGGTTATTGTTTTGCAGTAGTCTGCGAATTCTTTTAAACTTGGTTTGGCATTAAAAACGGTGACGGTATCACCTTCCTTTACATTCGGGATCTGGTCTACATTGATCATCATCATATCCATACAGATATTTCCTACAATGGGTGCTAATGTTTTGTTAATGCCTACATTTCCCACCTGATTCCCGATCAGTCTTGGAATGCCGTCCGCATAACCAACCGGGATGGTAGCTATTTTGGCAGCATGATCCGGTTTATATTTTCTGCTGTAGCCTACGGATTCCCCGGTAGCCACCGTTGAGATCTGTGAAATTACGGTTTTAAAACTGACTACAGACTGTAATTGTTTCTGTATTTCACTGTTTGGTGATTCTCCAAGCATTCCGATCCCGATTCTTACCATATCATACTGATGTGCGGTATAGCTTGTAATTCCGGAAGAATTAAGAATATGACGCAGGGGAGTGTAACCTAGTTTTTCAATCAGATAACCAGAATTTTTTTCAAAAATTTCAAGCTGTTTCATTGTAAATTCTCTTTCTTCAGGTACGTCAGAAGAAGATAGATGGCTGAACAGGCTCTGAACCTTTAAATTTTTCACGCTTAATGTTTCGCTGAGCTGATCCAGTTCAAAATCCTTAAAACCAAGACGGTGCATGCCGGTCTCAAGCTTAATGTGGATAGGATATTTTTTGTCATTTCCGGATTTCTGCAATGCCTCATAAAATAAGTCCAAAACCCTGAAACTGTAAATCTCAGGCTCCAGATTGTATTCTATAATCGTTTCGTAGCTGTGTTGCTCAGGATTCATCACAACAATAGGTGTAGTGATTCCTTTTTTTCTTAGTTCTACACCCTCATCTGCATAGGCAACTCCCAGATAATCAATATGATGATGCTGTAAGAATTCGGAAACTTCGTAACTGCCTAGTCCATAAGCGTTTGCTTTCACCATGGCCATCATTTTCGTTTCCGGTTTAAGCAGAGATTTATGATAGTCGATATTGTGAAGTATGGCATTCAGATTCACTTCCAGAACCGTATCATGCTTTCTGAGCTCAAGAATATCTTTAAGCCTTTCAATCTCAAATTTCCTGGCTCCCTTGAGCAGGATAATCTGGTTTTCCAGTTCCGTAATATGCTTGCTTTCAATTAATTCCTGAGTGCTGACGAAAGTAGAGGTTTTAGCTTTAAATAATTCACTGAATTTTGATATTTCATCACCGATCAGGAATACAGAATCAAATTTCTGGTCATTCACCAACTCGGAAACTTCTTCGTAAAGCTCCTGCGAATTGGTATTCACCCCAACGATATCGGTTAATACTAGGGACTTTTTAGATTTCTTATATTCATTCAGGAACTGCAGGGCAGTTTTAAGAGAATCAAGATCCAGATTAAAGGAATCATTGATGATGATATTATTTTTTATTCCTTCAATGGCTTCCAGCCGCATTTCCACAGCTTTCAGGGAATTGATCTTTTCGATGATCTTCTGATTGTCAATATTCAGTTTCTTCAGGACTGTGATCAATGCCAGAGCATTGGTTAATGTAGCTTCATCCCTCTGGTGAACAGGAAAAGAAATTTCTTCATCAAAATAAACAACCGTGATGTTTTCATCCCTGGAAATATTTTCTTTGATGAAGACCTGGTTTGTCTTTTTAAAACCGTAGGAAATTAATTTTTTACCTGAATAGAGTTCACCTATCTTTTTATCAACCAAAGCATTGTCACCATTGTAAATAATGGTTTCAGAATGCTTAAAAAGTTTTATTTTTTCGTCGATCAATGCTTCTTCAGATTCAAAATTTGCCGCGTGGGCGTTCCCGATGTGGGTCAGCAGACCGATCCGGGGATGGAACATATGTTCCAGTTTCTCCATTTCGTCCGGCTGTGAAATTCCTACTTCGAAAATTCCAAGCTCATGGGAGTTGTTGATCTGGAGCAGAGAAAGGGGAAGGCCTATTTGGGAATTAAAGCTCTTGGGACTTTTTACAGTCGGAAATTCGTTCCACAGGCACTGATACAGCCATTCCTTTAAAATGGTTTTTCCGTTGCTTCCCGTAATTCCGATAGAGTTAAGGTGAGAATTTTCGAAATGATATTTCGCCAGTTTCTGAAGAAATTCAACAGAATTTTCAACGATGATCCAGGTTACATGCTCAAACTGCGCATGCTTGTGTTCCGAAATGATCACGCTGATACCGCGGTCCACTGCAGATTCAATGAATTTTTCACCGGAATTCTTATGCGTATTGATCGCTATAAATGCCGTATTTTTCGTTGAATAAATAATTCTGCTATCAAACGCTATATTTCTGATCAACAGATCATTGTCACCCATGATTTTTGCACCGGTGATCTCTGCAATTTGTTGTACTGTATAATTCATTAATTCCTCCTTCTTTATTTTTGAATAGATGTCCGTTTTGGCATTTTGCAGTTTTGCCTTTTGGCTATTAACAAGGGTTCTTCCTATTTTTTCTTCTTTAAAAGCACTTCGTCAATAAAAACACGGCGGCTTACCGCTTCATAGCTTTCTGTTTCACCCAGCTCTACCAGGTTATTTCCCTGAGAAATTCTCATGGAGTAGTTGGCCAGATTACCCGTTCTCTTGCAAATAGCATGCACTTTTGTTACGTATTCTGCAGTAGCCATCAGATTGGGCATGGGCCCGAAAGGACGTCCCAGAAAATCCATATCAAGACCGGCCACCACCACTCTTACGCCGCTATTGGCGAGCTGGTTGGCAATATCAACAATGCTTTCATCAAAAAACTGGGCTTCATCTATTCCCACCACATCACAGTTAGAAGCCAGCAGAAGGATTTCATTGGGATTATCTACTGCTGTACTGCGGATTTTGTTCTGATTATGAGAAACCACGTCCTCTTCAGAATATCGTGTATCCAGTCTCGGTTTAAAAATTTCCACGTTCTGTCCCGCCATTTCCGCTCTGCGCAATCTTCGGATCAGTTCCTCGGTTTTTCCCGAAAACATAGAGCCACAAATAACTTCCATCCAACCACTTTGTTTGGAATGATTAATTGTATTTTCTAAAAACATTTGTTAAATTAGCCGTATATTTTTAAGATCAAAAGTAAGCAATTTTAATAAGATTCTTATTATGCAGAACATCCAAGATTTAAAGGAAAAAATTTTTTTTGAATCCAAAAATATCATCGATATTTTGGAGAAAATAAACAATGTAGACGAATTACTTTCCAAGCAGGATCTTGTAGATGAGCTTGCCAACAGGATCTCTTTTTTGAGGCTTTTGGAGAAAAATATAGAGTATTTTGTAACGGATCATCCACAGCAGAACTCAGAAAACCAGCTGAGTTCCCTGAATTCTGATGATGTACATGAGTCTCATCATGAGGTAACGGAAGAAGAAGCTATTTTCAATAATGAGTTCAATGAAATTGACGAAAACGAAGGTGAAAATTTTGCTGCCGGATCATTAGATGAAGATGAAAAATTCAACCATCAGGTGGAAGAAATCATGGAAAATGAACTTCACGAAAGCATGATCAACTTTGCTGAAGAAAACTATGGTTCTGATCAGGATAAAAGTGTTCAGGCACAGGCATTGGATAATGTTACGGAAGAAGAGGTAGTTTTCAACAACCAGCTGAATGAAATTGATGAAACTGAATCTTTCAATCCTGATGAAAAAGTATTCAGTTTTGTTGATGAAGAAAGGATTCTTGCAGATGCCAAACCGGATAATGATGAAGATCTCAATGAAGATTTATTCATCAGCGAGGTTACTGAAGAAGAGGCCGTTTTTAACAATCAACTCAATGAAATTGACGAAGATGTAGAAAATGTTTCACATGAAACAACTGCTTTACATGATTCCGAAAAAGATACACAAAACCATACCAATAAAGACCAGACAGAAAGAATTCCAAGTATTTTCGATACCGAGATGCTGGAAGATGAAATCCTGATCGAGGAAAACGAAGAGCAGTTCGTAGTATCCAGTGCTGCGGTGGAGCAGGGAGAAATGCTTACCGAAACCTCTAATGTAGAAAATATTCTGAGCGAAATAAAGCATGATTTTCCTTCCGAGGAAAAAGAAGAAACCATTCTTGCGGAAATACACGACAGAAGAAAAATCGTTGAAATAGACAAACCACTTCCTGAAACCGAAAAAGAAAAGCCGGCTTCTGACGAAAGCTTTGAAGATCTGGATGCCTATCAGCAGGAGAAAAAAATAAAACTGGCCAACATTAAAGGATTGAAAGCGGTGCAAACTCTTTTTGATGATGACCCTCTGGAAAGGGAAATCCCAAAAGAAAAACCGGCTCCGGAAATAGAAGTAAAAGAGGAGACCGGAAGTATTCTGAAAACAAATATCCCTACCAATTTTATGGAGGCAGATAAAGTAAAACCGCAATTCAGGCTGGATCTCAATGACAGGATAGCGTTTTCCAAAATGCTTTTTGGCGGCAGCCAGTCGGATCTCAACGAAACTGTTTCCCGTTTGAATGAATTCAGAAACCTGGAAGAAGCAAAAGAATATCTCAGCGATCTGTATTATGAAAGAAAGTGGAGTAAAGTAGATGAATATGCCCAGAGACTCTGGATATTGGTAGAAAATAAATTCTTATAATTTTGAGCGGAATCTTATATTTTGTTCCCACACCCGTCGGGAACTTAGAAGACATGACCTTCAGGGCAATAAAAACCCTAAAGGAAGTTGATTATATTTTATGCGAAGACACAAGGACTTCCGGAATACTTTTAAAGCATTACGAGATCTCAAAACCTTTAAAATCATATCATCTTCATAATGAACACCAGGCCACTGAAAAAGTGATCGCTGATCTTAAAAACGGGCAGAATATTGCCATCATTACAGATGCAGGAACTCCGGGAATTTCAGATCCGGGGTATCTTTTAGCAAAAGCAGGAGCAGACCATCATATTGAAATGATCTGCCTTCCGGGAGCAACAGCTCTGATTCCGGCGCTTGTGGTTTCCGGTCTTCCCAACAATGAATTCCTGTTTGCAGGCTTCCTTCCGCAGAAAAAAGGAAGACAAACCAGGCTGAAACAGCTGGCAGAAGAGAAAAAAACCATTGTTTTATACGAAAGCCCGCATAAGATCAATACCACTCTGGAGCAGATCAGGGAATTCTTCGGTGAAGAAACCAAAGCCAGCCTAAGCAGGGAAATTTCTAAAAAATTCGAAGAAACCAAACGGGGAACGATCAGTGAATTAATTGAATTTTCCAAAAGTAAAACTTTAAAAGGCGAGATTGTTCTGATCGTAAATAATTCCATTTAAATTCATTGAAAAAGTTAGTTTTCGCACTGTGTTCATCAGTGTGTATGGCCCAGACCAACCAGTATACCAAAATTCTTTTATCAAAAAAGATTGGGAAAGAAGTATATTCCTATTCTGAAGGATATGGAACAACTTATGATTCAAAAAATAAAAAACAAAGTATTGTAGATTCATTGGGGAATATCACTTTTGAATCTCCCTACAGCATTTCACATATCTTTAAAAACAGATTTGTTCTTACTTCCGCTCAATCTGCCAGAATTCAATCTGCTATTATTGACGAAAAAGGGAACGAGCTGTTTCCTCTGGCTGAACAAAGCTTTAATACTCCATGGCTGAGCAAAAAGTGGATCATTTCTTCAAAAACAGGAAAAGAAGCACTTTACGATTATAATGGGAAAGAAATTATTGCTCATGCAGAGCGTATCCAGTTTGCAGGAGAAGACCGTTTTTTTGTTCTGAAGGACAAAATCTGGAATTTATATGATCTTAATGGAAAACAGATCAGCAGCAGAAATTTTAAAGAGAATTATCACTTCGAAAACGGCAGGACTTTAATCGTTAATGAAGATCAGCAAAGCGAAATTATTGACCTGAATGGCCAAACCTTACACAAATTTTCAGCACAGATCTATAGTCTGGCTGCTTATCCCTATCTGATAACTAAAAATAAAGCAACCGGAAAATACGGGCTTGTAGATCCTGAGGAAAATATCCTTGCTGAAGAGATTTTTGATGATGCCGCACCGGAATATTTTGGAGCTAAAGAATATGTTTATCTCAGAAAAAAAGGAAAGGCAACAATTTTTAATAAGAAGGATAAAAAGCTTTATCCGAATAATTTCAAATACTTAACTCCTCTATTCAATGGTCTTTTCAGTGTTTATCATGATAAATTAAAGAAAAGCGGTGTTGTGAATCTTCAGGGTGAACTTGTTGTTCCCCAGGAGTATGATTTTGTACAAAGTTTCAGTATTTCCGGAAGAGATTTTATCTACCTAAAAAATGAAAAAGAAGAAAAATTCCTGGATAAAGACCTGAAGAATATTCTGGAAAGCAATACACAGGTGATTGCTTTCTATCCCGATCAGCTGATCATCAGAAAACAGGATGCTTACTACAGGTTTTCAGTGTCAGATGGGACTGTATTACCGTTAAAGGATATTATTTCCATCAAAAAGCAGGAACCGGATTTCTTTAATATATTCAACCTGTATTCTAAACCGGTAGTCTGTAAAAACAATGCCAATCTGTACGGGATAATGGATGAAAACGGTAAAGAAATCGTTCCGTTTATCTACGATGATATTATTGTTTTTGAAAATTCGGAGAATGAAATTGTAGTCAGGAAAAATGATAAATATGGAGTTGTAAATTTTCAGAACGAGCCTTTGAAGGAGATTATATACGACAAATATTACTGGCAGAAGGAAGTTTTGAGGCTGGATAAAGACAAAAAACAGGAGATCCTGTATTTCACAAGATTTAAGAATAGAGGCTCACTGTTATGAACTATGATAAAAAGCAGTTAAAAAATTTAACTAATTTGATGATTTGGAATGCATTGAATAACAATTTATAATATCTTTGCGCACTGCTTAATTAGTATAAAATTAAATATGCTAAATTGCCGTTTTTTTAAGACGGAAGTATTTACTAAGAATATAATTATCAAGAGATATGATGAAACTATTAGAAGGAAAAGTAGCACTAATTACCGGAGCTACAAGAGGAATCGGAAAGAAGATCGCTGAAATGTACGCTGAACAGGGTGCAAAAGTAGCATTCACTTATGCCGGCTCTGTAGAAAAAGCTCAGGCATTGGAAGCGGCTTTAAGTTCTGTAACCCAGATCAAGGGATATCAGTCTGACGCATCAGATTATAATGCAGCTCAAAAATTAATAGATGATGTAATGGCAGAGTTCGGGCAAATTGATATTCTGATCAACAATGCAGGAATCACAAGAGATAACCTATTGTTGAGAATGACTAAAGAAGACTGGGACAAAGTAATGAGAATCAACCTGGATTCCGTATTTAACCTTACAAAAGCGGTGATCAAGCCGATGATGAAAGCTAAATCAGGATCTATTATCAATATGACTTCCGTAGTAGGAGTCAGCGGAAACCCTGGACAGTCCAATTATGCAGCTTCTAAAGCGGGAGTAATCGGATTTACAAAATCTATCGCACTGGAACTGGGATCAAGAAACATCAGATGCAACGCCATTGCTCCTGGCTTCACAGAAACTGAAATGACAGCCGATCTGGATGAGAAAACACTTCAGGCGTGGAGAGACAGAATTCCTATGAAGAGAGCAGGGCAGACCAGCGACGTGGCCAACGCCTGCATATTCTTAGGAAGCGAAATGGCTTCTTACATTACAGGACAAACTCTGCACGTAGACGGCGGAATGCTGACCTAATAAAACTAAAATCGGCTGTACATCCTTTGTACAGCCGGTTTTATTATGATGATCTGCTTTATATGCAAAATCAGCGTGATTCCAGTTTTTAATCTGTAAAGATCTGGTTTTCCTGCTCCTGAACCCTGATAAAAGTAGTCCTTTTGGACAGTTCTTTCAGCTTGGAAGCGCCCACATAGGTACAGGTAGACCGAACACCGCCCAAAATATCTTTTACCGTTTCCGAAACAGGACCTTTATAATCTGCCTTTACTGTTTTTCCTTCTGAGGCACGGTACTCAGCAACCCCTCCGGAATGCTTGTCCATTGCAGTTTTGGAACTCATTCCATAAAACAGGCGGTATTTCTTTCCGTTTTCTTCAATGATTTCTCCGCCGCTTTCATCATGCCCGGCAAACATGCCACCCAGCATTACGAAGTCTGCACCTCCACCAAAAGCTTTGGCTACATCTCCGGGAACTTTACAGCCTCCGTCAGCAATAATATGGCCACCAAGCCCGTGGGCCGCATCAGAACATTCGATAATGGCAGAAAGCTGAGGATAACCAACCCCTGTTTTTACGCGGGTTGTACATACAGAACCGGGGCCGATGCCTACCTTAATGATATCTGCGCCCACCAGAAGAAGTTCTTCCACCATTTCTCCGGTCACTACGTTTCCTGCCATAATGATCTTATCAGGAAAATTAGCCCTTGCCTTCTTCACAAATCCTACAAAATGCTCAGAATAACCATTCGCTACATCAATGCAGAGAAACTCGATTTTTGGGTGCTTTTCGAGGATCGTTTTAAGTTTTTCTTCGTCTGCCTGTCCGGTACCGGTACTTAAGGCGATATATTGGTAAATACTTTCCGGCTGACTTTCCAGAAACCGGGTCCATTCATCCGGGGTATAATGTTTATGAACGGCTGTAATAATTTTGTCTTTGGCCAGCTCTACGGCCATTTCAAAAGTTCCTACCGTGTCCATATTGGCCGCAATCAGGGGAACACCGCTCCATTTCTTTTTAGTATGTCTGAAAGTGAATTCTCTTTCAAGATTTACGTCTGAGCGGGATTTTAATGTGGAACGTTTGGGACGGAACATTACATCCTTGAATCCAAGCTTTATATCATATTCTATTCTCATAATTCGCGAAAAATTAATAAGAATAAATGTAGGGAAAAGTTTTCAGGAAAAGCAGAGAAGGGAGGGTTTTATGGATTTTTTAACCTGAAGGATTAAAAAGGCTGGGAGTGGGAGGATGGGAGCGAGAAGTTCTGGAAGGATTCAGATCAAATAACTCACATTTCTCACCAATTTCTGCAACTCCATATAAATATAAACATCTGTGAAAATATAGGCAACTATGGAAAGAAAATTAATAATAAAAGGAAATAAAATTTAAAACCACTAACGAGAATTTAAGTTTTTAAGAATATTAAGTTTGAGCTTTGTTTTAAAAGAGCATCGCTCAAAAAATTTTTAGATTTTCCTTAATAATTCTTATCTCCTTCATAAATCTTAATGTTTAAAATCTATCCGCAACCATCTGTGAAAATCTGTGTAATCAGTGGTTAAAACAAACAATTTCAATATAAAAAAGGGCAGGAAAATTATCTTTTCACGCCCCATAAGTTTATTATTCCTCTATGCCTAAAGCCAAGCTTTTCATACAGTATTTTAGCACCGGTATTGCTTTCCGCCACATGAAGGAATGGTGTTTTTCCATCCTCAAAAATTTTCCCGGAGACAAAAGCCACCAGCTGTTTGGCCAGTCCTTTTCCAAGATGATCCGTATCTGTAATCACCGCACTTACTTCCGTCATGTCATTCATCTGCATTCTTTCACCGGTAACGGCAGCGAGTTTTCCGTCTTTAAAAATCCCGAAATAACGGCCCAGTTCCGGAGTTCTGGCTTTAAAATAATAAGGATAGAATTTCATCACGAACGCCAGAAGCTCTTCATGATTCTCTTCTTTCAGCTCAATAATTTCTTCTGTTATATCAATCTGAATGGGATTTTCAAGAACGTACTGATCACACACAAGCTGTGACAAATCTGTCTTTGAATTCTTGAAATCGGGCTTCGCGCCAAAAATCAGAAAATCATTGCAGATCTTTGCATACTCATTGATCTCCTGTTCTTTGGAAACCACAGCAGCTCCACCAAAAGAAGCTACTTCAGGATTGTAGAATTTCGTATCTCCAAAATTGAAGCAGAACTTTTTATGGTATTCATTAAGCGAATGATAAACAGGATTGTTCAGCTTTTCGTACATCAGTCAAAATTCATTACTTCCTCAAGAGTTTTCATGTATTCGTAAGCCGTAAGGTCGAACTTTACCGGAACAATAGAAATGTATCCGTTAGCAAGAGCCGTTTCATCAGCATCTTCGGATTCATCCATATTGTTGAAATATCCGGTCAGCCAGTAGTATTTTTTTCCATGAGGATTTACTCTTTCATCAAAGCTTTCTTCCCATTTGGCATTGGCCTGTTTGCAGACTTTGATTCCTTTGATTTCTCCAGCGGTAAGCTTAGGAATATTTACGTTCAATACAATTCCTTTAGGCATAGGATTTTCCAATGTCCTTCTTACAATATTCTGGATGTGTTCTTTGGCCTGTGTAAAATCTGCTTCCCAGCTGAAATCAAGAAGGGAAAAACCAATCGCAGGGATTCCTTCCACACCCGCTTCTACTGCGGCAGACATCGTTCCCGAATAGATCACATTGATAGAAGAATTGGCTCCATGATTGATCCCGGAAACCACAATATCCGGCCTTCTGGTCAGGATTTTGTCGAGGGCCATTTTTACACAATCTACAGGGGTTCCGCTGCATGAAAAATCAGTCTGCGGACCATCCAGGGTTACTTCTTCGTAGCTTAAGGTAGAATTGATTGTAATAGCGTGGCCTTTTCCACTTTGAGGAGAGTTGGGTGCTACCACAACAACTTCTCCGATTTCGTTCATAAATTGTATAAGATTTCTGACACCAGGGGCAGTGATTCCATCATCATTCGTTACCAGAATAAGCGGTCTTTCCATAAAAAGTTTAATTTTAAAAGGGTATTTGGCATCAAGTGCCGTAAGAAAACTCCTTTTTGTCTATCCTGACAAAGAAGAAAAATTTTCCGCACTTCAAATTTAGCTAAAAAGTTTTGAAGATAAATGGAATTGAGGAAATATAGTTTTGCCTGATGATCCTTTTAGGCATATTCTGTAATTTTCTGATTGATAATAGCTTTTGAGAAAATCAAACTTACAATTCATTATAGAAATTTGTACATCAGATTTACCAATCAAAACTGTGGGGATGAATGTATAGTATGGAAGTTCATAATAAAAAAAGTAATCGGCTGGAGTTAGCCGTCATTAATTCAACCAAAACGTAAACATGCTTAAGCTTAGCAAAAGCCTACCAGAAATATTGAACATAAAACATAAACCTGATGAAAAAATTGAAAAGAATACTCAAAAGAATAACCGTTGGTGTTCTTTGTATCATCACAGTACTGGCAACGGCGACTTATTTTTATATGAAGCAACCTCAGTTTGGAGCTTTGCCGGAAGGAGAAAGACTCGAACTCATAAAAAATTCTCCCCATTATAAAGACGGCAAATTCCGAAACCTTGTAGAAAAACCAACGATATCGGAAGGCTATAGCATCACAGGAGAAATCTGGGAAGTGCTTACCAAAAAATTCCCTCGTACAGAACCGGTAGACGCACTGCCTTCAATAAAAACCGATCTTAAAGCTCTTCCCCGGAACAGAAATGTGATGGTTTGGTTTGGGCATTCCTCCTTCTTTTTGCAGGTGGATGGGATCCGGATTTTGGTGGATCCCGTATTCAGCGGACGAATTTCTCCGCTTCCCGGAAAACCCTCAGCATACAAAGGAAGTGACATCTATTCAGTTGCTGATATACCGGAAATAGATTATGTGCTGCTTTCCCATGACCATTATGATCATCTTGACTATGAAACCGCAAAAGCACTACAGCCAAAAGTAAAATATGTGGTTTGCGGTCTGGGCGCCGGTGCCCATTATGAAAGATGGGGCTATACTGCGAAACAGATCATTGAAAAAGACTGGGGAGAACATGTGGATGTGAAACCCGGCTTTACGATCTTCACCGAAAATACCCATCATGACGGCGGGAGAGGATTTAAAAGTTCCCAGGCGCTGTGGCTGTCATTTTACATTCAGTCACCGGATATGAATATTTATTACAGCGGAGACGGAGGTTACAGCAGCCGTTTTAAAGATATCGCGGCAAAACATCCACGCATTGACTGGGCTGTGATGGAATGTGGCCAGTATAACAAGGCATGGCAGTCTGTGCATGAGCTGCCTCAGGAGGTAGCATTGGCTACGACAGAGCTTAAAGCTAAAAACCTGATTCCGGTGCATCATTCCAAATTCACTCTTGCCAAACATCCATGGGATGAGCCTTTGAAGGAAATTACAAAATATTCACGGGATAAAAAGTACAGGCTGGCTACTCCTATGATTGGGGAAGTTGTGAACCTTGATGACAGCGCACAGGTGTTCAGACAGTGGTGGAAAAATGTTAAATAAAGTAAGGAAGTTGGAAGAAGGGGACGGAAATTATCAGGGATATAAGAACACTTATGGCAGCTTTTTCATTTTTTCAGCATGGTTCAATTCTGGAATTTTAAGAAATCTATTTCCAATCATAATTTAAGCATCCATTGTGTTGATCATAGTTTTCATAACCCAAGCTCAGGTTAAAATAAAGTCAATAGATCAATGGGTAATCGTTTGATTATGAATTGTATATTGTCATTCTGAGAAAATGATGTTCATCATGTGGAATTGCTTTTGGTAAAAAACAGATAAAACTAGTCGATAATTATAAATAAGGTATTAAATTTGATAGTTTGTAACAGCGAATTATTTGCTGCTACTAATTGTAGTATATATTTTAAAAAAATTAATAAATAAAGACAGTTTATGTGGAAAAATTTCAAACTGAATAAATTTTTACTCCTGATTCCATTGACAAGTCTAATGTTTTGTTTCAACTCGCCAAAGAATGACGACGAAAAGATGCAGACGATCATGGTGAGCGTAAAGAATACACTTTCTTATCTACATTACAGCCCGAAACCCATCAATGATGCCTATTCAAAGGACGTTTATAAACACTATTTCGAGCTGGTAGACCCCGCAAAAAGATATTTTCTTCAGTCTGATATGGATGAATTCAGCAAGCACGAAACAAAGCTTGATGACTATATCAGCCAGGGAGACCTGATATTTTATAAAACAACCATCGACAGGCTTTATCAAAGGGTGGATGAAATTGATAAAATCACCCAGGATATTTTCAGCAAGCCTATCAATCTGCAGGAAGATGAAACCTATGTTTTTGAACCTAAATTAAAGAAAGCTCCTGCCAATAAGCAGGAACAGTACAATGAATGGAGAAAATACATCAAGTATTACATTCTGCAGGAGGTAGAATCTATGAACAGCAAAGAAGAAGCTCAGAAAGAAAAGAAAGATTCTGTTCAGAAATACAAACTGAAAGATACCATCAAGTTTCAGCCGCTCACTCAGGATCAGAAGATCAAAAAAGCGACCGATGAAGTGAAAGACCTTGTGAAAGATACCTTTACAAGATTCAAGAAAAGAAAGAAAATGGATTGGTTTACGGTGTATATGAATGCCTATACAGAAGTATTTGATCCGCACACCAATTATTATTCTCCAAAAGACAAAGAAGATTTTGACACTCAGTTTACAGGAAAAGTAATCGGTATCGGAGCGATTATCCAGGAGAAAAAAGGAAACCTTTATCTGGGTGCTCTGACCATCGGCGCGCCGGCATGGAAATCGAAACAGCTTAGCGAAGGAGATAAAATACTAAAAGTAAAATCCAAGCCGAAAGATGATGCCGTAAATGTAGTGGGAATGCTTTCCGATGAAGCCGTAAGACTCATCAGAGGTGAAAAGGGCACACCGGTAACATTAACCGTTCAGAAAAAAGACGGAACCATCAAGGATGTAACGATGATCCGTGAAGAAGTTGCGATAGAAGATACGTTTGCAAGAAGTATCGTGGTGAACTCTCCAAACGGAAAAAAATACGGATTTATCAACCTTCCGAGCTTTAATGCGGATTTCGAAAATGCCAAAGGAAGAAACGCTTCTGATGATATCAAAGCTGAAATCCTGAAGCTTAAACAGCAGAATATTGAAGGAATTGTTCTAGATCTTAGAAATAACGGTGGAGGATCATTAACGGAAGTAGGAGATATCATGGGACTGTTCATGGATGCCGGACCTTACGTACAGGTTAAAGACGGAAACGGAAAGATCCAGACCTTAAAAAATAAAAATGAGACACCGATCTGGACAGGTCCACTGGTGATTATGCAGAACGAGCTTTCAGCATCTGCTTCTGAGATTTTAGCAGGAGTAATGCAGGATTACGGAAGAGCAATGATCATCGGTTCTCCGCAATCATTTGGAAAAGGAACTGTACAGACGTTCGTAGACCTGAACAGATTTTTGAATACAGAAGATGATTTTGGATCTTTAAAACTGACAATTCAGAAGTTCTACAGAGTTACAGGAGAATCTACACAGAGAAAAGGAATTGTTTCAGACATTCAGATGAAAGACTTCTTTACTTACGCAGAAGTAGGAGAGCGTTATGATGATTTTGCTTTGGCTTGGGATAAAATTCCGGGAACGAAATTCGAAAAACTGAATTATTTCAATATCCAGGCCCTTGAAAAAGCAAGTGCAGACAGAATGGCTAAAAACAGCAATTATCAGCTTCTGCTTGAATCGGCACAGTGGAGAGAGAAACTGGATAAAGAAGAAAGCATTACGCTTAACATTAATAAATTCAATGAACTCATGAAGCAGAGAAAAGCCCAGATCGAGAAGTTCAAAGCTTTAACCAAGTTTGAGAACGGTCTGAAGTTCATGATGTACCCTGGTGAAATTGAAAGAGAGAAAAAAGATGAAGCTTTCAAGAAAAAATCTGAAATGTGGATCAAGAATCTTAAAAAGGATCCATACTTACAGGAAGCTATGAATATCGTTTCCGATATGGGAACAAAATCATAAAACAAAAAAAACGCTGATGAAAATCAGCGGTTTTTTTTGTACTCTTTAAAAAATTTAAATAAAAGGCAAAAGTTTCCATATTTGGAAACTTTTTTGTATTTTTGATAAAAACACAATGAGATATTTTCAAACCATTTTTTAGAAGAGGTTGATGATTTCCTGTCGGGCCTTAATAAAAAATCAGCAGGAAAAATAATTTATAATATTGATTTGGCTGAACAGACTAATGATCCCAGGCTCTTAAAAAAATTAAGTGGAGAAATCTGGGAGTTCAGGACAAGATATTTGGGAAGCCAGTATAGGCTATTGGCATTCTGGGACAAAAGAGATGGTGAAAATACCCTCGTAATTGCTACTCATGGTTTTATTAAAAAAGACAGTAAAGTACCAAAGAAAGAATTGGAAAAAGCAGAAAAAATAAGAGAAAAATATCTAAAATAGTTATGGCAAAGAGAGAAATAAAAAAATATACCCTTGCCGATATAAAAGATCGTTACATCGGCAAAGAAGGAAGTGAAGAGAGGCAGCAATATGAATATGAACTGAGAATGGATGTGTTGGGACACTTGATAAAAGCAGCACGAAAAGAAAGAAACCTCACACAGCTGGAACTGGGAGAATTGGTAGGCGTACAGAAAGCTCAAATCTCTAAAATCGAAAATAATATAACAAATGCTACGGTGGCTACAGTTATGAAGGTATTCGATGCGCTGAATGCAGAGCTTAAGTTTAGCATTAAACTGGAAGGCAAAAGATTGGAAGCAGAATTACATTAACAAAAAAAGGAGCCAGAATATGGCCCCTTTTTTATATGACATTTTGAAAATAAATCCTTATTTAATTTCCACGCATCCCACTCTTCCTCCCGCATTTCCGGTAGGCTGGGTATGGAAATCATCTGCCGCCGCATGTACAATCAGCCCCTTTCCAATGATGTTTTTAGATTCGTCCGTACATCCCAGGCACCATTTATCGGTTTTGAAAGTAAGCACCGCTTTTCCGCTTGCATCCGCAGTAAGGTTACCGATATCTCCCATATGGAAATGTTCGGCACCCCATTTTCCGTGGTCGTTTTTGGATGGATTCCAGTGACCTCCTGTAGAAGTTCCGTCTGCCGCAGAGCAGTCTCCTTTCTCATGAATATGCACGGCATGGATTCCAGGAGTAAGATTCGTTACTTCAAGTTTCATGGTTACCTCTTCTCCTTTCTGGGTAAACTTGGCTGTTCCGCCAGTCTCTGTTCCACTCTTAGCGTTAACCGTGTACGTTTTCGTTGTGCAGCATGAAGCCGCTAAAAATGCACAACCCGCCAGTAATGCTAATGTTTGTCCTTTCATTTTTAAATGATTTAAAGTGATTTTACGATAAATTTATAAAAGATTTTCCGAAGAACTTTATGATTTCAGTCTTTTTTCAGAAAACAATCCCATCAATTTCCCATTCAGAAGCCAAACTATGCCTTTCAGTAAAATTTATTTTAAAGAAAGGCATTTTCCGTATTATTTTTGACCCGAAAATGAAACCCATGAAAGCACAAGGAAAAAAACTTTTACTGCTGATCACTTTTCTCACCTTTATTGCGGGCTATTCGCAGGTAAAGATCTCGGGAAAGGTCACTTTTAAAAGCAAAGGCATTAATGAAATCAATGTCACACTAAAAGACACTTATGATGGTGCAACTACAGATGCACAGGGAAATTTTTCCTTTGAAACAAGTGAAAAAGGAAATCATATCCTAACTTTTACCCATCCCAAATACCAGAGCATTGAAAAAGCAGTTGTGATTGAAAATCAGGATATCTCTGTCAATACAGAACTTAAAGAACAGATCAGTGAGATTGATGCCGTTGTGGTATCTGCAGGTTCCATAGAAGCCAGCGATAAGAAAAGAGCTACAGCGCTGCTGACTCCCATTGATATTTATACCACAGCGGGTGCAGACGGCCAGATCTCTTCTGCCTTAAATTATCTTCCGGGCGTTCAGAAAGTAGGCGAGTCAGAAGGTCTTTTCATCCGGGGAGGGACCGGAACGGAATCCAAGATTTTTATGGATGGAAGCTTAATTAACAATTATTTCTCAAACTCAGTTCCCGGAATTGCAGGAAGGGACCGTTTTAATACCTCGCTTTTTAAAGGGAATATTTTTTCCAGCGGCGGATATTCTGCATTGTACGGGCAGGCGCTTTCAGGCGCGCTGATGCTGGAAAGTGTAGATCTTCCGGACCAAAGCTCTTATGATTTTGGAATTTCACCCATCTTTTTAAGTGCAGGATTTCAGAAACTGGGATCAGATAAAAATCATTCTTTCGGAGCAACTTTGGGCTATTCGCTCCTGAGCGTTATGCAGAATGTTTTTAATTTTAATACCGATTTTATTGATGCTCCGCAGGGCCTGAACGGAGATTTTAATTTCAGAATTAAAACAAAATCAGGTGGATTCCTTAAATATTACGGAATGTATGATTCCAATAAAATGGGGGTAAAAACACAAAGTCTGGAGCCGGAGTATGATTTTGCACTGGTAAGACTGAAAGGAAAAAATACCTACCACAATCTGTCTTTTAAGCAAAAATTCGGGAAATATCTTCTGAATGCCGGAACGTCTTATTCCTACAACAGATCCGATCTGAATTTTTCCACGGAAACAAATGATCAGGAATCAGATCCGTCCCAGCTTTTAACTGAAGGAAATTACATCAATTTTAAAGCAGTTATTGAAAGGAAGATCAATAAAATAAGCGCAGTAAGAGCAGGTTTTGAACTGAATAACACAGATGAAAAACTAAACTTTACAGAAGTCCGCAAGCATTATAAAGACCTGATTTCTTCCGCTTTTGCAGAAACAGATCTGGGTTTCAGTAACGCATTGTCCGCAAAAATTGGGTTTAGGGCAGAGCATTCTTCTTTCTTAGGAAAAAGCAATTTTGCACCGCGCTTTGCATTGGCTTACCGTCTGGCTAAGGACTGGACAACCTCCATTGCGTATGGATTGTTTTATCAGAACCCAGAAAGCAGATACATCAACGGCCCTGCGGATCTGGATTTCCAGAAATCACAACATTATATTTTTCAGGTGCAGAGGGCATCGGAGGGGAGAAGCCTGCGTTTTGAGGCTTTTTACAAAAAGTATGATCAGCTGATCAAAACATTCAATATCACACCGGACAGCCAGCAAAACCAGCAGATACAAAGCGCATTGAACAATGACGGTTACGGGTATGCAAAAGGACTCGAATTGTTCTGGAGAGACAAAAAAACCTTTAAAAATATAGATTACTGGCTCAGTTACTCATTCCTGGACTCTGAAAGGGACTTCACCAATTATCCCGTAAGCCTGAAACCGAATTTTGCATCCGCTCACACACTTTCAGCAGTAGCCAAAAGATTTATCCCGGAATGGAAATTAGGAGTCAATTTATCCTATACCTATGCGAAAGGACGCCCTTACTACGATATTGCAACGAAAACGGAAAACAGCAATGTGGTGAATTACATCAGAAATGAAGGAACCCTGAAAGATTATAATGCGCTTAACATCAGCTTTAATTATCTTCCGAACCTCGGAAAAAAAGATGCCAAAGCCTTCATGGTATTTGTTCTGAGTGTTTCCAATGTTTTAGGATCTAAAAATGTCTACGGCTATAATTTCTCGATGGATGGAAGCAGAAGCTCTTCGGTAGTTCCACCGGTAAATACCTTTGTGTTTGTAGGCGCCTTCATCAGTTTTGGTGTAGACAGAACAGAGGATGCCATCAATAATAATTTATAAAATAACAGCGGCGGATACCACAATCGTTGCAAAATACATAACTTAGGATCAACAATTAAACTAACTTCAAAAAATTGATATAATGAAAAAATACCTTTTAAGTTTTGCTTTAGCTTTTATGAGTTTAACAGCTTTTGCACAGGCAGATTATGAAAAAATAATGGCCGAGAAGATTGCTAAAACAGAAACGTGTAAAACCCCGGAAGAGTTCCAGACCCTGACCAATGATTTCCAGAGAATAGGGAGCAAGGAAAGCTCAAAATGGCTTCCTCCGTATTATGCTGCATTTTCCCAGATTCAGAAAGGAAGACTGATGATGAGGAACGGAAATATGCAGGCGCTGGATGAAATAGCAGGAGAAGCAGACAAATATCTGGCTTCGGCTCAGAATCTCGCAGGCGCAGATAATGCGGAGATCCATCTGCTGAAAAAAATGGCTGCTTCTTTAAGAATGATGGTCAACCCGGCACAGCGTTATATGACGGATGGTGCCAAGGCTTCGGAAGAAATGGCTATTGCCGAAAAACTGGATCCTTCAAATCCGAGAATAGCACTTATCAAGGCTGAAGATGTTTATTTTACCCCTGAACAGTATGGCGGAAGTAAAACAAAAGGAATGGAAATGTTCAAGGAAACGATTAAGAAATTTGATAACTACAAACCAAAATCAGCTCTGGATCCGAACTGGGGAAGAGCAGAGGCGGAATATTTTGTCAATATGCCGGGAAAATAACAACAAAATCCAAACCCTTCCATAGCCGGAAGGGTTTTTGTTTCCGTTCAGGAAGGAAAATCAGCCCTTCGGTAAAAAATAATTTTCGATACCTTTATGATGAACTAATTTTGAGCCAGGAAATCTGATGACATGAAACGTAAGGGATTTATAATATTACTTTGGGTATCGCTGGGAACGGCGCTGTTTTTCTTTTTATTTTTTACCAAAGAGAAAAACTTCCACAATTTTCTGATCACGCTGCTGATCTCATCGATGTATTCATTCGTTCTTGGCCTGGGAAACGCCCTGATTAATGAGTTTCTCAACAGGAAGTTTCCCTGGTCGGAAACTACGCGGATCAGGGCCGTATTAAGCGTCATATCCATCATTATCGGAAATTTTATTCTGGTCTATTTCTGTAACTATATGAACTATGTGGTGATTCAGAAAACAGCAACAACAGAAGCTTTTTTTTCTAAAGAATACGGCACCACCAACTGGTTTATGATCAATATTGCCCTTCTGATTTCAGCGTTTCTTCATGCCAAAAGCTTTATGGAAGAGCTCAAGAAAACCTCAAGAAAGGAAGTGGTGGAACAAAAACTGATCGCGAAATCCGCCAATGCCCAGTTTGAAAGTCTTAAAAACCAGCTGGACCCGCATTTTCTGTTTAATTCTTTAAATGTGCTGAGCTCTTTGATTGATGAAAACCCTAACCAGGCGCAGAAATTTACAGCTTCTATGTCAAAGATCTACCGGTATGTATTGGAACAGAAAGATAAAGAGCTGGTAACCGTAGAAGATGAGATCGAGTTTGCGAAGACTTACTGCGAACTTTTAAAAACCAGGTTTGAAGACAGTGTAGATTTTATTTTTGATGTGAAAAAAGAAGATTACAAAAGATATGTAGTCCCTTTATCCCTGCAGCTTCTGCTGGAAAACTGCATCAAACACAATTTTGCAACCTCTGCACGACCGTTGGTGATTAAAATCTTCTCGGATAATGATACGCTGTGTATTGAAAATAACCTTCAGGCACGGGAGCAGATGAAAGAAAGCGCAGGAATTGGTCTGGCCAATATTGTCCAGCGGTATGCCCTTTTGACAAAGAAAAATGTTTTCATTGAAAAATCTGAAGATTATTTTAAAGTAAAAGTTCCGATATTGTCTGATAAACCCAGTAATATCAATGCTAAAACCGATATTGAAGACGGATCTTATGAAAAAGCAAAGAAACGGGTGAAAGAATTAAAGGGCTTCTACGGAAATCTGATCTCTTACTGTACAGTAATCCCGTTTTTGATCATTGTCAACCTGCTCACCTCCCCGCATAATCTCTGGTTCTATTTTCCTATGCTGGGATGGGGTGTTGGGGTTGCTTCCCATGCATTTCAGGTTTTTGGAGTCGGGGAATCCTGGAAAGAACGAAAGATCCGCGAAATAATGGAAAAACAAAAAAACAGAAGATAATGGAAAGCTATGACGAAAATGATATCCGCTATGAGCAGGCCAAAAGGCAGGTAGAACGATTAAGAGGATTTTACGGACACTTATTTACCTATATTGGGATAAATGCTTTAATTGTCCTCTACAATTACAATCATTTAGAACCCGGAGAAAGCTATTTCCAGTTCAAAAACTTCTTTACAGCCACTTTCTGGGGCATTGGGCTTGTTGCTCATGCGATCGTTGCTTTTTTACCCAATATAAGCTTTATCAAAGACTGGGAGGAGAAGCAGATCAGACGGGTGATGGAGAAAAAGAAGAAGTGATTGGGGCTAAAGTGCGAAATGGCAAATTTGCAAAAAGGCAAAACTGCTAAATCACTAATTAGCCGGTAATTAAAGATAGCTGGTATAGGAACAGTTGTTTTTTGAAGTATAATTCTATATCCACTCACAAAAGCCCTTTTGCAAATTTGCCTTTTCGCCATTTTACCTTTTCACCAAAAAACTAAAGTATGACTACACTCCAAATCCTCTTCACCATTTCAATGGCCGCCTGGTTCCTCTCCGAATTCTTTTACAAAAACATGTTGAAATCCGGGAAGGATGACAAAAAAGATAAGGATAAGTCTACCCTGAATATTTTATGGATGGCCATTCCATTTTCCATTGCTGCTTCAGTAACTGTGTCTTATGTGACCAAAATTCCTATTGCTGAGGGGCAGTGGATATTGTACTTAGGAGAAGCTTTTATTTTAACAGGGATTATTTTCAGATATGCTATTATCAGGTCTTTAGGGAAATATTTTACGGTAGATGTCACAATAAAAGAAGACCATAAGATTAAGAAGGAGGGATTCTACCAATATGTGAGGCAACCTTCGTATTCATTTTCTCTTCTAACATCTTTAGGATTAGGCTTGTATCTCAATAACTGGCTTTCATTAATTCTGGCCATCCTGCCGCCTTTTTTAGCTTTTACGTACCGGATCAAGGTTGAAGAACAGGCTCTGATTGAACAATTCGGGGAAGAATATCTCGAATACAGAAAAAAGACAAAAAAGCTCATTCCGTTTATTTACTGATCATCAAACTTCAGTTTAAAATCTTCTATTAAATAATCATCTGAGAGACTTGTGGAATCTGTGGGAGATTTAAAAGCAGATTGTTGGTCATTCGCAAAAACGCGAAAGTATTTACCTGCGATCTGTTGTAAGGCGCAAAGATTTTATTTTCGATAAAATTTCACTCACCGTCATTGCTAGGAGCCTGCGACAGAGCAATCTCTGAACACAATTTCCCGGGCAATGCCTTGTTTAAAAATCTTTGATTTTATTGCGTCTTAAAACAGCATACAGGTCAAAAACCTTGCGCCGTTGCGTTTAATCAAAACAACGGCAAAAACTATTAAATCCAACTTTTTACCATTCAGCATTCATAATCTACCGTTCAGTCATATTAAGTTGAAAGGAGGCCCTTTTCTGACCTACCTTTGATTCAACAAAAATGACAAACTCATCTTTAAAATAAAAATTATGGAAACTACATCAATCGACAAAGAAACTTATGCATACAGAAGAGCATCAAGAAGAGTAAAAGAACTGAAAGGATTTTACGGAAACCTTACTTCTTACTGCCTGGTTATTCCTTTTTTATTTGTGTTAAACATGATTACAGCTCCTCAGCACTTATGGTTTTACTGGCCGATGCTTGGATGGGGAGTAGGGATTGTAGCGCATGGAATCAGCGTTTTCGGGATCGGAAAAGAATGGGAAGAAAGAAAGATCAGAGAGCTTATGGAGCAGGACAATAAGAATACAAAAACACTTTAATCATCTAAAAAGCAATTAATAATCATGGATTACAACAGCGCACAGGAAAGAGTGAACCAGCTTAAGAAATTTTACAAAAGTCTTTTGTGGTTTGGAATCGTAGCCGGAATCATATTCTTTGATGATATTTTTGAAGAAGGAAAATTTAATTTTTCCCTGTTTGACGGATCAATTATTCTTGCGATATGGGGAATTGTCCTTACCGTTAAAGCCGTAAAACTGTTTGTTTTTGATGCAGACTGGGAAAATGATATTATTGAAAGAGAAATGAGAAAAGACAAAAAGAACATACATTTTTAATCTGTCTTTTTTTATCTAATTTTATTCCCGACTAAAAAACTGAAACCCAATGATCAAAACGGTTATTATCGAAGACGAAAAACCTGCTTCAAGGAAATTGGAAAGAATGCTCAGTAATTTTCCTGAAATAGAGGTAGTTGGCAAAATAGAATCGGTGGAAGAAGGAATAGCCTGGTTTTCTGAAAATGAACATCCGCAGCTGATCTTTTCTGACATTGTTTTAGGAGACGGCCTGTCTTTCGATATCTTTGAAAAAACACCTACGAAAGGGTTTATTATTTATACCACAGCGTTTGATCAGTATACATTAAAAGCGTTTAAGCTGAACAGTATTGATTATCTTTTGAAGCCCATTCTGGAAGAAGATCTTTCCGGGGCAATAGAAAAGTTCAAGTCCTTTATTCCTGCCAATAATATGACCGGCTCGGAGGACATTAAACAACTGATCAGGAAAGAAAAATCTACACTTTCGCGGGTTTTGGTTAAAATTGGGTATAATCTTAAAATTGTACAGACCCATGAGATCAGCTGCTTTTTCAGCGAAAACAAAATCGTTTATCTTCAGACGGAGGAACGGGTTTATCCGTCAGATTTTACACTGGATGAACTTGAAGATATTCTGGAAGAAAAGAAATTTTTCAGAGTAAACAGACAGTTTATCATTAATTCCGACTATATCAAAAACATTCATACATCGCCTTACTACAAGGTCGAGATGGAATTTCAGCCGCAGGAAGAAATCACCGTTAGCCGTGACCGGGTGAAGGATTTTAAAGAATGGCTGGTAGGGTAGAGGAGACACTAGATTTCAGATACCGGACATCAGATTTTAGATTAAGGTTGAGGGTGAGTTTAAGATGACTAATTATGGTTTACAACAATTTTTAAAAAGCACCCCATTAAAATTCTCCGACTCTATCACCCTAAAACTCTCTCACTCTCCAACCTGGAACTATCTGTAGTCTATTCTGTTAGATTCAGTATCTTCAAGCTGTTTTATAATAGACTGTGGAATCTCGTCACTGTCAATCGGGAAGCTGATGGAGTCTGAAATAAAAGTTTTCCGGTCTGCTTTCCGGAAAATTTCAAACAGGGCAATAGGCTCCTGGTTAAAGCTGATGCATGTACTTATAAAATGAACCTCATGGAGCTTGTATTCTGGATTTTTAAGCTTTTCCTTGATATCTTTTATCCTTGAGATAAAGTGTCGCTGGCGGATGAATGTATTGCTGTTCATAATGATGAATACGTAATCTGAATACGCCGTTACTTTTCCGAAATATTTGTGATGATCACCGCCACTGCGTTCGATGAAATATTCTCCGGTAGTTTCAGACTTATAAATCTCCATGGCAGAACGCCAGATCCGCTCTTCACCGGCCTTAAGAGGATTTTCCGGAAGATTCCTGTTGTAGGAATACCAGCAGCCGACCAGGCGGTCTAAAAGGGCTGTATTCTGTTTCACATTATTCATATCTATCCTGAGATCATTGAAGTTGAAAGATTCGGTATTGGAATTGATAAAATCAATATAGCTCGAATAACCCAGTACTTTCACAATCTGGCTCAGCTTCGCAAGATTGGCTTTACTGACCGCTGCATTTTCGTTGTGATAAAACTTTTTCAGCTTATTGATGATCAGATGCTCATACAGATAATTGGAACCCAGAAGATCAGGTTCTTTTTTTATTCCTTTTTCAGTCTTATCTGCAGTGATGAGGTCATTAAGCTCTGCGCTGATGTAGGACCATTCTGTTTTGGAAACATCTTCCCAGCAGTTTTTTTTCAAAAAATGAAGGCTTAAAAAATTCATCAGCTTCTCCAGATGCAGGATATCCTCTTTTTTCATTGGATTGTTTTATAAGACTAATATAAGACTTTTGTAACTCTAAATAAGATTTTAACAAGACTTTTATATTCTAAAATCAAATGATATTTGAGTAGAAAAATAAAAGTTAACACAATGGAAACAACCATCCTATTAAAAGACGAAAGCCTTTGGAATAGAATTCAAAGTTTTTCATTAGATGCTTCAGATGCTGCTTTTCCTTTTTCGAAGAAACTGGCTAAAGAAGAGCGCTGGACTTTGGATTTCACTCAAAAAGCAATCCAGGAGTATAAAAAATTTGTTTATCTCTGCTGTATCCTCCCGAATGGAGCCTCGCCAAGCGAAACGGTAGACAAAGTATGGCATATGCATCTGATCTACACGCAGAACTACTGGGAAGACTTCTGTCCCAACATTTTAAAAAGAAATCTTCACCATCATCCTTCAAAAGGAGGTTTTAATGAAAAGACAAAACATCAGAACTGGTTTTCCGAAACACTGAAAAGTTATCGTGAGATTTTTCAGCACGAAGCTCCAAAAGAGATCTGGGAAGATGAATCCGTAGAAAAAAGAAAGCCGGCATTCTGGACAAAAGGATTCAGGTTTCTTACGCTGTTCAGCCTTTTATTTCTGGTGTACTCCTGCTCTGGAGGCATCTGGGGAGGGGTACTGCTGACTGTTTTTTGCATCGTTGGTTTCTTCAGCTTCATCAGTTTTATTTCATGGATTTTTTCAGCAAACATCAACAAAGAACAGGATAAAAATGTCAGCAGTAATTCTGATGGCGGGTCTGGTTGCAGCGGAGGTTCCAGTTGCAGTGGAGGAAGCAGCGGTTGCGGAAGTGGTTGTGGTGGCGGCTGCGGGGGCTGCGGAGGAGGTTGTGGCGGATAAATAAAATTAAAAACTATGAAAAAGTTGATCATTCACTCAGTACCGGCAGCAGTAAGTTGTATATGGCTTGCGGTGTGCTGTAAGACCAGCAACCCGATTGCTTTAACAGGTCCCGGATTTCTTAAATTTTATCTGATCCTGACAGTGGGGTTTTATATATCTGTTTTCTCCTTAAAATACTTTGATGAAAACGTTTCAAAAATTTCATTTTACTTCATGTTCTTTATTTTCGCTTTGGGTATGATAAAATTAATCCGGGGCCTGAATTTAGACAGACCTGTAGGAATATTGTTCAGTATTCTTATTGCTGAAATCCTGGTAATCATGGTTGTTAAGTCCACTCATTTAAATCATAGGATAAAAAAATAATAAACCTAATAACAAAAATAAAACCCGAAACAGATGCTTCGGGATTTTATAATATATCAAGTTGATTGATTATTTACAGAATAAGTCTGACAACTCAAAATATGTTACAGAAAATGTTCAAAAAATTTTTGATTTATGAAATAACGCCACTTCCAATCAGCTCGTCACCAATATACCAGGCCGCAAACTGGCCCTCTGCAATTGCAGATTGAGGCTCCTCAAATTTAATATAAGATGCATGTTCAAACTGATAAAGAACAGCCTTTTGTAAAGGTTGCCTGTATCTGTATCTCGCCATCACCTCCATAGAATCACCATTATTAAGTTTCAGGTCTTCACGAACCCACTGCACTTCTGAAGAGTCCATTTTAAGGGCTTCTTTATGTAATCCCGGGAAGCTGTGCCCTTCGCCCACAAAAATAATATTGTTTTCCATATCTCTGGAGATGATAAAACAGCTTTCTTTATGACCTCCGATGCCAAGTCCTTTACTTTGCCCGATGGTGAAAAACTGGGCCCCCTGATGCTTTCCGATTACTTTTCCGTCGGATTTTTTATAATGGATTTTCCTGGATAAAAATTCCAGTTCTTCCTCTTTTGAAGAAAATCCCGGTTTTTCATTAGAAAATAAAGCAGAATCTTTGAAAATTTCTACAATTTCACCTTCTTTCGGAACCAGCTGCTGTTGTAAAAACTGGGGAAGGCTTACCTTTCCGATGAAGCATAATCCTTGGGAGTCTTTTTTGTCAGCCGTTACAAGGCCTATTTCTTTTGCAATTTCCCTTACTTGTGGCTTGGTCAGTTCCCCGATGGGAAACAAGGCTTTTGACAGCTGTTCCTGGCTTAGCTGACAAAGAAAGTAAGATTGGTCCTTATTGTTGTCTTTTCCGGCTAAAAGATGGAAAATTTCCTTTCCGTTTTCGTCAAAAGTTGAAGTAACCTGCGCATAATGTCCGGTAGCTACCTTATCTGCTCCCAGAGACATTGCGGTCTTCATGAAAACATCAAATTTCACTTCCCTGTTGCACAAAACATCGGGATTCGGTGTTCTTCCTTTCTGGTATTCATCGAACATATAATCCACGATGCGCTCCTTGTAAAGCTCACTCATATCAATCACCTGAAAAGGAATTCCCAGTTTCTGGGCTACCATCAGGGCATCATTGCTGTCCTCAATCCACGGACATTCATCCTCAAGCGTTACCGATGCATCATTCCAGTTTCTCATAAACAAAGCCACCACTTCATGGCCTTGCTGTTGCAGCAAATACGCTGTTACACTGGAGTCTACACCTCCGGATAATCCTACTACTACTTTCATTATATTTCAATTTTACGAAACTCTTAACGGGAGTTCTTAGTTTGACGTGGCAAAAATACAACTAAAAAGATTCGCAAAAAAACCATAATTTTAAACATTGACAAAAACAATATTAATATGAAAAAGTTTATTATTCCTTTATTGATAATGATTTCAACACCCTTGTTTTCTCAGGTCTCCATTGGTGCTTCACCGGAAAGCAGCAATCGCTGGACCTTCGGAGGCGGAATAGGGGTGGGTTTCGGAAGCCGGAGCTCTTTTTATCTTCAGGCTTCACCGAGGTTAGGGTATAAGCTTACAGAAGACCTGGAAGGCGGAGTAGTGGGGAGTGTTTCCTGGCAGACATCGGACTATTACCGTTCAACCATGTTCGGAGCGGGTCCCTTTTTGAATTATTATATCGCGAGAACTTTTTATGTAAGTGCAAATTTCCAGCATTATTTTATCAATTATAAAGACAAATATTACGATTATAAAACCAATGAGGAGGAAAGTGCTTTGTACCTCGGTGGTGGATATATGCAGAGAATCGGGAATAATTCCTTTATGCAGCTTGGACTGATGTATAATGTCCTTTGGAAGGAAAATTCCAGTATATTTTCAAGCGGACTGATCCCGAATATCGGTTTCGTTGTGGGACTGTAGACTATTCACCACAAAAGTCACAAAAGTTTTTAAACACTTTAGTTATTTTTTAGCTAAAAGTATTGAGAATAAGAAGTACACTTAAGCTTAAAAATCAGAAACTTTTATAAATACTATTTGAACCATTAAGTGAGATTAAGATTTTAAGATCATTAAGCTGTGCTTCGCTTTAAGGATTAGAGCTAAATAAAATCTTTAGATTTTCTCTTAACTTTTCTTACCTCCTTCAATGCCCTTAATGTTTCAAAAAAGATGCAATCAGCCGTAGTAGTTTAATAAAACAGCATCAATAGAAACGGGCTTTAGCCAAAACATAAAAAAAGCACCGGAATTTTTCCGGTGCTTTTCATTATAATGATATTATTTGTATTAAGACTGAGAAGATTTCTCTGTGGTCTTCTTCGGTTTTGATGTTTTTCCTATCAATCCGTCTTTAGCTTCATTAAGGTCAAGAATTATGGTTTCTCCTTCATTCAATTGTTTGTTCACCAGCATTTCTGCCAGCAGATCTTCAATATACTTCTGGATAGCACGTTTCAATGGTCTTGCACCGAAGTCTTTATCCCATCCTTTTTCAGAAATAAAGTTCTTAGCATCTTCAGTTAAATCTACTTTATATCCTAATTTTTCAAGTCGGCCATAAAGCTTGTTCAGCTCAATATCAATGATTTTCTTGATATCATCCTGTACAAGAGAGTTGAAGATCACAATATCATCAATTCTGTTTAGGAATTCAGGGGCAAATGCTTTTTTAAGGGCATTTTCAATGGTGCTTCTTGCTCTGGTATCTGAAGTGGTTTTCTTCGCTGAGGTTCCGAATCCTACACCGTCTCCAAAATCCTTAAGATCTCTGGTTCCGATGTTTGAAGTAAGGATAATGATCGTATTTCTGAAGTCGATTTTTCTTCCTAAACTGTCGGTAACGTGGCCTTCATCCAGAATTTGTAACAGAATGTTGAACACATCAGGGTGAGCTTTTTCAATCTCATCCAGAAGAACCACAGCATAAGGTTTTCTTCTTACAGCTTCCGTTAATTGTCCACCTTCCTCGTATCCTACATATCCCGGAGGCGCCCCAACCAATCTGGAAACCGCAAATTTTTCCATGTATTCACTCATGTCAATTCGGATCAGGGATTCATCAGATTCGAAAAGTTCTCTTGCCATTACTTTCGCCAGCTCGGTTTTACCAACCCCGGTAGTACCAAGGAAAATAAAGGTACCAATCGGACGGTTCGGATCTTTAAGACCGGCTCTGTTTCTCTGAATGGCTTTCACCACCTTCTTCACAGCATCTTCCTGACCGATTACTTTTCCGTTCAGCTTATCATCCATCTGAGCTAATTTATCAAGCTCATTTTTACCCACTTTCGTTACCGGAACACCACTCATCATAGAAACTACTTCCGCTACATTTTCTTCCGTTACGGTTTCTTTTTTCTCTTTTACATCCTTGTCCCATTTATCCTGAGCAGCATTCAGTTCCATCTGAAGACGTTCCTCCTCATCTTTAAGCTTTCTGGCTTCAAGATAATCCTGAGCTTTTACAGCTTTCTGCTTCATTTCTTTGATTTCCTCAATTTTCTTTTCAAAATCAATGATCTCAGTAGGCACTTTCATATTCTTGATATACACTCTTGAACCTGCTTCATCCATGGCATCAATAGCTTTATCCGGTAAGAAACGGTCTGTAATATATCTCGATGTCAGGTTGACACACGCCAGAATTGCTTCCGGAGTATACACTACATTGTGATGTTCTTCATATTTATCTTTAATCTGATTCAGGATCTGAATGGTTTCATCAATATTGGTAGGTTCTACCATTACTTTCTGGAACCTTCTTTCCAACGCTCCGTCTTTCTCAATATACTGACGGTATTCATCAAGCGTTGTTGCCCCGATGCATTGAATTTCTCCCCTTGCCAAAGCCGGCTTGAACATATTTGATGCATCTAAACTTCCTGTGGAACTTCCAGCGCCAACAATGGTATGAAGCTCGTCAATGAACAGGATGACATCCCTGTTTTTCTCCAGTTCCGTCATAATGGCCTTCATTCTTTCTTCAAACTGACCACGGTATTTGGTTCCGGCTACTAAACTCGCCAGATCTAAAGTGATTACACGCTTTCCGTAAAGAACTCTGGACACTTTCTTCTGCTGAATTCTCAAAGCCAGTCCTTCTGCAATGGCAGATTTACCAACTCCTGGCTCACCAATAAGAAGCGGGTTGTTTTTCTTTCTTCGTGATAAGATCTGAGAAACACGCTCAATTTCTTTTTCACGCCCGATTACAGGATCCAATTTTCCGTCTCTTGCCAAAGAAGTTAAGTCACGCCCAAAGTTATCCAGTGTAGGAGTTTTACTTTTTGCAGAACCTAAATTTCCTGAAGGCTTCCTCATCTGCTCAAATTCCTCTCTGTCGTCATCATCATCATACGCACTGTTTTGTGGTGCCTGCCCGGAATTTTTAAGCATCGTCTGGTATTCTTTTGAAACTCCTTCATAATCGATATCATAAGCTCCCAGAATATTTGAAGTAGGATCCTCATATTTGTAAAGAATGCCTAAAAGCAGATGAACGGTATTAATCTCATTGCTTTTATACTGTCTGCATTCAAGTTCCGCACGTTTAATAGCATGATCTGCCATCTTGGTGAAAGAAATATTGGTAACCTCTTCAGAAATAGGATTTAGACTCGCTGTATTTAAAGTTTCAATTTTTCTTCTGATTTGTGTTAAATCCGCATTAAGGTTTTGAAGGATTTCTTTCGCAGAGTTTTCCGTTTTTATAATACCTAAAAGTAGATGTTCTGTATTGAGAAATTCACTTTTCAGCCTTTTAGCTTCGCTTTTGCTTTGTTTGAACACCTGGCTCAAACCTTGTGAAAACTTATAATCCATAATATATCTCATTAGAATAAAGGCAACAGCGCCATTTATTCATTATCTAAATTACAAATATTTTACCAAAAATCAATTAATGACTTTATGGCAGAAAAAATTTTATTATCTTATTGAAAATGATTAAGTTTGTTCTCCTTAAAATTTTTCCATGAATCCCGAAATTACTACTTATATTGGATATTCTGCATCCGTTTTCATTGTGCTGAGTTTCATCCTTAAAGATATAAGAAAAATCAGAATTGTCAACATGATAGGCTGCATCTGCTTTGTCATTTATGGTATTTTTAATGGTTTATTGTGGCCGGTGATCATCCCGAACGGACTGATTTGCCTTATTCAGATCTATCATTTGCTGGCCGGAAAGAAAGCATAATGAAAAAAAAGATCATTACATCTGCCTTCAGCAACTTATACACGGATCAGCGTATAGAGAAGGTTTGCGGAACCCTCCACGAAAGCGGGTATCAGGTAGAACTGATCGGAAATGACTGGAACGGGGCAGAGCAGATGGAACGTCCATATCCGTTTTCGAGAATCCATTTAGTTTCCACAAGCTTAAAAACGGCTTATTTTGAATTTAACTGGAAACTGTATCATCTGCTGAAAAAAAAAGCAGATCAGCATACCATTCTTCATGCCAACGATATTGACGCCCTACTTCCTAATTATTTAATCGCAAAAAAGCTAAATATTCCTCTGGTTTTTGACAGTCATGAAATTTTTTCAGAAATGCCTGCAATTCAGGGCAAAATGTCACAAAAATTATGGAGGTATCTGGAAAAAAGCATTGTTCCCAGGGTTAAATTGATGATTACTGCCAGCAGAGGTTATGCGAACTGGTTCCAAAAAAAATACGGAGCAGATCCCGTTGTGGTTCAGAATGCACAGAGGAGACTGGATTTTACTACAGAAATTCCGGACAATCATCCTAAAATATTTTTATACCAGGGAGCCATCAATCCCTTTCGGGGAATTGATAAAGCTATTCTTGCGATGCACCATCTTGACGGTGTTGTTTTAATGATCGCAGGAGACGGACCCCGGAAAAAAGAGTATGAAAACTTTGTTGTTAAAGAAAATCTCCAGCATAAAGTACAGTTTTTAGGAAAACTGAAGCCTGATGATCTCAGAGCTATCACATTAATGGCCGATGTAGGCATGAGTATTGAAGAAAATGGAGGAGACAGTTACCTTTATTCCCTGCCAAACAAGGTTCTGGACTGCATCCAATGCCGGGTTCCTCTCGTATTGGCAGATCTTCCGGAAATGAGAAATATCAAAAACCAGTTTGATGTAGGCGAGATTCTTAAAAGCCATCAGCCTGAACACATCGCAGAAGCTGTAAAGAAAATTCTTGATAAAGGAAGGCTGGGTTATCAGCCGGAGCTGGAGAAAGCCGCGAAATTTCTCTGCTGGGAAAATGAGGAAATAAAACTGCTGAAAGTATTTGAAAAAGTATCAGAATAAATATTCTTTATAAAAATGGTTATCTTTGCATTAAAATTTTGTTAAAAACATGACCATTAAGGAAAAACAGCAGGAAATAATTGACGAATTTGCGTTTCTTGATGACTGGGAGCAGAAATATGAATACATAATAGATCTCGGGAAAGAGCTGAAGGGCCTTCCAGAGGACAGAAAAACTGATGATAACCTGATCAAAGGCTGTCAGAGTAAGGTATGGATTGATGCTGAATTCAAAGACGGAAAACTTTTCTTTAATGCAGACTCGGACGGTATCCTTCCTAAAGGGATCGTTTCTCTGTTAGTGAGTATTTACAGCGGTCATTCTACCCAGGAAATTCTGGATTCTGATTTTGAATTTATTGCAGAAATAGGACTTCAGGAATTTCTTTCCCCGTCCAGGGCGAACGGATTAATGGCGATGACCAAACAAATTAAATTTTATGCAGTTGCCTATCAGCTAAAATCTTAGCCGTGACCAGAATTTTAGCATATCGTTTTTCAGCTTTCGGCGATGTCGCCATGACGGCTCCTGTCTTCAGAGAATTTCTGGAGCAAAATCCTGATGTGGAAATTGTAATGGTTTCCAGAAAGAATTTTGAGAGCTTATTTACTGATATTCCGAACGTTATATTTAAAGGAGTCAACCTTGATGAATATAAAGGATTCTTTGGATTGAGAAGGCTGGCCAATGAACTCATCAAAGAATTCAACCCGGACCTGATCGCGAATCTCCATGATGTGATCAGAACAAAAATCCTTGATAAAATCTACAGAAGAAAAGGACTGAAAGTATTTAAAATAAATAAAGGGAAAGAGGAAAAAGAAGAGCTAACCGATGTCTGGAACCTTAATAAAGTACAGTTAAAGAGAACAGTTGAGCGTTATGCTGATGTTTTCAGGGCTATGGGTTTCTCCGTTGAACTGTCACATAAGCTCAGGCCGGTATCCGGACAAAAAGAAGGAATTGGCTTGGCCCCTTTTGCCCAGCACAGAGGAAAGATGCTTCCTTTGGAGAAATCGTATGAGCTGGCCAGGATCCTGGCTCAGAAATACAAAATTTACTTTTTCGGAGGCGGGAAAAAAGAAACGGAAACCCTTGAAAAATGGGCCCATGAGATCCCGAATACCGAAAGCCTTTCCGGAAAATTAAACCTTTCACAGGAGCTCCGGAAAATCTCAGAACTGGAATTAATGATCTCCATGGACTCTGCCAATATGCACCTGGCAAGCCTGATGGGAACCAGATGTGTGTCGGTTTGGGGCGCAACACATCCCTACGCCGGTTTTCTGGGGTTTGGACAGAGCGAAAATGATGTAGTTCAGGTGAAAGACCTTACCTGCAGGCCTTGTTCCGTGTTTGGAGATAAAGAATGCTACCGTGGAGACTGGGCTTGTCTTGAAGAACTGAACGTTCAGAAGATCGTTGAAAAAATCCTTGTATAATGCTGTTGTCAGTATGCATTCCTGTCTATAACTTTGATGTCCGCGGACTTGTCTCCGATTTAAAAAAGGAAATCAGCATTAACGGAGTAGATGCAGAGGTCATTCTGATTGATGATGCTTCGGATGAAAGATTTAAAAATACCTATCAAAACCTTCAAAAAGAGGTTGAAACCTTCATTTTTCTTGAAAAAAACATCGGAAGATCCAGAATCAGGAATCTTTTTCAACAATATGCATCCGGAAAATATCTGCTATTTCTGGATTGTGACGGAAAAATTACAGAACCTAACTTCTTAAAAAACTATACGGATTTTATTCAGAAACATCCGGAAACCGATGTTATGTATGGGGGGAGAATTGTTTCGGCAGATGCGCCGGATGACGAACATTATTTAAGATGGAAATTTTCTGTTGAACGCGAAAACCTCCCGCTTGAATTCCGACTGAATAAACCTTATTTAAGTTTTCAGACCAATAATTTTGTCATTAAAAAAGATATTTTTGAAAAAGTGGGTTTCAACCCGGCTTTTCAGAAATATGGCTATGAAGACCTTCTTTTTGCGATGGATCTGAAATCAGCACAATTAAAGATTGACCACATCAGCAATCCCATATTTAATAATGATCTTGAAAGCAACAGTGTGTATCTGGGTAAAGTAGAGGAGTCTATAGAAAGCCTCGCTGCCATGCTGAAGGATAAAAATCTCGCTGAAAAATTATCAGAAGTAAAATTGGTCAGGCTGTATAGTAAGCTTCCTTTTAAGCCGTTATTTGGGCTTATTCTGAACGATTTCACTATGAAAGCGGTAAAGAAAAAATTATCAAAAAGAGGAGTGGATCTGAGATATCTTGATGTGTACAAACTGGGACTTCTGCTCAAAAAGATGAAATAATATTTTTTTTATATCATATCTGAAAATAAAAAATCTCCCAGTTTCCTGAGAGATTTTGTGGGCCCTGAGGGATTCGAACCCCCGACCCTCTGGGTGTAAACCAGATGCTCTGAACCAACTGAGCTAAGAGCCCTGAAATTTTTTGAAAGGCTTCAGTATCCTTTTCTGTGGGTCCTGAGGGATTCGAACCCCCGACCCTCTGGGTGTAAACCAGATGCTCTGAACCAACTGAGCTAAGAACCCTCTATACTTGTATTCTCGTTTAGAGTGGTGCAAATATACGACTTATTCGGAAAACTCCAAATTTTTTTCTAAAAATTCTCCAACTACAAAGTTGCTTCCGCCCACAAAAATCATTTCTTCGTTTGTACATCGCTCTTTTGCAGAAAGATACGCTTCCTGTACGGAATTGAAAATTGTATAGGAAATTTTTGCTTGCTGCAGTAGATTTTCATAATCTTCCGGATGTCTTCCCCTGTTGATGGATGGTTTTGCAAAATAGAACTCAGAGTTTTCAGGAAGAAGAGCCATTACTTCATCGATCTTTTTATCATTCACAAATCCCAGAATAACGTGCTTATGACGATTAATTGTATTCAATTGTGAAAATACATACTCAAGGCCTGCCTGATTGTGCCCGGTATCGCAAATGGTAAGCGGATCTTTTGAAAACTCAAACCAACGGCCAATGAAACCGGTGTTTTGATGAACGTGGAGGAGTCCTTTTTCAATCTGTTCATCAGAAACAGGGACATTTAATTTTTTTAATTCTTCGATGAGGGCAAGAACAACACGGATGTTTTTTTGCTGGTAATTGCCTTTAAGATCAGAACCAAGTTCCGATTTGATGACCGTAGCATCAACGAAGGGAGCATCTTCGGCAAGAGCTTTCTGTCTGATGATATTTTTCACCGAATCATTTTCGTCTCCGGAAATAATCGGGGTATGATGTTTTATGATACCTGCTTTTTCCGCAGCGATCTGTTCAATAGTATTCCCTAAAATATTCTGATGGTCCAGCTGTACATTGGTGATCGCAGAAAGAAGAGGCTTAATGATATTGGTAGAATCCAGTCTTCCGCCGAGTCCCACTTCAATAATGGCAAAATCTACTCCCTGCTGATAAAAATATTCAAAAGCCATAATGGTGGTAAACTCAAAAAACGATGGAAGGATGTCTTCAGGTAGGGTCTTTAGCTTTTGAATAAAATCAAAAACAAAGTCCTTATTACAGTTGTTACCGTTCACTTTAATGCGTTCCGTGAAATCAATCAGGTGCGGAGAATTGTAAAGCCCGACTTTATAGCCTGCTTCCTGAAGAACAGAAGCCAGCATATTACTGGAAGAGCCTTTCCCATTGGTTCCTCCAATGTGGATGCATGATATCTTTTCCTGAGGATTTCCAAAGAAAGCACAAAGCTTTGTAATATTGTCTAACCCCGGTTTATAGGCCTTCAGGCCATCGATCTGATAGTTCGGAGCCTGTACGAAAAGCCAGTCTACCGCTTCCTGGTATTGTCCATTTGTCATGATGCAAAATTCATAAAAGTTTTTTAAAATGAAATATTAATTTTTAAAACTGTAACTTTTTTATATTTGGCTCGTCTAATATTGAAAATTATTAATATGAAAAAAGTTTGGATTATCGTTTTTGGATTAAGTTGTCTGGGACTAAGCGCTCAGAAAAAATGGTCCTTAAGAGAATGCGTAGACTATGCTGTGGAACATAATCTCCAGGTTATCCAAAATCAATATTCCAAACAGATCCAGGATTCTAATCTTAAAATGGCTAAAAAGGAATATCTGCCATCAGTATCTGGAAACATGAGCAATAATGTGAGTTTCGGGCAGACTTCATTCGGAACCGGAAGTTTAAGGAATGACCGGTTTAGTAACAGTGCCAATCTCGGAGCCGACATTTTAGTTTACAATAACGGCAGGTTAGAAAAAAACATCAGAAAGATCCAGTTTGATGTAGAAGCCAGCCAGTATGACATAGAAACCATTAAAAATGATATTTCCCTGCAGATTGCCCAACAGTATCTAACGGTTCTCCTGAATAAGGAAATTGTAAAGATTTCTCAAAGTGCTGTAGAAAACGCTCAGAAACAATATGACAGAGCGAAAATAACCACGCAGGTGGGAACCACTGCACAAACCATTCTTGCGGAAGCGGAGGCAGCACTGGCAAGAGAAAAACAAAACCTTAAAACCGCAGAGATTAATGTGGGGAGAGCTTTGTTTGCCATCGTTCAGCTTTTGCAGCTTCCGGATTATAAAGGATTCGATGTGGAAGATGTGGCTGTAGGAGAAACACTGCCTTCTCAGCTTAAATCAGTGGATGAAGTTCTTACTACTGCCTATGAAAATCAACCGCAGATCAAGGCGGCAGAAAGCAGAATCAGATCCGCAGAAGCTCAGACGGAAGTTTCAAAAACAGCATTCTGGCCTACATTAACGGCAAGTGCAGGAATTGGAAGTTTTTATAACAACCTGTTGAATAAAAGCTATGATCAGTTTGGTAACATTGTGAATGATCCTTCTTTTTTCCAGCAGTATAAAGATAACTTCGGTCAGCAGGTAGGAGTTTCCCTGAATGTGCCTATTTTCAATAAAGGGATTACAAAATTACAGGTTGAGCAGTCTAAAATCAACCAGAGTATCGCCAAAAACACCCTGGAGCAGCAGAAAAACACGGTAAGACAGAATGTTCAGAAGGCCCAGTTTGATGCGGATGCTAATTATGAAACATTCCTTTCCGCAGTGGAAACAGAAAAGAGTACAAAGCTTGCTCTGGAGTTTGCAGATAAGAGTTATACGGCAGGAAGATCTACCATTTATGATGTGAACGTGGCCAGAAATAATTATGCGAATGCTCAGGGATCGGTTGCCCAGGCAAAATATAATTACCTTTTCAGCCTTAAACTGCTGAATTTCTATTCAGGAATTCCATTAACTTTGTAAAATGCCGATCCAGTCATTAGAAAAATACTTACCTCAAAATACATTAAAATACCTAAGAATTTGGTTTGCAGATTACTATATCCATATAAAAGTAACCCGCAGCCGGAATTCAAAGCTGGGAGATTACAGGAAACTACCGGATAATTCGCATGAAATTACTGTAAATTCTACCCTTACACCACCGCTTTTCTTCTTTGTGCTGACCCATGAGCTGGCTCATCTGATCGCTTTTGAAAAATACGGACGAAGAATATCTCCACACGGCAACGAGTGGAAAGAAACCTTCAGAAATATGCTTCTCGAAAGTATTGAGGTATATGATGAAGATCTGCGGCCTATCATTATCCGGTTTTCAAAATCTCCAAAGGCCAATTTCATGGCCAGTCCGGATCTTGTAAGATATTTTCATACTGAGAAAGAAGACGATAGACTGAATTTTATAGAAGAACTTCAAAAAGGGGAATTTTTTATGTACCGGAACGAAAAGTATTTATTAGAAGGTCTGATTAAAAAAAACTATCTTTGTAAGAATCTGGCTACGGGAAGGAAATATTCTTTCAAGCCTCTGGCTAGGGTTGAAAAATGTAGGCAAGAATGTTAAAATCAGATAGATACTGTGTTATTATGGCGGGAGGAATCGGGAGCCGGTTCTGGCCTATGAGCACACACAAATTTCCAAAACAGTTTCAGGATATTTTAGGAACAGGGCGTACCATGATTCAGCAGACTTATGACCGGATCAGCCGCATCATTCCTAAAGAGCAGATATTCGTGATCACGAATAAAGAGTATGTGGCACTGTCCCATCAGCAGCTTCCGGAAATTCCTGAAGAGAATATTGTGGGTGAGCCCCTGATGAAAAATACAGCAGCATGTAACCTGTATATGGCGAACAAAATTGCTGAAATTAATCCGGATGCTACCATGATTGTGCTTCCGGCTGATCATTTAATCTTAAAAGAAGATGTTTTCCTTGAGAAAGTAGAGTTGGCCTTCGACCTGGCAGCAAAACATGATTATCTGGTGACCCTGGGCATTACGCCTACAAGACCTGATACCGGATACGGCTACATCCAGTTTGTGGAAAAGAAGGGATCAGATTATTTTAAAGTAAAAACCTTCACGGAAAAACCTATTCTGGAGATTGCCCAGAGCTTCCTGGAAAGCGGGGATTTCCTCTGGAATGCGGGAATATTTATCTGGAATGTGAAAAGTATTCATCATGCATTCGAGCTGTATCTCCCGGAAATGATGCAGCACTTCATGGCCTGTGAATACAATTCTGCAAAGGAAAATGGCTGCATCGAAATCATTTATCCGAAAGTCCAGAAAATTTCCATCGACAACGGAATCCTTGAAAAAGCAAAAAATGTATACGTCATTCCTTCGGATCTGGGATGGAGCGACCTCGGAACCTGGACTTCCGTTTATGAAAATACAGAGAAAGACAAAAACGGAAATGCGGTAAAACTAAAGCACTTCCTGAATTATAATTCCAAGGGAAATATTATCCGTCTGAAAAACAATAACAAAGCGGTCATCATTGACGGACTTGAAGATTTTATTGTGGTAGACACGGATAAAGCATTGCTGATATGTCCCAGAGACAACGATCAGCTGATCAAAGATTATGTTCTTGACCTGAAAAGTTTCAAGAAAGGAGATAAATTCATGTAAAATAGTGCTATATTTCTGCTGATTTTGAATTATGATGAACACTGTGACACGATCAATAGCTTTTATATTCCTTATTTTAGGAGTTTTAGGATATTCCCAGAAAAAGAAAAACTTTTCCGGTATTCCCAATATTTTACAGCAGATCATTCCCAATGACCGGGTAGATTCCTGGGTGCTCGTCCATAACAGCTACGGGAAAAACCAGGAGGTTAAAATATCGGGAGGAAAAACAGATTATACCCCGCAGTTTTCCGGATTTGATCTGTTTCCGGAAGAAGACAGCTTTTATTACATAGCCTACGCAGCAGGGGGGAAAGTAAATTATATCACAGACCTTGAAGGGCTGAGAAAATTCGTTGGAAAAATTGATAATGCAGAAGAAGCGGCCATTATCCTGACTGCTGACGGATATATGGTAGACAGTGAATTTAAAGATATTGCAGGCAACTATTATGAAGATGCCACCCATTATTATCTTGATCTTGGAAAGGTTACTTCAAAGGAATGTCCTTATCAGAAAACCCATTATACTCTAACGGTAAATAAAGCTTCCGGTGCTGTTTCCAATGCAAAGGAAAACGGAACCTACATTGAGCTGTACAATAAAAAATGCCCAAATAATCCAAGGCTTTTAAAAATTCAGAAAAAAGAAGAACCCAAAGATGAGCCTAAAAAACCAGCCAAACGAAAATAGCGTTTACGAAACGGAAAGACTGATCCTCCGGCCGATGTCTGTAGAGGACAGAGACTTTATTTTTGAGCTTTACAACAGACCCAGCTTTATCAGGTACATCGGGGACCGTAATCTTAAAACGGTGGCTGATGCTGAGAACTATATCAGAAACAGATTTATGCCACAGTTTGAAAAACTGGGTTTTGGAAATTATCTGATGGTTACCAAGGATAAAGGTGAAAAAATAGGCGGGGTAGGAATCTTCGAAAGGGAAGGGCTGGATGTGGTAGATATAGGGTTTTCCCTGCTGGAAGAGTTTGAAGGCAAAGGATATGCCTATGAGGCCGCTCAAAAGGTGAAATCGATCGGAATGGATGACTTCGGTTTGAAAAAAATCTCTGCCATCACTTCAAAAGATAATTTTTCTTCCCAGAAACTGATTCAGAAATTAGGACTTGAATTCAAGAATTACGTTAGACTTTCGGGTGATGATGAAGAATTGATGTACTTTGAAACAAAATAGGCAAATAAGCAAATTCGCCTATTTGCCTTTTCGCTTTTTAGCCTTCTAATATCTGTTCCGCCGCCGTTTTAGACGTCACTTTTTCAATGACTCTTGTGCAGATTCCTTTTTCATCAAAAATAAAGGAGGTTCTTACGATTCCCATATAGGTTTTCCCGAATGTTTTCTTTTCCTGCCATACTCCGAACTGATCAATGATATGGTGGTTTTCATCGGCAATAAGATCATAGGGAAATGCAAACTTGCTGTGAAAGTTTTTCTGCTTTTTTACCGTATCCCCGCTTACGCCCAGCAGCTGAAACCCCTCTTTTTTAAGCTTTGAATAATTATCACTCAGATTACACGCTTCCACAGTACATGTAGGAGTATTGGCCTGAGGGTAAAAGAATACCACTAATTTCTTACCGGCGAGTTTTGATGAGGTTATCGTTTTTCCGTCCTGATTTATTCCTTCAAATTCCGGTAATTTATCTCCAACTTTCAGCATAATGATTTAATTTTGTTCAAATTTAATGGTTACATGACAAAAAAGCAAAGAGCGGAGCTTGTTCAGAGAGAATTGGAGAAATTATATCCTGCAACACCTATTCCGTTAGATCACACGGATCCTTATACCCTGATGGTGGCTGTAGCCCTTTCTGCACAGACGACGGATAAAAAAGTGAACCAGGTGACACCTGATCTTTTTGCCGTGGCAGGAACGCCGCAAAGAATGGCCAAGCTGGAGGAATATCAGATCAAGGAACTCATTAAAGAGATCGGGCTTTCGAATACCAAAGCTAAAAACCTGAAAAGAATGGCTGAGCTTTTACTGGAAAGACATGACGGAATTGTTCCTCAAACCTATGAAGAGCTGGAAGCACTCCCTGGTGTGGGTCATAAAACCGCTTCCGTAGTGATGAGCCAGGGCTTCGGATTTCCTGCTTTTCCGGTGGATACACACATTCACAGGCTGATGACCCAATGGAAGCTCACTTCCGGAAAAAACGTGGTAGAAACGGAAAAAGATGCCAAAAATCTTTGGAAAGAAGAAGTCTGGAATAAACTTCATCTCCAGATCATTTACTATGGCAGAGAGTATTCTCCTGCAAGAGGAAAGGGAGAGAAGGATTTCATCACGAAAATGCTGTTTGAAAAATAAATGATATTCCTGATGCACAAATCTGTCCCTTCATAAAGGAGGATTTGTACATAGAAATAGGGGGAAATAAAAAAACGATTAATCAGGAATCAGGAATCCAGTAACCTTCTGTGGTAGTTAATCTGGCCCAGATGATAATCCAGATGGGCAACCAGGTGAATCAGAAAATAGTCTGTGGTCATCTTAGCTTCAAAAACAACAAGCGGGTATTCTTTTTTCAGATCGTCTTCCGATAGCTGGCTTAATACCGTATCAATCATAACGATGGTGGATTCTATTTTTTCAATAAGTTCGGCTCTGGGAACGTCTTTTAGTGAAAACTCAAGGTCACGGTGCCTCACATAACCGGTATTTCCGAGCTGTGCTCCTATGAAATGGTTGAGGTTTCCCACCAGGTGAAGACAAAGATTTCCTGCAGAATTGGCGATATTTTTATCAGTTTTCCAGAGATTTTCCTCGTTCTGGTAGGCTTCTATCTCTTTTTTTAATGTATTTAAATCCCTGCTGTAGAGAGATTTCAGGCTTTCTGTGATCATTTTTTACTGTATTATAGTTTTGAAGTATCCACTGAACTGTTTTTCAACCAAGCTGTCTATTTTACATCTGTAATTGATGAAACCGTAGATACTGTCTTTTTTATTATAACTGTTGCTGTTAAGAATCAGTTTTTGAGCAATGAGTTCGGCTTTAATAAATTTTACTTCATTTTTCATTGTTTTTGGGCTGATATTATTGACTTTGAAATGATGATCAAATATCTGAATTTGAACGCCGTTTCCAAAATAACCATTGTAATTGTTGATCCATAATTCCAGGGTATCTCCTTTATAAAAGGCTTTAGCTTTATAATCATCGAAACGTATTATTCTTTTTGTTCGATCGAAAAAAATGGCATTTTGTATAATATGTGCTGTTCTTGTCTGACTTTCCAGTTTTTCGCTGTTGAATAATTTCAGTTCGGGATAATCTGATAAAATTTTTATTGTTTCGCTTTTAGAAATATTTTTATCAACAGTTATTGTGCCCAGATCAATCGTATTTTGGCGATCAGATTTACAACCAATCATGGATAGTATAAGCAAAAAGATAAATGTTTTCTTCATTGATAAAGACAGATTAAATCTTTACAAGATCACCCAAAAATAAATAAAAAAGATGGAATAAATTACTTATCCCATCCTTGATATTTTATTTGCATTGTTCTATTTCTGCTTTTTAGCCCAAAGCTCCATCTTTCTGTTCAGCACATCAAGCGGAAGACATCCCTGGCTTAAAATTTCATCGTGAAAGTTGGCCAGATTGAACTTGTTTCCAAGTTGCTTCTGATATTGGTCTCGCAGCTCACGGATTCTTAAAGATCCTATTTTGTAGCCCAAAGCCTGTCCCGGCATCGCCATATACCGTTCTACTTCAGCTGTAGCACTCGCTTCATCGTAGGAAATATTGCTTAAAAAGTATTTGATGGCTTCTTCTCTGGTCATGGTTCCGGTATGAATTCCGGTGTCTACCACCAGTCTTACCGCTCTCAGCATCTGATCACTCAGGTAGCCCATTTTCTGATATGGGTCTGTATACAAACCAAATTCAGGGCCTAAAGTTTCACAATAATGTGCCCAGCCTTCGCCATAGGCTCCAAACCAGCCAAATCTCATGAATTTAGGAAGCTTGGTATTCTCCTGCTGCAGAGAAACCTGGTAATGGTGCCCCGGGATCGCTTCATGAAGGAAAAGAGATTCCATTCCCGAAGTTACATTGAACTGGGCAGGATCTGGCAGCGGCATATAGAATATTCCCGGTCTTTTACCATCCGGAGTTCCCTGGGTATATTCCGCACTGGCACTTGCTTCCCTGAATTTTTCAGTTTGTCTGATCTCAAACTTGGTTTTAGGCGTTACGCTGAACATTGTTTTAAGTTTCGGGGTGATCTTGGCTAAAATCCCGTTGAATCCATTCAGGACCTCTTTGGAAGTCTTGTAAGGCATGGCTTTAGGATCTGTTTTTACGTAATTAATAAACTCTTCCAAAGTTCCTGAAAAGCCTAATTGTTGTTTTACTTTTTCCATTTCCGCACGAAGCATAGCCACCTGCTGTTGCCCGATTTTATTGATCTCTTCAGGTGTTTTCTTAGTGGTAGTCCAGCTTTTCGCGTAATATCTGTAAATTTCGTTTCCGTTCGGAAGACTGTTGTAGCCGTCCGTATCTCTGGCTTTCGGAAGGTATTCTTTCTCTAAAAAGGCTCCCATTTTAGTATAGGCGGGAATGATCTTCTTGGTAATGGCTTCTGCATAAAGTGCTGAAAATTTGTCTTTCTGGGCTTGCGTAAAATCCTTAGGGAATTTTTTTACGGGACCATAGAAAATATTTTTGTCCAGATCCGGGGTTGTGATCTCTTCAGCTTTCATCTGAGGAATCATCTTGACCACCAGTTTTTTAGGAAGAACGATTTTATTATTGATCCCTTCGCGGAAATTATCTGCAGCAGCATTCATCCATTCAGGGAATTTCTCCATTCTTTTCAGCCAGTCGCTGTAATCTTTTTCTGTTTTAAAAGGCTGGCTCCCTTCTCCGCTTCCATACAGTGGGAAATTCAGAGGAAGGCCTCCAAACTGGGTAAAAGGGATGTATTCAGGGTGGTAGGCATACGCCTCGATTTTATCTTTTAAAGTATAATCCAGGACATCAAAAACCACTTTGTCCTCATCAGAAAGACCTTTGTAATCAACGCTTTCCAGCTGTTTCTGTACAGAATTGTAAAAAGCAATCTCTCCGGAAATAAAATCCTTGTCGATATTGATAGGAAGCTGGTCATTATATCTTGTATCTCCCTGAGAAGTAGCCTCTAAAGGGTACAATTTAAGATACTGCTCATAATAGTTGGCTGCAATGGAATCCAGATTGCTGGGGGTCACCTTCGTGAGCGGAGAATCGGATTTTTTGCAGGATGCCAGGCCTACAGCCAGTCCTACGGCTAGAATACCTTTTGTTACAATGTTTTTCATTTCAGAATCTTTATACAGCAAAAGTAAGTATTATTGCAGATACGGAATAGTCAATCATAATGATTTAAAAAAATAATTTTGAAAATATTTTCAACTTTGAATCAATTTTTTATCTTTGTCTAAAACGTTTAACAATCATATTATTACAGCTCTTTTTTAAGAAATAATGAAAGGGATTTTAAAAATTTACCATCCGGAGGAGACCCTAAAATACAATATTAGAAACACTTATTGTAAGGCAGTCTACAGCAACCAGCAACATTTTTTAGAGGTTGAAATTATAACGGATGACAGTTTGGATCATGTAGATGATGATTCATTACAGTACAACTTTCCGCAGCTTTCGCTTGAAATCTTTGATTTTCCTATTGAATCAAAAGAAATCGAGGGAAAAGCAATCACCATTAACGATTCTGATGAGGAAACCTACACCGAAGTGGATTTATTCGATGATGAGGAAGCCTTTATTTATGATAATGAGCTTCTGTTTGAGAAAAACGAAGAAGGTGAACTTCAGGTAATCTGGAAAGGAACGATCGACGATTTCTACACAGGATCAGATACCCCGATCCCATTCCGTTTAAAATGCGAATTTAAGCAGGACGATATCAACATAGACGAAGACTAACCGTTTTCTCCATATTTTATATCAGATTTCTTTTCAAAGCTAGTTTTGGAAAGAAATTTGCTATCTCTGAACCATAACAAACTTTAAGTTGTTTTTAAGCATTTTTTAAGAGAGCAATTCATAATATTCCACTACATTTGTCGTTAAATTTTTATAAAAATTCACATTAATGCTGTTAACGGAACTTACCCAGATTTTATTTGCACAAATTACTGCTCCGGCAGTGGCAACAGACGATTTAGAATTTTCATTTTGGAAGATCATGTTCCACGGAGGAGCTTTCGCTAAAATAGTAATGTTTGTCGTTCTGGCTTTAGGTGTATTTTCATTATACCTGTTTTTTGAACGTTTTTTCTTTATTAAAAGGCTGACGTCCAAAACAGATTCCAATTTCATGGACAATATTGAAGATTTTATCAAGGAAGGCAAGATAGAATCAGCAGCAGATTACTGTAAAAGACAGAATTCCCCGGAAGGAAGAATTCTGGAGAAAGGAATTTCCAGACTGGGAAGACCGGTTTCAGATATTGTAAGTGCGATGGAATCCCAGGCTCAGGTAGAGGTTGCCAATATGGAAAAAAACCTGAACCTTCTGGCTGTAGTACCGAGTATCGCACCGATGCTGGGGCTTCTGGGAACGGTTATCGGGATGATTATTGCATTCTTCAACCTTTCTCATGCAACGGGATCTTTCTCACCAAAAACATTGTCTGAAGGTATTTATACTGCATTGGGACAGACCGCAGTAGGTTTGGCAGTGGCCATTCCTGCCAACTTTTTCTATAATATTCTTTTAACAAGAATTGACAGATTTGTTCTCAAAGCACAGAATATGTCAGGAGAGTTTTTAGATCTAATCAACAAACCTTTATAAATCTTTCTTATGAAATTGCTTATAGTCGAGCGATTCCATCTGACCATTAAAAAAGAAAAGTAAACAGATGAAAATTCAGAGAAGAAATAAAGCGAATCCCGAATTCAGTTTAGCTGCGATGACAGACGTTATCCTGCTGATGCTGATATTCTTTATGATTACTTCATCAGCCGCCAATCAGAGTGCCATTGATGTGAAGTTACCTAAAGCAGGAGCGGTTGAAGATAATATTCCTAATCCTCTGACGGTAAGCATTAAACCGGACGGGACCTATTTTGTAGATGATAATCCTGTGACAAAGGATCAGCTGGAATCCGTAATTGTCAGTAAATTAACAGGCCAGACGAATAAATCCTTTACCATTCGTGCAGATGAAAATACCATGCATAAAGACGTGGTCTTTGTCATGGAGATTGCTGAAAAAAATAAATTTAATATTGCGATTGCAACCGTTAAAGATAAATAATGTCTCCGGGCCATCCGGAGAGAATCATTTCTAAGATGAGAAGTTACAGTGTAAACAAAAGCGAGCAAAACAAAGACAGGGTAAAAAGTGCAGTACTTTCTATCCTGATCTGGTCTGGAATTTTGCTTTTTGTTTTTCTTTATAAACTAAAACCGGAACTGGATAAACAGCCTGATGAAGTGGTGACAACCATGCTTGTGAATTTCGGGGACAACAGAAATGGAAATGGGATTGAAGAACCGGCAGATCAGCCGGGAAGCCTTGCTGCTGCCACTGAAGAAGTAACTCCCGAACCTGCCGAAACACCCGTACCGGAAACCAAAACGGTCATAAAACCTGAGCCGGCACCGGAACCCAAGAAAACGGAAGTGAAAGAAAAGGTGCTCACAGGGAACAATTCCAAAACCAGTGTTGCGAAGAAAGAGGAATCAAAAAAGAATACTAATAAAACAGCTACAAGTACAAGCGCCTCAAAAAGTACTAAAAAATCCGGCGCCACTACCTCGAATTCAAAAACAGGAAACGGGGACGGAAAAGGAAATGCAGCCATCGGAAACCTGATCAGAGGAAGAGGGACAAAAGCCGGAAGCCAGGGAACAGGTACCGGAATAGGAAACGCTGGAGATCCTTTAGGCGGAGACGGAAACGGCGACAGTAAAGTAGGAATAGACCGTAAACTGACCGGCTATATCCCCGGAACCATGGGTAGAGGAGGATCACAGCCTTCTCACAACTGTACAGCCGGAGGATCCATTACGATTGCGTACACAGTAGACAAAGCGGGTAATGTAGTTTCTGCCAGAAGAACAGGAGGGACTTCAGATCCTTGTGTAGCTTCTACATCGGTAGCCTGGGTCAAAAAATATGTGAAAGCTGAAAAAGCTAACACATCCTCTACCGGAACGTATAAAATCACCTTCTAAAAATACAAAAGCACTTTATTCAAGTGCTTTTTTTATTTCGTTAATTCTGTTGATCACCGGAAGGGCAAAAATTCCGCTGGTCTGAAGATACAGTTCATAGAAAGTCTTTGCTTTATCAAGGAAGTCATTATTCTGGTCCTGCTTACCGGTAAAGTAGAAAAGGTTGCCAAGCATTTCATAATAATCTTTGTGGTCTCTTTCCTGCCTTTCATTAACGATGGCAATAATTTCTTCTTTCGTTTTGGAAGATATTTCCGTGAAATTCATCTTAAAAATATCCCTCATTAAAGTATCGAAGTCCAGTTCTTTCTGCATCATGCTTTCCTCAGGCTTGTCTAAAATCAGTTTTTCCAGTGCCTGGGTTAGCTGGCGTATCAATCTTAGGGTGAATTCTTTATCTGTGATCATAATTGCTTTAATTTTGTTGCTGGATGCTGGTTTTTAGTTATTTCGTATTATTTTATGTTCGCCAGCTTAGTTGGACATATTTTATAAAGTTATTAATTTTTCCTCCTAATAGTTGGTATTGGGCTACTTTATCACTTAAGTCTACACTTACATCGGGGTATAGTCTTATTATTTTTGATAAATGGCTTACCGTTTCATCACAACTTGTCTGCGAATAAATGAGAAATCTTATAAAATCTCCTTTATAGTTTTTTCTTCCATAACCTTCTGCTATATTGGTAACAACAGAATCTGCAGACCTTCTCAACTGGCTTCCAGGCTCATATAATTCATATCTGGGTAGCTTTAGTAAAAGCCCATGCGTCTCAATAAAAAGTTCAAATGCAATATTATAAATGTCAAGTTTTTGGTAGCTCATCAATTGTTGTTTTAATAAATGCCGCGGGAAACTAAAAAACCAGTAACCAGCAACCGCCAATAAATTACGCAAAAAACAAATAAGCCAACCCAATAGCCGTAATAACACCCACCAGATCCGCCAGAAGCATGGCAATTACCGTATATCTCGTATTCTTCACGGCTACGGCCCCAAAATACACAGCAATCACGTAAAACGTCGTATCTGAGCTTCCCTGAAGAACTGCAGCCAGTTTACCCTGGAAACTATCCGCTCCGAATGTGCTCATCGTATCCACCATCATTCCTCTTGCTCCTGATCCGGAAAGAGGTTTGATCAGTGCCGTAGGAAGTCCGTCTACAAATCTTGGGTCAAATCCAGCCGTATTGGCAACCCATTTCATACCGTCAATAATTACGTCAAAAACTCCTGAAGTTCTTAAAAGCGAAATAGCGATCAGCATTCCAACCAGATAAGGAATGATTTTCACGCAGGTTGTGAATCCTTCTTTAGCTCCATCAATAAAGGCATCAAAAACATTGATCTTTTTATACACTGCCCCCAGTACAATGGCGAGGAAGATAAAGAGGATCAGTCCGTTACTTAAAACTTTACTGAAAGTATCCAGTTCATCCTTGCTTAATTGAACCAGATAAAGAACGAGAAGTGCAATAACGGCAGAAATTCCTCCCACATAAGCAATAACAATAGGTTTTAATAAATTTATTTTCTGATACAGAGAAACAATAATCATCGCCGCCATTGTGGCTGCGAATGTAGCAATCATACACGGAAGAAAAATATCTGTAGGTGTTTTTGATCCCATAGAAGCCCTGATCGCAATAATGGAAACAGGAATAAGCGTCATTCCTCCGGCATGCAGACACAGAAACATGATCTGCGAATTGCTGGCTGTATCTTTATTGGGATTTAAAGTCTGTAAGCTTTCCATGGCTTTTAAACCGAACGGAGTGGCAGCATTGTCCAGCCCCAGAAGATTTGCACTGAAGTTCATCAGCATATGTCCGAATGCGGGATGGTTTTTCGGAATATCAGGAAATAATTTCGAGAAAAAAGGCTGGATAAAACGGCTTAACAGATTAATTCCGCCTGCCTTTTCAGCAATACTCATAAATCCCATGAACAAAGTCATGATCCCGATTAAACCGATGCAGATTTTTACCGCAGTTTCGGAAGTTCCGATGACCCCGTCTGCTTCCTGAACCCTGTAGACTTTTACATCCTGTTTTAAAGAATCGGTTTTATAATGAATCCTGCTGTCGGGAAAATCATTTTTTTTCATCAGGCTGTCCCTGATAATCGGGGTGAGGGTATTCATCGGCTGTGATGCGATCTGAACCGTATCACCACCTTTTCCCACCACCATATCATTGAAAATGGTTTTGTAGTGGCCTGATGAAATGTATTTTATACTGGCAATGGTAATGGCAATGATGATAAAAGCCGACCAAATTCTGCTGAGGACCATTCGATTAAATTAAAATTTGAGAAAAGATAATAAATTTAATGTAAAACCTGAAAAACTTTATGGTGGAACCTTTATTTTTTATCCGTATTGAAAGCGCTTCAACTCCGCTCAGCGTGACAAGGTCCATTATTCCACACCTAAAAAACAGTTAGTATTTGTAATGTCATGCTGAGTGAAGCCGAAACATACTTAATTTTATTCATCCAGGTAGACGAGGTGCCCTTCAAAATCATCATCCAGGCTTTTTAAAATCTTCGCATCATCCATCTTCTTAGCCAGGCTGTCTATAAAAAATCCCTTCTCAAAAAACTGGCGGTGGATTCCCGGCAGTAGTTCCATGAAATAATCCATCCCGATTTTGTTGTTGTGAAGATCCATTTTAGTTTCCAGAGGCTGATTCGGAAACAATTCTTCATGCATATCTGTGATTCTTTTGCAGAAATCCAGTGCTTTTTTGGGTGAAGACACCTTGCAGCAATACATCATGATAAAGCAGCACCACAAAGCATGTCTGAAAGCATTCCCGACCCCGTTATTAGATGCTGTTTCCGGGAACTTTTTCTGCGCGATGGCAAAGGCCTGTACCGTTGCATGAAAGCTTAATAAGGCAAAAAGAGGATGGGGAAGAAGGAGCGATAAAAGACGGGTAATCTTTTTAAAGCTCATACTCCGGATGGTATTAAAAAATATCTTGAAAGTCCTCATCAATAAAAAATCTCTCCCTAATTAGAGAGAGACTGTATAGTATTTGTTACAAGCCCTATGCTTTTACAGCCAATAAATTAACTGTTTTAGCGACTGTATCTTTAATTTCAGTTCTTTTTACAATAAAATCCACGAATCCTTTTTCCTGTAAGAATTCAGAAGTCTGGAAACCTTCCGGAAGATCTCTTCCGATAGTCTCACGGATTACCCTTGGACCTGCAAATCCGATTAATGCTCCCGGCTCAGCCATGATAATGTCCGCAGTCATCGCGAAAGAAGCCGTGATTCCTCCAAAAGTAGGATCACACAGATAAGCAATGTATAAAAGCCCCGCTTCCGAAAGCTGGGCCAGTTTAGCCTGTACTTTGGCAAGCTGCATCAGTGAATACGTAGCTTCCTGCATTCTCGCTCCACCGGACTGGCAGATGATCATGTACGGAAGTTTATTGGCAATACAGTAATCTACTGCTCTTCTGATCTTTTCACCCATTACGGAACCTAATGAGCCTCCGATAAAGGCAAAATCCATACAGGAAACCACCATTTCAGTTCCTTTTACAGTTCCTACTGCGTTTCTGATAGAATCGGTAAGTTTTGTTTTGGCTTTTACTTCTTTTAAACGGTCTTTGTATGCCTTTGTATCCTTGAAGTTTAAGATATCAATACTTTCAACATTGGCATCCAGCTCTGTGAACTTTCCTTCGTCAAAAAGGATCTCAAAAAATTCTGCACTTCCTATTCTTACGTGAAATCCGTCTTCAGGAGAAACGTAGTTGTTTCTTCTGAGCTCATCATGCTCCACAACTTTTCCTGATGGAGTCTGATGCCAAAGACCTTTGGGAACATCCTTTTTTTCATCAGTAGAGGTGGTAATGTTTTTTGCTTTTCTTTTAAACCAGTCGAATGCCATTTTGCTTGTATTAATGTATAAATGTAAATTGTATTAATGTAAACCATATCCTCATGAATACTTTTTACATTAATACAATGCTACAGTTTTTATTTTAAAGTATTTACGTTATTTAAATCCTCAAACGCCTGAACCAGTCTTGTAGAGAAAGTTTCCTCACCTTTTCTTACCCAAACTCTTGGATCGTAGAATTTCTTGTTAGGCTTTTCTTCTCCTTCAGGGTTTCCGATCTGGGCTCTTAAATAATCAATATTGTTAACCATATAATCTCTAACCCCTTCTGTGTAAGCGAACTGAAGGTCAGTATCAATATTCATTTTAATTACTCCATAGTCAATGGCTTCTCTGATCTCTTCTAAAGTAGATCCTGAACCACCATGGAATACAAAGTTCACCGGCTTGTCTGCTGTTCCGAATTTCTCCTGAACGAATTTCTGAGAGTTGTCAAGGATTTTCGGGGTAAGAACCACGTTTCCTGGCTTGTAAACTCCGTGTACGTTACCGAATGCAGCTGCAATAGTAAAGTTTTCAGAAATAGCCTTTAGCTTTTCATACGTATACGCTACGTCTTCAGGCTGTGTATATAATTTTGAGTTGTCAACGTCTGAGTTGTCTACTCCGTCTTCTTCACCACCTGTTACTCCGATTTCCACTTCAAGTGTCATTTTAAGCTTAGCCATTCTTTCGAAGTACTGAGCAGAGATTTCGATGTTTTCTTCCAAAGGCTCCTCAGAAAGGTCAAGCATATGAGAAGAGTAAAGGGATTTTCCGGTTTGTCTGAAGAATTCTTCATTAGCATCCATCAAACCGTCAATCCAGGGCAATAATTTCTTAGCGCAGTGGTCTGTATGTAAAATTACAGTGGCTCCGTAAGCTTCAGCAAGCGTGTGAATGTGCTTTGCTCCGGCGATAGCTCCTAAAATAGCAGCTTTCTGTCCGTCATTGCTCAATCCTTTTCCGGCATTGTAAGCCGCTCCACCGTTTGAAAACTGGATAATTACAGGAGAGTTGAGTTTCGCTGCCGTTTCCATGACAGCATTTACATTGCTTGAACCAATTACGTTTACTGCAGGAAGTGCAAATTTGTTTTCTTTAGCATACTGAAAAATATCAGTAACTAGCTGACCTGTGGCAACTCCTGCCGGAAAAATTCTGCTCATGTTTTACTTTTTATTTTAAATTATTAGGCGTTTTTAAAATTCCTGTAAAGGTAATCATTTTTGAGGAATTCCTAATTTCTTTTGTCCTTACCCCAAAGCAGCTTCTGACGGATCGTTTCGTAGAAACTTAAATGGTTGGGCTGCACCAGGAGGATCTGAAAATCGGCCTTTTTGATGATAATTTCTTTGTCGGTTTCAATATGCACCAGCCTTGAGTCCAGCGAAAGGGAGTATTGAGGGACTCTGCTTTCCACTCTGAATTTTATTTCTACCCGGTCATTAACCACTAAAGGTCTCACATTCAGGTTGTGGGGAGCAATAGGAGTAATGACGAAATTTTCGTTGTTCGGAGAAATTATGGGTCCGCCACAGCTTAAAGAATAGGCAGTAGATCCCGTGGGAGTAGAGACAATAACGCCGTCTCCCCAGAAGACATTCAGAAACTCATCGTTGATATAAGAATCTACGGTGATCATAGACGTGGTTTCTTTTCTTGAAACGGTAACATCATTCAGCGCATACGGGAAAAAATCGTCTGACCTGGGTGAAACAACTTCAATAACGGCCCGGCGGCTTGTTTTGACGTCTCCTTTTAAAATGGCATCAAGCTCTTTGAATGCTTCTTCTTTGGTAAAGCTGGCCAGGAAACCAAGTCTTCCGGTATTGACCCCAACAATTGGGATTTCAAGATCTTCAATAAAAGTCAATGAATTCACGATGGTTCCATCGCCTCCGAAAGTAAAAAACAGGTCTACTTCTTTATCCAGAAGGTCCTGCTTGCTGTTGAATGTTTCAAATATCTTTGAGAATTGAAGCGCTTCAGCCATTTCATCATACAGAACAGATTTTACGCCCCGGGTTTCAAGTTCAGAAATAAACTTGCTTAAATATAAAAAAGTATCGAGGTCTTTTTTCTGAGAGTATATGGCTGCCTTCATGTTATATTTCTATGAATTTTTGGAAAAATCCAAACCGGTCTTTAAATAGGTCTGATTTCTCATCAGAATAGTATTTCTGAACAACTCTGTAATCGTACCGGTCAAAAGTAGCGTCTATTGAGGAAAGATTTTCATTGCTGATCTTAATGGTCACCTGAATCACCTCATCAGACATTAATGTAATAAACCCGCCATAGAACTTGGAATTGTTGCTTTCCACAATATTGGCGATTTCCGTCATCGAATATTTTCTGGCCGGCGTTTCTATGGTAAGGATGGCCCCGGACTCTGAAAATAAAGGATAACGGGAAAGGTTCTGAAAGATATCCTCGCACGTAATATACCCCAGGTACTTTTCATTCTTGTTGATCACCGGGATCACGTTGGCATTGAACGTATAAAACAGACGGATACTGTCCATTATATTGTTGTCTTCCAGAATAGCAAACCGTTCGATCTGGTGTTCCAGATCCTTCAGTATTCCGTCTCCTTCATATAGGAAATCTTCTGCAAGAGCTCCGTAGAAATGATGGGATTTTTTAATGAAAATATGGGAATATCCAAAATCGTCTAATGTATCCCTCGCTGATTCTATCGAGTCAGTCAGGCTAAAACATGGAAAGTCTTTTGAGATATAATCCTTGATAAACATTGTGCTAATTTATAAAAAATTAAATGAAACTTTTTCTCAAAACATCACTTTTTTTCGTGAAAAATAAAAAAAGTGATGTTAAAATTTGTTTGTAAAGAAAAAAAAGGTACCTTTGTCGCCTTTCATTTTTACTTTTTATTAGATTTATTTCAAACTGCACTGTCTATTAAGGACATATGCAGTTTTTTTATTTTAGGGCTTTGGCAAATTCCCACATCACAATTCCGCCGCAGACACTCACATTCAGGGAGTGCTTCGTTCCGAGCTGAGGAATTTCAAGAAATGTATCAATATTCGGTAGGGCCTCGTCGCTTATCCCATCCACTTCGTTGCCCAGGATCAGGGCATATTTTTTAGTTTTTTCTATGGTGAAATCCGTGATCATTCGGCTGTCTGTGGTCTGTTCAATACCGATGATCTCGTATCCAAGGCTTTTATATTCATCAATCGCGGTGTTGATATCACTTTCATGGCTCCAGTCCACACTTTCTGTAGCCCCAAGTGCTGCCTTATGGATTTCGCGGTGAGGAGGCTGAGGAGTAATGCCGCATAAAATTATTTTTTCAATCAGAAAGGCATCTGCCGTCCTGAAAGATGCCCCTACATTATGCATGCTCCTTAGATTGTCTAAAATAATGACCAATGGAATTTTCTCAACCTTCTTAAATGTTTCTACATCTATTCTGTTAAGTTCTTCCAGTTTTAATTTTTGTACCAATTGTTTTATTTTGTTGAGATTAATTTTCCGTCTCTGTATGTTTCCGTTTTTTCAACTTTGCCGTCTTCACGGTAATGCACCCGGCTTCCGTTCCATTTGTCGTTCACAAACTCTGTTTCACGCTGTAATTTTCCGGATGGGTAATAAACCTTCCATTTTCCTGCAGCCAGCCCGTCCTGATACTGCCCGATCTGTTTTACAGACTTTCCGTCTTCATGATACAGTTTGCTTTCACCATGCAGCTTGCCCATTCTGTAATTGGAAATTTCGGTTATTTTTCCGGCAGGAGTGTAAAAAGTAGCCAGAGAACTGTCATCATAAACATTCTTCTCCCCATTTCTGAAAGTCTCTTTGGAAGTCAGAACTCCATTTCTGTCATAATAAGACCACTCTTTTGCTTTATGGCCTTTTTTATTTTCTCCTTTTGCCTGTACCTTTCCATTATCATAATAATAGATTGCTTCGCCTTCTATTTTCCCCTTTTTCCATTCCACGACCTGTTTTACCTGCCCGTTTTCGTAGAAATCCTTGCAGGATCCTTCCTGAAGTCCGTCTTTATATCCGCATGGTTTTTGTGCTATAGCCCACGATGATGCGGTAATCAATAGCAGAAAAGTGTATTTCATAGATTTTTTTGTTTCAAATATAGGTAATTTGCTATTTTTGAAATAAAAATACGACATGAAAAAAGTATCCACTTTATTGCTGTTGATATTCGGGTTTATATTTTCGCTGGCACAGAATACCTATTATCCACAGGCTTTTTTTGATAAGAAAATGGCGCGTGAGATGCTTGGTTTTGGAAACTCCACCATCGAAGGAGTGGCTTCTACAAAACAGAAAAACAATTGGGGCATCAAACCTTTACTTGGTGCTAAACACTATGCACCTAAAGGAACGGTAGTGATGCTTTTTCCTGTAACCCCTTACTTTGAGGAGTTCTACAGTATGAGAAAGAAATATGAAAACAGAAAAACAACGGTGTATATGTCTGAGGAGGCATTCAAGTATAGAGTAGAAGCATTAACCGACGATCATGGCAGGTTTAAATTTGAAAAGCTGAAACCGGGTAAATACTACCTTGAAACCATTGTGAACTTTACGGCAACGGCAAGTTACCAGCAGCAGACAGGAACCACAAATACATTTAACGGGTATGGAAACTATCTGTATTCCACCCCGATATACAGTACTTTTTTCTATGGATATGATGCTGCCAACAGGGAAAGCAAGTTTGTAGAAATCAAAGCTGACGGCGAACTAAAAGAAATCAACCTCTAAGGTTGATTTTTTATTTTTTCAGCCCCATGATCTGGTGAACGTTTTTTTCAATATTCTGGGCCAGGGTTTCCATTGGAATGTCATTTTCGTCATTGTTGAAGGGATCTTCTATTTCTTCTGCAATCAGTTCCAGACTCATCAGGACATAATAGACAAATACGGTAAGCGGAATCATCAGCAGCCCGATGGTAATTACATAAGCAACGGGAAGCGCCAATACATATAGAATGATAAATTTCTTTACAAATGAGGAGTAAGAATAAGGAATAGGCGTGTTTTTTATTCTCTCGCACCCTCCGCACACATCCAGAAATCCGGAAAGCTGGGTGTCCAGATACAGCATTTCAACATCAGAGATTTTTCCTTCCTTTTTGAGCTGATTAAGTTTGTGACTTAAAAGAATGATAATTTCACTCGGACCGTGGTGTTTCAGGGATTTCTCAATTTCAGAATAGTCTTCATCCAAAGCCAGTCTTGTAGATTCCTTGGAAAGATGTTTGGCAAGGAAATGCGGAAAATACTTTAAATACCGGGCAATCTGTTCCGTATTCTGACGGTCATCTCCAAGAATGGTACTGATCTTTATGGCAAAATTCCGGGTGTCATTTACCAGTTTCCCCCAGAGCTTCCGGCCTTCCCACCATCTGTCATAAGCCGTATTCGTCCGGAATACCAGCAGCAGCGAAAGAACAAAGCCCAGCAGGGAATGGATCATTCCTACATTACTCACTCCCGATTTTGCGGTAAGGTGGAGATATTCTACCTCCAGAAACTGGATTCCCCATGAATAAAGCCCCACAAGGATCATCGTAGGGAAAAGGATCTTCATGGTATCACTTTTGTGCATACTGAACAGGATCTTCAGGAAATGCTTGGTGTTGTAGGCTCTCATAAACTGTCTTAGTCTTACAAATATAATTTTTTCATTTGAGCCATACTTTATCAGGGGTAATTTTTTACCACAGATTCCACGAATTTTCACAGATGATTGCGCATATTTTTTTGAATCATTAGGAGCATTGAAAGAGGTAAGAAAAGTTAAGATAAAATCTAAAGATTTTTTAGCTCTAATCCTTAAAGTGAGGCTCAGCTTAATGATCTTAAAATCTTAATCTCACTCTTAATGGTTCAAATAGTATTCATAAAAATTTCTGATTTTTAAACTTATGTGTACTTCTTATTCTCAATACTTTAAACTAAAAATAGCTAAAATGTTTAAAAAATGTTGTCCCTTTTGTGGTTTAAGCCAGGCTCCTGGAACCCGTTACCATTTTTTAATTTTCCCAGATTTCAAAAAAACACTATTTTTATTTCACTTTAAAATAACAGAATAAGATGATCCTCGAAAACGTAGATGTAGTAAACGATATCAGTAAAGAAGATTTTCAGAAGAATTATTTCAAAAAACACAAGCCGCTTCTGATTAAGAATTTTGCGAGCCGATGGGATGCATTCGATCAGTGGAATCTTGCTTATATCCGTGAAAAAGCAGGTGATCAGGTAGTTCCATTGTATGATAATAAACCCGCCGATGCTTCCAAAAGTTCGGATGCCCCGGTAACGAATATGAAAATGAAGGATTATATAGACCGCATCAAAAGCGGACCATCAGATCTCCGTATTTTCTTCTACATCATTACTGACCGGCTTCCGGAGCTGCTGAAAAACTTCACCTATCCGGATCTGGGGATTAAATTTTTTAAGAGGCTTCCCACTCTTTTCTTCGGTGGCAGTGAAGCCCACGTACTGATGCATTACGATGTGGATCTCGGGGATTTTCTTCATATCCATTTCGAAGGTAAAAAGAGAATCCTGCTGTTTGATCAGAAACAGTCTGCTTTCCTGTATAAAGTCCCGCTTTCTGTGCATACGGTCTACGATATAGATTATGAAAACCCGGATTACGAGAAATTTCCCGCTTTACAATATGCAAAAGGATATGAAATTTTTATGGAGCATGGCGATGCCCTGTTTATTCCCGGGGCATTCTGGCATTTCAACAGATACCTGGAACCGGGATTTTCCATGTCACTGAGAGCACTGCCGAATAAGCCCGGTGTTTTCGCCAATATGATGTACCATGTATTCATTATGCGGTACACCGATAAACTTCTCCGCAAACTGTTTAAAGCTAAGTGGGTGAATTTCAAACAGAAATGGGCCTATGAAAAAGGGGCGGAAGCTTTTGAAAAGAAGAGAAAACCGGGAAGAATGTAAAGGCTGGAAGTCAGGAGAGGGAAGCTGGAAGTTATTGTGTTTCGCAATACTTCTTGCAGTGGAAAGACAAATGCTAAAAATTAATTAAAAAATATTCAGTGGTTCCATCGAACTTCAGAACCTTCCATCTTCAGACGTCCCATCTTCCATCTTATTCATTAATCAGTCCAAAAATCTTCGCATCCACAAATTTTCCTTTTTCGAAAAAATAATCACGGAGGATTCCTTCGGCTTTAAAGTTTAAGGATTCCAATAATTTTTCTGAAGCTATATTGGCCGGATCTGTAAAGGCATCCACCCGGTGCAGCTGCATTCTTTCAAACCCGAATATCAGAATAGGAAGAATCGCTTCCTTCATATAAGAATTTCTCCAGAATTTAGGATTGAGCTCATAACCGATCTCTGCACGGAAATGACCAGGAAACCAGTTGTGGTAGCCGCAGGTTCCTATAACCTTTTTTTCAGATTTCAGCTCCAGTGCCCAGCGGAATCCCTTTCCTTTTTCAAATTCACCGTTAAAGTAATTGATGATATTTCTGGCATCTTCCAAGGTTTTGAAAGTTTCCAGGTCATAATATTCCATGACTTCATCCAGGGAAAAATATTCAAAGAGATCTTCTGCATCATTTGGATTCAATTGTCTTAAAATAAGCCTTTCAGTTTCTAAAACCGGATAGATCATAGATTTTATTTTACTGAAAAATACGATAAATATTTTGTTCAGAGCACTATGGGATGGAATTTTGCTCTCCAGGGCGAGATTAATTTCATGACAAATTCCTGCTCTCCATATATTTTATTTAAATTTGGGGCTCATTTTTTATTATGGCAAAAGCAGCGAAGAAAGAAACCCCGTTAATGACGCAGTACAATACCATCAAGGTAAAATATCCTGATGCGCTTTTGTTATTCAGAGTAGGAGACTTTTATGAAACTTTTGGGCAGGATGCCATTAAGACTTCCCAGATCCTGGGTATTGTTCTTACCAAAAGAGCCAATGGAGAAGGGCATATAGAGCTGGCAGGATTTCCTCATCATTCGGTGGATTCTTATTTGCCGAAACTGGTACGCGCAGGAATGAGGGTTGCGATCTGCGATCAGCTGGAAGATCCGAAAATGGTGAAAGGGATCGTAAAAAGAGGAGTTACCGAACTGGTGACTCCCGGGGTTACATTCAATGACCAGGTTTTGAATTCAAAAAAGAACAACTTCCTTCTTTCGCTCCATAAAGATAAAGAAAAGTACGGAATCGCCATGGTAGACGTGTCTACCGGTGAATTTCTGGTCAGTGAAGGAAATCTGGAAAAGATCCTGCATATCATTACCACTTTTGATCCCAGTGAAATTATCTATCAGAGAAGCGTCCAGCTGCCGGACCTGCTGAAAAATAAAAGTGCTTTTAAACTTGAAGATTGGGCTTTTCAATACAATTTTGCCTACGAAAAACTGACTTCCCATTTTAAAACGAATTCGTTAAAAGGTTTTGGAGTTGAAAATCTTCCTTTGGCCATTACGGCAGCAGGATCTATTTTCGCTTATCTGGTGGAAGATACCCACCACAACCTTCTGGCCCATATTACGAAACTTCAGATCATTCCACAGGAAGAATATCTGATGATGGATAATTTCACCCTGAGAAATCTTGAAATTGTGTATCCAAGCAACCCACAGGGGAAATCACTGCTGGATATTATCGATAAGACCTCTACTCCGATGGGGGGAAGACTGTTGAGAAGAAGGATTATTCTTCCGCTGAAATCAGTGGACGAAATCATGAGAAGACTTTCCCTGATTGATTTCCTGAATGAAAATGACCAGCTGAAATACGAAATCTGCCAGCTTTTGAAATCTATTTCGGACTTAGATCGTCTGATGGGGAAACTTGCTGCAGAAAAAATATCTCCGAAAGAACTGGGGTATCTGCGTCAGAGTCTTATTAATATTCACCAGATCAAAGCATTACTCCATCCGCATGCTGATGTAATGGCCTGGCTGGAACCTTTATTTGATATGGAAGAGTTGACCAAGTTTTTACAGAATCATCTCAATGAGGAGCTTCCGGTGAATATCTCCAAAGGAAATATCATCAAATCAGAAATATCTGAAGAGCTGGACAGGCTGAGAAATCTCCAGAGCAAAGGGCGTGGTTTCCTGGATGAAATGTGCCAGCGGGAAATAGAAAGAACAGGAATTTCAAGCCTTAAAATTGATTTTAATAATGTATTCGGGTACTATATAGAAGTAAGGAATACCCATAAAGATAAGGTTCCGGGAGACTGGCTGAGAAAACAGACCTTGGTGAACGCAGAACGCTATATTACTGAAGAACTGAAGGAATATGAAAGCCAGATTTTAGGTGCCGAAGAGAAGATCAGTGTCCTGGAAAATGAGCTGTACAGAAATGTATGTGCCGAAACAATGGTGTATATGGACCAGATCCAGGGAAATTCCAATATCATTGCACAGCTTGATGTGGCAGCCGGACTTTCCGAATTGGCCGTTTCCGAAAGTTATACAAAGCCTGTCCTTAATCAGGGATATGGCATAGACCTTAAAGAAGCGAGACACCCAATTATTGAGAATGCACTTCCTTTAGGTGAAAAATACATTCCGAACGATATATTTTTAGATAAAGATTCCCAGCAGATTATTATGGTTACAGGACCGAACATGGCCGGTAAATCGGCTATCCTGCGTCAGACTGCTATTGTCTGCCTTCTGGCGCAGATCGGAAGTTTTGTTCCTGCAAAACATGCTGAAATCGGGGTTCTGGATAAAATCTTTACCAGGGTAGGAGCTACGGACAATATCTCTGCCGGAGAATCTACATTTATGGTGGAAATGAATGAAGCCGCCAATATCCTGAACAATATTTCTGAACGAAGCCTTATTCTTCTGGATGAAATAGGTCGCGGAACATCCACCTATGACGGGGTTTCCATCGCATGGGCCATTGCAGAATACCTGCATCAGCACCCGACACAGGCTAAAACACTTTTTGCAACACATTATCACGAGCTGAATGAAATGACCGTGAACTTTGAAAGGGTGAAAAACTTCCATGTTTCCATCCAGGAAAATAAAGGAAATATTATCTTCTTAAGAAAGCTTGTTCCCGGAGGAAGCGAGCACAGCTTCGGGATTCACGTGGCTAAGCTCGCAGGAATGCCTTCAAAAGTAGTTAACCGGGCCAATGAGATCCTGAAAACCCTTGAAGCCAGCCGTACACAAACGACCAGTACTGCAGAAAGCATCAAAAGGGTGACGGAAGAGAATATGCAGCTCTCTTTTTTCCAGCTGGACGATCCCGTTCTGGAAAATATCCGCGAAGAGCTTACGAAAATAGATATCAATACATTAACGCCGATCGAGGCACTGATGAAACTGAACTCGATAAAAAAAATGATTGGAGGTTAATCCAATCATTTTTTCTTTTAAATCCTGTTATTTTTTAGCAGCAGTAGCCGTCTCTGCCTCTTGGTCCTACAATCATAAAATGACTGCTTACTCCCCTGAGTTTGCATAGATCTCCGGTGCATGAAGCAGCTCCACCGTTGATTTCTTTCAGCTCCTGCTTAGTGAGCTTTCTGTTTCGAATAGTTGGATTCTTCATTGTTTTAGTATAAAATTAAACCTTAGCAGCAATAGCCATCCTGAACACCGTACACTCCATACAGCTCTTCACCCGTTGCCGGATCAATGCAGCTTACTACTCTAGGGCAAACCGGTCTTGCTCCTCCACTGATTTCCTTCAATTCTTTTTTTGAAAGCTTTCTTTTTGAGAAATTTGATTTTTTCATAATATTTTAATTTGATTGTCATGCTAATTTACATTTTATTTCATATAATTCAAGTGAATGTGAAAAAATAATTGAATGATTTTAAAGCTCTTAACAAAGTTTAACATATTGATATTCATAGAAAACCGGAGCATTTACTAATTTTAAGCATGAAGAATTTATTAAGTATACTGACTCTTTTCATAAGCTTTGCGGTATGTAGTGCACAACAGGCAGAAGTACCTTCCATGAAATATGAAGATCTTGAGAAAAGGCTGGAAAAAGAAAATGATAAGCTGCTGGTGGTCAACTTCTGGTCAACCACCTGTGCGCCTTGCGTAAAAGAACTGCCCCACTTTATGGAAGTCAATGATCAGCATAAAAGTAACCCAAAATTTAAAATGCTTCTGGTTTCGCTGGACAGGCTGGTGGACAAGGAAAGGGTAATAAAGTTCATCAAAAATAAAAATATCGGGGCAGAAGTGATCCTGCTGGATGATATCAAAAGGATGAATACCTGGATCCCGAGGTTTGAGAAAAACTGGGATGGAAATATTCCGATCACCATTTTCTATAAAAATGGCGAAAAAATACATTTCAACGACGGCGAAATGAGTAAGGAAGACCTGGAAAAGACAATCAATGAAAATTTAAAATAAATAATATGAAAAATCTGAAAATTTTAATAGCAGTATGTATTGCCGGTCTTGGATTGCTGAGCTTTACAGCAGCAGATCATGAGAGGAATGGCTCTTCCCGGATTGAAAATCCTACCGCAAAAGGATATGAAGTAGGCGATGAGGCTGCAGACTTTAAACTGAAAAATATCGACGGTAAAATGGTTTCTTTAAGTGATTATAAAAGTGCCAAAGGATTTATCGTCGTTTTCACCTGTAACCATTGTCCTTACGCCAAAAAATATGAAGACAGGATTGTAGAGCTCGATAAAAAGTTCAAAAATCAGGGGTATCCGGTGATTGCCGTGAATCCCAATGATCCAAACGTACAGCCGGAGGACGGCTACAAGCAGATGATAGAAAGAGCAAAACAGAAAGGCTTCACCTTCCCTTATCTGGTAGATGAAGGACAAAAAATCTATCCGCTTTACGGAGCTACTAAAACACCACACGTTTTTGTCCTGCAAAAAGAAAACGGGAAGAATATCGTAAAATATATCGGCGCTATCGATAATAATTACGAAAACCCGAATGATGTCTCCGAATATTATGTTCAGGATGCTGTCAATGCCCTCATTAAAGGAGAACCTGTAAAAATGACCAAGACGGTAGCCATTGGATGCACCATAAAGGTAAAGAAATAATATCTTTGCTTTATCGTTTATAAAAAAATCGGTGTTCCTGGAATACCGATTTTTTATGACCAAAATTGAATGATAATGTATAAGTTCAATAGGAGCGGGCTTTAGCCCGCTTACGCTTAATTGTAATTTAAAACCAGCCATAAAAAGGCTTTAGCCAAAACCTAAACACAGCATGAAATTTAAATTCAGTCTTACCTATCTCCTTCTCACCATCTTTATTTTTCTGATTGAAGTTCTGATCGCTACAAAACTGGAACATCTCTTCTTTGTTCGGGCTTATCTTGGGGATGTTATTGTTGTGATGCTCCTCTATACTTTTGTCAAAACTTTTGTAAGAATAAATGATGAAAAACTGATTCTGGGAATTCTGATTTTTTCCTGTATCGTGGAATTTGCCCAATACTTTACGGTAGCAGAAAAACTAGGCCTCCGTCCTGGAAGCCTGATGTATATTGTGATTGGAAACTCTTTCTCGTGGATAGATATTCTGTGTTATGCCGCAGGATGCCTGTTGCTTTTCCTCTGGGTGAAGTTAAATACCGGAAAAAGCAAACAGTCTATTCCAGACTGAACACCAAGGGCTGTCTCATGAAATTCCGGACTTTTTTACCATCCTGTTCAGCAGGAATCCACTTTGTTTTAATCATTTTCAGTGCCCGCAGAAATTCATCTTTCACCAGTTTATGCTTATAGGACTCAATCTTAATATCCACCATATTTCCGTCTGTGTCCACCAGAAACGTAGCTACTGCTTCGGCACTCATGATCTCGGCTTTTACCAATGGTGAGGTTCTGAAATTTCTTAAGATCTCTGCAACAAATGCTTTATGGCCGCCGGGAAATTCAGCGGCTTTTGTGAAGGTAGTTTCAGCGACAGGAGCAGGTTTTGGCCCGGCCACTACAGTAGAATCCTTCTGAGCTGCAATAAAAACAGCCTGGAATATCAGAATAAAGAACAGATACTTTTTCATACTTAATTTAAATAGAGATTCTTATAAAACCCACAAGTCAGAATCTTAAAAAAGGGAGATTATTTAAGCTGTCAATCCGTTTTATGATAGCTGTAAAAAATATTCAGCCCAATAGCAACTCACAGCTTCCCTCTTCCAACTTCCTGTCTCTTAAACCTATCTTCCGAAACTGTCATATTTATCTTCCGCATATTTAATAAAGCGGTTCAGCAAAGCTACATTGTCTTTTTCCATAGGAGAAAGTTCCTTGTCCACGTTATTGGAAACAGGGATATACCAGTCCGTCTGCTCAAAGAAATACCGGTAAGTTTCCTTTTTGAAGGAATATCCATGTCTCGCAAAAACAGAATTCTTAATGATTTCAAGGTCTAATTTCCTTAAATTTTTGAGTTCTTTTTCTGTAAGCTTCTGTTTGGAGGCATTCAGCTCAAAAATAGCTTCGGAAGCCACTCTGTTTTTAGAGGTCGTGTAGCTTTCCGTTTTTCCGGTTTCCTCATCAGTATATTTCTCTACAAAATCTTTCGGATTTGACCAGTCTACCAGATCGGAATTTTTATCCAGCATAAAGTTCGGATTGTATACGAATTCCTTTTTTGATAGTTTAATCGTTTTTAAAGGTGATTTTACGGCAGTTTTGTTAAAGGCATTCCATTTTCCGGTGATGCTGTCACCTTCTAATTGTACTTCAAATCTGCCGTCCGTTTTATCATTTCCCGGCTCATCCAGCACAAAAGACTTGGTACTCTCATTGAAAACCCCTCTGAACGGGCGCTGGTTTCCATTCACAATGCTCTGCCCGTAGACGCTGTCTTTCGTGATCCTGTTGATTTTTAAAGAGATTCTTTTCTTAATACTTGCATCATACTCAGAGCCGTCGGTTTCGTCCACCATTTTTTCCATGCCCGCAAAATCTCCGGTGTAAATCCCGTAATATTCTTTATAGATCTCTGGAATGACTACAGAATCTTTTTTAGCGATTACAGAGTCTTTTCCTGTTTCATTGATCTTTCCTTCCTTTTTGCAGCTTAAAAGAGAAACTGCCAGTAAAGAGACCAGGGTGTAATTTAAAATTTTCATATCTGTTTTTTTGTGATTAAATATTCAATTAAAAGGATATTCGGGATCCAGCCGAGCCAGGCGATGATCTGGTAAACATCCATTGGATTTGGGTGGAATAAATATACGATAATAACTTTCCAGATCCGCAGGGTAAGTGCAGATAAACTGAGAACAAAGCTCCGCCACATCCATTGTTTATGTTCCTTAAACCGTTTTTGACGGGCAGCCTGATAGGCTTTATAGGTCGTAAACCACCAGAGCGTTCCAAGAATAACGAAAGAGATCTTGGAAAAAAAGCCTCCGTTCGCAAAAAATCCCATATAGATTCCTGATGGCGCTGTGAGAATGAGAATTAGAAAAATATAGATTTTACCCATATTTTTATGAAAGTTTTTAATGCCGAAATCCTTCCGGAGGATAGCCAGGAAACCTGATAGCAGGACAAAAATGCTCGTATAGACGTGCGTATAGAAAAAAGAAAGATATTCCGGTCTGTCCTGGACCTCCGTCTGCTTGATCATCAGAAAACTTACATTCGGATTGAAAGGAATATATTCCAGGGTTATTTTAAGCATTAACCAAAAAAAATATCCGAACCCAATGATCAAAAGGGTTTTTAATAAAAGGGGAATATGTTTTTTGGTGGTGAGCATTTATTGAAGGCTTATGGTCATCGGGATTTGGTACTCTGTCTCAATGGGTTGTCCGTCGCGGGTTGCCGGTTTCCATTTTGTTCTGATGGCTTTAATAACCCGGGTCATTTCTTTATTCATGGAAGGATTATCTCCGGTTGTCGAAATTGAACTCATACTTCCATCCGGGAGAATCAAAAGTTTGGTGACAGATTTGAATGTGCCTGAACCCTTAATTATGGATGGATCAAATGTACTACTGATATGACTTCTCAAGGCAGCCATTCCCCCGGGAAATTCAACGGGAGTCTCTTTTACACTAAGTTTCTGAATACCTGGTGCAGGATCTTTCTGCTGTGATTCTTCTTTTTGTATGCTTTGCGAAAAAACCAACTGGGTTCCTAAAAGCAAAAGGATTACTGAAATTTTTTTCATCATGATAAGTTATTTAGATATTGTGAAATAAGCCACGCTTCACTCCAGCATGCCTGAAAATTAAAACCTCCCGTCACCGCATCAATATTAAGCACTTCTCCGGCAATATAAAAATTGGGGAGAAGTTTTGACGACATGTTTTTGAAGTTAATTTCCTTTAAATCAATGCCTCCGGCGGTTACAAACTCGTCTTTAAAAGTGGATTTTCCCGTTACCTTCAGTTTCTTTTGGCAGAGGTTTTCAAGGATCTTCTGCATTTCCTTCCCTGAAATATTGGAAACCTGTTTATTAAGATCCACCTGCGAAACATCCAGTATTTTCTGCCAGAACCGGTTAGTAATTTCAAAGATCTTCGACTGTCCGATTGTTTTCTTCGGATTGGACTGCTTAAAATTCAAAAAGCTTTCCTCAGCCTCATCCATCGTTCTTGAAATAAAATTCACCTCAATTTCAAACTGATATTTTGCTTTTGCCAGACTGATGGCTTCCCAGGCTGAAATCTTCAGAACAGCAGGTCCTGAAAGCCCCCAGTGCGTGATCAGCAAAGGCCCGCTTTCTTCCGTTTTTAAGGCAGGAATTGAGATTTCCGCATTCTCAAAGCTGGTTCCAGGCATATCCTTTAGCAGCTCATCTTTTATATTGAAAGTAAATAGCGACGGAACAAGATCCACAATTTTATGGCCCAGATTTTCAACGATCTTCAGCGATTTAGGAGAACTTCCGGTGGCATAGATGATATGATCTGCTTCAAAATCCCCAAGACTGGTTTTTACAACATATTTTTCATCCTTTTTTTCAATGTCTTTAACGGAGCATTTGGTTTTAATTTCTGCCTTTTTGTTTTGAATCTCGTTCAGAAAAGTATTGATAATAGTTTGTGACGAATTCGTTTCCGGAAATACCCGGTTGTCGTTCTCAATTTTAAGCGGAACATGGCGCTGCTCAAACCAATCCATGGTATCTCCCGGCTGAAATTTCGTGAAAACACTTAAAAGTTCCTTATTTCCTCTCGGGTAAAACTGAACCAGTTCTCTTGGGTCAAAGCAGGCGTGAGTCACATTGCAGCGGCCGCCTCCCGAAATTTTTACTTTCTGAAGGACATCCGAGTTTTGCTCCAGAATTGAGATTCTGTATTTTTTTTCGTCAAGATTCGATGCGCAGAAAAAGCCCGCAGCACCGCCTCCGATAATGATGATCTGTTTCATATAATGCTAATCCTATGCGGAAGATTATTTTTTCAAAAGTACAATTTTTATAAACCATCTTATTTGAGTAATTTTGAAGATTATAATTTTTGAACTTTAAAGTTTTAAATATTAACCACAAAAGAGCCAAAAGCTTTGGCAATGCTTAAGGATTATTGATGAAGTTAAAAGAACATTTAAGTTTTTGAAAATCTTTGATTTTCTTGTTATGTGAACTTCTATGCATCCTGATGGTCAACTTAGCTTTTTTCCATAATGTGAATATCTTATGTGACTTTTGTGGTTGAGAATAAACTTTACAGATCATATTAAACCCATTTTAAATGATTTTTTACCATAAATTCGAAGTACGCTGGAGTGATCTTGACGCAAACAAGCACCTGGCCAACTCATCATATGTACAATACTGTGCCCAGACCAGAATGGCTTTTATGACCAAAGAGAAAATGGGCGTTACCCAGCTGAGCAGATGGGGAATCGGGCCGGTAATCCTGCATGAAAGGTATTCTTTTTTCAAGGAGATCTACGCAGACCAGACGGTTATTGTAAGCCTGGAGATTGATGGATGCTCAGAGGATTCTTCCATTTACAGATTCGTTCATAAGTTCTATACACCGGATGGGGTACACTGTGCCACAGCAGAGGCTACCGGAGTATGGATTGATATGATGCTGAGAAAAATGACCAACCCGCCTGATGATGTAGTGGAGGCGATGAATAAATACAAAAGCCCGGAAACAGTGGTGTTGAGCAGGGAAGATTTCAAAAAACTTCCTTTCCATCCGAATAATGTGGATCCGGCAGAATTTACGAAATAGTTCAAAGTTTAAGGCGTATTTCAGGATTTAAAGTTTAAAATCATGAATACATTTTACATTGGACATTAATACAGAAATATTATGTTTGAAGATAAATCACAGGAGCTCACGCCCATTTCAAAATTAGGGGAATTCGGTCTTATAAAACATCTGACGGAGCATTTTCCGCTTTCCAACGAATCTTCGGAACTTGGGGTGGGAGATGATGCGGCAGTTATCAATCCGGGTAGCAAAAAAGTGGTTCTTACCACAGATGTGCTTGCCGAAGGCGTTCACTTTAATTTAGGCTATGTTCCTTTAAAACATCTGGGCTACAAGGCTGTTGTCGTAAATCTCAGTGATATTGCGGCCATGAATGCAGTTCCTTCACAAATCCTGGTTTCTCTGGCAGTTTCCAACCGTTTCCCGGTGGAAGCTTTGGAAGAGATCTATTCCGGAATTCAGGCGGCATGCTCAAGATACAAGGTAGATCTGATCGGAGGAGATACCACAAGCTCCAATTCCGGATTGGTAATGAGCATCACTGCCATAGGAATTGAAAACGATGAAAATATCGTGAAAAGAAGCGGCGCAAAACCGAATGACCTGCTGGTAGTAACCGGAGACCTTGGCGGAGCTTATATGGGACTTCAGATCCTTGAAAGAGAGCACGCCGTTTACCTTGCAGATCCCAATATGCAGCCCGAAATGGAAGGCTATGATTATATTCTTGAAAGACAGCTGAAGCCGGAAGCAAGAACCGATATTAAAACGATTCTGGAAGAACTGGATATTAAACCGACTTCGATGATCGATATTTCTGACGGCCTGGCCTCTGAAATCCTTCACCTTTCTGACCAGTCAAAAACAGGGTTCAGATTGTATGAAGAAAAAATTCCGATGGACAGTCTTACCATATCCACAGCGGACGAAATGAACCTTAATCCGGTAATGACGGCACTGAGTGGTGGGGAAGATTATGAACTCCTGTTCACTATTTCTCCGAATGATTTCGATAAAATTAAAAACCATCCGGATTTTACCATTATCGGACATGCTGTAGACCATGAAGAAGGAAATTATATGGTGGCAAGAGGGTCCAACCAGCTGGTTCCGCTGACGGCACAGGGCTGGGATGCTTTCCTGAACAACCAACAAGGTGAATAAAAATTATATTTAATTTTGAATATTGTAGAAAACCGCAGCATCTTTTTTGCTGTGGTTTTTGTTTAATCCTGTATACATCCAAGAACACTGATGAACTCACCGGAAAGAAATATACCCGTCCATCACCTTACTTCCGAGCAGTTTCAGCTGACTACTCTGGAGACCGGGCATCCTGAAAATTTTAATGATGTTCACCGGCATAACTTCTTTGAAATCATCTGGTTCAGCCATGTGAAAGAAAATAGCAGCTTAGAACTCGATTTTGAAAATCATTTCCTAAGAAATAACCAGATCTGTATCATTGCACCGGGACAGGTTTTCAATATGAAACTGAAAGGGGAAAAAGGCTATGTGCTGGCCATAAGCCGTGAAATATTTAAAGAAGCCTGCGACGCAGAAACCTTCCTCACGGCAGGAACATGTCCCTTCACATTAGATCCTCAAAGCGCAGCAACCTGCAGTACAATCATCTCCCTGATGGAAGAAGAATATAACGGTGCCTCAAGGATAGGTTTATTAAAAACATACCTGAGGGCATTCTGCATCATCATCACCGGACAGATTAACAGCCAGGACCCTACCATTAATGACAGACAGCGTATCCAAAAGCTGGTAAACCTCATTGAAGAACATTATACTGTGGAAAGAGAAACTGGGTTTTATGCAGATCAGATAAAAGTGAGTACACACCACCTTAATGACATTGTACGACTGTCCCGTGGAACCACCGTGAAAAAAATGATCGCCCAGCGCCTTGCCCTTGAAGCTAAAAGGGAACTTACTTTCGGAGCTTTAACCGTAAAAGAAATTGCTTTCAAACTGGGATTCAGTGATGCTTCTTATTTTTCCCGGTTCTTTAAAAAGCATACAGGCCGGAATCCTGAAAGTTTCAGAAATGTAAAAGAATAGTCTTCGGTGAAATCCTCAGTTTGTGCTGGTGTTCCTTCAGTTCCTGTATTGAAAAGCATTGTTTTTTAGTGGAATTTTGCTGGAAGAAAAACAATTGTAAGAATTGTTTATTGACCATTCATTTATGAGAAATTTAAGCATTGTAGTGTTTATTCTGGCACTACTCAATACCCTGGAATCATTAAGTATAGACCTTTATTTGCCGGCTTTCCCAGGCATGGCGAAGATTTTTCAAACAGATATCGGGCATATCCAGATCTCAATTTCCGTATTTTTTGCAGGCTTTGCTTTTGGACAGCTTCTTTGGGGACCCTTGTCGGACAGAACCGGACGGAAACCGATGCTGTATTGCGGGCTTTTGCTTTTCATCATAGGAGCCACGGCCATATTTTTTACTGAAAATATTTATGTATTGTGGGCCATGCGTTTCCTTCAGGCTTTCGGAGGCAGCGCAGGAATTGTGATTGGACGGGCTATTGTGATTGACCTGTATGACCGTCAGAAATCTGTTGCCATCTTTTCCCGGCAGTCGCAGATCAGTGGTATTGCTCCCATTATTGCCCCGCTCCTGGGAAGTGTATTCCTGAAATTCTGGGGCTGGAACAGCTCGTTTGCTTTTTTGACGATCCTCGGGCTTATAACTTTGGCCATGGTGTATAAATATGTTCCTGAAACCCATTCAAAACCGGGAGTTTCTGATCAAGAGGAAGAAGAAAAGAAACTGAAAGATCATCTTAAAACCATTCTTTCCAACAAAGAGTTCATCAACAGTACCATGATCGGAAGTATCGCCTTTGCCTCTCTGATAATTTATATTTCCAATGCCCCATTTTTATTCATGAAACTTCGCGGATTTTCCAGCGGTGTTTTCAGCCTGATATTTGGGTTTAATTCATTGGCATTAATTGTGGCTGCTTATATTACGCCCAGATTGATCAAAAGAATAACAGATACAAAGCTTCTGCTGGCAGCTACCATTTTATTGCTGGCAGTATGCGCTTTTCATATGCTGATTGCTGCCGCAGACCTCTCTGTAATACTGGAAATTGTAATGCTGCATCTGTCCTTGCTGGCCATAGGAATCCTGTTTCCCATTACCTCTGCCCATGCGTTGTCTCCGTTTAAAGAAGGACGCGGTACGGCTGCTGCCATCATGGGATTTATCCAGCTGATGGTTACCTTCTTTCTTTCAGGCCTTGCCGGTTTGTTGGAGGCAGATTCTATTATTCCAATGGTGGGCATGCGTACCGGAATAGCATTGATTGCGGTTTGGTTTGCCTACCGGTCATTTAAGTCTGGAAGAAGGAGTATAGATTACAGACAGGGGAGCCCCGAAGGGGCGGCTTAATTCAAAACAGGATGCAGTCCTGTTTTTAGATCATCTTATTTTTTCGCTTGGTCATACCATCCGGACACTTAATCAAGTAATTTTTGTGTCAAAAGGCCAAAGGTCTCTCTTTGCAGAAAAATTTAAATTATGAAGAGAAATCTTTTGGCAGTAGCATGCTGTCTGTCTGGCTACTGTGCCCTTGCCCAAACCGGAATATCCGCTGAGCTCAAAACCGAATACATCCCTTTTTCCAGTTATATCCGTCCGGAAGACAGTGTTAAAACCAATTCGAAGACAGATTTTAAAAGGGCAGACATTAACCTCAGCATTCCATTGTCGGTAAAAAAAGACAGTGCCGGAAAGATAAAAGCATGGTCCCTGCTGTTGAGTGGATCTTATGCGAAAATGACCCATAAAGATTACGAAAAGCAGTTGTTTCCTGATGAAATACTGAATGCGCAGGTGGGAATCCAGCACATGAGGCCTCTTGGGAAGAAGTGGAGTATGATGATGGCGGCTTCCGTAGGAATTTACTCAGATCTTGAGCAGATAAGTTCAGACGATATACTGGGGCAGGGAGGAATCCTGTTTATCAGACATTTCAATCCTAATCTGGCTCTGGGTGCAGGCCCGGTGCTCACAACGGCTTTCGGGGTTCCTATGATATTGCCGTGGATCTATTTCGACTGGAAAACCAATGGAAAAATCAAATTTAAGATCAATTTCCCCGAAGGAATGGAAGCCGGCTACCTGTTTTCTGATAAGTTTGCGTTGAAAGCAGTAGTAAACCTCAGCGGGATGACCGTAGAGCGGAATAAAGACGGAAAATCTATGCTGCTGGGGTATCAGCAGATCACGGCAGGACTCAGACCGGAAATAAAAATCAATGAAAAGCTCAGCCTTCATCTCACCGGCGGAACAGCTCTTTTGAGAGGCATCAGCGAAAATGACCGGAAGATAAAAAGTATTTTCCGGGATAAAAAAATCGCAGATCCCAGATTCGCCACTACATTCTATGCCGCAGTCTCACTACGTTGGAACCTTCCGTGAAAAATGAGCTCCCGTTGGTATCCATGTCGAGGTTTTAAACCTTCACATGGATACTTTCACAAAATGTTTTATTCTATTCTTATTATTTACTGATAAGCTTCTTGTAGACCACCTGATTCAGCAGCTCCTCCTTTCTGGTTCGGGAGATCGGGAGTTCGGTTTTATTAATGAAAAGGCGTCCCCCGGAGATCATGTCAATGTGTGTGATATTGATCAGAAAAGACTTATGGATCCTGAAAAAATGCTCTGACGGGAGCAGTTCTTCAATGGCTTTCATGGTCTGGTGGATGACCAGAGATTTATCTTTAAAGTGAAGTTTCGTATAATTTTGCATGCTTTCAACATACAGAATGTCTACCCAGGAGACTTTTACAAAAGTATCCGATTGTCTTACATATAAAAAAGGATCATCAAAAGGAGAATTCTTTTTCATTTTTTCAGAAACAATAAACTGCTGCTGAGCTTTATTGACAGCCTGGTAAAAGCGGTTAAAAGCAATAGGTTTCAGGAGATAATCCACCACCTGAAGGCGGTATCCTTCCAGGGCGTGCTCAGAATATGCTGTTGTCAGGATAGATAAAGGCGGGTTTTCCAGCTGTTCCAGAAATTCAAGACCGCTTAAATAAGGCATATTAATATCCAGAAAAAGGAGATCAATTTCCTTTTCCTTTACTATAGTATCGGCTTCCAGAGCTGTTGCGCAAGTATCTTCAACGGATAGAAACTCAATCTGGTCAGCCAGTTCTTTAAGATGAAATCTCGCAAGGGGTTCATCATCTATAATCAGGCATTTTATTTTAGGAATAGGATTCATATTTATTGGATAATTTTAGTGCTAAAGTTATTTTGTATACATCATGACCGGATTCAATGGTAAGGGTATGGGAACCCGGATATTGGAGGTTTAAACGTTTTTGAACGTTTTGAAGCCCGATGCCACCCGCTCCTTCCTTTTTTTTATATTGTACAGCATCTGAATAGCTGTTTTCTACATCAAATAAAAGCTGTCCGCCTTGTTCTTTGCATGAAATCGTTACATAACCCTTGTGACCGGGGAGCCTGCAGACATACTTAAATGCATTTTCGATGAAGGGAACAAGAAGGAGAGGAGCTATAAAAGCATTCTCATTTTCTATGTTCCATGTGGTTTTTACTTCCAGTTCATTTCCCCACCTTAATTTTTCAACTTCCACCAGATTTTGCAGGTGTTCAATGTCTTTATCCAGAGGAACCAGGTTCTGGTTACAGTGGTAGAGCTGATAACGAAGAATATCTGAAAACTTGAGCAGTAAATAATCCGCTAGTTTGGTATCCGTTTTCATTAAGATATGGATGTGGTTTAAAATATTGAATACCACGTGAGGATTGATCTGGTCCTGCAGCAGCTTGAGCTGGTTTTCAAGATGTGCCTGCTGAAGCAGGATATGATCGCGTTCTATTTTTCCATGTTCCTGATAGAATTTAATCCCGCAGGCTGCGCCATTGATGAGAAAAGAGGCAGGCAGGGCCAGATAAAAACCTTTCCAGATAAATGGAAGGTGGCTCGCAAAACCTTCAGGCAGGGGAGCTTTTGCCCTCATTCCAACGTAAGTGAAGATCAGGGAATAGATAAAGCTCAGCAGAAGGATAATGAACAGGGCCTCAATTAAAAAAAGTTTCATTTTCTTTAACCGTAAAGCCTTGGGAAGCATTTTAGTCGTTAGAAAATGAGTAAAAAGAAAAGAACTTATCACGAGACCAATCGTCTCAAACAGGGCTGTGTTTTTTTCCGATGAAGCCTGAAAGTTAATCCAGACAGCAACCGCAAAAACAAGCCAGAAAATAACAACAAAAATGTATTTTCTTAAAACAAAATGTTTTGTCATGGGAAATCAGGTAGAGTTATAAAAAATTAGAAACTGCCGGGGATGCAGTTTCTGGAAGTAAAGATAATTTAAGTTTTTAGAATAAAAAATAGCCTATCCCCAGGCTAAAGGTGTGCGGTTTAGATTTGAATTCCTTGCTGATACTTGAAAGTCCCGTTTCATACCGGAGATCTGCCGTGAAATTTTTATAATCTACACCAATCCCTCCGGTAACTCCGATATTGGATTTGTCAAACTTTTTGAAACCCTCCCGTAGCGCCTGTGACGTCGATATATTATTTTTAAAAGCATAGCTGTAAACACCTCCCGCAAAAGCTCTCAGGTTAAAATCCTTCATATTGACCAATTTATAACCGATAACAATCGGAATATCAACAGAACTCCAGGTCAGTTTAGGTGAGCTTCCCTCCTTGGAATCATATGAAGTTTTTCTTTTGTTGAATAAGGCTTCTCCCTGTACATAAAGGCTTCCGATATCCATTCTGGTCATAATTCCTCCGTGGTATCCCAAACCGTATTTTCCTTCCAATGCTGATGATTCTGCTGAGGTTTTCGTAAAATTGGCACCTCCCTTGATCCCAATGTGAAAAGCGGGAACCTGTTGCGCTTTGGTTTCAACTGAGCAGGTAATACATAATAAAAATGAGCTGAGTGCTAAAATCTGTTGTTTCATAAATTGTTGTTAAAAATCTGATGCAAAACAACAATTATCAGAAGGGCAAAGAAACTTTATTTGATGAACGGCAGGGACCCTATGACGAGGTTCTGTTTTTAATGGAAAGAAAATAAAAAAACCGGAAGTTCATGCTTCCGGCCGGTAATATTAATAAGGCTGTTCTTCACAGATAGAAGGAGGATTACATGTGGTTCCGCCTCCACCGCCAGGAAACCCCACATGGATGCATGATCCCGGATTTCCGTCATCAGCCATTTCACAGGCACTTCCAAAAGTACAGTCACAGTCTGACCAGCAGTACGCAGAATTACCGTTCATATGACAGCCGCCTGGGCCTGCACCGGAAATCGTTGACAACTCTTTTCTTGAAATTTTTTTCATTTTTTTCATAATAAATTGGATGTTATGTATTAATAGTCTGATGTTTAAATATAGTAAAAAAACAAACTCATTTCATCAGAAGGAGAAATATTATGATAAAAGATTGATTACTATTGGAATATTATACAAAAAATAAACCGCTGCTCTCACAACGGTTTACATGGTATTTATTTGCTGAAATTCAGTTGTAATGGAAGTGTGACCACTGAAAGGACGGGTCTCCCGTTTGATTCTGCAGGTTTCCATTTACCTTTATCCCTGATGCGGTAAAATCCGGCTTCAATAAAGGCATTTACATCCTGGTTGTTGCCTTTCACTCTTACGTCATAGGCATTTCCTTTAGAATCCAGAGTGAACTTTAATGTTATTTTATAAGGATTAACTGCAAAATTCAGAAAGGTAAGATCAACGGCCTCATTTAAAAGCTTCTGAAAAGAGGCTTTTCCGGCTTCATATTCGGCTTCTTTGGTGATCTTCGGTGCTGAGGGTGGCGGAACATCCGTTACGGTTTTCTTTTCTTCTTCAGAAATTTTCTCTAAAGCACCTTTATAGCTGGAAATTTTTTCTTCCGTAAGAAGCCATTCCTGCTTGGTTCTTTCATCATTAGGCTTCGGATATTTCTTGTACAGGGACTTGATTTTTCGTTCATACCTGGAATCGGCTTTCTCAAATTCAGAAACCTGCGCATTGCTGAAAGCAAAAACCAGAATACATGCTAATGCTGAAAATCTTTTCATCAGGATTAAATTAAGCTTTTACGATATTGACGATCACCTCGACGGCCTTTTCCATACTTTCCAGAGCAACATATTCATAAGGCCCATGGAAGTTCATGCCTCCTGCGAAAATATTCGGACAGGGAAGTCCCATATAAGATAACTGAGCACCATCTGTTCCTCCTCTGATCGCTTTGATCTTTGGTTCAATGCCGGCTTCCTTCATCGCTTTGGCAGCAAGGTCAATGATGTGCATTTTTCCTTCAAACTGCTGCTTCATATTTCTGTACTGCTCTTTGATTTCCACCTCAGCAGTTCCTTCGCCATGCTTTTGGTTAAATTCAGCTACTTTTTCTTGCAGGAATTTCTTTCTCGCTTCGTACTTTTCTTCATCATGGTCACGGATGATGTATTGAAGTTTGGCCTCAGAAATATCAGCAGTAATGTCCATTAAATGATAAAATCCGTCAAAGCCTTTTGTCGTTGCCGGAGTTTCATTCGCAGGAAGCAATTGTATAAATTCCGCTGCCAGAAGACTGGCATTGACCATTTTTCCATATGCATAGCCCGGGTGAACGCTCAGTCCGTGGATTTTTACTACAGCACCTGCTGCATTAAAGTTTTCATACTCAAGTTCTCCCACTTCACTTCCGTCCATAGTATAGGCCCACTCAGCACCGAATTTAGCCACATCAAATTTATGGGCACCTCGGCCGATTTCCTCATCAGGTGTAAACCCTACAGCAATTCTTCCGTGCTTAATTTCAGGATTTGCAATAAGGTATTCTGCAGCCGTTACAATTTCTGCACATCCAGCTTTGTCATCAGCTCCAAGAAGCGTATTTCCGTCAGTGGTGATCAGAGTTTGTCCTATATAATTTTTTAAACTCTCAAATTTTGATGGAGATAAGGTAAATCCTGTCGTTTGGTTCAGGATAAGATCACTCCCGTCATAGTTTTCCCAAACCTGCGGCTTTACATTTTCACCGCTGAAATCCGGAGAAGTATCATAATGCGAGATAAAACCAATGGTAGGTCTGTCATTATTTTCCAGGTTGGAAGGCACATAGCCCATAATATAACCGTTGTCATCAATAGAAACATCTTCCAGTCCTATGGTTGCCAGTTCTTCAGCGATATATTTGGCGATATCCCACTGTCTGGAAGTAGAAGGTGTGGTTTCACTTTCTGCATCGCTGGTTGAATATATTTTTACATAAGCGAGAAAACGGTTCAGTAATTTCTCTTTCCACATCTGGTTAAATTCTATTGCGCTCATCAAATTTAAATTTCAACAAATATACAATGTAATTATTCAAATCCGGACTTTAAAGGATATTTTCAGGTTCTGATCCATATGGATTTTTTTAATCTGAAATCGCAATTTCTATAATCAAATAAATTGTCATAACTTGCATGAATTATGATGTCCAAACGTTGTAAATATGCTTTGAAAGCAATGATCAGACTGGCAAGAAACTACAATCAGGGATTTTTGTCCACCGCTGTTATTGCACAGGAGGAGAATATTTCCAAAAAGTTTTTGGAACAGATTCTTCTAGAATTAAAAAGAGCCAAACTGGTCAACAGCAAACAGGGAAATGCAGGAGGCTATTATCTCCTGAAATCACCTGATGATGTTTCACTGGCTGATATCTATCGCATTTTTGAAGGTCCCATTGCCCTCACTCCATGTATTTCATTGAATTTTTATGAACCTTGCGACGACTGTGTTGACGAAGCAACCTGCTATCTCAGAAATGAACTGATCATCGTAAGAGAGAAAACCAGAAAAAGCATGATGGAAGCAACACTTACTTCTTTTCTTAAAAACAGCTGAAATTTTTTTTAAATTTTATATCCTAGTAATTTGGTAGGATAAATAGGATTTATATATATTTGCAGGACTTAGATTCAATTTGATATGGAAAATAGTCTGAAAACAGAATTTGAAAATCTACTGGGAGAGGCTTCTGACGCTGCTTTCAGTACGGATTATTTACAAAAACTGTCCGATAGGTTTCCTGGCGAAGTGATCTTTTCTACCAGCTTCAGCTACGAAGACCAGGTAGTCACTCACCTGATAAAAAACCTGGAGATTGATATTTTCACGCTGGATACGGGAAGGCTTTTTGAGCAGACCTATGAAACATGGGCTTCATCCAGAGCGTTCTTCAAAAAGAAGATCAAAGCCTATTATCCGGACCCGGAAGCACTGCAGCATTTCGTTTCAGAAAACGGACCGGATTCTTTTTATCAATCCGTGGAAAAAAGAAAAGCATGCTGTAATATCCGGAAAGTTCAGCCCTTAAAACAGGCGCTTCTGGGCTACAAAGTCTGGATCACAGGATTACGCTCCGAACATTCTGTCGGAAGGGGACAGATGCCGCAGCTGGAATGGGATCCGGATCATCAGATCATTAAATTCCATCCCATCCTTCACTGGACCACACAACAGGTGGCAGAATATGTTCAAAACCATCATCTGCCTTATAACCATCTTCATAAAAAAGGCTTTGTAAGCATTGGATGCGAACCCTGCACAAGGGCAATCAAAGAAGGGGAAGATTTCAGAGCGGGCCGTTGGTGGTGGGAAGATGCCGATAAAAAAGAGTGCGGTTTACATGTTCATCAATAAAAAATACAAATATGTCAGTATATCATTTAAATTATTTAGATCAGTTAGAAGCCGAATCCATCTATATTTTACGGGAAGTGGCAGGGCAGTTTGAACGTCCGGCTTTACTGTTCAGTGGCGGAAAAGACAGCATTGTCCTGGCCCATCTTGCAGCAAAAGCATTTCCTCATGGAAAAATACCGTTCACATTTGTTCATGTAGATACCGGACATAATTTTCCGGAAGTTTTAGACTTCAGAGACAAGCTTGCTGCGGAACTCAATGTAAGTCTTGTAGTAAGAAAAGTGGAAGACACCATCCGGCAGAAAAAACTCACAGAACCCAAAGGAAAATTCCCGAGCCGCAACTGGCTTCAGACTTTTACATTACTTGATACCATTGAAGAATTCGAGTTTGATGCATGCATCGGAGGGGCAAGGAGGGATGAGGAAAAAGCCCGGGCAAAAGAAAGAATATTTTCGGTAAGGGACGAATTCGGACAATGGGATCCTAAGCTGCAGCGTCCGGAACTTTGGAATATTTTCAACGGAAAAATCCACAAAGGAGAAAATGTACGGGTTTTCCCGATAAGCAACTGGACCGAGCTTGATGTCTGGAATTATATCAGAAGAGAAAATATACAGCTGCCTTCTATCTATTTCTCGCATGAAAGAGAAGTGGTAGATCTCAATGGGCAATGGATCGCTAATTCTGAATTTGCTGTTCTGGAAGAAAGTGACACCATCACGACCAAACGGATCCGCTACCGGACCGTAGGCGATATGACCTGTACAGCAGCCGTGGAGTCTGAAGCTGCTACCGTTGACAGGGTAATAGAAGAAATCGTAGCTACCAGGATTTCTGAAAGAGGAGAAACCAGAATTGACGACCGTGTTACCGAAGCGGCAATGGAAGACCGGAAAAAAGGAGGCTATTTTTAAATCAGTAATAAGCAATCAGTAATAAGCAATACATCCATTCTGGAAAATAAGTGTTAGCATAAATATTACTCATTACCAATTACTTATTACTCATCATTAATCACTTATCATTTATAAAAATCGTGGATATACTAAGATTAATCACAGCAGGAAGCGTAGATGACGGTAAAAGTACCCTTATCGGAAGGCTCCTTTACGATAGCAAGAGTATTTTGCAGGATCAGCTGGAAGTACTTGAAAAGCATTCTAAAAACAAAAATGAAGACGGTGTGGATCTGGCCCTTTTAACAGACGGCCTCCGCGCAGAGCGAGAGCAGGGAATTACCATTGATGTTGCTTACCGGTATTTCTCCACATCCAGAAGGAAATTTATCATTGCGGATGCACCGGGACACGTACAGTATACCCGGAATATGATTACCGGTGCATCCAATTCCGATCTGATGATTATCCTGATCGATGCCCGAAAAGGAGTTATAGAGCAGACCAGAAGACATTCTATCATTGCATCATTACTTAAACTGAAAAAAATAGCGGTTGCCATCAACAAAATGGATATGGTAGACTATTCTGAAGAAGTTTTTGAAAATATAAAAGAGGAATATTCCAAAATCGCGGAAGAATTAGGACTCAATGATGTTACCTATTTCCCTATTTCCGCATTGAAAGGAGATAATATTGTTTCCTTATCACCGGTTACAGACTGGTACAACGGAAGTTCTCTTCTCGAATATCTGGAAGAAGTACAGATTGATCAGGAACAGAACAGCGGAAGCCGTTTTCAGGTTCAGTATGTGATTCGTCCGCAGACCGAGGAATTACATGATTACCGCGGGTATGCAGGGCAAATTGTAAGCGGAAATTTTCAGAAAGGAAATAAGATCGCAATACTTCCAGCCGGAATTATTACGGAAATTACATCAATAGAAGTGAATGGGGCTGAAGTTCCGGAAGCTTTTGAAGGGCAGCCGGTTGTGATTCAGATCAAAGATGATATAGATATCAGCAGGGGAGATTTCTTCACCTCAGCAGAAGAGCTTCCCAAAGTTGAAAAAGAAGTAGAAGTTCTGCTGTGCTGGCTGGATCAGAAAGGGCTTCAGCCGGGGAATAAATATGTGTTGCAGCATCACAGCAGGCAGCTTAAAGCCATCGTGAAGCAGGTAGATTATAAGATCAATGTCAATACGCTGGAAAAGGAAACGGCAGATGAAGGAATTAAATTGAATGAGATTGCAAAGGTTAGCATACGGACTGCCCAGCCTTTGGTATTTGATGATTTTATAAGCAATAAGAAAACGGGTTCGGCTATTTTGGTGGATGAAACGTCCAGTGCCACTGTTGCTGCGTGTATAATTCAGTAGGGATGGGAGTTTCAGATCATTTTATTAAGAAAATCCTTACAAAGAAGAAGAGTGCTTCAACAGGGTTCTTTGATACCATTAAAATGGAAAATTTCGTGAAGGAATTGTACAGTCTACTGTTTCTTTCACAGAAGATCAATACAGAAGATCAGCTTCAGGATCAATTTAAGCAATTAGGCGTGATTCTCTTTGATTTGGTTAAAAGCAGTGCTGATGATGAGGTTTCCGCTGAGCATCACAAGGAACAGTTTTTTCTTGCGCTTCCGGAGATTTATGATAAACTGATCCTGGATGCCGAATCTATATTGGAATTTGATCCGGCCACAGAATCCCTGGAAGAGATTCTTCTGTCATATCCCGGCTTTTTTGCCACGTATGTCTACAGGATTTCGCACCAGCTGTGGATTCAGAAAGTGAAGACACTACCCCGCGTAATATCTGAATATGCACACAGCAGGACAGGAATAGACATCCATCCCGGAGCAGAAATCGGAAAACATTTCTTTATAGATCATGGAACAGGAATTGTGATCGGGGAAACCACACAGATCGGGGATCATGTGAAACTGTATCAGGGAGTTACTCTTGGAGCATTAAATGTTTCAAAAGATAAGGCGACTAAAAAAAGGCATCCCAATATTGAAGACCATGTCATCATCTATTCCGGAGCAACCATTTTAGGAGGAGAAACAACCATAGGCAGGGACAGCGTCATCGGAGGAAACGTCTGGATCACACAGAATGTACCTTCCAGTTCGCTCGTCTATAATAAAAGTGAAATAAGAATAAAAGATAACGGACCTCTCCCGGAATCTTTAACATTTGTGATATAAAATATAACCATTAAGATTGATTTAGAAATTAAGAACGTTAAGCTCAGCTTACTAAATATCGAAGATATTCTTCTTAATATTCTTAATCACTTAATGAATCTTAATGGTAAAAAATTAATGTTTATAAGTTTAAAAACAACATAAAATTGAGTCGGTATGAAGTTCCAAAACACATTAGAAACCATCGGAAATACCCCGGTCGTAAAAATTAACCAACTTTTCGGTACGGACCATGAAGTCTGGATCAAACTGGAAAAAGCCAATCCCGGCGGAAGCATCAAAGACAGAATTGCTTTGGCCATGATTGAAGATGCAGAAGCTAAAGGTCTTTTAAACAAAAACAGCATCATTATTGAGCCTACAAGCGGGAACACCGGAATAGGTCTCGCATTGGTAGCTGCTGTAAAAAATTATAAGCTGATCCTTGTGATGCCGGAAAGTATGAGTCTGGAACGCCGCAAAATTATGGAGTCATACGGAGCAGAATTCGTTCTTACCCCCAGAGAGAAGGGAATGAAAGGAGCCATTGAAAAAGCTGAGGAACTGGCTCAGCAAAACCCGAACTCATGGATACCGAGACAATTTGATAATCCGGCCAATGTACAGGTACATGTTGAAACGACTGCTCAGGAGATCCTGAATGATTTTCCCGAAGGATTGGATTATCTGATTACAGGCGTTGGAACTGGAGGGCACATCACCGGAATTGCAAAGATCCTGAAGCAAAAATTTCCTGATATCAAGGTCATCGCGGTAGAACCGGAACTGTCTCCCGTTCTCAGTGGAGGAAGTCCCGCCCCGCATCCGTTACAAGGGCTGGGTGCCGGATTTGTCCCGTCTATTCTTGAAACTGGGCTTTTGGATGAAATTGTTCAGATTGGAAAAGAGGAAGCTTTTGAGTACACAAAGAATGCTGCTAAAAAAGAAGGGCTTTTTGTTGGAATTTCCACAGGAGCCGCTTTGGCTGCCGTAGCCAGAAAACTGTCCGAAATTCCGGCAGGAGCCCGTATTTTGACTGTAAATTATGATACCGGCGAGCGGTATCTGTCCATCGAAGGACTTTTCTAGACGTCACTCATAAAAAGATTTAAAATGAAACAAAATAGTCATTCGCCACAGGTTTTTCTTGTAGGCGCAGGGCCCGGCGACCCTGATCTGATCACTGTAAAAGCTGTAAAAGCCATCGCTGCTGCTGATGTTATCCTATGTGACCGCCTTGTAAGCCCCGAAATTATAGATCGTTATGCCCGTAAAAATGCCGAAGTGATATATGTGGGAAAGGAATGCAGTAAAAATGCTTCTACTCCGCAAGCCCATATTAACACTTTGATCGTAGATTACGCTTCTCAGGGTAAAAAAGTGGTAAGGCTCAAAGGCGGAGACATCTCCTTTTTTTCCAATGTGCTGGATGAGCTGAAAGCCTTGAAAGAAAACCAGATCACTTATGAAATCGTACCGGGCATTACAGCAGCATCGGGAGCAGCAGCCTATGCCGGAATGCCATTAACAGCGAGAGGATATGCCACATCGGTACGCTTTCTTACCTATTACAAAACAGAAATTCTCAGTGATGAATACTGGAAAGAGCTTGGAACATCAGAGGATACCCTTGTTTTTTATATGTCTAAAGGAAATCTGAACGGGCTGGTTAAGAAACTTTTAGCCTTAGGAAAGAGCGAAGGGAAAAAAATAGCAATTATTGAACAGGCGACCACACCGTATCAGAAAGTATATACCGCTTCTCTGGAGGATTTTCATAACCGGTTTGGAAATAAAGATTTCGTATCCCCTTCATTGGTCATTATCGGGGAGGTGGTGAATCTTCATGAAGAATTTTCCTGGCTGCAGGCACCTTTACAGGAAGGGATCTATTTTAAATCTGTAACAAACGGAACCTTAGTCTCAAACCATCAAAACGTATTCGAATATGCTGTCTGAAACAAAATTAAATGCCCTTAAAGAAATATCCGGCGGTTTCTCCAGAGATGAAGCCGTCTGGGCCAGTGGTTTTCTGGCGGGCCTTGCCGGATCATCAGTTGCAGTACAGGAAGCCGTTCCGCCGGCTGCTCACGCTGAATCTGTTTCTGCTAAAAAAATTACCCTGGCTTACGGTACAGAAACCGGGAACAGTAAAAAATTAGCCGTAGAACTTGCCGGGATTATTAAGAAAAAGGGGGTTCAGGTAAAACTGGCTGATCTTTCCCAGTATAAGCCGAAGGACCTGGCAAAAGAAGATTATTTCTTTATCATCATCAGCACTCAGGGCGAAGGGGAACCACCAGCTCTTGCAAAGAAATTTTATGATCATCTCCATGAAAATAATCCGGATCTCAGCAACGTGAAATTTGGGGTTCTTGCTTTGGGAGACACCAGCTATCCTCTGTTCTGCAAAACAGGGGAAGATATTGATGCGCGCATTGAAGTATTGGGTGGTCAACGGATTCTTCCCTTAAAAAAATGTGATATTGATTACGAACAGGAATCCCATCAATGGGTAGAACACGTTCTGAATGTGGTTCGCAAAACTGATGAAAGTAATCAGAAAAGTACGATAGCACCCACAGTTTCAGCAGGAAGAAAAAAATACCAGGGGAAGATTTCAACCATCATCAACCTGAATGATATTGAATCTGATAAAGAAACCTACCACATCGAAATAGAAACAGAAGAACCTTTGGTTTACAGCCCCGGAGATGCATTAGGCGTTATCGCTTTCAATCCGAAACATGAAGTGGATGAAATCATTTCTTTAACCGGAATTGACCCACAGAAAAAGATAGCAACCTCAAAAATAACCGCCGGTGCTGAAGAGTTGTTACATAAGCATCTCAACATCAGCTATCTCCTTAAATCTACGGTGGCCCAGTATGCCCAGTTCACGGGACATGCTATTCCGGAAGTGAGATTAAGTTTACTGGACCTTCTGAGAATCTATCCGGTAAAAAATGCAGATGAATTTGAACACGTGATTGGTATTTTAACCGGCCAATCACCCCGTCTATATTCCATCTCATCATCACTGGAAGCCCATGGAGACAGTGAAATCCATATCACTGTGGCTAAATCTGAGTTTTTGATCGGGGATAAAAAGCAAAACGGACTGTGCAGCGGTTTTCTGGCAGAATTTAATGAAGGGGATGAGCTTGAATTTTATATCCAGGAAGCTAAACATTTCAGGCTTCCCAAGCAGGACAAAGATATCATCATGATTGGTCCGGGAACCGGGATTGCGCCTTTCAGATCTTTCCTGTACGAACGCGATGCAACCGGAGCAGAAGGAAGAAACTGGCTCTTTTTCGGGGACAGGAACTTTGTCTCAGACTTTCTTTATCAGGCTGAACTGCAGGATTTCCTGAAAACCGGAACATTAGCCCATCTTGACCTTGCCTTTTCCAGAGATACCGCAGAAAAAGTGTATGTACAGCACAAGCTGCAACAGAAAGCCGAGGAAGTCTATCACTGGCTGGAAGGAGGAGCTTCCCTGTACGTATGCGGAGCTAAAGAGCCTATGAGCAGGGACGTTGAAAAAACAATCCTGAATATTCTCCAGAGCAAAGGAAAACACAGTCCTGAAGAAGCTCAGAACTATCTGGAAGAATTAGAGCTCAGCGGCAGGTATGTAAAAGATGTGTATTAAAAACATAAACGGATAACAATGACAGATAAGAATAACCTTTCTCCCGTAGAAAGAATAAAAACAAGCAGTAACGGTCTCCGGGGAACTTTAAAGGCCAGTCTCCTAGATGATTTTACCGGAGCGATTAGGGAAGATGATCAAACGCTGATCAAATTTCACGGAATGTATCAGCAGGATGACAGGGACAGACGTGAAGAAAGAGTAAGGAAAAAGTTAGAATGGCTTTACTCCTACATGATCCGCCTCAGGCTTCCGGGAGGATTTTTAACCCCGGAACAATGGGTAGGGCTTAATACCATTGCGGGAGAACATTCTACGGGAGTGATTAAAATAACCACACGCCAGACCATTCAGCTGCACGGGATTTTAAAATCTCATGTTAAACCGACCATTCAGAGTTTCAATCTTCAGCATCTGGATTCTATTGCTGCCTGTGGTGATGTGAACAGAAATGTAACCTGTACCTCAAATCCTTCCGAATCTCCCTTACATCAGGAAGCCTATGAACTGGCAGGAAAGATCAGTGAAATGTGTCTGCCGAAAACAAAGTCCTATTATGACTTATGGATTGATGATGAGCTGGTTATAGACCGGAAAGAAGAGGAAGATCAATTGTATCAGGACCGTTATTTGCCGAGAAAACTGAAAATAGGAATTGCCGTTCCGCCAAATAATGATGTGGATGTTTTTATCAATGACATCGCCCTGATTGCGATCATTGAAAACAATACAATTATCGGTTATAATATTGCGGCAGGAGGAGGACTTGGCGCCACCCACGGAAACGAATCTACCTATGCCCGCCTGGCATCCGTTTTAGGCTTTGTGGCCACGGAAGAAAAAGTATTGAAAGCGGTCTACGAAATCATTACCGTACAGCGCGATTTCGGAAACAGAAGCGACCGTAAATTATCAAGGTTAAAATATACCATAGATAAGCTAGGCATTGAAGGATACAGGGCAGAAGTTGAAAAAAGATGCGGCTTCAGCTTTGAACCTGCACGGGAATTTAAATTTGAGCAGAGAAAAGACCGCTACGGATGGGTACAGAATCACGAAGGAAAATGGTTTTACACCTTGTTTGTAGAACACGGAAGAGTTCTCGACACAGAAGAATATCCTTTAAAATCAGGGCTTTTGAAAATTGCAGAGACTGGCAAAGTGAACTTCCGTTTTACCTGTAATCAAAACCTGATCCTGTCTGATATTTCTGAACATGATAAAACAGAAATTGAAGTTTTGCTTAAAGAATCAGGAATTTCCCGATATACTGATGAGGTGAGTGCCCTCCGCAAAAACTCTGTGGCCTGTGTGGCATTGAATACGTGTTCATTAGCTCTGGCGGAAGCGCAGCGGTATCTGCCGTCTTTAGTCACAAAAATAGAACCCGTTCTTGAAAAATACGGGCTTCAGAATGAAGACATTACCATCAGGATGACAGGCTGCCCCAATGGCTGTGGAAGATCTCCCAATGCTGAAATAGGATTCGTAGGGACCGCTTACGGAAAATATAATCTCCATATCGGAGGCGACAGACTGGGAATGCGCCTGAACACAAAGTTTAAAGAAAATATCAGCGAAGAAGAGATCCTGCAGACGCTTGATGAGCTTTTCGGGATCTATTCGGAGCATAGAAATCCGGAAGAAACATTTGGGGACTTCTCATGGCGGTATTTACAAACCGTTTAATACTAATTTTTAACCGTTTGATTTTGAACCATTAAGATGAATAAAGAGGATAGGAATAATTAAGAAATATCTGAGATATTTTTAAAAAGACGCGCTTTTTTTCACGTGTGAAAACCTTAACTCTCCTTAATTCCTTCATTAATCTTAATGGTTTAAACTTATCTCGTAATATCCTAAAAATAATATATGACTAACCTACTTTACCTACCGCTTTCAGGGCAACGAATGTGTATGTGCTGTTCATTCAAAGACGACGCATAAATCATTTTCAACCCTAAATTGTATACAAGTGAAATCCATATCCCACAAATATTTTAAATATGCACTATTCTTATCCGCACTTTTCGTAACAGGGCTTTTGCAGGCTCAGCAGCTTATTGAAGTGACCGGAATCATTAAACATAACGACACTCAGAAAGGCATTGCCGGAGTACAGATCCATGCTGAAAAAACAGAAGATACGGCCATAAGTGATCAGGATGGAAGTTTTAAACTGAGAACCAGGGTGAAAATACCCTTCAGGATTGTCATTACCAAAGAAGGATATTTAAGTCAGACGGCTGAAATCCTTTCGGTTTCCCATAAAATTTCAATAGATCTGAATCCCCAGAATACCATCATCAACGAGGTGGTTATTTCCGCTTCCCGTATTCCTGAGAAGATACTCAGATCACCGATTGCCATTGAGAAGATCGATATTAAAACTATCCGTGAAAGCCCGGCTGCCTCATTTTACGAAACCCTGGAAAATGTAAAAGGACTGCAATTGTTAACCTCCAGCCTTACCCTGAAAGTTCCCAATTCCAGAGGATTCAATTCCCCGAATAATTTCCGCTTCATGCAGCTGGTAGACGGTGTAGATGTGCAGTCTGCCACGCTTGGTGTTCCGCTGGGAAATGCCATAGGCCCTACAGAACTGGATATCCAGTCGATGGAAATTACGCCCGGAGCGGCCTCGGCTCTGTATGGAATGAATGCGGTTAACGGACTGGCCAGCCTTCAGACAAAAGATCCCTTCACCTCGGAAGGCGTAAGTCTTTATTTCAGGGGAGGCGTTAATCATGTGGATAATATAAACCATAAAACAGCTGCTTTAGGAGAAAGCGCATTCAGGATCGCAAAGGTTCTTCATAAAAACCTGGCTGTAAAGATCAACGGATCGTATTTCAGCGGAGTAGACTGGATTTCGGATAACCGGACAGACCAGAATCCCAATTCATTAGTTACTGCTAATTCCAGCTTTTCTTTAACAGATAACCCGGCAGAAGATCTCTGGAACAAATATGGTGATGAAAGGAATAACCGGACCACCGTAAAGGTGAATTACAACGGAAAACCAACGACTTTTAATGTTTCAAGAACAGGGTATTACGAAAAGGACCTCGTAAGCCCGGAAGTTAAAAATATAAAGTTTGATGCAGGATTATACTACCGTTTTGGAGATCAGTGGAGAACTTCCTACGTGTACCGTTACGGCCTCATCGATGGCACTTTTCAGCGGGGAAACAAGATCCGTTTACAGAATGCCACCGTCCAGAATCATAAAGTGGAGCTGACGGGTAAAGAATTGACAGTCAGAGCTTATATGTCGATAGAAAATACCGGAGATTCCTATAATCTTAAACCGCTGGCAGACAACCTGGATCTTACCAGTTTTTCCAATAACAACTGGAAAAATATATTCCAGTCTGTTTTGCAGGACCGGCTTAATTCTGGAGTGAATTTAAATGATGCTTTTGCTCTGGCCAGACAGGAAGCCGATAAAAACAGGGTAGTTCCCGGAACCGTGGCTTTTGAACAGCTGAAAAATACAATTATCGGGATTAATAACTGGGATTCTGCCAATTCCGGGATTGCAGGAGCTCCGGCCACCGGAGGGGCAAAGCTTGAACAAAAGTCAAAGTTTTACCAGGGAGAAATCACGTATGACTTCAGCAGGTTTATCAAGATATTCAGCCTTCTGGCAGGAGCGGATTACCGTTTATACAGCATCACTCCGGACGGGAATAATTTTGTTGATTTCGAAAGACCGGTGAATGAGCGGAATATTCCTCTTTCTGACGGGACTTTCGGGAAAAATGTGATTTACGAGAAGTACGGGGCATTTGTCCAGCTTACCAAACTTTTTTTCAATAATAAACTGAAAGTGAACCTCGCACTGCGAGCGGACAGGAATCCGGAGTTTGAAACTAAATTCAATCCAAGGATCAGCATCGTTTATTCTCCTATGAACCAGCATAATTTCAGAATGTCGTTCCAGAACGGATACCGTTTTCCGTCCCTGTTTGAAGCCCTGTCATTTGTGAATAATGGAAATGTGAGACGTGTAGGAGGTCTTTCAAAAGCCAATGACGGTCTGGGTTATCTTGAAAATTCCTATACGCTGGCATCCATCGATCAGTTTATCGCATCCGTCAATAAAGATGTGGATGGCGGGCTGAGCCAAAATCAGGCAGCCTTAAAAAACAGAAATCTTTTAACCGCAGCCAATCTGCCCAAATTGGAGCCTGAAAAGGTAAATTCTTTTGAAATTGGGTATAAATCAGCTTTATTTAACAGTAAACTGGTCCTCGACTGGGATTTTTATTATAATGTGTATGAAGGTTTTCTGGGACAGGTAGAAGTAGCCGTACCTAAAAATGAAAGCATAGGCAGTGACAATGCGGTTCTGGCGATGCTGGACAGAAGTAAGCAGGACCGCTACAGGGTGTATACCAACAGCACAAGTAAATACAAAAGCTTTGGAACCTCTTTAGGAATCCGTTATAATCTGGTGAAAAACTATAACCTGAATGTCAACATCTCATACAATGATCTTCTTTCTTCCAATACCTCCGATCTTTTCATTACGGCTTTTAATACACCCAAATGGGCCGTCAATTTAAGTGTAGGAAACAGGGAGATTGTTAAAAATATCGGCTTTACGGTGGCGGCAAGATGGCAGAACAGCTTTTTATGGGAAAGTCCGCTGGCTTCGGGAAATATTCCGGCTTACTACACCATTGATGCACAGGCGACGTGGAGGATTCCTGAAATTAAAGCAAGTGTGAAGATCGGAGCGACTAACCTTATGAACAGGAGATATTTACAATATGCCGCAGGTCCTGAAATCGGAGGGCTGTATTATCTGGCTTTTACGTATGATTTAAAACTGTAAATGTAATGACCAATACCTTATATCCCATATTTTTAAAGCTTGAAGATTTATCACTGCTTGTTATCGGCGGCGGAAATATCGCTGTGGAAAAACTGAATTCCGTTCTGGCTAATTCTCCCGGAACCCGTATTAAACTTGTCGCCAGAGAAATCAGTGAGGACGTGAAAACACTAAAGCTGGATTACCCTAATCTGAGTCTGCATGAAAGATCTTATACCGACAATGATTTTAACAGCGCTGATATCGCTATTGTAGCAGTTAATGATATTTTCGTTGCAGAGCAGATCCGCGACAGGGCCCATCAGAATAATACCCTGGTGAATATTGCTGATAAACCGGAATTGTGTGATTTCTATCTGGGGTCCATTGTCCGGAAAGGAGATCTGAAAATAGCCGTTTCTACCAATGGAAAATCGCCCACGGTTGCCAAAAGAATGCGCGAGATCTTAACGGAAGCCATTCCTAATGAAGAAATGGATGGACTTCTGGATAATATGCAGCATATCAGAAACCAGCTGAAAGGAGATTTTACCTACAAAGTGAAGGAGCTGAACAGGCTCACCACAGAATATCTGGATGAAAAAGAAATTCAGCCCGCTGAAACCAGACTGGAGATGGAAAAACTGATCAACATCACTAAAACCGTGCAGCGTAGAGCGAATATCTATCTGGGAATCATAGGCGTTCTGACACTGATCGGGGTTCTGGCCCTGATTATTTACCAGTTCAATCTGTCCGGAGATATTCAGAGTTTTCTCAGCCAGGATGGCTATATTTTTTACTGGATGCTGCTGGCGGGCTTTCTTGCAGAAATTGTGGCAGGGTCCATGGGAATGGGCTATGGAGTGATCTGTACCACCATTCTGCTTTTGCTGAATGTGCCGCCGCCGGTGGTCAGTGCAAGTATTCATTCTGCCGAATCATTTACTTCAGCGGCGGGAAGTATCAGCCATTATAAGCTGGGAAATGTCAATAAAAAAATGGTGTGGGTTCTGTTTCCCGTGGCGGCGGCAGGAGCATTTATAGGAGCATTTGCATTGTCGCATTTCGGAGAGAAGTACGCTCATATCGTAAAACCGGTTATTGCCTGCTATACGCTGTATCTGGGAGTGAATATTCTTAGGAATGCTTTTAAGGGAAAAGAAAAGAGAGCCGAAAGCAGAAGGCAGAAAAAAAGAACCAATCTCAGAATTCTGGGACTGATTGGTGGTTTTATTGATTCTTTTGCCGGGGGAGGATGGGGGCCGCTGGTGACCGGAACCCTGATCAAAGAAGGGAGAACGCCGCGGTATGTAGTGGGAAGCTCTACTATGGCCAAGTTTTTACTGACCATTGTAAGCGCCCTGACCTTTATTTTTACCATCGGGATCCATCACTGGAATATTGTCCTCGGACTTCTTCTGGGAGGTGTTTTTACGGCTCCGTTTTCAGCGATGTTTACTTCCCGGCTGCCTGCAAAGAAAATGTTTGCGGTGGTAGGGGTTGTGGTGATTATCATGAGCCTGATTACCATTGTAAAATCACTAACCTAAGGAATGCTAAATCATCGTATTCTGCAAGGTCTTCTGATGCTTTTCCAGACAAGAACTTAAGCATTTCCGGAAATTACCGGTAAAATCTTCGGCTATCTGGATCATGGTCTGTTCGCTGATTTTTGACGTATTAAACCTCCAGTTGATATAGACCAGTCCATCAGATTTTGATAGGAATAATAAAGGTTCCAGTTCAAGGAAAATTAAATCAATAGCTTCAAATTTTTTCAGTTTTCCTTCTTCACAGCTGAAACCGTCCATAATCGATAGGTTGATGAATGATTTGCAGATGTTCCTGAAAAATTTTTCTTCGTCCCAGTTCAATAAGGCATAATTAAAAATGAGGTGTTTGGATACCGTCATAAAGGAATTGGTTGTAGCTAACAGGTTTTCATAATTTAAATCCTGATCTTCAGCAGGGTAAAAGGATTCCCCGGAATATTCCCCGATGCTGTTCATGGAGAATACATCATTTTTGCCGGAAACAAGGAGCCCGATCAATGATTTCCCCTGATAGGCATAGGCTGTTTTGGAAAAAGCCAGCATGAATACACTGATCCAGCTTATTTTCATTTTCTGCAGGGCAGACTGGATCTCCGCGAAGTTGTCTATCATAAAACTGTCGTGATAAGATTTCCCCTGTCTGGAATATTCATCGGTAGGCGTATAATAGGATGCGTGGACCAATGATGCTATTTTCTCCCCATAGCTTTTGGAATTGAAACCTGCAAAGTCTATAGGAGAAATGACGGAATCATCATATGCTGAAAGAACATTTTTCCAGTATCTGTAATTGTCCTCCAGTGATTTAAATAATCTGTTGTTTCTTTTCACGGAATATTCCCCGAAATTATAGGTCTCCGTAACTTCAGCGCCATTATAAAAGCTGATGAAATCATTCTTGATTTTCTGCAGGCCATTGGCGTCACAAAGCATGTGATGGGCAAAGATTTTAAAGATCATCACCTCATCATTTTTGTAGAGATGATAATAGATTAAAGGCACATTGTGAATATCCAGAGACTGATTGATAACCCTTTTGGGATGGAAATAATCATTCGGGTTTTGGATGCTGTTGTTTTCAGGAAGTTCTTTAAAATAACCTTCCTGATTTTTTACCGAATCATCAAAATAGAGCATATCTTCCTTCAAAATAAACCGGCAGTTCAGCAGGCTGTATTTCTGATGAAGTTTGCTGATAGAAGCATTGATTTTATTGAGATCTGCTTTTCTGAAATAGACATCCACTTCCAGAAAAATGTTGCCCTGGGCCCGGTAGCGGTAAAAATCTTTGATCTGGCGGATGAAGGGATAGTGATAGATTGCTTCCATGATGTTAATGTATTACGGGAGTGATAAGGAAAAAGGATAAAAATCTTTTCAGGATATATTCGTAAAAACCTTCCCAGTATTCCTGGTGCTCAACGCCGTTTCTTTTAATACTCTTTTCTACCAGATCGGCGCCGGAAAACCCTGCGGGTAATGAATAAAACTGGGTGAAAAACCTTCTTTCGTAGGTAAGGTACAGCGGAAGGATCTTAGGTTCTGCAAAAGCAATGAATTTAGGGATCAACGCGATGGATTTTTCAGTCCTTTCGCTGTTGTAGGTATATTCACTGTTAAATAAAAGAACAAACGGATTGCATTGAAACTTAACGTTCAGGAAATCTTTTTGGGAAAGATAAAGAATCCGGTTGGCTTCCGAAAGATGGTCTTTTTCAAATGAGAAAAGCTGATCATCGGTAAGCGGCTTCATCTGATTCCTGATTTCATCCTGCATTTTCCCGATCTCCTGTTCTATGGAAGAATGGGGGATGTTATTTTTAGTCCAGGCGGCTGTTAATTCGTTACACAGTAGTTTCATACGCGTTATATTTTTTGATGATTTTATCATAATACTCAGGGAATTCCTGCCACAGCGTTTCGGCTACAAGGCACATATTATGGGCTTCTTTTTTATGGTCTCCTATCAGGTGAATGAATAAAACATTCTGCTTATCATGAAAATCCAGGAGGCTGTTGAAATTATCCAGAGGCGTGTCAGATATAGGCAGCAGGGTTTTAACCTCAATTTGTTTTTGATGCGCAAGACAGGAGAACAGGTACTGTTCGAAAATACACGGGAAGCAGATGTTTTCTCCTTTCAGATCATTTAAAGTATCCAGATTATTGTCGATGAATTTAAAGGCCGTCCGGCAGAATTCCTGGAAAAACGTAATATCGGTTCCGCCGATAATCCCTGCATTGTACTGGGAACCGTCTTTTAACATATCCGAATCCGTGTTAAGAACTTCCGGGAAAAATGCCAGCTGCTTTTTTAGCTTTCTGAGATTATACAAATGGTGTCCGTTATTCCGTTCAAAAGACTGGGCAATCACGGGTGCATCATGGAAATCATGGAGTGGTTTACAGATAAACGCATCATTATCTACATGATAAAAAGGCTCATCCTGTAAGGAATAGGTGTAGATTTTCCCGAGTGCCCAAAGATGGCTGTATTCTCCGTACCTCTCTGTAAGATCATCCAGACAGACATGAACCTTCGTATACGGTAGTTCCAACAGGTCGATAAGCAGCTCTTTTCCAACGTTGTCGGTATACAGCTCCACCTGATCGTAGTATTTTTTTGCTCTTAAAACACTAAGGGCAAATGTCATATACTTATTAAGGTTGAGTTTGATAAACTCTCTCTGATTTCGGGTAGACAGGTCAGGATGTGACCAGTAGCTTTGTATTATTTTCATGGGTTATTTTTTCAAAATCTATTATTTCGTCACAAAATTCATTCAGGTTATTCCGGTGTGAAATAACCAGGATGATGGCATTGGGTAGTTTTTCTTTTATACTTCGGATAATGCTGTATTCCAGGTTAATATCCAGCGATGCAGTCGCTTCATCGAAGATGATGATATCCGGCTGCTTGTGAAAGGCCCGTGCGATGGCAATTCTTTGTTTTTCTCCGTCAGAAAGCGTGCTGCCGCTGAAAGTGATGGTAGTATTTTCTTTGTCCTCCAGCTTATGAACCACTTCCGTCAGGCTGCTCATGCGGAGGATTTCTTCAATCTCTGTATTTTTATTTTCTTCCGAGCCGTAGCGGATGTTATTGCTCACCGTATCATGGAAAAGCTGGTTTTCTTTTTCAATAAGGGCGGTGATGGCGTAGAGGTTTTTAACCCTTTCGAGAGGAATATCATTGATGTAAATTTCCCCGGAATCACTTTTAACGAATTTCATAATGAGATTGGCCATGGTGCTTTTCCCGATTCCGCTTTTTCCTTTTATTCCATAGGTTTTCCCTTTTCTGAAGGTGTAATTGAACTTATCGAGGATCACCTTATCATGATACTGTACACTTACTTCTTTCAGGACAATAGAGTGTACATCCTGAACTTCTTCACCCTCAGGCTCATTTTCCTGGCTGGGATCGATATTATCGTAAATCCTCTTCATGGAAACCTTGGACTGGAAAAACTCGTTCACGCCTGCTGCAAGGGAAATGACCGGGGCATATATCCTGTTTAAATACTGGATAAATGCGATGAGTGTTCCTATTGTCAATACTTTTGAATAGACCAGTTTGCCGCCGTATAAAAGCACGATCAAAGGCCCGATTGCAATAAGAAACGTGGTAATATTGGAGCTGATTCCGTTCCAGTAGGTATTTTTTACGGCATGCTGTCTCCACTGATCATGATAGCCGTCAAGGGTCTGTATTTCTTTAGGGAAAGCATTATAGCTTTTCAGTACGCGGATGTTTCTGATCCTTTCGAGGAAATAATTATAGATATTTCCTTCAATATCTACTAACTGGTGATAGCTCTCTTTTATTTTTCCCTTTAACAAAAAGGTGTTGATGATCACGAAAGGCAAAATAGCCAGACTCACTACGGTAAGGCTCACATTAAAATAGAACATCACACTTATGACACCCACTACTACCATTGTATTGTTGATGTAATTCAGCAGCGTTGAAGAGAAGAAGTTCTGTACCTTGTCTACATCACTGGTTAGAAAATAGATGAGTTCTCCGGTTTTGCTTTCCTTAAAAAAAGAAGTGTCTTTGTTGAGCAGGTTTTTGTATAAAACCCTTCTGATGTCTGCCACAATTCTCCGGCTTACATTCACATACAGAATCCCGGAATAAAAAGAAAATCCGATCCTTATGATATAGCAGGCTAAAAGTACCAGAATAATCTGAACCAGATCGCTGTACGTTCCATGCGGGATGGTTTGATCAATGATGATCTTCAGCGCATACGGAGTTACCAGTGACAGGGCATTGGTAATGGTAAATAGTATGATCAGCAGCAGATAGCGGCTGGCATATTTTTTAACGATATGGTAGTAAAACTTAAACATTTAGGATAGAATAATTTCGTCAATTTTATCTCTCAGCATTCCATATGGGATTTCTCTGGTCGGGACAGAGATGTCATCAAAATTCCTGATATTCAAAAGGTCTTTTTTCCCCGCCAAAACATATTGGTTATCCGTATAAACATAGGAGAGGCAGTCTACAAACTTGAAATTCCACCATTTTAAAGGATGATAATCATTCGTATAGGTTTGTTTGCCAGTGTACACGATGCATTTTTTCCTGTTTTTTCCTGCAATATGATGGAGATAGTAATTGATTCCGTTGAATAAATGGGCAAGACCAGTGCAAGGTGACAATAAGCCATGGACATAATCTGAGGCCATCAGCGCCATTTCTTTCCTTAATTCTAATGTTCCGGGAAAAATAATGTGGTTGTAGAGTCCGGAATCCAGAGAATTTTTAAGATGTTCCTGTACGGTAAGGTCTTGACTAAAGAATAAAATTTTGTATTTTTTCTCTTCAACAAGCCACCGTATGATATTGGTAAAGGCGTCGGTATCAATAATCTTTTCAGATTGGGATGCAGCATGAGTCAGGGCAAATATCTCATCTTTTTTTTCTGCTCCTTGCGTTTCCAGCCAGTGATTTGCCCACTCAATTTCTTCGTCTCGGATCTCGATATTATTATAGTATTTTTTGTTGTACTGCAGCTGGCTCTTCATATCGGGAAATGGAAAATGTTTCGCGAAAGAGACGTTCTGTATATTTTTTAACTTATCATGAGCCAAAGGGAAAGTATACGTTAAAACATTATTCTTTTCAGGATCTGTAAGGGCTTTTACATCGGAATACAGCAAATATTCTACAATGACTAAATCATAGGATTCAAAGTTGATACTTTTAACAGAAGAATTATAAAGCTTTACATTTTCAGGCAGTGAACCACTAAAAATTCTCTTTATTTCCAGATAATTCCGGACGCTTGTTATGTAAATGTCTATATTTTTTGGAAGCGCATTGATCCGGTTCAAAATATAAAGCTTCTGATTCAGGTCATAGTACCAGAAGCAGCTGTCTCCAATGAAAAACTTCTGGTTAAAATCACAGATCAAACAAATCTTTGAAATTTTCTCTTTTTCCAGGACGATGTCAGCGAAATCTGTATGTACAACCGGTTCCAGCTTTTTTGTAAGATGGTGAACCTGTTCATTAATAGCTTTCAGATCAAAAGAGATCTTATTTTCTTTGATATACCGGGAAATGCCGGGAAAAAGTAAATTGTGATTTGATTTGTTATTAAAAAAATAGAAGGAATTGAGTGTTTTATTATCGGTTAAAGGGATAAATTCTGCTTCCAGTTTATAATGGGCGATAATCAGATCATAGTCATGCAGTAAAGCCTGATCAAAATGATTTTTTTGTACAATATGATCTGCTTGTATGTGCTCAATTTTAGGAAGAATGGTCCTGAACACCTTATGGTCCCTGTCAACGATCGTTATGTTGTCCTGCTTAAAAATATATAATACTGCAATAAGCTGGCGTAAAATATCATGATCCCATCCGCCTTCCTTGAAAAGGCAGTGAAAATCCAGCAGTATTACTATATTCTTTTTCAAAATTATCCGGGGTTTTAGTTGGTTCTGATCACAACAGATCCGGTGCCTCCTTTAGAGCTGATCTGTACTACAAAACTTCCATTGTAATCCAGTGAAACTTCTTTTTTGGAAATTCCGCTTAGCTCGGCACTTTGGATCAGTTTTTTGCTTTTGTTATAAAAATTCAGCTTTACTGTTTCATTATTCAACTGGTAGTCTATCACGAATTTTTTTGTCTGGGATTTGCAGGGTACTTCAAACTCCTGGGTTTTGCGGAGCTTTACGAATTTCATCCTTAAACCGCATTCCGTTATTTCATTTTCCCACTGATTCTGATGATCCGTGAATGAGGTGCTGAAAAGACTCAGAAATAATACAATAAGTATGGTGGTCAGGTTTTTCATTTGTTTAATCTTTTTTGTTGTTCTTCATTAGTATTGTCAAATTGTTCCCTCTGGGTATTCTTTTTGCCGGCGCTGAAATTATAGGTGATGCTGAGAGAGTAAAAGGTAGTTGGCAACCTGTTCAGGATCTTTCTGTTAAAATCACTCTCAGAGATATCAATTTTTATTTTCCTTAAGCGTAAAGGGTCAGAGGCATCAAAGGTTAAAGACAGCGCATCTTTAAAAAATGATTTTCTCAGGGTGAAATTCAGGCTTTGCTGGTTTTCCAGGAAGTATTTGTTCCACAAAGATTTACCTTTATAATCATAATTAATATCCAGATAATATTTTGATGGAAGAGTTAGTTTCGCTGATAAAGAATAATAAGGCGATAATAACGAGATTTTTTCATTATTGGTCATTAATTCTTTGTAGCTGTTGCTGGTGAAAATATTAAGCTTCAGCCATTTCGTGATATCTACAGGTATATATACGTTCCAGTAGACTTCTTTCTCTTTATTTAAGTTCGCGTAGGTTTTATAGGTAATATTTTCTACAGGATCCAGATAATATACTTCATTAATGACCCCTTTCGTGGTGCTGTACCCTAAATCAAAAGAGTATTTATTGTTCAGCAGGTAAGAGATTTTATAATTGTTTTTGAAGAATGGCATCAGGGATGGGTTTCCCATATTGATAAACCGGGTGTCTTCAATATCTTTAAACGGATTCAACAGTTGAAAAGAAGGACGGGTGATCTTTCTGTTATACGAAACATTGATGTTGCCGTTTTTAAGGTTTTTCTGAACAAATACGGATGGAAAAAAATTCCACCGGTTTGCTGAGATTTGATAATTGGAAAAATAGTCTTCCCCGTTATATTTTGTATGCTCCAGCCTTCCCCCAGCATTGAAAATCAATGATCCTATTTTCCCCTGATAGGAAGAATAGACTGAAAAAATATTTTCTTTATAAATGTAATTGGAGCTTTGATACCTGCCGGAATACTCAATTTCATTTTTACTGTCAGATGAACTGTATTTTGTTCCCAGCTGTATCTTATTATTTTCATTCAGTACATAGCTTAGGTCGGCATAACCAATGTGCAGGTTGATGTCAAGCGGATTGTTGATGCCCAGGAAATCCGAAGGTCTTCTTTCTGAAGCTGCATTGGTAAAATAAGAAGACTGTATGTCCGAATCGTACTGGTTGAAATAGCCGATATAATTGTATCCGGCTTCCAGCTTACTTCCCAGCGTATCCAACTTATATTTATAGCTTATATTGAACAAATGGTTTTTTAATTTAATTTTTTTATCATTTCCTATATAATCCAGGGAATCCAGTGTGTTCCGGAGGTAAGCCAGATCTGTTTTTCCTGATGAGTTCGTTTTATTGACCGAGTAGGTATAATCTGCTGCCAGAACCTGACGGGGAGACAGCTCGTAATCAATTCCGAATTTGAAATCCGTATAAGACGGCGATTCTACATATTTTTCTTTCTGAACCGTTGATAACCCTGAATTCAGATACAGCTGGGTTTCATCATTGTCTGAATAGTTTTTCCCGAAAAAATTATTGTGGCTGATAAAATAGTTCAGCTTACGGGTCTTGTAATTAAGTCCAAACCCTGAAGAAAAACTCGTATATCTATGCTGCTGCGTATTCTGATATATATAGCCGCTCAGGCCGTAATTATAATTTTTTTTAAGAATAATATTCACCACTGCATTTTTTTCATCCCCTTCAAATTCCGCTCCCGTTTCTGAAGTAAATTCAATTTTCTCAATCGATGCGGAAGAAAGCGTTTTCAGGTAATTCTGCAACTGCGCCCCGGACATTCTTACTTTGGTTCCGTTGACGTATACTGATACGCCCTGCTGGCCGCGGTACTGGATGCCATTGGCGATATTGGCATTGACGCCCGGAATCACATTCATTAACGTATATCCGTTATCGCCTGATTTGTAGATGGAGTTGGAGATATTAATTGTTGTTTTATTAAGCTCCCTTGTCATGAATCTACGCTGGGATTTTAAGACAATACCTTCAATAGCCGTTTCCTTTCCGGGGTTTACCGGAATATCCAGCTGCACATTGTTTTCCAGACTGATATCCCTGAACTGTTCCTGTTCAGAAGCCAATATCTGAAGGATATAATTTCCTTCGGGAATATTTTTGAACAGATATCTCCCATCTGCTGCGGTTACAGCGTTGGCTACAATAGAAGAATCTTTTTTTGCTCTTAAAAACAGGGGGACATCTGATATTTTTTTGGATGACCCATCCGTCACAGTTCCGGAAACAGAAAATTGCGCATGAAGGGGTATCCCCATGAAAAAGAAAAAGAGAATGAAGGTTTTAAGCAGTCTTTTCATTTACATGATTCCTAATCGCATGGGTAATATTTTCAAATGATTCAAAGAAAGAAATATCCAGTTCCTCATCCTCAAATTCGATGTCAAATTCCTCCTCCAGATACGTTACAAACTGCAGGGTAAGCATAGATTCAGAAGGCAGCATCTGAATTTTTTCTTCATCAGTCAGGTTATTGAAAAGCTGGTTTTCGCCGGTAATGATTCCAAGGATTTCACTTACTTTTTGTTCTATCGTGTTCATCATAGTTCTAAGTTTTTATAACAGTACTTTATGGCCAAGGTATATCTTGGTATTTTGCAGATTCTGGAAGGAAGACCGCCTTTGTGTTCCACATCTCCGTTGAAGACAATGAATCTTCCGGGCTTGGGAAGCACGCAGAATTGGGAATCTCCTTCAGAATAGAAAATCGTTTCGCCTTCATAGTTTTTCTCCCAGTATTCGTTGACATAATACAGGATGGTGATATCTCCGCGACCCTGCGGACAATCCCTGTGCGGAAACTCTACATCCCCGTAAAGAGAAAGATTGATGTAAGCCCTGAAAACCTTGTAATTTTCAGAATCTTCCACAAACTGTTCCAGAAGCTCTTTCGATTTTTTTCCGAGAAAAGTGGTGTTTTCAAATTTTTCAGGCTCAAAATTCACTACATATTTGGGAAACTGGTCCACCTGAATGCTTTTTTCCGTTCTCGCATAGCTTAGGGAGGAGGCAAACTTGTGAAAGGAATTTACCTCGTTTTCGGTCAGTATATCATCAATGATGTATATATTTTTGCTGTCTATAACTTCCTGCCTGAGTTTCATAGGTTTTTTATTTTTAAGTGCGTCATGCCGGTTGCAATAATGCTGTTGATAAATTTTTTATTATTGGAATTATCAGATTTCGCGAAATACTGTTTTACATTTTCATAATTGGTTTCGTTCATAAAATTTCCGGTGTAGGCCATTGAGGCTTCCAGATTAATGACAAAATGAAAGGTATCACTTGGAACATACATCATTTCCCCCGGATTCTGAACCGCGATAAATGGCTTTATTCCTCCATCCATCAGCGTTTCAATATGATCAATACCATACTTTTCCTTGTTTTCCCTGATAATGGAATTGTACGCTTTCGGATAGATAAACCATAGTTTTTTACCCTTCAGCAGGAGAAGCCAGGAATTGAACTTCCAGATGTCTGTGTGGATGTTGGTAAATGTATTTTTATTGCCGTAATACAGCCATACCAGCTCCTTTTTTTCCTTTTCCGTAGGATAGGCCCTGTACCAGCATTTAAAAAAATCAGGGTAGTCTATATGGAAGTCAATATCCCTTATATTCGTTTTAAGATAGTATTCGCTGGTTTCTTTCTGAAGATAGTCTTTCAGGAACATTTCGGCTCCTGGCTGTTCTGTAGTGGAATCAAATTTCCATTCTCTGGAATCGAATTTTTCATCTAATGCGTCGAAATCAATACTTTGGTGCAGCTCATTGAACCTGGCTTTTAACAGGACCGGAACTTCAGGATATCCATATCTGGTTTTGAACTCCGATTCTGTAAGATCTGATGAGGTATTGGTTTCTATTTTTGGGAGAATGTCCTTTATGTTTTCAAAAAAATGATTATAATCCATGGTTTTTATCTTTTAAAATAGTTTTGAATCTGCCTGATGATCAGGTCAGAATTTTGGTCATCCTTGATGTCGATAACCGGTTTGTTCAGCTTCTCTGAAAAAAAATCCAGTTTTTCTTTATACTCTTCGGGCGAAAGTTTCACTTTTAAAGTAATGCCTTTTTCATGTTTTATCACCCATGGGGTAAGGCAGTAAAAAAGGACCTCACAGAAGTTGTAGGACTTTACAGCAGAGGTTGTTCTTTCAATAAAAGCTACGGTATCATCCGGACTAATGGTGCAGATCACGGCATCCGGATAAAAAGCATTCGTATAGATCAGTTTTTCCGGAAGCTTACTTGTATACACTGGATATTTCGGGATAATGCCGCTTTGGATGCCTGTGATAAGTATATCAGGATTTTTTTTCTGTTTTGAATAATTCTTTAATGCATTAATGACATGATACCATTCTTCCGCATCGATATTGACTGAGCTTTTGTGCCCGAACGGGAATACAGAATCTGCACCCAGAACAGCTCCCTGTGGCTCCGTTGAGATAAATGAAACCTTATAATTATTGCTTTCAAGGATCTTTTTAATTTTCAGCTGGGTCGTGAATTTTCCCTGCCTGCTGTTGGTTCCTATAACACATATCGATGGAATGGTGGTTTCAAAAGAAGAAGAAATATGGGCATACATCTTCTTTTTGATGCCGTTATCAATATGAGTCAGAAATACCTCTCCTTTGTAATCTATATTTTCGTTTTTAATAAGCGTTTTAATAATGTCCTTTACCGATCTGTCCCATAGAATAAAGTTTTTATTTCTTAATAAACATTCCCGGATAAGATTCAGCCCGAAAAGGGTATTGACTTCATCTTTTAAGTCATTAAAATAACCGGTAATAAGCGTATCGAATAAAGCAAAGTCTTCTTCTTCAAGTTTTTTCTTTAACGGAATTCCTTTGGTGTCTTTTTCTTTATTGATGATGTTCCTCGGGGTATCTATAATTAAAGAGACTTCATATTCCGAATGCTCTTTGTTCTCGATGATGGATTGTATTTCCTTCTCATCAAATGGAAATAACGCTGTTTTTTTTACTTTTTCCGAAGGCTTTAACAGCTGGTCCAATGCTTTAATATCTTCCTTGATGTATTCCCTTATGCTTAATAAATTACGGGTTACAGGCGTATCATGCTTTGTAAGGCTAAAAATGCTTTCATCAGAGTTTTCTTTCAGCCAGGTTTTAAGGTCCGGGATGGTTTTCCATTCATTTTTTATATAGGCATTGCAAACAATTCCGGTGATATGGGCAGTTGCCAGACTTGTTCCTACACTGAATGCGAAGGAATGGTCAGGAACGGCCACCCTCTGGAAGCCTCCTTTTGCGATAATATCAAAGTCGTTATTAAGAACTTTGAATTTTTGTTTTTCTTTAATGTACCCCGTTCCTATGGAAAAGGTATTGGAAAAGTTAGCCGGAAAACACTGTTTTGTAGCATCATAATAATTGGCTGCAAAAATGGGAATTCCTTTTTCGTGGCACAGATTTACGGCTTTCTGCATTTTCTCAGGAATGATTTCCGAATTGATTCCCATGCTGATGTTGATAATATTCACCTGCGAATCCACCATCCGGAACAGGGCTTCAGTCAGAAGATCTTCCGAGATAAAGCTGTTATACGAATCCAGTTTTATCACATATATATTACACGACTTCAGATGAGAATTAATGATAGAAGCGATCCCTGTACCATGTCCCTTATGATCACTGAAGTCATTGCTTTTTGTGATGATATTACCATGTGCATCTTTAAATAAGGTGATTCCATCAATATTACACATCTTAAGCCTTTGGTGAGTATAATCTACCCCCGTATCAATAATACCGATAGTCATAAGTCTTTACAATATTTATTTTGCAGAATGTCCCGTGTTTTCCAAAGCAAATACCTGAGGGCGGGAAATGGTTTCCGGGGAATACAGCATGTTGATATACTGTTCTTTAAGATAATCTTCCAGCTTGTATTTCCATGAGCTACATACCGGCACATTGGCTTTTATGGCTTCATGTGAGCAGGTAATGGTATCACAGATCGGCAGAATTTTGCAGTTTGTACAGACTTCATTGTGATTAAAACGGTTGAATGAAGAATGCTTCGTGAATTTTTCAGCATTATAGCCGTCAAATACCGATGCAGGCGCCTGGGAATCATCATGAATGGTTTCCCAGCATTTATGGATGTATCCGTTTGGATCTATGGTCATACTGATAGGGGATGCCCACGTAGCACAGGTGGTCTGGTAGGTAGGAAGGTCCCATTTTAATTTTGATTTTATTTTCAGCTCCGTCTGGTCACTCCAAGCATTAAACCTGTTCATGATGTTTTTTCTGAAGCTCATTTTGAAGTCAAAAAATTCATCCAGGTTCATTCTTTTATCAAGTTCTTCCTCAGAAGTATCAATCTCATCATAGGTTCTCAGCCAGGCCGGATCAAAAGAAACTTTTTTGAACCTGTTCGGCCAGATACCATAATCTCCCATGTCATCTAAAAAACGATCTATGGAAGCGGCCACTTCCTTATCTACGTTCACCCGGATCAGAAAATTGATTTTTGAATCCAAAGGAACTTTAGAAAGGTTTTCTAAAATAACTTCGTAGTTTTTTTTGTTGACTTGCTTTAATGGTCTTTTTTTGTCGTGTGTTTCCTTAGCTCCGTCAATGGTGATCTGTACGCTGTGTACATTGCAGTCTTCAAGAATCTTTACATTTTTTTCGGTCAGATAGATCCCATTGGTGATGATATTGGAAACATATTTAAGGTTGTATTTCTGAGCGACCTCCGTAAGGCTTACGGTAAGATCTTCTATTGCCTTGACATTAATGAGCGGTTCACCGCCGTACCAGGTTATTGACAGGGTTTCAATGCTCTTCCCCGATTTTAAAATCAAATCTTCAATATAGTCTTTAATCCCTTGTTTTACTTTGTCGTCTTTTAGTGTATGGTTAGGCTTTACAAACTCAAAGCAGTATGAGCACCCCATATTACAGGTGATGGTGGTTCCTATGGTAAGGTTGATGGTTTTGGCAAATTTATATTGGTTTTCGTCCGTATAACGAGAGAATAGTGTTTTTATATCTTTATCATGATCTATCAGATATTCTTTATTATATAAATATTTGATAAGCTCATTGTATTTTTCTTGTTCATCATCATATTCAAAGAAAGAGTATTGGCTTTTTTCCAGGAGAAACTGCCCGCTTTCAAAATTTAATATTTCCAGCCCGCTTGTAAGAGAATTGTATAATATAATCTGATTTTCTTCTTTAACAGGGATAAGAAAATTGTAAGGATTCGTTTTGAGTTTTAACATCATAATGATTAGAATTAAAGATTTAACAAGCTAAATGTGGGTAATACAATCAATTATAGAATATCTCGTTGGGTCGCTTTTATAGCCCGTTCCATCATCATAATCCTAATGGAGCGCAGAGAAAGTTGCAGAACTCCCTTTTAAGTAAAGGAATTTTAGGTTCTTTCTTACACCGATAAATTCAATAAGTTATGTTTTGGTATTTTGGTAAATATGAAAATAAATAGGCATTTAGCATTGCTAAATGCCTATATATCTTCTTGGATTAGAATAAGATATCTGTATCTTCAGTAGTATCTCCGCTTCCTTTAGCAACGTTATAACCACATCCGAAAGACTCGCATAAAGCTTCCACTTCGTTAGACAGCATCGTGTCAATTGGAGTTGGCTTTACCAATTCAGTTCTTTCTAATTCAATTTGTACGTTTTGTACAGTTTCCGGGTTGTTAATTTCTGTTTTCATTTTTTAATTTTTGAAATTTGTTAATAAATAGTTTATGCTTATTTCGAAATAGCCGTCATTAAAACCTTATCATCGTAAGGCTGTAGATCTTTTACATTTTTGATATTCACATGAATATCCGGTTGTATTCCTTTTCCTTCAATGCTTTTCCCGTCCAGCATGATTATGCTTCTGCTGAAAGCATTCGTTCTGAATTTAATATTCCTGTTTTTCTCCAGAAAAACTTCATACAGAACCGAAAGAGCGCCTGCCGTATTCTCAATGCCGATGATCTTCGTATTTTTTGAATACTTTTTTAAGTTGTAAGCAATCAGCTCGGCAACACAGGAGGTATTTTTATTCACAAGAACCCTGATCTCCAGTGGCGGAGAGGTTTCCAGGGCCAGTTTTTTATCACTCACAATAACCTGGTCTGTCTTGTCTGAAAACTTATCTTTCAACTGATAATAGCTGAATTCATTTTTAATAAAAAGAGACAGAATCTGCGCACCTATTAAAAAATCTCCGCCACCATTATTACGCAAATCCAGGATCAGTTTTTTTTTGTTTTTCAATTCTTCCTTATGCGCAATCAGCTCATATAAAGCTTCCTTGTCGATATGTCTGATCTTCATATAGGCTACTTCATCTCCAATACTTGAAAATTCCGTCTTCTGAATAAAATTCGAAGGAATTTTATATGCGGTGTGATGGGAGTAATCTATTTTTTTTCTCTTCCCGTTTACATCTTCAATCTCCAGTTCTGTCCTGTTTTCGGGGATCTTGGCCAATAATTCATTCACCTTCTCATCAGAAATTTTTTTCAGATGTATTCCATCTATCGCCACCAGGGTTTCCCCCAGGTTTATTTTTTGACTTAAGCTGTCATCCAGGATTCCGGAAATTTTATACTCTCGTCCGATTTTATAGACAAAGACCGGCGTATTCTTTTTTTTAACCGGGCACTCATTGTCTTTTACAGAAAAATGAGGATCATTAAACTTTTGCCGGAAATAGGTATTAAGCTCAGAAACATAGCTGCAGACGCTTTTAGTGGTGTCTTTAGGCTTCAATATTTCTTTGTTAACCGTTCTTCCGGAATAGAAAGGATAATTTTTTTCTATAACTGCCGTAAGATGATCCAGATCTTTATAAAGAGATCCGGGATTATTTTTTATCCCGAAATAAAGCGTTCCTTTATTGTCTTCTTCCTTATCAAATCCTGGATAATAAGCATATAATCCATAAGAATCATACGGTATTCCCAGGCTTTTCCCAGATACGGTATTTGGTGTAAATTCTCTTTTATTGATGCTGGTATACCCAAGAAATACATTTTTTATTTCACAAACAGCATTCCCGTCACCGTTCTTAATGACCTCTGCCTGAATAGTTCCAATATCTTCAAACGGAGCTTCTATTTCCGTAAGACCGTCTTTTGGAGAAATGCTCCATAAAACAGCTTTGGTTGTAGCGTCCAGTAAACTGATCTGTTTGATATTTTTACTGAGCAGCTGAAACCTGATATTCGGTTTTTTACCAGGAAGCGGACTCGTCTTTTTGCTTCTGTTTAAAACAAGTGTATTCTGATTGAGCAGATTCAATGTCCCGCCGTTGATATTAAAATCATCTACACTTGGAATATGATAATTGACGTATCCGGAATTAGAATAATATAACGTATCAACCTTTTTTTCAAGAAAAGCAAAATGGTTTTGAGAATACCCAAAAATTGATCTAAACAGTAATAAAAGTAAAATTAAATTTTTGACCAAAGCATTCATAAAACAAAATAATAAACTCTCTATGCGTTGAATTAGTTATTCTTCATCCTAATGAATATCGTTTTATTTAACGATTATCATTCGTTTTTTAATAACGATATAGCCAAATGTACAAAGTTAATTCATTCGAAAGAGAGTTTTTTTATTATGTTAAATTCCCTTTGTGTAGAATTATTATGGAGGTTGTAAAATTTTTAGTCTTTTGAAATAAGTCAAAAAATGGTGACATAATGGATGTGTTTAATACAAAAAAGTAGAGTTATAGCATTTTTTTAATTTAAAAAATACGTGAATGGTTTTTTACTAATTAAAACGAGGCTAATTCTTTTTTTCAACATTTTTTTATCAGGCAATTATCAAATCGGCAAATTTGAGTTATTTTATTTTTTATCTTTACAGGATTGGTTTTTCGACAGGTTTTAAAATGAATGATTTGTTTATTTTTTTTATATTTCATCAGAAACATGAAGCATTCCGTAACGGATATTTTTTTACTGAAAAGAACACTTGCTAACCAGATGCTGGTTGATTGTAGACGGGGAGATAATCAGGAAACAACTAAATAATATTTCACTATTATGTGCGATAATTAAAACGGTGATCGGCCAGTATATTTATAGAGGATATTTAATGCCAACCTGCTCTATTTTTAATTGTTATAAATAAAAATATTATTTTGGCCTGTAAATCTATGTTTTTACACTTAAGCAAAAAGGCCAGTAACGTGTCGTTGTTTTAAAAAGTTTAGAAAATAGGAGGGCTGCAATATATTATCAGCAATTGAATATCAGTAATCGAAATTTTGTATCAGATATAAATTATTGAAAATCAAAATAATGTTAGATTTGTGTGGTTCAGATATAAATTGTTTAGTTTTATTATATTTGAGAAAATCAAAAAGTAAAAATGTTTCTAACAGAATGTCCTAGAGATGCCATGCAGGGTTGGGGAGAATTCATCCCTACCAGCAAAAAAATAGATTATATCAACTCTCTGATGGAGGTGGGCTTCGATGTATTGGACTGTCTGAGTTTTGTTTCCCCAAAAGCAATTCCACAGATGGCCGATTCTGATGAGGTGGCTGAACATATAGATAAATCCTTATCCGGGACCAAAGTATCAGCAATCATCGGGAATTACAGAGGCGCTGAAAAAGCACTTAAACATCAGACGGTAGATATCCTGGGTTTTCCATTTTCTATTTCAGAGACATTCCAGCACAGGAATACCAACAAAAATCAGGAAGAGGCTTTTGAAGAGATTATCAGAATGCTGGAGCTGGTTAAAAGCGAAGGCAAACAGCTTAATATCTATTTTTCTATGGCTTTCGGAAACCCGTACGGCGAAATGTGGAAATGGGAAGATGTAGATTTCTGGGCCAAAAGGTTTTCGGAAATAGGAGTAAAAGATATTCTGCTTTCCGATACTACCGGGGTTGCCACTCCGGAAACCATCGCTCTTTTATTCGAAAAGATACCGTCAAAATATCCTGAGATCAATTTCGGGGGACATTTCCACAACCGGTATGAAGATTCTTATTCAAAGCTGAAAGCCGCTTACGATAAAGGCTGCAGAAGATTTGATAGTGCGATTAAGGGAATCGGCGGATGCCCGATGGCCAAAGATGATCTGGTAGGAAATATGCCTACAGAACAGGTGATTAATTTTATGAGCGTAGAAAAAGCAGAACATAAGCTGAATCTGCTGAATTTTGAGAGCTCTTTTAATAAAGCAAAAGATATTTTTCATTTTTAATACATGGCAAGGCTGTATATTTTTATCCTGTTTTTTGTATCTGCTTTATTTTTAGGGCAGAAAGCAGAGCAACTTTTTAACGAGAAAAAGTTTGCCGAACTCACTGCTTTGGAAAAAGAAAGCAGCAGTTTTACCGGTCAGGAGCTTTATTATTTGGGCTATGCCTTTTTCAGACAGGAAAATGATCTTAAAGCCATTGAATTCTACAATAAAGCAATAGGAAAAGGATTCAATGACGCCGGAGTATTTTTCCAGAAAGGAGTATCCGAAATGTTCCTTGAGAAATATAATGAGGCATTGGCAGACTTTACTACAGCCATTTCTAAAACCCCGGCAGCTGAATTTTACATTGAAAAAGCCAGGGTCTATAAAATAACAAAGGACTTTGCGAATGAAGAAAAGACCTACACCGAAGGCTTGAAGAATTCACAGGATAAAAACAATGAAGCGTATCTGCAGCTTTTGAAGAATGCCGGTAATTTTTATTATGCCCAAACCAAAGAGTTTTCAAAAGCAGAAAAAATTTATGCAGATGGGATTGTAAAATTTCCTAAAAACTATGAGCTGTACGAAAAACGCATAAAAGCATTGAATGCAGACGACAATTTTACGGAAGCAGACAAGGTTTTTGAGCAGGTAAGAAATTTCTATACCGGAAAACTTCTTTCCGAAGATTATATGAAGTTCAAAAATATGGCTGTGGATGAGTTTCCCTGGAAAAACCAATGGATCAACATCTACAAATCCTTCGAAAAGCCTAAAGAAACGCTTGAAAGTCTTTATAAAGTATACTTAATTGATGAAACCGGAAAAAAAGTAGAACGTCAGTTTAATATTGAAAAAACACTTCAGATTGAAAAAACTGACCCCGAATTTGTCATCTGCGAAGAATCTCAGAAAGGGCATACCACGTATCCGGCAGGCTTCAAAAACGGAAACTTTACCATTAAAGAACTCAGAGAGAAAATAGTAAAGATCCTGGACAATAAGAAATAAAGATAACCAATAGCAAAACGGCCTTAGCCAATTCTCTCCCAGATCAGGCAGATCAGTTGAAATTGAGCTTAAAGCAAAAAAAATCTGCATCATCCGCTCAATCTGCGCGAGAAAAACAATCAATAGGGGCGGGATTTAGCCCGCTTTCCTGTATTAAAATCTCATCCGGCTTTAGCCAAAACCTATTAATATATTTCAAAAAAAACCATATGTCACCAATCATATCAGCAGCAGAACTAAAAGATAAAATTCAAAATTCCGACCTCATCATTCTTGATGCCAGAGCAGGCAAGGATATGCATCAGAATTATCTTGATCACCACATCAAAGGCGCCCGCTATATAGATCTGGATAAAGACCTGGCCGATATTGGGGATAATGCTGCTTTTGGAGGAAGACATCCGCTTCCTGAAGTTGATAAGTTTGCAGAAACGCTTGCTGATTTTGGTATTTCCGAAAACGCTCATATTGTTGTTTATGATGATAAAAACGGAACCAATGCAGCGGCGAGGGCTTGGTGGATGCTGAAATCATTTGGTCTGCAGAATGTACAGGTTCTGGAGGGAGGAATGCAGGCTGCTGAGAAAGAAGGAATAGAATTTTCCGCCGGCGAAGAGCTGTTTGAAAAGGCAGATTTAATTAAAAAAGAAGCCTGGCTTCTGCCGGTTAAAAGTCTGGAAGAGGTTGAAAATGAATTAACAAGCCGTTCATCAACAGTTGTGGACGTAAGAGACGCTTATCGGTACAATGGAGAATCGGAGCCTATTGATCTGGTGGCAGGACATATTCCCGGAGCCATCAATATTCCTTTTTCAGAAAACCTGGATGAAAACGGAAATTTCCTTAAACCTGAAGTTTTAAAAGAAAAATACACTGAAATTCTAAAGGATCAACCTCAGGACCTGATCATTCACTGCGGATCCGGGGTTACCGCCTGCCATACCATTTTAGCATTACATTATGCCGGTTTCCCGATACCTGATTTGTACGTAGGTTCATGGAGTGAATGGAGCAGGAGAGAGGGGAAAGAGATAGCGAAAGAGAGCTAAAGCTGGAAGTCGGAAGAGGGAGGCTGGAAGTTACTGTTAGCCTTATAATTTTTGATGTACCTTATTTCATTTAAATTTTATAATAACTTTTTGCTCACGCAGATTAAACAGATCAAGCAGATTTAGGATAATGCATAAAAATCTTTGATTTTTTTTAAATCTTATGTGAACTTCTACGCATTCTAATATTAACCTTCAAATTACTAAAGTTTTTAAACACTTTTCTCACTTTTGTGGTTAATAATTTTATCTCCCACAGAATACTCCGATTTTTACGGATGATTGCGTATAATTTTGAAACATTAAGATCAGTGAAGGAGACAAGAATCATTAAGGAAAATTTGAATATTTTTTAGCCATGCTGCTTAAAGCGAAGCTCAAACTTAATATTTTTACAACTTAAATTAATCTTAACAGTTCATTTTTATATCTCTCAATAAAGCGGATTAATGTAAATCTGCTCTATCTGTTTGATCTGCGTGAAAATTAAAATATATTTTGTGTAATATACAAAAACCCGGAAATATTCCGGGTTTTATATTATTCCTGATGGCGAAAGAGGTTTTACTTTGAAAGATTGAACGTTCAATCTTCAAAAAACTTCAGGCTTCCTGCTTCCATCTTCCTTTCAAAATCTAAAGCATTCCCAGTTCAAACTTCGCTTCCTCACTCATCATATCCTTGTTCCAGCTAGGTTCGAAAGTAAGTTCCAAATCAACGCTTTTCACTCCTTCTACGTCCATTACCTTGTCTTTTACTTCCTGTGGCAGGGTTTCGGCAACCGGGCAGTTCGGGGTAGTAAGGGTCATTATAATTTTTACATCGCCGTCTTCGGAGATCTGAACATCATAGATAAGGCCCAGCTCGTAAATATCCACCGGGATTTCCGGGTCATACACGGATTTTAAAACCTTAATGATTTCCTCACCAATGTCAGCAATTTGATCGTCTGTAAATTTCATTTTTTAATCTAGATTGATATTCCTTTTCAACAAATCTTCCTGACGCATCCGCCGGAAAACATTTGCCAAAGTTAAGACATCTTTTTCACAATAGTCTACTATTCGCTGCAAGTCTTTTTCTATGTAGTAGATTGATGAAACCATTGAGCCGTCTATATCATCCTTCGGAGTAGGGATTCCGAAGACATGAGCCAGTAATTCAAGCGAAACAAAGCTTTTATAGTCACCAAATTTCCAGAGTTCCATAGTATCGATATGCGGAATTTCCCACGGCTTTTTTCCAAACATCTGGAACGGAACCGGCGGCTGCATTCCGTTGATCAGATAGCGTCTGGCAATCCATGGAAAATCAAATTCCTTTCCGTTGTGGGCACAGAGAATCACATTATTCAGCCTCGGACTGTTGAAGATTTCGCCGAATTCCTGAAGCAGCTTTTTCTCATCATGACCTGAAAAACTTTTAATTTTCAGGGTTTCATTTTTCTCCACCATTCCGATGGTAATGCAGATGATCTTTCCGAATTCAGCCATAATGCCTGCCCGGTCATAAAACTCCTCCGCACTTACGTCTTCTTTTCTCTGAAACCTTGTTTTCTTATCCCAGAGTTTCTGTTCTGTTTCAGGAAGTTCGTCCCATGAACCCGATCCCGGAACGGTCTCAATATCAAGGAATAAAACCTTTTCTAATGGAATGTGCTGTATCATATGTGTTTTTGTTTTTTATCCTATTGGCATTCCGTTTTTTACAGGGAGTGAGGGAGTTAAAAGGGTCACATCTTTTTTATCCTCTCCGTATACGCCCATGACAAGACATTCGCTGAAGAAATTAGCGATCTGTTTTTTCGGAAAATTCACAACAGCCATCACTTGTTTCCCTATCAGTTCCTCTTTATCATAAAGGGAAGTAATTTGCGCGGAGGATTTTTTAATGCCCAGATCCCCGAAATCAATTTCCAGCTGATAAGAAGGGTTTCTTGCTTTTTCAAAATCGTTAACTGAAATAATGGTTCCGCATCTAAGGTCTATTTTTTCAAAATCTGCCCAGGATATTTCCGGTTTTATGATCATGGTAATGAGTTGATTAAGTGTTCTACTTCTGCTTTTTGTGCTGCATATTTCTCCTGCAGCTCAGATCCTTCGCCCATTCTTTTATAATATTCCAAAGCTTTGTTTCCGAAGAATTTTTTGTGGAAATCCGAAACTTCCGGAACCTGTGGAAATACCTTGTGGAAAAGCATTTCAGAATACGCCTGGAACTCCCTTTCGTTTTTGTCTTCCACCACCTGGCCTGGAGCTTTCTGCCGTACATGAAGCATCTCATGGGCCACCATATTCAGGACGAGATTGAGATCAAAATCAAATAAATTTCTTGGGATCATCACCTTTTGCGGGCCACCCAGTTCTCCTTCAGCTGTCAGAAGCATGGAAGTGGGCGAGAGCTCTTCCCGGAATCCGAATCCGGCAAAGTTTTCATGCTCCAGCTCAAAAGAATGGATTAAAAATTTTGCGGCATCCAGGATCTGGTCATGTTCTTTGTAGGCCTCAAGGTGAAGGGTGATCTGTTCAAAATTCATTCAGAATAGGTTTTAAACAAATGTATTAAAATATTTATTTAAATTAAAGAAAGCCTGAGAACAACACAGTATCGCTTTATTAAACTTCAGATTAGTCACTAAAGAATTGATTAGAGCTGGCAAAAGAGTAAGCATAAAAAAAGAAGAGCCTGACTTGGGAAAGGCTCTTCAGTAAAGAAAAATAAATTGGTTAAGGATGTTCATTTCGGGCTCTGATAACGAGATTCACCAGATCTGAGCCGCCGCTCGCAAAATTTTCGCTTGGGTTATGGGCACTTTGGGTGGCTACAGCATAAGGAGCTCCATCCCAGTACGCCCAGAATGGTCCGCCGCTTTGTCCCGGCCAGATATCCGCTTTATGGCTCATGCTTTCATTGTCATCAGCGCTCCAGAAATCACCGTCTAAAGCAATATCTGTCTGATAGGTTGGTCTTTGGCCTCCCGTTAAATCTCCCGGATATCCGGCATGAGTCCAGTAAGCTTTACCGTCCCAGGAATCGGTGTAGGATTTTGCACCCATCCAGCCGATATTGTCTCCGATACGGCGGTCCAGAACAATCACTACATAATCATACTGAATTTCTGTAGAGTCAATAGTTGGCCCTGCTACTTTATATTTGTAATAGGTTAGAGTTCCCCATGCACTTCCGTAAGGAGCACTTCCGTTATAATACATTGGGGTAAATTTCAGCCAGCCAGTGGAGTTATTGGGCTTCCAGTCTACAATATGGGCGCAGGTAAGGAGATGTCTCGGACCGATCATCACTCCGCTTCCTGAGCCTAATGCGCTTTCCACTTTTCCCACGCATCGCCACGGATAAGCGGTGGAGTTGTATACTTTCCGCTGGTCAGGACCGAAGATGGTTTTCATCCCTTCCATACTCAGGAAAGATTCTCTTTCAATAAATTTAGGCTTGCGGTCTTTTTTAGCTTCCAGTTTCGGCTGGTATTCAAAATCTGCATGAGTTGGGTAGAAATGGTCGGTTTGAATAGCTTTTGCCTCCGCTGCCTTTTCATTGGCCGGCATTCCGATGGATTTCATTCCTTTAGGATAAGACCTTCCATCGATAACTTCCATTTCAGGTCCCTGATTGGCTAGTTTTTCGGCGTTGGCCAGTTTTTCAGTTGATTTTGCTTTAACGGGCTTAAGTCTTGATACTTCTTCTGCCGTCATTGGTTGGTTAGTGTCAGTTTTAGACATGGTTATTTTGTTTTTGGTTTGTTTTTCCTACTCTTTGGATGGCTTTTCGGATTCCGCCAGTGGTTTTTTATGAGAATATTTTCTGAGAAAATTCAGCGGTGATGCTTTCCGTTTGGTTAATCTGTGCGGCACCCATGGCTGCGAGTGCTATAGCGATCTGTTTATCAAGGGTTTTTCTAACGATATTCCCGTTGGTAGCACGCAGTATTTTACAGAAATGGTAGGTGAAATACCCTCTAATCTGTCCGCCCATATTTCCTTCCATGGATACCTGATTGTCTTTTGAGGCAGCCCATAACGTATGGTTCATTCCCGCAACCGGTACCAGTGCTTTGGTCATTCCCGCTGCTTTTTTAGTACTTTTAGACGATTGTACTTCGCTGGCGTACGTGATATAAAATTCATCTTCCAGCATAGGAGGAATAAAGCGTGGAGCTTCATAGGAAATCTCTAAATCCAGTCCCAGATCCATTTTCCGCGTTCCTGTTCCTGAATGGCAGCAATCGAATATCACTTCCAGATTCACACCGGCTTTCAGCTTACTCAGTACAGCTTTAAAATCATCATCACGGATCACACCGGCGCTGGCATAATCGTGCGGGCAGATGGCCTCATCCAATCCGTCTATTTCCAGGTCAGCTCCGATATTGGCCACCCGTGTTCCGTGTCCTGAATAATAGAAGACCAGCGAGTCTCCTTTTACACTGTTGTTGACTAATGATTTCAAATAATTTAAAATATTCGCTCTGGTGGCATTCTGGTTCGTCAGGATTTTAATTTTTGCCGGACTGAATCCGCAGATGACCAGGGTATTGGCCATGTCACGGGCGTCATTAACGCAACCGTTCAAATCCGGTCCGCCTGATCCTATGGGTGCATAGTCGTTGATTCCTACTATTAGTGCTTTTTTCATTTCTATTAGTTTTTAAAATGGTCCCTACTCTGTTTTGGCTTTTCGGGTTCTGCCTTTCATGGGTTATTTTTACAGAACAAAATTCTATTATTCAGGACAACAAAAACAGAGGAAAAAAACTAATTGTGACTTAGGAAAAACACCTTTTCAGCTTTGATTGTTGGAATGGAAATATTCTTTAACCAAATGATAAACAGATAATTTCGTATATATTTGAAACATTAAGATGTATGAAGGGGATAAAAATTATTAAGGAAAAATCTAAAGATTTTTAAGTTATACTCTTTAAAGTGTAGCTCAAACTTAAAATTCTTAAAAACTCAATGTCATCTTAATGGTTTTATCTTTATCTCTCGCGGATCAAGCTGATTGAGCAGATTTTTAGCAGAATGAATGAAAATCTTAGATTTTTAAAAAAGCTTAAGTGCACTTCTCTGCAATAATAATTTAAACTTTAAATTAAACTCAAGTGTCAAAAAACTTTTGTGGTTAATGTTTTCCCCCAAATTGAACGGATTTAGATGATTATACTGATGTTTTTAAATATTACTGGATTCATTCTTAAGTAAGGGAAAAACGTTGAATAAGCATCCTGAAAAACACCTGCTTAATTGAATCAATGAAATTGATTCCTTCTTTGCTTTCCTTATTCTAAGACACCATTACAATTGAACTTTGCGTAAAAGAAAAGCGGATGTATTCATAACCGAACCTTTATATTTACAATGAAAAAAGAAAAATCCGGTATATTGTAAAAATCTACCGGATGAATGAGTGAGTTATTATGGTTTTGGATGATATTGGCTAAAAAGAAGATCAGATCAGCATAGATCATGTTTCAGAGCAAAAAGAACCAGCCCGACCCTGTTTTTCACTTCAAGTTTCAGGAAAACGGAATCCCTGTATCCATCGATTGTTTTAGGGCTGAGAAACATTTTATCCGCTATTTCTTTGTAGGTAAGCTCGCTGCATGCCCATTTGATAAACTCTTTTTCCCGGTCTTTTAATTCGGAAAGGAGGGAAGCGTTTTTTACGTCTTCTGTTTTTACTTTCAGGAGCTTTTGCGCTACAAAGTCTGTATAAAAGCTGCCTTTGTCAAATACCGTATCAATGGCCTGAAACAGGATAGAAGGCTGCATGTCTTTCAGGAGATAGCCTTTTGCACCGGCTTTCAGCATCTTGATCAGTACTTTTTCATCATCTTCCATAGTCAGAGCAATAACTTTGATGTCGGGGTGATGTTCGGTAAGCCATTCTGTGGTTTCTATCCCGTTTTTATAAGGCATGTTGATATCCATCAGGACTACAGCCGGTAATTCCCGGGCTTTTTCCAAGGCGGCAATAAAATCTTCCCCGTTGGGATGATTCATAATGACACTGTACTCTGGATTTTCCATGATCATATTTTCCAGCGCTTTGGACATTAAGGTATGATCATCTACAATCGCTATGGGAATGGTTTTCATAGAGTGTGTTTATAATAGGTTATGGAAGTCTGTGTTCCTTTGTCAAGTTCAGATTGTATGGAGAATGCGGCATGAATAAGTTTCGCCCTCAGCTCCATATTCTTCAATCCCGAACCGTCCTGCATCTTGCGGGTATTAAAACCTTTTCCGTTATCGGAAATTTTGATGTGCAGCTCATTCTGATCATCTTCCAGCTGTATGGTTACATTTTTTGCTCTGGAATGCTTTAAAATGTTGTTAATGCTTTCCTGAATAATCCGGAAGAGAATCAAGCCATGTTTGGGCGAAATGTCAATATCCTGTTTCTGGGTGATGAATTCTATTTTTAATAATTTCAGTTTCTGGATCCGCCGGACTTCCCGTTCTATGGATTCTGCCAGCCCGAAATGAATGATCTGCTCAGTTATCAGTGTTTTAGACAGGTTCCTGATATCCTGAATGCATTCCCCCAACAGCTCGCTGAGCTCATTAAGCTCTTCCTTTTCAGAATTTTCCAGTTTGGAAATCAGCTGGTTTTGCCGTAAACGGACCACAGACAGCTTCTGGCCCACATCATCATGGAGTTCCTGGCCAATATAATTCAGGGTTTGTTCCTTGATTTCTACCTGAGATGTGGCCAGCTCTTTTTCAAATCTCATGTCTTTCTCTTTCTGCTCCAGAAGCAGCGTTGTTTTCTTTTTGATGAAAACCACGTAGATAAAGATCATTGTAAGAACAATAATGAGCAGTGTGATGGTAAAAGTAATAACCAGATTATTTTCTTCCATAGTTTAAAGTGGTATTTATCCGCGATTATCCTGTTTATTCCAGACTAAGCCCAATATGAGAATTCCATTACTGATCAGGTTCAACATAAATAAAATAAAAAAATAAATATTCTGGGAAACAGTTGTCCTGAAATAAAGGATCGGAATACTTCCGATAAAAAGAATCAGCAAAGCAACTGAAATCCAGAAAGGCAGATAATTGTTAAGATCCAGGATCTTATCGGAATTAAAGGTTTGATATAAAAATAAAATAATGGAAAACAACAGCAACAGAATATCCACATACAGCATATTGAATGAAAAATGATGCAAAAGATCATCTTCCAGATAAAACATGATTCCAATATTGACTACAAAAAGAATCAGAATAACAGACTGCATTTTTTTGAGAAGCGGAAGATACATGAGCCGGAAAAAATAAAGCAGATACAGGAAAAAGCCAATCATTAGCAAGCCGATCACAAAAAAGAGGTCAGTAGATCTGCTGGTAGATTGAAAATAGAAATAGCAAAAAATATCAATCAGAGAAACGAAACTATATCCAATAATGAAAAATAGATTTTCTTTTCCTATTTTCCTGATTTTGACGGCCATTAAAATCATGATCACAACAGATATGACCATGGTGATCTGCTTCCCGATTTCTATATTCCAGTTCATGTCTTTGTCTTTTTATGGAGTCCCTGCTGTGGAAGCATTGGGTGGAGGGGCCAGATTGGTCATATTGAGACGTTCCACATCTCCTAAATTGGCATTTTCATCCAGAGTTCTCATGGATCTTGACATTACATTTTCGTTGTCTTTCCTCGGATTTTGAGCCGTAGGTACCAGGAAGATGGTCTGATAGCCGGCGTATTCCGGTTTTGCCATTTTTCCTTTCGGATGATTTAACGGATATTTACCCATATAAATTCTGATTCCCGGGTTTTTCAGGTTGCGTTTTTTTGCTGTTTCTTTTACATATTTAAGATAGCCTTCCATATCTTCTACAGAAAACCAGTACCAGCGTGAATCCGGCTGCCCGTTTCTGTATTTGGTCAGCACAATATCATTGGTCCTGGAATATTCATCATAAAGTATCCTGCCCTCAGCGGGGCTGATCAGTTTTCTTTTATAGCTGTCACTCACGGGTGGCTCAGAGCAGCGTGTGCAGCTTAACATGCAGAAGCTTAAAATAAGTACAGCGGCGAGCCAACTTAGATTTTTGAATAGGAAAGAAGTTTTCATTGGTATGATTTTTAATTTTTATAAAACAAAATTAGATAACTGCTCAACTTTACAAAAGGGGGAAAACACTGTTTTTATGTTTAATATTGACAGGCTGCAAGCTGGAAGGAGACTGAAAAGTTAATTGCAGGTCCGGGACCAATTCCTTTAGAGCCTCGATAACTTCCTTCTTCAGACTTCGGATTTCCTTACTTTAGCGGAAGGAAGTGTTTTATCCCGAACTCACGTTAAATTTACAATTTTTTATGATGAATTTCATGGATAAATGGATTTTGTTTGAAAATAAGACAATGAAAAAGGATTAAAAATATTATTTTATCATTTCATTGCTGCTTTTCTGCGGCTATCACAGCTTTCATATTTGCATCTGTACATATATCGCAATTTCCTCTACACTTACTTACAGCTTTCATACACTTAATAAGTCTGGATTGTGACTGTTCAATGCAAAAAGTAATTTTCGGGAAAAGAATAATTTATATGAAACTAATTTTCCAAAAACAGTATTTAATTGTACTGTGTTCACTGTTTTTTCTCTGGAGCTGTGAAGATGAGCTTCAGCACAACAAAGAAACAGATGGTGAGCAACTCTTGAAAAACACCTCATCGAAAGTATCACTGCCTTGTTCCAGTCCGGGAATCTATAATGGAATGCTTGAATTTAAAGATGAAGACCAGTTCTATTGTTACTATGATTATCTGACAGAAGTGGCGGCTACACCTAATGACGAAATGGGTGAAGATGATCTCCTGCTGGAAGTGGAGCAGTTTTTAGGATTAAATTCTCTCAGAGCTCAGGCTTTGGCAAAATTTGAACAGCAAAATGCTATTGGCTGGGGCTCCTATCAGGAAATTCCCGAGGAACACTGGATTACGTCATCCATATTACGCTCTATCCTGAATGTAAACAGGGAGATGAAAGTAGGAAACTATGTGGTTAAATACCTTAATCCCGAATTTATAGTTACCGTAAAAGCAGACCGGGCGGAAATACTGAAAAAAGTGGAAGCTCTTGGTGGAAATCCTTCATTGGAACAGATTATAGAGCTGGATCCTGCCAGAGAAATCATTTCTGTTTCTTCTGCAAAGAATCTGCGCAGAGAGTTTGGAACTGTTGATTTTGCTGATGGTAAAGGAATAAGAGGAACACCTGTGCCTCTTCAGATATTCAGATTGGGTGGGACCGTTTATGAAAATTTTATCTGTGGGAACCCGGGAAAAGTAAGATTTGAGGGCTTTACATTAAGCTGTCTCTCTGTTCCCCAGCAGGCAAGATACAGGATTGAGTTTAACGATGGTACCAATGCTGCTGCTGAATTTATGTTGCTTCCGGGGCAGTATGTCTTACCGATGGTGGAACATACCTATCCGGCAACGAATACTACTTATTATCCTACAGTAAAAGTGAAGTCCATCAGTCCTTACAATTCAGGTGGAAGTATCTGGAATGTTGTTAAAACCTATTCTGTGTATGTAAAATCAATGGATCAGTCCTGTTCTTCAAATGCAAGAGGAGCATTGCGGGACGTGGTTATTAATTCTTCCAACGTATTGCGGGGTAAAGTAGACTATTATAACTGGAGTGCTTTTCCTTTTGTTAATCCAAGATCCTCTCTGGCAGGATGGACAGAGCTGCATTATATTGATGGTAACGGAAACTGGAACAGAAGAAAAGATAAGAAGACAACACTCTGTGTAAAATTCTTGGAAGGCAAACTGTACCAGGCCAATTTTTCAAGTCCCATCAATTCCTTTTGCAGTAATGATCTCGCCGTCTATGTCCCTGTTGAATATGAGTGTAAATCAAATACCAACCAGAAAAGAATGGAAAAGCATATGGGCATGTATAATACCAATACCTATGCAACCGCAGTATTATCTTACCTCACCGTTCAGCATGAAGTGGGAACTTCAGATGGAGTTAATGGAAGCTTTAAACAAACGATTTACGGATGCCCTTAATCATAAGTATAGTATTTTGATACTTTGTTGATCCGGCCGGGAAATTTCCCGGCCGGATCATTATATTAGGTAGTAACTAAATATTTAGTTACTAGTGCTTGTTTCCTTATGTGTTGATTTCAGAACCTTCTTTAAACTGTCTGAAAACAGTACCAGGCCGGCAGCCATCATAATAATATCCTTTAAGACCAACCTTCCTGCTCCTGAAAGATAGGGGAATCCAAATTGTGGAGTAGGGAAGTCTCCGCCTAAGTTGGGAACATACACTTCGGGAGTTGTAATAAGAAAAGAAAGGGTCACAAAAGACATGATAAACGTTAAAGCTCCGCCCAAGACTCCTGCCTTTGGAAACCATATACCAAGAACGATCAGAAGACCAATAATGACAATCATGGTTCCTAATCCATAGGAAAATGTATACGTTCCGTTTTCTGTATGCCAGTCTATATTTTTTTGTACGGTTTTCCCTTCCGGGTTTTTATAAAGCGTATATTCCGGAACCATTTTCTGATCTTCATTCATTACTTTTTTGCCGGCATCTTTATGAAAGAAGCTCATTAAAGGGCTGTTGGCCACAAACGGAACAATTCCATCGGCTTCATACCGGTAAGCTTTTAATCCACCGATCCAGACCATCACAATAAATATGGAAATTCTTAGAAAATTGAGGAAATAGGAATCCAGCTTCACAAGACCACTGAGTATTTTATTTTTCTGCATAAGATTTATTTTTTACAAAGATATCTTGGAGCAGAAATGATAAAAATAGAGATATCAGGATATTACATGGACATTTTGGCTACAATGGAAATGCCTACTTTCTCCCGGTACTTTTTCGGGGAACATCCTACGGATTTTTTAAAATACCTGCTGAAATAAAACTCATCATCAAATCCCAGTTCAGAAGCAATTTCCTTTACAGAGCGGTAGGTGAGATGAAGAAGTTTTTTTGCTTCCAGGGTAATTCTTTCATTAATAAGCTGGCTTGGCGTTTTATTGAAATCCTTTTTAATGGCTTTGCTCAGTGTATTATTGGTAATATTCAATTTTGTGCTGTAGAAGGACAGCTCTTTTTCTTCTTTAAAATGAAGCTCCAGAAGTTTTTGAAATTCAGCAGCATTTTTATTGGGAATCTTTGCCCCTGACAATTGGCCATCCATACTTCCGCTTTTTTCCTTACTGCAAATAGCCAGTATCAGCTGGATATAGGTTTTAATAATGGATTCTGAGAAAAGATGTTTTTCAGAAAGCTCATGCTGAATATGGTTCAGAATACTGAGAATATAAATGTAATTATCCTCGCTGAGCGGTATGCCGGGATTTAAATAAATGTTGTTGAATAAAAGCCCGTTGCAGGCTACTTCTTCTTTATGATACTCAATGCAGTAATAATCACCATGAAAAAAAAGAAGAAAGATTTCATCATCCGTATCCGGGGCCAGCTTTAATTTCTGGTAAGGCGTAAGAAAAAGAACTGTAAACCCGTCATAAAAATAATTGATCTGATCCACTGAAAATACGCCCGAACCCTGCAATAAAACCACACAATAATTCTCCGTACTAAAATCAGGAGGAAATCCGGAAGCGTGATACGATTGTATTTGTACTGACATGGAATAAATATACGGAATATTCAGCATTTAAAAGGTTAATCATGATAAAATCACTTGCTATACAAGGTTTGAGAAAATCCAAAAAAACTTCAGAATTTATTTTCACACGTCAAGTTCTGTCGCTTCCGGCTCTGATATTTGCTTCAACAAAACACACAAATGAAAACAGACTTTAAAACACCGGGTGGACATCCTTTGCCGGAAACCACCTTAAAAAACAAGGCTGAAAAACTGAAGCCTTACTGTGCTTCAATCTTATCAATCAATACAACAATTTAAAAAAATCACAAAATGAGCAACATTGAAAACAATGCCGCCGAAGTGCCGGCAGAAAATACTCCGTCACAAACACTATTCAGGTTTGTAAGCTTAAGAAGCCCGCAGCTCTCTGATGAAGAAAACAAAGAAAGAAGATTTATTTTCAGAGATTACACTACTCAAAAGGGAGTTATTGATCCAAGGGTGGAAGCCGGAGAGTCTCTGAAAACAGTATGTGAACGAATTACAAGCTTAACAATCGAAACCGAAACATCTTTAAAAGCTCAGGATGTAGCATTCTACGAACTTGCCGTTTGGGTAGCCAGAAATAAAGCCAAAGCTACTAAAGCTGAATTTGATGCTAAAATCAACCATTATAGACAATATCAGCAGCAAGTTATTACTATCGACTCTAAAATCTGGGATAACCTTATTTACCAGGTGGTCACTCAGAAAGATTTTTATGCGAAGGAAACATTAATGCAGTTTTTACATCTCGATCATATTTTAAAATATTATGATGGTTTTAACCAATTACGATATGAGCTTGTCATAAAAGCCAAAGTAGTGCTTCCAAAAGAACTTTTCAAGATAACAAGCGGTTCTCAGGTAACAGGCTCCTCCAAAATGGCAGCAGCAGAAGGACGCCTTGGCGAACCTTTCTACAACGAGAAAGACCAGAAATACACAGAAGCTGTGGGTAATCTGCAGATGAACCAGGATTTGTCAGCATCTTTGAATAAGATGGAAAAAGTGTATCAGAAGGAGTATCAGCAAGCCTATAAAACGGCCTATGAAAACTATCTGAAAGAAATAAAACCCGTTCATGCCGATTACCAGAAAATGTTAATAGAAACAGAGAACAAAAAGAAGGTTATTGAAACACGGGTTAAATATCTTACTGAACTGAGCATTGCTCATCCTGAAGTATTTGATAAAAATCCAGACTTAAAAGAAGAGTTATCCAGATTAAATGAAGAGCTTTTAAACCTTCATGTATCTCCACTTAACTTGCCGGAGTTTAGTTTTGAATTCAGACCAGAAATCAACACTGACGAAATAGAACGTGCTTTAACCGATGAAAACAAGCATGCATTAAGCAGGATCTTCGGAGCAACATCTGTCAGCGAGGCTTTACAAGGATTTTTTTCTTTTGCAGAAGTTTCCACAGCTATTATTCAGGACAGTCAGTTACAGCAGCAACAAATCCTAGATAATACGGTGCTTAATCAGCCTACATTTACCAATATAGGAGGTGTTTTAGTTCCTGTTACCAATGCGGTGAATAATAATGGGGGTATTCCATTCTCCACAACAACCCACAGGGTTCCGGTTATGCCTGGTTTTGGGCATTCAGTGACTGTTACTACAAATATCAATCAGCCTAAACATATTATTAGCGGAAATTACCAGGTTAAAATAGGCACGCAGACCATTGCGTCAGGTTCTGGTACCTATCCCTGGACTGGAGCTGCTAACGTAACATCCCTCTTTCAAAATAATAAAATTCCCCATGTGGATATTGATAAGCTAGAGGTTATAGAACTGGAAGGAAATGTGGTTTTAAGCGACGGACTTTCTTATACGATGCAGGCGACATTAAACAGGACTAGCAATGATTCACATTTGTTTCAGGGGCGTGGAATATTTACCCCGAAAGAAAGGGTGATTGATCCGACAGATCCTGGAACCCCTAACCCATCCAATCCCAATACTCCTGAAAGCCCGTTTATTCCGTCAGGCTTTGGAATGAAAAATATAGGTATTGCCGACTATCGAAAAGTAGAACAAAGTACCTATTGTTATGTAGAGGGAGAGGTAGCCCATATTGAGAACATTATGGCAAGGGAATATAAGGAAAAATCGACACGAAGACTTAAGCGCAGTGAATCCCAGACCACCAGATCATCAGAATCTGAAAAAGAGAAGCTGACAGATACGACCTCTACCGAAAGACATGAAATGCAAAGTGAAATAGCCAAAGTTTTGCAGGAATCCAAAGACTTTGCTACACAGGCCGGTTTTAATGCTTCATGGGGAGCAGGAGGTGTTTATCCAAAATACATGCTCAATACTGCCGCCAACTATGCTACCCACAATTCCCAAGAAGAAAGTAACCGTCAGGCAGTCACTGATGCCAAAGATATAACAGCAAGGGCACTGGACAGGATTGTTACCCGGGTGAAGGAAGAGCGTATTGATAAAATTCTGGAAGAGTATGAAGAAAACAACAAGCATGGATTTGACAATACGAAAGGAAGCAACCATGTAGTAGGCGTTTACAGATGGGTAGATAAAGTGGTAAAAAACCAGATCTATAATTATGGTAAGCGTATGATGTTTGAATTTATGATTCCTGAACCGGCAAAGCTTCATAATTTAGGAATGAAAGCCAGCAAAACTGCTGAAAATCTATTAGTAAAACCTGTGGATCCCAGAACATCTACCGTGAACAAGATGGAGAATTTTGCATCCCTGGATGGGACCTCAGGAGAAATGATTTTAAAATACTGGTTAAGCAAATACAATGTAGATATTGATAAAAAGCCGGAAGAGGTCATTTACGTAGGTAAGGCTTTCTCCAATACAGCTGCTGAGTCAGACGGAAGATCAGAATACGATGAAGCTACTGCGGGAGGTGCAGAAATCCAGATCCCTGAAAATTATGTAACAGTTGCAGCTATGGGAGTAGTGCAGACAGGCGGAGAAGGAGTATTGGCCCATTATTTAAGAATCGGCGGAGCGTATATGACTGGTTCTGAAGTTCCAATCAATAATTTTTATGGGGTAGTTCCGGTTTCTTTCTCACTGATTGGGTCTCATGCCACAGATGTCAATGCCAGTGTCAAATGTAAACTGACTGCGGAAGCTAAAAATGAATGGCTCCAGACGGCCTTCAATAAAATTATTGAAGCATATAAAGTAGAATCAGATAAATATGAAGCAGCTTTAGCAGATGCAAGAGCATTAGGAGTCCAGATCAAAGGTTCCAATCCTGGTTTCTACAGAAAAATAGAAAATACTATGCTAAGAAGGAACTGTATTTCCTATATGCTGAATCAGAATCCAAATGCAGAATTAACATTCGGAAAAAATAAATACTACCAGACAGACAATTCTGCGGAAAGTTTTACCAATACCGAAATAAAGGTAGATGGAAGTCTGGACAGATATTCCGCCTTTGTAAAGTTTATGGAACAGGCGTTCGAATGGGAAATCATGAGTTATTATCTATACCCTTATTATTGGGGAAATAGAGCCAGCTGGGCGGATCTTTATCAGTTTGATGATAATGATCCTATATTCAGGGCCTTTATGCAGTCTGGGATGGCAAGAGTTATCGTTACGGTAAGACCGGGATTTGAAGAAGCCGTAAGGCATTTCCTGGCTACAGGACAAATCTGGAATGGAGGAGAAGTTCCGGTAATTGATGACCCTTTATTTTTATCCATTGTGGACGAATTGCGTTCACCGAAAGCCACAAAAGAAGGAGAGCCGTGGAGAGAAAAAATTCCTACTTCGCTTACTATTCTTCAGGCAGGTTCCATCGGTTTGAAGGTAGAAAAAGCATTGCCTTGCAACTGTGAACCCGGAGTAAAGTTTGATGATGAATTGGGATCCGTATGTGATACCAATTTTACAACCAACGATCATCTTCTCGGAGTAGAAACAACGGAAGGACAGAAAATTATTTCGGGAGACTGGAAATGAGAAATTATTAATCTAAAATTTTAAAAAAATGCCAATTATAGGAAAAATTATACGTGTAAATGAATTACCTCCGATCGGAGAAAGGGAGACCAATGTCATTTACCAAGTAGCAGAGCAGGGCTCTCCCATTTATACAGATTATGCTGTTGATGAAAACGGAGATCTAAAAACCCATGCAGTTACCACCGGAAGCATTCCTTTGGAATTGTCTGATACTCAAATCAGTATTACAGACACCGGGCTTTTAACGGAAGGAGTCGCGAGTCAGGCTCAATATAATGCCACTACAATAGAAAAGCTGGATCAGAAGATTGATAAACCTTCCTCAGATGGTACTGTTCAGGACTATCCAAAAATTGTAGGTTTGGATGCCAATGGAAATGCAGCAAAACTACCTGCCGGGGACTTGGGGAAAAACATTGCCAACTCCTCTCTGACTACAGTGTCTGGTGCAGGATTGACGCTGGGAGCCAACTGGACATTGAATACCTCGGGACTTTATTATTCAATTACTGGATTGAATGATGCTTCTAATGATTCTTCGTTCAATACACTCCTGTCTCAGGATGCTTCGGGGCGCGTTGGGAAAACAAATGGAAAGAACTTCCTTCTGCAGCTTCCCAATGTTTTAACAACTGCAGAAAAAGAGCAGTTTGGCTTGGCCTGGAATAATCAATACAGTAATGGAGCACTTAATGTATACTCTATCATCCCTTCTGTTCTTAAGCATGAACATACGGTAAAATACCTTGTGCTGCAAGGCTTAAATTTAAATTTAAATCCGGCAAACACTTCGGTGAAATTTATTCCGCAGGAGAATCAGCTGGGCGTTGGAGAAATTAATTGCTTAGGGTTTCAGACTTTTGCTGATGGAAAATCTATGGTGGTCACAGTATATGGAGATGCTCTTCCGGCTGATAAAAATTATAATATCGTGATCAGGACTTCAACACCTATTGTACAGGTACATCGTACAACCAGTCTTGTTACGGTTTCATCATCTTCTAACAACTTTAACCTGAGTTCTATTGTATGGTCAAAGAAAATCTACAATAATCTTACGAATGACGGTGTATTTGGAAATGCGGGGGCAGGACAGTATCAGAGTAATCCGAATGTGAAGGCTTATGCTAATGAGGCTGTGGTGGTATCGGCACTGAAATCTTCAAAAATTATCGAAGCCAATCAGGACTTTTATTTAAGTTTTGATGTAAGTGTAAACTTCACGTCTCCAGGCAGTACAGCTCCGTACCATTCTATCGGTTTGATGCTCAGCTCTACACCATTAGACCTTCTTAATCTTAATATGGCAGGTTTGAGAGTTGTAGGAAGACAGGATTCATGGGGTCGCCAGGTTTATTTAGATAACAGTTCGATTATGCATGCACAACCTCTGCTAAATCCCGAAACTTTTAATTATACCATTATGAGAAGAGGATCTGTAGTATATTTTGTTCTTACAAAAAATGGGACAGTTCTTAATTACTCTAAAAGTATTTCAACCGATGCGCTTTCCTTTGCGATGTTCAATACTAATATGGCCGTAAGCGCAAACATATCCTTCAATATAACAGAATTAATCCTTTTTTAAATTTAAAATACCCAAAATTATGAATGAACATTTAATTATACCGGAAAACATTAAGGAAGTACTTAATAATATTAAAAATATATCACTGCATCTGGCGGAACTGCCTTTGCAGGCGCATCCAAAGCTTCCGCAATTTGACAGAAGTATCAGGGTGCTGGATATCGATGCCAAATCCAGGCAGCAGTTTATCTGCTTCAGATATGAGCAGGTCCTGAAAGACAAAGAAACGGGGGAAGAGATCAATATTGCTCTTCCCGCCCCGGAGTGGATAATCTATAAAGAGACATGGAGCTATCTCCGTGATAACAATAATGATCCTATCGAGCTGCCGTTGGCTGATTCCAAAGATAATCTGGCCGTCGATAAGGTGAAAGTTCCCAGTTATCAGTATATGCTTTGGCTGCTGAAGAATAGTAAAGTTGGCTTTATCGAGCTTCTGACGTCTTATCTGGATGAATTTGTGAAAACAAATAAAGAAGATCTGAATACACTTTCCTAAGAAGTATGAATTGATGGCAGAGCATTATGCTCTGCCTTTTTCAAAAATCGAAAAAATTATGGAAACACTTGAACTTAGAGAGATAATCAGTAAAGATTGGCGTACTGATGGTTATATAAAAAAGCAGCTGCTATGCAACAAATTAAAGTATAATAATGACTTAAGCAGGTTTCGTATTCTGGACTATAACATTAACGACTATGATAAAATTGCGGAAGAAAAGTATATAAAGGATGATAAGGAAAATATCATCCACTTAAATACTTACCTGAATAAAAATAAAGAACTTGTAGATCTGGTCCAGCAGCAGTGCGAAATAAAATTTGAGATCAATGCTGCAGAAGAGAAAATTTCCTGTCAGCTCATTTATTTTTATCACAGGGATGCTGATAAAGAAGAGCTTAGAAGAAAGAAAGCGATTATATTGGAAACTTTTTCTTATAAGGACTTCAGAAATTTAGTAATGTATGTCGGCTATGATGATTTTGAGAATTATCCTGAATATAAAAATTATTTCACAGAAATTTTTAAATCCGGTTTTCTTAAAGCTAAAAGTGCTGACGAGCTTAAATTCCTTTATACGCATACTCCCGAATTTATTCTTAGAGAAATGGCTCTTGATAATGAAATTGTATTTGGACATTTGCTTGCTTTAACCAAGCTTGATGATACAGGGATTTTCAGTGGCTGGAAAGACGGGAGCTCAGCTTTGGTTAATGTATTGAAAGCATTTCCGGATCATATTTTTTTACTTAACAAATTCAGGAAAAGCCCCGAACTGTGCAACAGGATTTACTTCAATCTTGACGGGGCAAGCGAATTTGATGGAGAAATGAAGTCAAACCGGATCATTTTTTCCACTATTTTAATGCAGTATTGCCTGTTTTCTCACAATCGCCCAAAGTCGGGAGCTCCTACTTTCAGGATAGGAAATGAATATAAGGTAAATACTGAAGTTTTTGGGCTGTCAGGAGATCTACTGGGTTTTGGAAAATCAGATGAAAAAACCTTTTTTCTTCAGCAGCAAAAGGAAGTAGTAAAGAGAGTTTTAATTGTTCCCAAAGAAGCAGATCCCAATGCAGCAGAAATGACAACCGAAGATTTGGATGAAGGAGCTGAGTTTTATCCGCTTGAAATGGTTTATTTTATAGAGCAGCGTCAGTCAGAAACCTATAATGAAGCAGAACAGGAAGGTGCTGTTGTAATGATGGTTCCGGCTATCTATGTGAAGGCATTGGCTGACGCAGAAAAATGGGAAGACATTAATGAAACGATCCGGATTGTGGCAGATATGTTTGGAATTGTTTTTGGAATCGGTGCATTGGCACTATCAGGAAATCCTTATGTATTATTGGTCGCAGCGGCAGACTTAAGTTTAGCGTTACCCGATCTTACCATACAGGTATTCCGGGAGGAAATTGCTAAACTTCCGGGAGGAGAAGAGTTCCTCCGGCAATGGGACCTTATTTATCAGGTAGTGGGAAGCGCCGTGGCATTACCACAGCTTGCAGTTGGCTTGTCACAAGCCGTTGCTGCGTTTTACAGAGGCTGTTTAAGTATGCTTAAATTGCCCCAAACAGCAGAAAAAGTAAGACAAGGATTGCGTGCAATGGCAATTTCCGTATTTTTGGATATAAATTCTGGACGCTTTGAACGTAGTCAGTTAAAATTTTTGCAAACGTCAGAATGGGTGATTCCCAGTGGTGGTTTCTTTGATAGTATTTCTGGAATCAGGTTAGAAAATGTAAGTGCAGCTTTTATAGAAATAGCAAATGAAACGGGTAAGGCAAGTAAGCAAGAATACATGCTAATTTACAGAGGTCTACCAGTAGCAAAGGGAAATAAATATATTAAACCCTATTCAGATTTAATACAAAAAATCAAGCAAGCTAGTTATAGTGAGGAAAAATTGACAAATGTTCTTGAAGAAACTTTAGATGATACTTGGCAATACTTTCCCAAGGAAAGCGCATCAGGCAACTCTTATACTACTACAAATTTGGAAAATATATATACAGTAGGTTCAAAAAAAGAATTTGAGAAAGGGGTAAAATATTTGTCAGAAAAAGAACGAGAGACTTATGAAATTTTTGTACAGTATGATAAAATTGTAAACTCAGAAGGGAATTTATTAGACACCCGCGGCAGTATTTCTATTTTAGAAGATGGATCTCCTGCTGAAACAGAATATGCTATTTTTGTGATGTCAGCGGAAGGGCACATTTATTTATCTAAAAACTATGCCTATGGAAAATTTCATCATTCTACTTTTTTAGCTGGAAAACCAGTTGCAGCAGCTGGGGAAATGGTAGTGGAAGAAGGACTTATTAAAATTGTAACCGATGGGAGTGGTCATTATCAACCACCATTAGATATGGTGAAAACGAGTTTGTTAAAGGAATTAGGACAAAGAAGTTATTTTGGTTATACAAACAAAAAAGAAAACATTAAATTTAATCACGGATTTTAAAATATATTCTATGGATCAAAAATTAATATTAGATGCAATTCATGCAGCAGTGTGGAGAAAAAGAATAAGCCAAATCTATACACATAAGGATTTGTATAAGTTTGTAACTGGAGACATAGATTTAACTAATCTAAAAATTGATATTGTTTTAAGAAATAAAGAAGTTTTTGAATGGATAATAAAACATCCCGAATATGATTATAAAGGAGTATTAGAATCACCAAATACGAATGAAGATCTTTTTAGATTTTTTAACATATATTATGAAGATATTATTTTCAAGTTAAATAAATATTTAAGTGAAGATTATATTATTAAATTATCAGAAATAGAAGCTATGTAAACAATAATTTTAAGCCACTCAAAAGTTGAGTGGTTTATTTTTCACTTATAAATATTGCAATTCCTTATTTTGAATCTGAATAACGAAGTGTTTCAAAGGAAAAGACTTTCGCATGTTTAGTCCCTCAGAATGGGTCATCCCAAGTGCAGGATTCTTGTATCTAACCAGATCAGAGAAATGAGATTAGTAACCCTTTAAGGAATTTAAATACCTTTTTTACCTTAAAATTTAAATCAAAAAAACCAGCCAGCGCGAAAACCTCACGCTGGCTGGCTACAATATAATTAACAACTCAAGATCAATTTTAAAAACAGATCAATAGCTGATTCCAGCTATTGATCTTACCAATGTACCAAAAAACTTATATGAGAAAAACTAATGTTTTTTATTTGGCGGTGTAGGTGTAGTTTTTATGAAGATTCTGACCGGCAGCAATGATTGTGTTTTCTACATTCGTTTCCACATTTCCATTGATTTCAGCTTTATAGCTTACGGAAAGGGGAGCCCCGTCATGATTGACGATTCCAACGTTCAACCCTCCAAAATTATAAGGCTTTACGGTTTCAAAGACATAGGTTTTAGTTGAACCCGTAAAATCAGTGACATCCAAAAGGATATCATCCTCATTGCCCTGCGTTACTCCGTTCATTTTCCAAACCGGTGATCCATATTGGCTCGCATCATGATTTCCTGCATTTACCGCAATATCCACCTGGTCATTGGAATCCGCTCCGTTCACAGTTACCGTAAATTTAATCGGTGATTTTGCGAAAGAAGGGTTGTCATCATCCTTGCTGCATGCTGTAAAAACAGTTACGGCGGATGCTGTGATAAAAAGACTGAAAATAATTTGTTTTATCCTTAGCATTTTAAAATTCTTGTTTTAATTATTTCTTAGGGACAAATCTAAAGACGGTTGATGACAGGTCCAATACAGAGAAATGAGGATTTTTGTCTACCGGGATTTAGGTAGATGTCATTAATTACAATTGTTTTGATAAATTTTATTAACAGTAAATCAGTTTGTTGTAAAAATTTTTAATTCTTTTTTACAGAACTCCATGCAAGATTTTGAAAAAAAAGGATTTTATAGATGAGTACTCAATACAATTTATGTTTAATGTTAAAAAAAGAACGAAATGAAGAATTTAATAGTACTTAAAGTGATTACCACCGTTTTAGTTATATCCATCATCTTCTCCCTGTTCTCATGTATCGATGAGGACAGGATTGAAGTACCCCCTGTGAAACTCGAGGATGTTAACGGCAGCTATAAGGGGAGGCTGATTACGGTGCAGGGAGAGTTCAGAAATGAAAAAGTTGTGGACTTCAAGATAAAAAAAGACACCCTTGAATTTCCGGAATTTCCAATCAAAGAAATCGTAACGGCAGTTGTAAAAGATCCCGTGAAAGTACAGAATGCCCTTACAGCAATGGGAAAAGTAAAATATAAAGTAAAGTATGCTTCCGTCCTCAATGCTGAAAAAAACTGGGTGGAACTCACGTTTGCGCCAAAAGAACTTGAATTGCAGATTCCGGTAGATGGCGTGAATAAAAAAACAATAGTGACAATGGTTGCAAAACAGAAAGGATATTTTGTAGGATTGGATTATACGCTGAGGTTTGTCCTTGCTGCAGAAAAGCTCACAGTAGACGGCGTACAGCTGAATCCCTTTGAACCGATTTATTATAACTTTCCTTATTGTGTAAAAACAGGAAACTAGAAAAAGAGAAAAATAGGCTGTAATTTTCATAATGCGGTCTATTTTTGCTTAAAATTTTTAATCGGTTGCTAAAAAACCGGTCTTATTCATACATGGAAGAAAACAAGGAGCAGATTTTGATCAGACGCCTTCTCGCGAAGGAAGAAGCTGCCTGGAAAGAACTTTTCGGAATGCATTCCGGAAATCTTGCCGGGGTCTGTTCCCGTTACCTTCCGGGAAAAGATGATGTGCATGATGTGCTGCAAAACAGCTTTATAAAAATGTTCCGGTCTATAGAAACATTTGAGTACAGGGGCATCGGTTCACTTAAAGCCTGGATGATGAGGATTACGGTGAATGAGGCTTTAAAGCATATAAAGCAGCACTCCGGTATTATGGCAGATGCAGACGTGAATGAATTTCCGGATATTTCCGGCGATGAAGAACCCGATCTTGAAGAAGTTTCGCAGGCTGTCATTATGAAAATGATCCAATCATTACCGGATGGGTACAGAACGGTATTTAATCTGTTTGTATTTGAGAAGAAAAGCCATAAGGAGATTGCAGGGCTTCTGGGAATAGCAGAAAATTCTTCCGCCTCCCAGTTTCACAGGGCAAAAGGAATGCTTGCCCGGAAAATTAATGAATATAAAATGTCAAAAGAAGCACAATATGAATGATCAGTGGTTAAATGATCTGCACAGGAAAATGGAAGACCACGAAGAGGATATTCCGGATGGGCTGTGGGATGATATTAAAAATGAACTTTTTTCTGATGAGAAAGAAACCGGAATGGCAGCAGGTTTAATGCCGGAAACGGATAAAGAAGAAAGCAAAAAAAATATTTCTGAAAAGCCTGGAAGATCCCTTCTATACCGTATCAGTGGAATGGCGGCGGCTATTGCCATGCTGTTCTTCACAGGAAAATTGCTGCTGGACATGAATGCTGAAAAAAATAATCCTCAGATTACAAAAAGATCTGAAAGTGAAAATACTATTAAAAACAATGACCACAAGACGACAGAATCTGTACAGCCTCCAAATGTGGATATCCCGGGAGCTGCGAATATGGGATCAGGTGAAAAATATAGCAACTTAGTAAATATAATTTCGGAAAAAACTGACATTAGTAAGATGGTGCAAAGCGTCTTTAATAAAGAAATAATAGACAACAAGAGTGCAGAATTGAAGAAAAACGAAGATCCCAAACTTGTAACAAAAGAAGTACCACCTGCTTACAGTTCATTTCCTCCGATAAATGAAAATCCTGTAATAAAAGAGAACCAAAGTGATGATGAAATCTTTAATACAACCGAAGATAAAATATCCGAAAAGTATGCAGCTAATGACAGTCCAAAAACATCCGGAAGAAAATCAAAAAAATGGATGCTGAGTATGCTTACAGGAAATGTTTCATCTAATGCAGCTGAACAGAGATTTCCGGGCTATGCATCCATCAATGGAAGTCCTTTGGCTTTCAGTGATTTTTGGAGTGCCGGTACACAGGATGATCCACTTACCGAGGTTCTGCTGGCCAATCAGAGCAAAGAGGTTGAAGCAAGGATCCGACATAAAATTCCGGTTATTTTTGGGCTGTCTATGTATTACAGCATTGGAAAAAGATGGGGAATAGGAACGGGGGTAAATTATACGAAACTAATGTCTGAACTTCACTCAGGAAGCAATTCCAATTATGTAAAGGGTGAACAAAGCATTCACTATATAGGAATCCCGGTACAGGTTAATTACAATGTCATTCAGAAAGGAAGGTTTACAGGATACGTAACGGGAGGAATTCTTGCAGAAAAAGCAGTAGCAGGAAAGCTTACGACAAAATATATTGTAAATGATGCGGTTGAAGAGACTTCGGAAGAGAAAATCAATATTAAGCCCGTACAGTTTTCAGTTAATTCTGCGGTAGGGCTTCAGGTAAAAATTATTGATAAGATCGGAATATATGCGGAACCGGGAATCGGGTACCATTTCAAAAATGAAAGTGAACTTAATACCATCTATAAAGAAAAACCATTAAACTTTAATATGAAGTTCGGAATCAGGGTGTTGCTGGACTAACTCACTGATATAAATACCAAATCAAACCATAAAAATATATTATATGAAACCAAAACTGATTTTTTTGGCTTTTCTGTTCATGGCCTTTATGAATGTAAAAGCACAGTGTAATCCCACCATTACCAGTCCGCGAATGGGCGTACAATATCCTGACAAAATTGTATTCTGCAACAGCGAAGCGGAAACCCTTTCCACTCAAACCTTCGGAAGCTACCAGTGGTACAAACAGGAATGGACCTGGCAGACCCCGAATACCAATCCATGGGTGGCTATTCCGGGAGCAACTTCACAAATCCTGACGATCAACGGAACCAATGACCAGCTGCACTACTTTAAAGTTGCTGTTACACAAGGAGACTGTACCGCAGAAAGTCCAGCGATCATGACAGATGGGTTTGCGTACGCACTGCCCGCGATGATCAGTACCATGACTCCCGGAACCTTTGAAGTGGTAGGACAGGGCGAGCTGAATGTGTGTAACGGAGCATCCGTGAAATTTGATAATGCTTTTCCCGACCTCTATGGTACCCATGTATGGTACAGCTGTGTACCCAGCAGCCCGCCTCCCTCTCCCGGAGATCCTTGTGTAATTAGCGGAGCCACGGGAGATACTTATATAGCTACAGAATCTGGTGAATACGGATTTTATGCATGTACGGAATATTGCCCGGATCAATGTGAGTTTTTAGGAACAGGAAGTTTTGTGAAAGTGAATTTCGGAGACTGGGAGTTCTGCAGTCTCGGAACAGATGAAACAAAGCCAAAGGAGAACAGCCTCAAAATATACCCGAATCCTACCGCACAGTTTCTGTATATCGGAAAAGAATCGGATAAAATGTATAAAGAGATTTCTGTTATTGATATGTCCGGAAAAGTGGTCCTTCAGAAAAACAGCCACCGTTTCAACGAGCCTGTGGATGTCAGCAGGCTGGTTCCGGGAAATTATATTATTCTTTCCAAAGATTCAGAAGGAAATACCTACAAAAACAAGTTCATAAAGAAATAAATAGCGTCATCCTGAGTTAGTTTTTTTTAATCGCTGATGAGCCGGTACAGAGTATTTCTGTGCCGGTTTGTTTTTACGTTGATATTTTTCCAAAAATATTTTTAGAACCGGAAAATTGTGAATTTTAAAGTGAATTCTCTGAAAATTTATATTATTTATTTTTACTTCAAAAACACAATCATGCTGGTAAAAATATATGGAAGCGCCATTCACGGTGTTGCAGCGCAGACCATTACAATTGAAGTCAATGTAGATACCGGAGGGGTAGGGTATCATCTCGTAGGGCTTCCTGATAATGCCATTAAAGAAAGCAGTTACAGGATTTCTGCAGCCCTAAGAAATGTAGGGTACAAAATTCCGGGAAAGAAAATTACCATCAATATGGCACCTGCCGATCTCCGGAAAGAAGGTTCCGCCTATGACCTCAGCATAGCCATTGGAATTCTGGCCGCCTCAGACCAGATCCTTGCGGAAAATATACAGAGCTATGTCATTATGGGCGAGCTGTCTCTGGACGGAAGCCTGCAGCCTATAAAAGGAGTGCTTCCTATTGCCATCCAGTCAAGGGAAGAAGGATTTAAAGGCATTATACTGCCGATACAGAATACCCGTGAAGCAGCCATTGTAGATAACCTTGAAGTGTATGGAGCTGAAAATATAAAAGAAGTTATAGACTTTTTTAACGAAGGAAAGCCTATTAAAAGAATTGAAATTGATACCAGGAAGGAGTTTCAGCAAAAAATGAATGATTTTCCATTCGATTTTTCTGAAGTTAAAGGCCAGGAAACCGCAAAAAGAGCAATGGAAGTAGCCGCCGCAGGCGGTCACAATATCATTCTGATCGGTCCTCCGGGCAGCGGAAAAACAATGCTGGCGAAAAGAGTTCCCGGAATTTTACCTCCTTTAACACTGAAAGAAGCACTGGAAACAACCAAAATACATTCCGTAGCCGGCAAAATCGGAACAGAAACATCCCTGATGACCGTAAGGCCTTTCCGTTCTCCGCATCACACCATTTCAGATGTTGCTTTGGTAGGAGGCGGAAGTTATCCCCAGCCCGGCGAAATTTCACTGGCCCACAACGGCGTTTTGTTTCTGGACGAGATGCCTGAATTTAAAAGAACCGTTCTTGAGGTGATGAGACAGCCTCTTGAAGACCGTGAAGTTACTATTTCCAGGGCCAGATTTACCGTAAACTATCCTGCAAGCTTTATGCTCATTGCATCCATGAATCCCAGTCCCAGTGGATTTTTTCCTGATGATCCGGGAAATACCTCATCTGTTTACGAAATGCAGCGATACATGAACAAGCTTTCCGGACCTTTGCTGGACAGGATTGATATTCATATAGAAGTTCAGAAGGTTGAATTTGAACAATTGGCGGAAAAAAGAAAAGGAGAAAAAAGCTCAGAAATCAGGAACCGCGTTCTGAAAGCACGGAGTATTCAGAATGAGCGATATAAAGATCTTAATATCAGTTATAATGCTCAGATTGGCCCCAAAGAAATTGAAGCATTCTGCAGTCTGGATGATATTTCGCTCAATCTTATTAAGCTGGCTATGGAGAAACTAAATCTTTCGGCCCGGGCTTACGACAGGATCTTAAAAGTAGCCAGAACAGTGGCCGACCTAGAGGGGAGTGGGAATATTCTCCCGCATCATATTTCTGAAGCCATACAGTACAGAAGCCTGGACCGGGAGTTTTGGAATGTTTAATTTGGAGAAATCTATAGAGCAGATTGGAATTGTCCCAAAGAAAAAACTTTGGGCTCTTTTCAAAAATCTCTTATATCGGAAAAGCGGCTTTTCTAAAACACATATTAATAAGTAAGAATTACATTTTAAACGCATCTGTTTTAGAGGGCTATCTGAGAGACAAAAATGTAGTTATCATCCTATAATTTACCTTTAACAACATCAATATAATCATTTAAATGATGACTTACGACTTTTATATCTGGTAAAATACCTTTACCAACTTCAATATACTCTTTTCCATTCCTGTCCACTATATTTCCGGTTGTCAATACCAAAAATGATCCATCAGATAATTTGAACTCTGAATTGTCTGAGGTTAAGCCTTGAGTATTTGTCCCAACAATAGTTACATTTTCCTGACCAACGAAACTCGCGACCACAAATTCGCCGGAGCTTGCCGTCTTTTTATCAGTCAAAATGAAAATGGGAATATTTTTATGTTTCAGCTTTATATTCTGAATCTTTATTGTTGCAATTATTGTGTTATCAAAAAGGATATTATCTTTTTTAACTGTGTAATAACTGATTTGGCCTTTATTATCTTTAGACCCAATTACGTTTGCTTTATCTAAAAACGGTTGAACCGCTTTAAACATCGGTGAAAACATTCCACCTTCATTTCCCCGCACATCAATAACCCAGGCAATAAGTTTTTTTGAGTCCAAAGACTTAACTTTTTTATAAAAATCACTTACATAAATGTTCCAGTCACCATCATTAAAGCTACCAATTGACGGAATAGAGATGTAACCAATGTGATTATCTATAAGACTATCTTTGGGATAAGGAAATGGCTCCCCATTTTCTTTGTAAGATTTCATGTAAAAATTAACTACTTCAGGCTTGAAAAACTTCGAATGGTTATCGCCTAATTGCTCTAAACATGATATAATTACAGGGTAAACTTCTTTAATTGTTTTTTTATTGCCTAAAGAGTCAATGGCATTCTTGGTAACCTTCTGCCAGTCAATTGATCCTTTATTAACTGAATTTTGTCTCATGACTAATATGGCATCTTCCAAATATTTTCTTGGATTATCCTGGGCCATTGCTGACTGAGAGATAATTAAAAAAGAAATAATAGTAAAATATATCAGTTTCATTTTTTTCAATATTTATAAGGGGTGTAATAAAATCCATGTAAATGTATGCATTTTGTTACTTCACAAAACAATTCAATATCATGAAAGCGGAATTTTAATGAATGCAAACAAAATAGCTTATCAGGAAATTGAACCTCAAACGAGTTCATTGAACATGGACAACTTCCATATCTTAATAATCTCCTGATATAAAATAAATACCAGACAGTTTCGCTGCCTGGTATTTTTAAGTTTGAATAAATAGGTTCTGAAATTTTAATCAATGGTTACTTTAATCACATTTTGTACTGCAGGAACCGGGAAAGTATTTCCTACTTTGCTGATAGGCTTGCTTTCAGCCTGTGGTGTCCCCCCGAATAAAGCCTGTCTGTTTCCTGCTCCGGGATACTGATCAACACCTGTCCCTGAATCAAAGAGTGAAGTTTTTGAGGTAAGATCCCCTTTTGTATTCGCATCAATACCCTGTTCATTGGCATAGAACCAGTCATTGGAAAAACCAAACATCGTGACATAGGCAATTTTATCACCGGGAACGGTCGTAAACTGAGTGGAAACCTTGCTTCCCGGAGCTACAGGAGCACTGCCGGCCACATAAACGCCTTTCACATTCGGTAAGGTTTTCAGGCTGTTCTGAAGTTTTGATACATTTCCAAACTGGGCAATCTCCTTTAACCCTTTGTCCATATCGGTTTGCCCTAATTCATATACAGGGTTTTTATCGCCACTGTAGACTACTACCAAAGCAGGAGAGAGCCCGGTCATAATACCGGTATTCATATTTAGTTTAGTCACCATTTTATTGATGTTTCCCATTTGTGCAATATCCGTGATTTCAGGATTTGACAAAGCGTTTGCCGTAAAAAATGGCGTGCTGTTAAGAAGCTGGGATCCGCTATAATTGGAAACGGCCCATACGCCGGGAGAGAAAGGTGTTTCGTTGGCGGTTCCGCCTGAATTGTTGCTGATGGTCAGCGTAAACTCAGAAGACATGGCATTATAAGTAAGATTCAGCTTCATCAACTGAGAAGCGTCAACATTGGGAACAGGAGCAATTGGATTGGTTTCTGCCTGTCCGGAGGTGTCATTTTTTGTCCCGTTATCCCATAGTATTACCTGTGAAGAAACATCTCCCGTCATCGCATTTCCGTTGTCATCGAACAGCTTGATTCCCGGTTGTTTTGAAGCAAAAAACCAATCTTTGGAGGCGCCGTACATGGTTGCAAACATCAGCGCCTGTGCCTTCCCTGCACTGAATGTAAAGGAAACGGACTGCCCCGGCAGGATCACCGGGGTTCCTGTACCCTGAAAGCTTCCGCTTTCCACAAAATCTTTCGCAGTAACTACGTTTTCAAATGTGATGGTCCTCTGAACAGAGGCATTATCCATCATCATATCATCATTGTCATCACAAGAGGTAAGAATAAACGCTGTCAGTATTCCCGCCGCTAACGAAGCTGTTTTAAAAAGTTTTTTTTTCATAAATAAAATTTTTGTTACATAATCATTGTCGGAATTTCTGATCAATACTTACAAAAATTTTTATTTTTTTTAGTTTAATTTGCTTATAATCAGCATTTTGTTTTTGTGTTAAAATTAGGGTGCATCTCATTCTGTTGACGGCAAGAAGAATATTTTCTTAAATGTGAAAAGGGAAATAATTGGGTGATTTTTGGAAGTATTGAACAAAAAATATTCAATTCACAATGCTGATCTGTTCAGAGTTCACTACTTAATTATTGATTATTAAATTTCGGGTATTTACAAAGAGCAGTGGGCGGACTATTTAATAATTTTACAATACAAATGTTTTTCTGTTATATTTGCTGAACACATACATGCTTCAAATAATGAAAAAAGAAGATCCAGATTTAATTCCTGAAGAATGGGTTGATGCATTTGCAGATTTCCTTTATCACTTTGCAGTATTGAGAGTAAATTCTAAAGAAGATGCCGAAGATCTTGTACAGGAAACTTTTTTGGCGGCTTATAAGAATATTAAACAATTTGAAAACAGATCCTCTGTGAAAACCTGGCTTACGAGTATCCTGAAGAATAAAATTGTAGATTATTACAGAAAGAAAGGTAGCAGCAATCAAAGCTATGACGATTATCTGGCCCAAACGGAAACATCATTTGAAAATGCCTTTTTTAATCAGGAAAACTATGGAAGATGGAAGCAGGACATTAATAAAAACTATATTTCTGAAAGTGCAGATGCCTATATTTTAAGCAAAGAATTTTATAAAATCATGGAGTTTTGTCTTCAAAAACTACCTTCAAAATTAAAATCTGTCTTTGTAGCTAAATATATGCTGGATGAAGATGCAGAAAAAATATGTAAGGAATTTAATATTACTTCGTCTAACTACTGGGTGCTTCTTTTTCAGGCCAAAACATTATTAAGAAGTTGTCTTGAAAAAAACGAAATCACTCTGTAAAGTATGAAATTTTTTAACGATTATCTACACAACTGCGAAGAGACTTCTCTTAATATTGTAAAATCAGGAGAAACCTCACTGTCATTTTCAACGAGGCTGAAAATGAAGATTCATCTTGTTTTTTGTAAATGCTGCAGAAATTTTTCAAAACAAACAAAAATTATAGATAAGGCACTGCAGTTTCATTTCCATTCTGAACCGGACCCCATGGAAGAATATTTCAAAGCTTCCCCGGATTTAAAAAACAGAATAAAAGAAAATTTAAAAAATCTGTAGAGTTTTGTAAGGAATAAAGCCTTGTTTCGTCTAAGCTCTAAAATGAGTAATGAAAACAAAGCTTTTATTTTCCTTTCTTTTATTATTGGGTGGTTTAGTCTTTTCACAATCACTGCGAAATATTAATCATAAGAACGGCATAGCCAATTATAGGTACGATGTAGTAAGCTATTTTTACGGCAAACCCCAGGAAGGCTCTGACAAAAATATTGTAAAATACATGGGCGCAGATTATTATTTTGCGAATCCCCAAAACAAAGCCGCATTTCAGAAAGATCCGGATAAATATCTTCCGCAATATGGTGGGTACTGTGCTTTTGCGATGGGAGACAGCGGCGAAAAAGTGGAAACAAGCCCCAAAACCTATAAAATTATCAGCGGAAAGCTATATTTGTTTTACAATAAATTTTTTACCAATACTTTAACGAGCTGGAATAAGGATGAAAAAAACCTTATCATCAGGGCATCCCGAAACTGGGAAAAGTTCGCTGGGAGGTAAGGTATATGATCTGAAAAGAATAAAATAATGAAAGCGATCTGCTGGATTATTAAACTGGTCCCTGTAGTCATCATGCTGCAAACCCTTTATTTTAAATTCTCAGCCTCCCCTGAATCTGTTTATATCTTCTCAAAAATAGGAATGGAGCCTTGGGGAAGAATAGGAATAGGGATTCTGGAACTTATAGCATCGGTCTTCATATTAATTCCAAGAACCACTTTTTACGGAGCTGTATTGGGAGTTTTATTAATGGCGGGAGCGATCAGGTTTCATTTAACGGAATTGGGGATTACCGTGCAGAATGACGGAGGAAAACTGTTTTATCTGGCATTAACTGTTGCTGTATCCTGTGCGTTGTTAGTTGCTGTAAACATAAAACAAATCTCTCCCTTGTTTTCTAAAAGTTAAATTACCATCATCAATGATCAATAGTATAGACGAAAATCTTAAGGAATTGTATCGTATATTAGCAATGGTCTCTCCTGAATTATATACAAAAAAAAGCCGGTATTTATTTGGGAGCTCAATAGGGCAGCATATGAGGCATATCCTGGAAATGTATGAAGTTGTATTGGAAGGATATGTCTGCGGAAGATTTTCTTTCAACAACAGAAGCAGAAAACTGATTTTAGAAGAAAATATGGAAGAAATGCTTTCTGCTATTCAAAGAATAAATTCAGGGATCAGTAAAGAAGATAAAGAATTAATCTGTATCCTTTATGATAATGAAAACAATAAGCAAGAACTTAAAACCACCTATTTCAGGGAACTGTTGTATTGCTTTGAGCACGGAATTCATCATCAGGCTTTAATAAAAGTGGCCCTTAAAGAATTCAAATGGAAAGAGATTCCTGAACATTTCGGAGTGGCACCATCAACCATAAAATTTCGTACCTCATGTGCACGGTAAGCTTTTTTAAAACAAAAAATGCTGTCATTTTTACCTCGAACAGAGATGAAAAAAAAGATAGAGAAAAAGCAATTTTTCCTGAATATCTGGAGTCAGAAACGCAGACGTTATATTTTCCACGCGATAAAAAAGCACTCGGCACATGGTTCGTTACAGACAATGCCGGAAATACGGCCATTCTTTTGAACGGAGCTTTTAAGAACCATGAAAGTAACCCTCCTTACAAAAAAAGCAGAGGGACTGTACTTTTAGATCTAATGAAAAGAGAAAGCTTTTTAATTGCTTTTCGAGCATATGATTTATCCGGGATAGAGCCTTTTCAGCTTTTGGTTTACTCGGAGCAAAAATTATTCAGATTGCTTTGGGATGGCGGTAAAAAGCACGAAATTTTTTTAGATGAAAATAAGAATTATCTACTGTCTTCCAAAACGCTTTATAATGACAGTATTGAAGATGACAGAATCCGGGAGTTTAATAAACTCCTGAATGTAGAGAACATCAGTTCAGAACAGATACTTCATTTTCATAAAGAGCATCAAATAGAAAAAGAGCCGGGCATTAAGGAAATGGTAAAAGAAAAGCTCATGACGGTAAGCATAACTCAGCTGGTGATTACAGCACAAAGTATTGAGCTTAGTTATTATGACCTGGTACAAAACACTTCGCAAAAAGAAAAAATTGAAAAGAGAAATTGAATTTAAACTGAAATACAAATGGTATAGATTAACGCATTGGGAGTTCTGGCCAATGTGGGCTATTTATTTTCCATGCATTTTTTATTATATCTGGATTAGTCTTAAATCCAGATCTTTTGGGTTTTTTAAGGCTGTGAATCCGGCCATTCTTCACGGTGGAATGACGCTGGAAGATAAAAATTTCATCAATCAGCTTTTATTACAGAAATACAGGGCCAAATCTTTCCTGCTTCAGGATAAGATAATCCCGGAAAAAATTGAAAGTATGATGAAAGAAAACGGCCTGAAATATCCTGTTATTTTAAAACCAAACAATGGCTGCAGAGGGAGAAACGTGGAACTGATACAAAGCCGGGAACAGGTGAAAATATACCTTCAGAATTTTGGAAAAGAAGACCTCCTTTTGGAAGAATATGTTGATTATCCCAATGAAATAGGGGTTTTCTACATCAGGTTTCCTGACGAAAAAAAAGGCTTTATTAGCGGAATTGTGGAAAAAAAGGGAATTGAAGTTACAGGAGACGGTAAACAGACCCTGGGCGAATTAATACGGTATAACCTGCGGTATCATGGTTTCTATTCCGAAATTTTTCAACATGAAGGGCACGATGAAAAATATATTCCCGAAAAAGATCAGAAGGTCATTTTAAGCAGCATAGGAAACCATGCGCGGGGTGCCATATTTTATGAGGCATCAGATAGAATTTCTCCCGGACTGAATAGCTTATTTAATGAAATTTGCTCCTCTCTGGACGGATTCTATTATGGGCGGTTTGATGTTAAATTCAATACTTGGGAAGAATTAGAGGCTGGAATAAATTTTAAAATTATAGAATTAAACGGAGCTGCTGCAGAGCCTACGTTTATTTATGATCCCAGGCATTCTTATTTTTATGGCGTAAAAAAAATCATGGAGCATTGGGACTTTATGTATAAAATCGCCAGGATTAATAAGCAGAAAGGCTATCATTTTACGGATATTAAAGAATGCTGGACACTGTTGAAAGAATTTAATCCTTTTACCATTTGAGAAGTAGGTTTAATAAGTGATTATTTTAAGGGAAAGAAATACAGGCTGCAAAAGTTTTTATCATTCGTGATTTTTTATATCCCCTTTTTCCCCTCCAGAATCATCTCAATCATCCTGATTTTTCTCTTTTCCCGGGTTTCGGGTTTTTTTGCTTCTTCTATCCAGCGGATGTATTCTTTTCTGTGGGTATAGCTCATATTGTCGAACAGGGATTTAGCCTTAGGATTTTCATTAAAAACCAGGGCGATATCTTCTGCAATGTCTACCGTTCTTTCCTCCTTATCCTCGATAAGTGAAACAAAAACCTCATCACCAAAACTTTTCCCCAGTTGCTTCCTTACTTCCTGGGTCAGTCCAAGGATGTGACAATCGGATTTCATTTTGGCCAGACTTCCTCGGTATTCCACTTTCTGATCAAACGTCGCTCTGATTTTCACCTGTCCTTTTTTATGGAACAGTTCCTGAGTGGAAAAGGGAAACTCTACAAAAGCAGCATTCATCTCACCGTTTTGTTTAATGATTCCGGTAAATTCTATTCCTTGTTTCATAATTAAAGATTGAATATCCAAAAATAAAAAAACCGTGAACGCAAATTCACGGTTTTAAAAAATATATCAGAGAAGATTATTTTTTCTTTTTGGTTTTCTTAGGCAGTTCAGTGGTTCCTGAATTTTTAGTCTTGGTATCCGGAGGTGTGTTTTCTCCTCTTACAAGCTTCAATTCATCGATCAACCTTCTTGCTCCGGCATATTTGTCAATAGTCCAAAGAACGAAACGTACATCTACGTTGATCGTCTTCTGCCACTCCTGTTCAAATACGATATCGCCGCTTAGTGCCTCGCTGTTTCCGTCGAATGCAATACCAATAAGGTTTCCGTCTCCGTCAATTACCGGAGAACCGGAGTTACCTCCTGTAATATCATTGTTGGAAAGGAAGTTAACAGGCATATATCCTGCAGCATCAGCGTATTGACCGAAATCTTTAAGGTTATAAAGGTCAATCACTCTCTGTGGAAGATCAAATTCTTCATCCCCTTTCTTGTATTTTCCTACAAGACCGGTCATATCCGTATAATAGTTATCCGTAACACCGAAATAGTTTCTGTCCTGTCTTACCGGAAGCTTGTCTACTGTTCCGTACGTTAATCTCATCGTAGAGTTCGCATCCGGGTAGAATTTTTTCTCAGGCATAGCTTTCATTAATCCGGCAAGGAAAAGACGGTTGTTCTTGTTGAAGTTATCATCAACTTTAGCATATCTTTCTACACTCATTTTCTGATCAGCTACAATACCGTTTGCAATTTTCCAAAGTTGATCTGCATCCAGCTTTAAAGCATCAGGATTCAATAAGAAATTCGTAGCAGAAGTTTTATTCGCGAAAATAGAAGAATAAGCTACATTGGAAAGTGTCTTGGCATCCAGTCCCAAAATAGTAGCGGAAGCTACATCTTTATTGGTAACTCTTGACTGGTAAAGATTGGCCATAGAAGCCAGCATTTCACCTTCAAGGGAAGGGTTGAAGTTTTCGTAAGCAGCTTTGATTGCAGCTTCGGTCTTAGCCTTCATGGCTAATCTGCCCTGCATGTCCTGAGCTGCATAAGCTTTAAGAACAGATCCTACCTGTAAAGCAAGGGTAATATATTTTGCATTTCTTGAGAACTGGGTAGCATAGTTTCTTTCCACATTTCTGTCGGAAACCTGCTTATAGTACGCACCAATATCTTCTAAAATACCATCATACTCAGTATTACCCGGCATTGCAGACCATTTTCTGTACGTATCTTCTATCTTTTGCTTGTCAGAGATTGTTCCGTTTTTCTCTACCGCATCAATGGTTCCCTGTCTGTTTTTCCAGTAGTTTGCTACAGAAGCATATTGAGAAGCATAATTAAGCTGAGTTGCTTTATCCTTGTCCATATACTTTTTCATAACGTCCATAGCCAGTTTGGAAGCTTCTACCCAAGCCGGGTAATCTTTGCTTACCATCTGCTGGATTCCGTAAGAAGTAAGGTAGCGGTTTGTTCTTCCCGGATAGCCTAAGATCATAGAGAAATCCCCAGGCTTGATTCCTTTAAGGGAAACAGGAAGGAAGTGTTTAGGTTTAAGCGGAACGTTACCAGGTGCATATTCTGCAGGGTTTCCTGCTGCATCACCATATACTCTGAACACAGTGAAATCAGCAGTATGTCTTGGCCATTCCCAGTTATCGGTATCACCTCCGAATTTACCCAATGATGATGGAGGTGCACCTACCAATCTGATATCTTTGTAGTCCTGGTATACAAAATAGTAAAATTCATTTCCGTTAAAAAAATCTCTTACCACTACCGTATATTTTCCGTTTTCAGAGTTTTCAGTCTGGATTGCTTTTGTTTCAGCATCAATCACTGCTTTTCTCTCTGCACCGGTCATATTGTTATTTAGCTTAGAATTGATTCGCTGCGTAGCATCATCCATTCTTACCAAAAACCTTACATAAAGATCTTTTGCATTGAATTCGTCTTTCTGCTTCATCGCCCAGAATCCATTCTTCAGATAATCTTTTTCCGGAGTGGAAGCAGCAGCTACAGCACCGTAACCACAGTGATGGTTTGTGAAAATAAGTCCTTTATCAGAAACAATTTCCCCGGTACAGAAGCCTCCGAAGCTTACGATAGCATCTTTTAAGCTTGAATTGTTTACCGAATAAATTTCTTCAGGCGTCAGATGCAGTCCTTCTTTTTGCATATCGACCCCGTTAAGTCTTTTGATGAGCATTAACAGCCACATCCCCTCATCCGCCCTCATCTGAGCGAAGCCCAGCAAGAAAGTGAACAGTAGAAATAGTCTTTTCATTTTATAAAATAATTTTTGTGTCGCTAATTTACTAATTTTTACGATATTCTGTCCCTGGAATGGTATGAAAATGGGTGCATCATTCACATGAAAAAAATAATAGTATCATTTTTTACCGTTTTGCTTTTAGGAGCGGCAGCCGGTTGCTCGGCTATCCCCGAAAAAAATCCTGCTCTACAAAGGCAATGGATGCTTGTAGCTTTCGGAAGCTTTTCAAGAGATGAATTGATGAAGAATAGAGCGGAGGTTAACCTTATAGGTACAATAGAGAAAGGAAAAATTAAAGGTAGTGCATATATGGGCTGTAACAGTATGTTCTTTACTTCAGCATTTAAGAAAGGAGGAAAAGTGAAAATTTCCGGCGTTGGAAGCACCTTGAAAGCATGCCAGAATATGGAACTGGAAACCGCATTCGCACAAAAATTTGATAAAATGACCCGTTATTCAATCGAAGGACATTTCCTGACACTTTCAGATGATAGTGGACATTCTATGAAGTTTGTCGCTGCGGATTGGGACTAAGAACAGAATTTAATCTGTAGTGTTCAGACCATTAGGTTTTAAAATATAAAAAGTCCGCACTGAGCGGACTTTCTGCTTGAAATCTGGTTGGTTATCAGTTTTTTGGGATTGTTTTCTTTATTTCTTCTAAGGTTAAACCTGGTGTGCTCAGCAGGCCTGTGACATTTTTATTTGTGTTCTTAGAACCCGCTGTGCTCTGGGATGCCTGTCTGTTGGGAATAGAAGCTTTTATTTCAGCTAAAGTAGCTGTGTTGGATAGCTTCTTCCCGGAATCGCCGGCGGAATTAAGAGCCTGGGCTTTTGTATCCTTTTTTTTCACCTCCAGTCCCTGATCTGAAGCCAACGCGGTGGAAGATTGCTGTGGGGTGGTTTCCTGAGAGGCTTTAGCCATCTGAGCTTCACGTTCTCTGAGTTGCTTCACCACCTGTGACTGATCTTCTGCTTCCTGATCTTTCTTGCTTTCCTGAGCGGAGATGCCTATGCTTAATGCTAAAAACGCAACGATATATAGTGATTTCATGATAGTTTATTTAATGTTGACCAATACTTTAATTTTACCGGTTGAATTCTGATCGAAATCCTGAAGAGCCTTTCCGATAACCTGTCCTATTTTTACTTTTTTAGGATTAGCTCTCATAGCAGTTCCCGGTTTCGATGAGGTTACCAGAAGATCTCCTCTTTTGATCTTTCCGCCTTCCAGACATACTTTGGTAGGAATTACACCAATAACGCCCATAGGAACCTTTCCTATAAGCTCGGAATCAATATTTTCCTCTGTTAAAAGAACGCCAGGCTTGGTGGCGTAAACTCCGGCTACAAGGGTAGAGTAAGGTTGGGATGATTTTTCTACCGTACGGTCGGAATTGGTTGAGATGATTAAAATATCTCCAGGCTCGTACTCTGAAGTACTTCCTTCAACATCAAATGCTTCCGCAACGTCCGCCCCGCTGTTTTGTGTTCCGTCATTGAAATATCCTCTTCCCGCCTTATTAATACGTGCTACATTGGTCGAGGCACTCTGATAGATGGCAATATTTCCTGATGGCCCCTGATGATTAACCAGCAGGGTAGAGCCAGTACCGTTAGTTGTTACATGAACTACCGGCTGCCCGTTGGCACTATTGAAGTTGGCGAAACGACCTGCTTTCCCGGTTCCGAAATTGGGAATAAAACCTGAAACGGCATTTCCAGGTCCGTCACAGGATGCTTCTATACCGTCTCCGTTTCCTCCGGCGTTGGCAGTAATACCATTTCCGTTACCATCTGTGAGGGCCAGAACAGAAGGACCGTTACCCGTAGCATTGGAGGCATAGAACAAGCCGGCATATCCACCGGTACCTGATGATACACCATAAATCCCGGCTGTCCCGAAGTTTGCAAACTGGGACGTCACTTCGCCTTTTACAGCTGCTGATGTACCGGTAACACGGTCTACTTTGAAGTTACCCGCAATACCATTACCCACGGTTTTTACTGTTATTACATCACTCTGATTGCTTTCGTTAAATATTTCAAACCTTCCTGCTCTTCCTGTTGCAAAAGTTGGAACCCAGGCATACAGGGCATTTCCGGCACCGTCTATATTGGTTTCCACGCCGTTTCCGTCTTTACCTGCGTTGGCGGTGATAGCATTTCCGTTTCCGTCGGTTAAAGCAATTAATGAAGCTCCGTTTCCGGAAGGGTTTGAGGCATAGAATAATCCTGCCCGTCCTCCTGTTCCTGACGAAATTCCAAAGATGCCAGCCGCTCCGAAGTTCCCGAAAATAGTGTTCACTTCACCCCTTACGGCTGCTCCTACACTGTTCGTATTATCAAGTAAGAAAGAAGCTGCATTTCCCAGTGTATTATCCGGAATGCTTCCATTTCCGTTGCTTTCCACCTCAAAAGTATTTTGCAGGTTGGTGGCATTAAAGTTTTCAAACCTTCCTGCCCGTCCTGTGCTGTTATTTAAACCAACCTGTCCGTAAACACCTACACCAGTCCCGGTTGCATTGGTAGCTATAAACCCTCTTACCCCGTAGCCTCCGCCGTCATTCCGGCCTACTACTGCACCTGCTATATCACTGGTGGTCCTTCCCACTACCGCTTCACCATTTCCGCTGTTGTCAGCTATCACCCCGGCGGATGTCTGGGCACTGGTGATACCGTGGAGTGCAAATCCTGCTGCAGTAGAACTACGCACCCCGGCTCCGTTTCCTGTGGTGGTCACGTTCACTACCGTCCCGTTTCCGACACTGGAAACATTGAGGGCGTTATTATTATTCGCATTATTGAAAACAGAGATACTGGCAGGAATTCCATTGTTACTGGTTGCCGTAAGTCCGGTTCCTGTGTTGCTGTTGGCATAAACTCCGGTTCCGTTGGCGGTTGCATTTCCATAGATTCCTAATCCGTTAGGTGTAGTCCCGTAAACACCCCAGCCGCTTCCGTTCTGGCTTCCATAAACCCCTACGCCCAGTCCGCCGGTTCCGTTGTTAATACCTCGTACACCGCTGGAAAAGCCTCCCGGCGCTATATTGTTTACTATTCCTCGTACAGCCGCGACATTGGAGGTGGTAGTGTTGTTGGTTCCTTCCACAGAAGTTCCGTCTCCGTCATTAATCAGCGAAAACAGAGTTCCTGCATTGTTCACCGTATTGGTGTAAGGAATGGAAAAACTTCCGCCTCCACCCCCTGCGGATTTGGCATACATAGCATAAGGAACACTAAGCAGCTGACTGCTTCCTGTAATGGTGTAATTGGTTCCTCCTGCAGGATCGGTTTCTGTTTTCAGATAATAGCTTCCTACAGGCCAGTTGATGCTGGAGAATACCCCGGACAGAACCGTTCCTCCTCCTATTTCCAGGCTGATAAGTCCATTGGCATTGGTGTTTCCGGTCAGTCTTTCAGAATAGACCAGCGTTCCGGCCGGCGAACCTTCAAGAACACTTACTTTTACGGCGATTGCCTGATTGGTCAGCAATTGTCCGGAGCCGTTTCTCATCACGGCCTGGTAGCTCATTTTTTCCGGAGCCTGCGCATAGCCCATAAACAGGCCGAGCATAATCCCCAGAGACAGTAATATTTTTTTCATGGCGTTATTTTTTTATGACTTTAAATGTTTTCAGATTTTCCCCGTTTTTATTGATCCTCATAATGTAGACCGCTGAAGGGAGAGAGGACAGGTCAAGCTCAGATTTTGGTTGTGAGATGACATCTTTTTTGATGAGTTTGCCCTGGGAGTCAAACAGCTGGTACTCCGATCCTTTGTATGGAGTGGATGTAAAATCTACATACAGATAATCTCTGGCAGGATTCGGGTAGAGTAAAATTCCTTCCTGATTGGATACGGTTTCGCTGGACGAAAGTGTGGTGATTTCATAGGCCTGTTGTACACCTTCCAATACCTGGGAATTAGGTCCCTTGTACTGATAGGCAGGTTGCCCTACACTGTAAGAAACCGAGCCGTTGCCCCCTGATGCTGCAGTGGTTCCCGTAGCCATAACTGCCGACTGAGCATTCAGAAGACTGACGGAAAAGGTAAACAGAATGAGAAAGAAACAGTGAATAGATGTTCTTTTCATGAGTAATAGTTTTGTGGTTATTAATTGGTTATACAAGTTTTCAAGCGAAAATTTGTGATCACTAAATTACCACATATCGAAACCGGATAGGAGGAAAATAGACTAACGGTAAAAATAATCGACCAACGGCATTTTATTGCAAAAATGTTGGTACTCAGGAATTACGGGTCAAGAAAAGAGAGACTTTCTTTATAGGTTCTGCCGATGGGAAGTTTAATCTGGTGGATCAGTTCTATCTCACTACTGCTTTTACTTCGGATAAAATGTCGGGGTACGGCATAGCTGCGGTGTATCCTGATAAAGGAATCAAAAAAGCTTTTATGAAGAAGATTTCCGAGGGAATCAAGAACACAGTGTTTTTTCTCGTGAGTAACGAGTCTGGTATAATCTTTCAAAGCTTCCAGATAGAGAATGTCGGTGAGCCTGACCTGGGAAGTGCTGCCGTTTTCTTTAATCCTGATACAGTTTTCGCCGAGAAGCGCATCGAAACAGTCACATTTTTCTTTCATCTCAAAGAAATTAAAGACTTTCCCGATTGAGTGGTGAAAACGGGGTGCGTGAAGAGGCTTGGTTACAAAATCAAGGGCATCAATTACAAAAGCTTCTGCCGCGAGATCCGGATGGGCGCTGACAAAAACACAGGCAGGAATTTTATAGGCCAGTTTCCGGAATTCAATACCGCTCATCCCAGGAAGTTTGGCTTCACAGATCAAAAGGTCAATAGGGAATTCAAGATAGGGAACCGCCTTTTCTGCCGAATCAAAAGATCCGATAATCTCTATATTATCATACTGCCTGATATGATGTTGAAGAACCAGCCTGTCCAGTTCATCATCATCGATGATCATACATTTAATGTGAGAATTCATGGGGTCAATGTTAGTTTTTTACAGAATTTACAATTAATAATGTTTATTGTTCGTAAATCTGCCATATAAAGTTAATAATTTTTCACAAAAGAAAAGTATTGTCAACTTAAATTAACATTAAAAAATGCTGAAGATTAAAAAATGATTTTGTTTTTTTTCCTGAAAATTGGTATCTTGTGAAAATCACAAACATAGATAGAAATTAATGCTAGATAAGAAAGAACATCATTACGAGAAAGCAGTATTAGTAGGGGTTATTACACAACATCAGGATGAGGATAAGCTTACGGAATATATGGATGAGCTGGAGTTTTTAGCTTTCACTGCGGGAGCAACGGTTCAGAAACGATTTACTCAGAAATTAACCCAGCCGGACTCCAAAACCTTTATCGGAAGCGGAAAAGCACAGGAAATTAAGGAATACGTAAAGGAAAACGAAATAGGAACCGTTATTTTCGATGACGAGCTTTCTCCTTCCCAGCTTAAAAACCTTGAACGGGAAATTGAAGTGAAAATCCTGGACAGGACTAATCTGATCTTAGATATTTTTGCACAGAGAGCTCAGACTTCCTATGCCAGAACTCAGGTTGAACTGGCGCAGTACCAATATCTTCTTCCCCGCCTCACCAGGATGTGGACCCACCTTGAGCGTCAGAAAGGAGGGATCGGGATGAGAGGTCCCGGGGAAACGGAAATTGAAACCGACCGCCGTATTATCCGTGACAGGATTTCCCTGTTAAAGGATAAACTTAAAACCATCGACAGACAGATGGCTACCCAGCGTAATAACCGTGGGAAGGTAGTGCGTGCAGCTTTGGTAGGCTATACCAACGTTGGAAAATCTACCCTGATGAACGCACTTTCCAAGTCTGAAGTTTTTGCGGAAAATAAATTATTTGCCACTTTGGATACTACCGTACGAAAGGTAGTAATCGGAAACCTACCGTTTTTGCTTACAGATACGGTGGGGTTTATCAGAAAGCTTCCCACACAGCTTGTGGAATCCTTTAAATCTACCCTGGATGAGGTTCGTGAAGCGGATCTTCTTATTCATGTAGCCGATATTTCGCATGAAAGCTTTGAAGACCAGGTAGAATCTGTAAATCAGACTTTAATGGAGATCAATGCGCATCAGAAGCCGATGATCATGATTTTTAATAAAATTGATGACTTCAGCTATGATAAAAAAGATGAAGATGATCTGACCCCATCTACTAGAAAAAATGTTTCCCTGGAAGAATGGAAAAAGACCTGGATGGGTAAATCCAAATATCCAACGGTTTTTATCTCAGCTTTAACCAAGGAAAACTTCCCGGAAATGAAGAAAATGATTTATGATGAGGTGATGAAGATCCATATCTCCAGATTTCCGTATAATGACTTCCTTTTCGAGTATTTCGATAATGACGAAGAAGAAGAAAATAACGATTAATGAAGCATTACTTTTTCCTCTTACTGGTTTTCTTTTCGGTTTTTGGGTTCAGCCAGAAATCAAAAATCGATTTAAAAAACATTGAAAAAAGCCTTAAAAATTCAGATTCTCCCTACAATTATGAGAAACTGATTTTTAAATATAAAGGATATCCCAAATCCCTTGACAGTATTGAAGCCCAGTACCTTTACTACGGAAGAAACTTCAGGGATGATAAGGTGTCTACTTCAGACGACGCGTTCAAAAGCCTGGCAGATGCATTTAAAGAAAATAATTTTGAAGAATGTATCAAGCAGGGTAAAGTCCTGTATGACAAAGATCCTACGAACCTGGATGTTCTTCTTGTGCTTCTCAGAGCCTATGATTCGCAAAAGGACGGGAGTAATTTTATGCATCACCTGAGTCAGTTCCGTTCACTGACGGAGGGAATGAAAAATTCCGGAGACGGAACTTCTGAAAAAACAGCTTATCTGGTCAATTCCGTGGGAGATGAATACATCCTGCTGAATATCCTGAATATCGGGAAAGATTATGTGAGAGGGTCCAGGCCAACCAAAGACGGAATGTTTGATATCTGGGAAAAAGACGGCCGTAAACTGTACATCAAAATACTTTATTTAGACTTTAAAATCAATTAAAAAAACACTTAGTGGAGTTATATTATTCATTTTCAGCCTTAATCGTACTGGCATCTATTTTTGCCTATCTCAATTACAGATTTCTTAAGCTTCCGAGTACCATCGGGATTATGGTGATTGCCATTGTGGTTTCCATCTTTCTGGTGATGTTTGGGGAAACGGTTCTTCCAAGAACTTTCGGACATCTGAACAAGCTGATGAACAGTATAGACTTCACCGAAGTCCTGATGGGAGCGATGCTTAATTTCCTTCTTTTTGCAGGAGGAATCCACATTAATATCAATGACCTTAAGGAACAGTTCCGGCCCGTCCTGATATTTTCCACCGCAGGAGTCGTGATTTCCACGTTTGTGGTAGGGTTTGGAATGTTTTATCTGTTGCCCTTTTTAGGAATACAACTTCCTTTTATCTATTGTCTGGTGTTCGGAGCGCTTATTTCGCCTACTGATCCTGTAGCGGTTTTGAGTATCCTGAAGCAGGCCAATGTATCCAAATCACTGGAAACAAAAGTAGCCGGAGAATCCCTTTTCAATGACGGGATGGCGGTAGTTGTGTTTACGGTGGTTTTACAGCTGGCTATCGGGAAAGAAGTGGATCTTGGGGTTGAAAGCATCGGATTGCTTCTGATGAAAGAGGCGGGCGGAGGAATCTTGCTTGGGGTTTTATTGGGATGGGTAACATCCAGATTGATGCGTGAAGTGGACGATTATATTATTTCAGTTTTAGTAACACTTTCTGTGGTAATGGGAGGATATCTTATTGCCAGACAGATGCATATTTCAGGACCGCTCACGATGGTGGCTGCCGGTCTGTTTATGGGGAATTTTAACGTAAGATTTAAAATGAAATCCATTACCCAGGATTATCTGATTAAATTCTGGGAGCTTATTGACGAAATCCTGAATGCCGTATTATTCCTCTTCATCGGTTTTGAATTATTGATGATCAAGGATCTGAAGCATTTCATGATTCCCGGGTTATTGGCGATCGCAGTGGTTTTAATTGCCCGTCTGATCTCGATATGGGTTCCTACAAGATTCATGTCGATGAGAACAAGATTCAGTCCGCAGACCGTAAAGGTACTGGTCTGGGGAGGTATCCGTGGCGGAGTTTCCATTGCATTGGCCATGTCAATTCCAAAAAGTGAATACAGCGAAACCATTTTAAGTATCACCTACTGCGTGGTGGTCTTCTCAATTATTGTCCAGGGACTTACCATTGCTAAAGTAGCCAATCCGAAAGCAATTGCAAAAGAAGAGGAGCAACAGGAGAGTATTGTTGCGGATGAGCATGCTTAATTAAAACACAGATTAAGATGAAAAATAATATAATCAAAGAAATAGAAGAAGCTTTAGCTGTACTATCCATCCCGGAAAAGGCAGCGTTTTTTCCGAAATTTTTTAAAACAGGAAAAGGGGAATACGGTGAAGGAGACCTGTTTTTAGGCGTGAAAGTTCCGGATCAGAGATCGGTGGCCAAAGAATATTATTCAAAAATAGATCTGAAAGACCTGAGCACGCTGTTGTCTTCAAAATACCATGAGCACAGGCTTACTGCGCTTTTTATGCTGATCTCCAAATTTGAAAAAACGAAGGATAAGACGGTGAAAGAAGAGGTTGTACAGTTTTATCTGGACCATCTTCCGCATGTCAATAACTGGGATCTGGTGGACTCCAGCTGTTATAAGATTCTGGGGAGATATGCTTTTGAGAACGGGAAGGAAGACTTGTTGCGAAATCTTTCGGATTCTGAGGAAATGTGGCATAAAAGAATTGCTGTCGTAGGAACCATGCACTACGTGAAAAAGGGATCTTTTGAGCTTACCAAGGAATTTGTGACGAAGAACCTGAAGCACACACATGACCTGATGCACAAAGCCAACGGCTGGCTGCTCCGGGAAATGGGCGAGAAAAATGAAGCGGAACTCATCTCATTTTTGAATGAACATTATCAGGGAATGCCGAGAACCTGCCTTAGGTATGCCATTGAAAAGCTGGATGAAGATGTACGGCAGGATTATCTGAAAGGAAGGATTTAATAGACCGTTTACCGCAAATAAATCAACAAATGGGGTATTTTAGGTCGAAAATGAGTAATTTTGTCCTTCCTAAAAACTCAATTATGAAAAACGTTTTGAAGCTGTTGGTGCTGCTGCTTCCTGTATTACTGCTTACGAGCTGTTTTGATATTTTGGATAAAGTCAATATCAAAGCGGACGGAAGTGGTGAGTATACCCTTATTCTTAACGCGAGCAAAAGCAAAACAAGACTGGCTTCCATTTCAAAAATGGAGACCATTAACGGGAAAAAAGTTCCTAAAAAAGCTGAAATTGAAAATAAAATCAATGAAGCTTCCAGAATTTTTAAAGCAACCCCCGGGATTTCCAATGTGAAAACTTCCATGGATTTTGACAATTACATCCTGAAACTGAGCTGTAATTTTAAGAAGATTGAAAACATCAACGCCGGACTGGAACAGCTGAAAGCAAAAAATATCCTGGGGAAAATGATTCCCACGCAGATTTACAGCCAGAATCTTGCTAAAAAAACACTCACAAGGAATAAAGTGAATACATTCAAAGCGGATTATGATAAAATGGGGAAAGCAGATAAAGAGGTTTTCAACAATGCGAGATACACTTCCGTGATGCAGTTTGAAAATACAGTAAAATCCCAGACGAACAGTGCTTATGTACTTTCTCCGAATAAAAAAGCTGTTAAACTGGAAGCGGAAATCCTTGATCTTATCTTTCAAAAGAAACAAATACAAAACACGATATTATTTCAATAAATCTACACTAAACCATGAAATCTATAGTATTAAAAACACAAACACTTACGTTCATACTTTTTGGTTTTATGCTTGTTTTTGCGCAAAACAGCATGAAAATCCCCAACGATGTTATATTTTATATGGAGATCAACGGGAAGCAGCTTAACCAGAAAATCAACTGGCAGAAACTTAATCCTTTACTGCATGAACTAAGCAAAAAAAACAAAGAAAATTCTTCCTGGAATGATTATTCGAAAACCGGGATTAAGTACGACGCCACCCAATACCATTATGCGAGTTTTAACGACTCTATACAGACCTATAATACCCATTTCATCATAGATAACAAGGCTAAGTTCCAGGAATTCATCAATTCTACCAAGAAAAAAGGACTGGAAATTTCCCAGGGAAAAAATTATTCTTACGTAGATATAGACGATGATATCTTTGTAGCGTGGAACAATGACCGTGCGGTTTTAAGCATGATCAACTATACCAAGCCGTTTAAAGATCTACTGACTGAAGAAAAGATTGACAGTATTGCTGCTGTAGCGGACAGTGCCGCGGCTCCACCTATGATAGATAGTGCCTATGTTGAAGAACCGGAAAAGCCTTTTGATTACAAGGAGGAAATCCTCATGCTGAAAGACGAGATCAAATATTTAAAAGAGAGCATCAAGGAAAGCAATAAGGAAATTACAAGGATTCAAAAGGATATTAAATATCTCGAAAAGCATCACAAATATCCGAAAGAAAATGTAGACACGCAGCATTCGGAAGGGGAGACGGAGATGTATCCGCAGGAAGAGGAGTATGCAGAAGCCGAAGTGGATTCCGCCTATCAGAAAGAGCTGGATTCTATACGCAGGGAAGATTTCAAAATAGTGAAAAAAATTGCAGAAGGACGTTTTGACCAGTATTTCAGTTCCAATCTGGAAATTGAAGTTCCGAAAACCATGCTCAAATTCAGAGATCCAAACTCCGATGCATTCGTGTATACGGATTATGGAAAACTGATGAACGACGGGATTTACGGGAAAATGATGCGACGTTTCGAGTTCGGGCAGTTTTTCAGAAATGCCTATGATTCCAATTCATACTACAACCTGTATTTTGATAAGGATAAAGTAAAGCTGGTCAATAATTACCAGCATAAAAACCCGGAAACCCAGAAAGCTATTTCGTCCGTTTATAAAGGGAAGAAAAATAAAAAGCTTACTGCCCTTATTAATGATAAAAGTGTAGGTTACTATGTCATCAACGTAGACGGGTCTAAATGTTTTGACATGATGTACAGCCTGCTTCAGGACTCGGGAGAAGGCGAATACAAAAAAGAAATGGAGCTGATGATGGAAACCATGAAAATTGTTCTTGACGAAGACGCCATCACTAAAGTAGCACCAGGAAACGGGATCTTCGTCCTCAATGAATTGAAATCCAAACAGGTGGAATACACCGATTACGAATATGATGAAGATTACAATGAAAAGGAAGTAAAGAAAACCAAAGATGTAGCCGTTCCTAATTTTACTTTTGCTTTCTCCACAGAAAATGAAGGCTACTGGAACCGGGTGTTCAATGTATTGTCTACCAATAAGCGTTTGACTAAAAAATTCTCGAAAAACGGTAATATCTACTCGTTTAAAGAAGAAAAAGGGGATGGGTTTATGGATGAGCTGTACTTTACCGTAAAAGACGGAACTGTTTATCTTACAAGCTCTACAGACAATCTTAAGACTCAAAACCAGTCAGATATTTCAAAGCAGTGGGCTAAAGATTCATTTAAATATCCACTGTCCGGAAGACTGGATGTTCAGAAACTTTTGATAGGGATGGAGAAAGAATTTAAAACCCCTTCGGAAAGAAAATCACTGGATCTGTTCAGGAAAAATGTAGGTGAAGTGTATTATAAAGCAGAGGTGAAAGGAGACAGCCTGGAAACTGAAATTGATTATAAAATTAAAAACTCTTCCGAAAACAGCCTGATGTATTTCTTTGATCTGTTTGATGAGATCTATAAAATCAATGAAGCAGAGAAAAAGCCTCAAATATTGTAAATGAACAAAAAGAAACTTATTGTCCCGTTAATTTTTGTACTCGCTGGAGCAGCAGTCTACTTTGTATTTTTTTTTAAAGATAAAGCATTGAAGTTTATCCCGAAGGATGCAGACGCGGTTGTTTTAATCGATGTTAAAAAATTAACGGGACAGTATATTTCAAACCTGATCACCCATCCTTCCAGGTGGTCCGGAAGCAAAAAGAAAGATAAAACCACCGTTTCGTTAAAAGACTCGGGCATCCGGATTCCGGATTTCTTACAGGTTTTTCACCTGAAAGACACCCGGTTTTCCGAATGGTACACCGTAGTTGAGCTTAAGAATGTGGAAAAATTCTCAGCCTATTTAAAAAGCCACCAGTTCATAAGCAAAGGAGAAAACATATTCCGGAAAGACCAGATTTTTATTAAAATTGAAGGAGAAAAGTGTATTTTGGGAACCTCAGCATCAGCTTTTGATAAGATCTGCCGGTTCCTGCTTCATTCTTCCGGACACAGTACAATGCATGCAGATCAGCTTATTGATCAGTCTTTAGGAAGTCTTTCTTTCATTTCCGGAGGGAAAATCCAAAACTTTGCTATTGATCTTAAAAAAGATGGAATTGAGATAAAAAATACTGCCGAATCACAAAATTTAGCATCATTGGCTGCTAAGCTTCAGCAGAAAAATTTCTTTCTTGAAGCAGAGCTCAATGCTGAAAATATCCGGAATTACACTTCCTTTTTTAGCAAAGGCATCAGGGATTCTTCACAGGTCACCTATTTCAAAGCCAATGCAGACCTTGAACAGGTAAATGATACCATCATCAGCTACGAATACGATGATAATTTCAATGAAGTGGAGAAAAAAATTTACCAGAAAATTATCCAGCCGAATTATGTGATGGAGCTTCAAACCTCAGATCCGGAAAAAGCATGGAGCTATTTCGAGCATAAAAAATGGATTAACAATCAGGATCAGTTCACCGCGATCCCTTTCCAGCCTAATCATGTTGTTAAAAATAGTCAGGGGCTTACCATACAATCTACAAGGAACCCGCTTCCCTTGTCCCGGAAAGAAAAAGAAAATTATATTCTGATCAGGAATCATCCTTTGCTGCTGAATTCCTTAAGTACCTTATCACCTGCAGAAAAAAAGATGCTTTCTGATGTGGACTATATCTATTACGGAAATAAGGACCGGAATTATTGGGTGAAGATCAAAGTGAAAGAAGATCCACTGCCTTTAATTTTAAGATGGTAAAAAGTTCTCCGGTTAAAAGACAGAATACTCATGGCCTTATCTGATATTGCATTACTGAAATCAATCACGCATTATTTTTTGCATCTGGTTTTCCCGGTGTTCATTGCACTGATATTTTTCCGTAAAAACTGGAAAAAGGCTTATCTGATCATGTTGGCTACCATGCTGGTGGATCTGGACCATATTTTTGCTAATCCTGTTTTTGATCCTTCAAGAAACAGTATTGGTTTTCATTTTTTACATTCCTATTATGCCATTGCGGTGTATTTTTTGCTGCTTTTTTTTAAAGGAAATATCAGAATCATAGCCATCGGCCTTCTGTTTCATATGCTGACGGATTTTCAGGATTTTTATCTCTGGAGTCATTAGGTAAGGATGTTCGAAGAAGGAAGCGGGAAGTTAATGTAAGCCGTTAATTGGTTGAAAGAATGATAAAAAGAAAAGGAATAGAAAGGAAACAATTGTCATTTCTGACCTGAAGAACTTCCATCTTCCAACCTCTGACTTCCCTCCTTTATAACATTAAAATATGATTAATATTTTCTTTTGATATTTAAAATTTCATAGATTTTTTGTATTTTGTAGACGCTTTATGAGATTAAAAGAACTTTTACATTATACGTATATTTTTCCTGTCCTGGCGGTGGGGTATTACTTTTCCGGACTGATGGGAACAGGGGTTCTCTATGATATTATTGCAGGGCTTCTGCTCACCGGAAGTGTCTTGTCTGCAGTACACCACGCCGAGGTGGTGGCCCATAAGGTAGGGGAGCCTTTCGGAACCATTATCCTGGCCCTCTGTATCACCATTATCGAAGTAGCGCTGATCATCTCACTGATGGTTGCCGGCGGCGATCAGGCGATCACGCTGGCCAGGGATACCGTTTTTGCTGCCGTCATGATTATTCTGAACGGAATTCTGGGGATTTGTATCCTCGTAGGCGGAGTAAAATACCATGAGCAGTTCTTCGCAAGGACTTCCGCAACCACTTATCTGGTAAGTATTGTTTCTATTCTGGTGCTTACCCTGGTCCTTCCCAATTTTACATCAAGTGTCAATGGACCTTTTTATAATGAAGCACAGCTGATTTTTATTTCCATCGCATGCCTGGCCATCTATGGCGTGTTCCTGATGGTCCAGACCGTGCGCCACCGAAGCTACTTTATTGTTCCTGACGAACATCCGGAAGAGCATTATATTCCTTCCGTGAAAAAAACACTGATCAGCTTCGTTTTCCTTGTGATCTGCCTGATTATTGTTGTCCTCATGGCGAAAGGACTTTCCGGAACCATTGAAAATATGGTACAGAGTATCGGGGCTCCGAAATCTTTGGTAGGGGTTATTATTGCGGGGGTGGTACTTCTTCCTGAAGGAGTGGCGGCTATCCGTGCGGCAAGAAGCAATCAGATACAATCGAGTTTAAACCTTGCATTGGGGTCTGCACTCGCGAGCATAGGGCTCACCATTCCGGCTGTGTCTACGGTGTGTATTGTGTATGATATCCCGCTGGTATTGGGGCTTGATAAAAAAGATATTATTCTTCTTTCGCTGTCTGTATTTATCGTGATGCTTTCCTTAAGCCGCGGGAAAACGAATGTTTTGTATGGAACCGTTCTTCTGGTTAATCTTGCTGCCTATATCTTTACCGTTATTGTTCCTTAATAAGAAGTTAGAGATTAGAAATTAGAAGTTAGAAAGACTCTGATTGTTTATGGGTTTTGAATCTAAAATCTAAAATTCAGAATCCAAAATTCAAAATTTTACAATCTCCTCGCCAGTTCCATTTTAAAAGCCATCAGCTTGGCAATATTCTCGGACTTATAAATCGCCATGTCAGCATTTTCGCCCGCGAAATTCTCTTCAATAGTAGTTCTCCATAGTTTCAGCCATTGGTCAAAATGTTTCTGTTCCATGGCCTGGATTTCATTTATGGGGAAATGCACGCCCATAGGATTTCCTTTATAGCTCATCTGCCCGAAAAGGATGCTTTCCCAGAATGAATACATCTTAGGAAGGTGCTTGTCCCAGTCTACTTTAGCCACATCATTAAAGAAAAATCCAATCGTCTCGTCTTTAACCACTTTAGCATAAAATGAATTGACGAGGTGCTCAATATCTTCCCTTGATTCCAATTTTTTCATACTTCAAATGTACTGCAAAATCAAAATAAAAATTCAATCGTCAGCTTGATAAATTTCATGAAAACAATATTTTATCTTTGCAAAAGCAATTAAGTAAACTGGCGAATTGGCAAATCTGCTTTTTTGCCTAACAAAAACAATACTAGAATGGCCAGAGGCTTCAGACAGAAGATTCGTCAGAAAAATACGGAGAACAGTGGTTTCGGAAGCAGTGCGTCCGGAAGGTTTATCAATAAAGACGGTCTCCCGAATGTAAAACGGAGAGGAGTAAATGTATTCAACAGGCTGAGCTGGTACCATACCATGCTGAACCTGTCAACATTCCGTTTCCTTTCTTATCTGGTGATTGCGTATATTCTGGTTAATCTCGTGTTCGCATTGATTTATTATCTGATTGGGGTAGAACATCTTACCGGAATAGATAAAAGTGATCCCCTGAATGAATTTATTGATGTCTTTTTCTTCAGTTCCCAGACCTTTACCACTGTGGGTTACGGAAGAATTGCCCCTGTAGGCTTTTTAGCGAGTCTGGTAGCAACTTTTGAAGCGTTTCTGGGATTGCTTACCTTTGCCATCGCAACCGGGCTTTTTTATGGGCGATTCTCAAGGCCTAGAGCATATTTGAGGTTTTCCGACATTGCAGTGATTGCTCCGTTTAAAGAGTCGAGGGCTTTAATGTTCAGACTGGCGCCTTATAAAAATAATGCCCTGACTGATGCAGAGGTTATTGTTTCAACGGCTATTGAAGTAATTGAAAACGGTGTTCCGAAAAGTAATTTTTATTCTTTAAAAACCCATTTGAACAAGATCAATACTTTGGCGCTGAACTGGACGGTGGTTCATGAGATCAAGGAAGACTCGCCGTTTTATGGCTTTTCCGAAGATGATTTTAAAAATACGGACATAGAAATCATTGTTCAGGTCCGCGCGTTTGATGAAGTTTTTTCCAATACCGTGGTCCAAAGGTCATCATACGTCTCCTCGGAGATTGTGTACGGAGCTAAATTTACTCCGATGTATTATCCGGATCAGCATGATCTCACCACCGTTTTGGATCTGGATAAAATTAATGAATATCAAAAAGCAGAACTTCCGGGACATGCCGGAGCTCATGAATAAATGAATTTAGACCTTTATAAAAAACAGGCTTTACAAAAGCAGAAGGAACATAAAAAATTTCTGGACGGATTAAAAAAGAAGCCGCCCAAAAACCTTGATTATGTGGTCCAGGAAACCCATGAAGAAGTGTTTGAGGTAGTGGATTGCCTTCAATGTGCCAACTGCTGTAAAACCACCGGACCTTTATACACAGAAAAAGATATTGAACGGATTTCAAAACATCTGCGGATGAAACAGGCTGATTTTGAAGCCAAATTTTTAAGAGTGGATGAAGATAATGACAAAGTCCTGCAGAATCTTCCCTGCTTTTTCCTGAATAACGATAATACCTGCTCCATCTATGAAGTCCGGCCGAAAGCCTGCCGGGAGTATCCGCATACAGACCGCAAAAAGATTTACCAAATCAATCATCTGATGCTGAAAAACACCGTGATATGTCCCGCCGCCTATGAGTTTGTAGAAAAAATGATGAAGAATATTTCAAGGTAAACCGACGTGGTAAAAATTCTTAAATAATTATAAAGTACGTTAAATAAAGAGGTTACGCATAATTTAATAAAAAGGATGGCGTTTAATTTAAACAACCATTTAAAATATTACATTATGAAAAAGTTAATTTTAGCGGCAGCATTTACTTTTGTCGGCGCAGTTGCAATCTCAGCTCAGGCCCAGACACAGACTCAAAAACCGGCAGAGACTCCTGCTAATCAAACAACTCCAACCCAACAGCAGGCTACACCCGCAGATGCTCAGAAACAAAATACCACAACAACTACAACAGCAACTGTAAGCACTACGGCCGCGCCGGCCACTAATGTAGAATCTTCAACTACGGTGGATACAGGTACTACAGATGCTATAAAGCCTTCCGATGCTACAAAGGCAGAAAAAAAGGCTAAGAAAAAGGCAAAGTCATCTAAGTAAATATTGAACAAAGCAGAAAGGGGTCCTGGAACATTAGTTTCAGGATTTTTTCTGATCAATTTCGTTCATCCTGAACTCTACCATTTTTTGAACAAGTTCCATAGGAATATCCTGATCTATGGGGAACTGGACCGCTCCTTTTGAATAGGTATACTCTTTTTCACGGAAATCCTTTTCAAAAGCTTTAATGCCTTCGGGCCCCGGATAAAAACCAATATGCTTTTTGTAGCCGGCAAAATAGACCAGAGGTTTCCCTTTATACTTAAATGCAGGCATCTGGTATCCGATATATTCCTCCGGATCAGGAACTATACGGTGGATGGCTTCTCTCAGCTCCAAAAGTTTCTGCTGAACTTCATCAGGAAACAGAAGGATATACTCATTAATATTTTTAAAGGTATTTTTCATATGGTAAAAATAAAAAAAAGCGCTGTACATAGACAGCGCTTTCTCCTTTCACTTTTTACTTTTTTCCCATTATCCCGGGAACAGGCTGTATCAAAAAAGGCCGGGAATTTTCCCAACCTTTGTTTATTTTTATACGACTCCCTGAGCCAGCATTGCTTCTGCTACTTTTACGAAGCCGGCAATATTGGCTCCTTTTACGTAGTTCACATAGCCGTCCTCATCTTTTCCGTAGTCTCTGCACGCTTTGTGGATTCCGATCATGATCTCTTTCAATCTTGCATCAACCTCTTCAGAAGTCCAGTTAAGACGGATCGAGTTCTGCGTCATCTCAAGACCTGAAGTGGCAACACCTCCGGCGTTGGATGCTTTTCCAGGTGAGAATAGAACTTTATTATCAAGGAAATAATTGATGGCATCCAGTGTAGAAGGCATGTTAGCAGCCTCAGTAACACAAAGACATCCGTTTTCAACCAGGATTTTAGCATCCTCAAGATCCAGCTCGTTTTGGGTGGCAGAAGGAAAAGCTACATCGCACTTCACACTCCAAGGACGTTTTCCTGCGTGGAATTCTGCAGAAGGATATTTTTTAGCATAATCCTCAGCTCTGTTGTTACCTGAAGATCTCAGTTCTAATAAATAATCGATCTTTTCGCCGCTGATCCCATCTTTATCATAAATATATCCGTCCGGACCAGAGATCGTTACTACTTTAGCACCAAGCTCGGTCGCCTTTTTGATTACTCCCCAGGCTACGTTTCCGAAACCTGATACACTTACGATTTTATCTTTGAATGTTTCGTTGATCGTCTTAAGCATCTGCTCTGCGAAGTATACCACACCGTATCCTGTAGCTTCAGGACGAATCAGTGATCCTCCGTAAGCAAGACCTTTTCCGGTAAGTACTCCGGTGAATTCGTTTCTGATTTTCTTATATTGTCCGAAAAGATACCCGATTTCTCTTGCTCCTACACCAATATCTCCTGCAGGAACGTCTGTTTCAGGACCAATATGCTTGCAAAGCTCAGTCATGAAAGCCTGGCAGAAACGCATTACTTCCATATCAGATTTTCCTTGCGGATCGAAATCTGAACCTCCTTTTCCTCCTCCCATCGGAAGGGTAGTCAGTGAGTTTTTAAATACCTGCTCGAAAGCCAGGAATTTAAGAACAGAAAGGTTTACCGTAGGATGGAAACGGATTCCTCCTTTGTATGGTCCAATCGCAGAGTTCATCTGGATTCTGAAACCTCTGTTTACCTGGATTTCTCCTTTATCATCAACCCATGGAACTCTGAAGATTATAATTCTTTCAGCTTCAGCCATTCTTTCCAGAAGCTTCATTCCTGTATATTCCTTTTTGGTCATAATAAACGGAATTACAGTCACAGCTACTTCTTTTACGGCTTGTAAAAATTCTGGTTCATTAGGATTTTTTGCTTCAATCTTGGCAATAAACTCCTGGATTTTCTGGTCAATATTATATTGTTCCATATATTAGGGTTGAATATTATTGTCAACAAATTTAATTTTTTTTTCAAGATTCACAATACTCTATTTCAACATTGCTAAAAATTAAATAATAATGTTTCGAATTATTATTAAATTGATAATTTATGATCAATTTTTATTAAAAATTAAAAGTTAGCTCTTAAATGATGCAATATTAAGAAATCGTTAATTCTTAAATTGCGGTAAATTGCCTCCCGGAAAATGATTTTAGTTTCCCTAAAAGCTCCAATTCTAAAATTACCGGTAGAATTTTATAGGCTGGAGTGGAAATAATCTGCGCAAGATCATCCAGAGAGACATGTGGATGAGTCTGTATTGTCTGATAAATTATTAATTGATTTTCAGAGAGTTGTACATTGGTTTCGCTGTAAGGAAACAACTCTTCAGGTTTTGCTTTGGAATGGTTAAAACCCAGTGAATCTATAAGATCTTTTATAGTAGAAATACAGGATGCTTTGTTTTGGAAAATCAGCTGGTTACATCCCTGGCTATATGGATCTGTAATCTTTCCCGGCAGGGCAAAAACTTCGCGGTTATAGTCATTGGCGAATGCGGCGGTGCTTATGGACCCGCCTCCAAATCCCGTTTCCACCACGATGGTTGACGGAGAAATTCCTGCAATAATCCTGTTCCTCTGGATAAAATTTTCACGGTCCGGTTTCCGGGACGTATTGAATTCTGTCAGCAATGCACCGCCTTCTTCCAGAATTTTGTCGGACAGCTTTTTATTTTTGGAGGGATAAAGGGTATGAAATCCATGGGCCAGAACCGCAGCGGTTGGAATTTTATGTTGAATGGACTGCTCATGAACTTCTTTATCTACGCCAAGTGCTAATCCGCTGACAGATACATATCTGGAAGATTTGGATGCCTCAAAGAAATCACAGATGAACTGTTTGCCGTAAGATGTCATATTCCGGGTTCCTACAATGCTGATTTTGGGTAAGGAATCATCAAAATTTCCTTTTTGATAGAGAATGGCTGGAGCGTCATCACATTCATTGAGGAGATAGGGAATCTGTTTAAGATGCCTGAGATGAACCCTGATCTCGTTCTTTTCACAAAATTGTATTTCTTTTTCTGCAAATCTCAGATATTCGCTGTTTCCAATGTCAGCGACTGTTTTTCTGCCGATTCCTTCTGCTTTGCTGTATTCTTTTTTTGCTCTTTTCCATGCTTCCTCGGCACTTCCGAAGGTTCGGATAAGTTTGTGAAAATTAATATCACCAATCAGGCTGCATTCGCGCAGGGCAATTGCATAGAGGTATTCTTCCGGAACCATTTGTGTTTTTTTTCAAATGTAATAAAATAAGATGAATCGGAGATGGCAAGGAAGTAAGAAGCTGGGAGAGGGAAATTATTGAGTCATCTTTGATGATTTGTCAATGGTGAATAGTGAATAGTCAATTTGCTTTGCAGGAAAATAATGAAAATATGCTGGAAAAAATTCACAATTGACCATTCACAATTAACAAATGAACACCTTCAAAATCTGATTTATTTTCCCCTTAATTCATCCAGACGATCCCAGATATCTTCTCTTTTCTTATAAGGCAGCTCCAGAAAGTCATCGGGATGATTGGCTTTATATTCCTGCCAAAGTTTATCGTCTTTTTCGCTGTAGTAATTTGGAAATTCCCAGATGAATTTTTTTTTTCTTTCGCCTACATTTTTGAATGCAAAAGCCATAATGCTTCCTACTACCGCCCCGGAAAGATGAGCCTGCCATGAAATTTTACTGGGTTCCTGGAGATTGTAGAATAATTCTTCCGGAAACATTCCCCAGATCAGACTGCCATAATACAAAACAACAAGCATTGATATGGTAAGCAGCTTCATATTCCATTTAAAAACGCCGCTGAAGAACAGGAAAAACGCAAGAACGTAAACAATTCCACTGGCTCCAATGGTACAGGTATACATATAATCTCCGGTTAGAATATCAATGGGAGGCAGCAGCCACAGCAGCAGGCCTGTAGCCAGCCAGCCGGTAATAAAAACTTTATTGGCAACCAATGGGTAAAACTGATATAACAGAAACAGGAGAACAGCCACCGGAATAGAATTGCTTATAATATGATCCATATTTCCATGCAGAAGGGGAGAGGTGATGATCCCCAGCAAGCCTTCCGGTAAAAGTGGTATAATGGCCCCAAAACAGCTTTGGAAAAAGCCCAGCGTCTGCAGAAAAAAGCCAAGCCACATCGCTGAAAGCATCAGCAATGGAGTGATCACAGCTCTTTTGGAAATTATATTTTTAAACATGCGGAGGTTACGTCAAATCAAAAGCCAATGATAAATTTCGGAAAATTTGGCGATGAAATCACCGCAGGTCTTTTTATTTTAAGACAAAAGGTGTCAATTTCAAAATATTCAGCTTAAAATTTTGACATTGAATGTATTAAAGTGGCTTGTTTTTGGCTTATTGAAGTTAATTCTGGTGATTTAAGACGTTTTTATTGCTTGGTTATGGCTTTAAAAAAAATTATATTAATATTTTTGTAATGAAAATCATGTAAGATAATGAAGAAGTTTTTATTGATTCTTTCCCTTTCTATAGGGATTTATACAAGTGCACAGGAAGAATTGAAAAAAGATTCAGTAGTCACAGATACCGTAAAATACTGGTCCGTATTGGGGAAAAATACTTTAATGATTAATCAGGCTGCCTTTTCAAACTGGGTAGGTGGAGGAGCCAACAACGTGGGCTGGCTGGCCGGAGTGAATTATAATCTTACCTATGAAAAAGATAATGATCTCTGGGAAAATATTATTGTACTGGACTACGGGCAGAACGATACAAAAGGACTTGGCGTAAGGAAAACACAAGATGTGATCAATGTTTCTACCAATTATGGGCGCAAATTTTCCAAAAGCTGGTATTTCTCCCTGGGAGCCGGATTACAGTCTCAGTTTGCGGCCGGATATGAGGACGGAAATAACCCCGCAGCCAAGAAAATTTCCAATTTTATGGCTCCCGGATATCTCAATCTCGGTATGGGTATTACGTACAGGCCCAATGATGACCTGACGGTTACTTTGCGGCCTACCAACGGACGTTGGACTTTTGTTTTGGATAAAGATCTGCAGCTCGCCGGAACTTATGGTTTGAAAAATGACGGAGATACTTCTCTGTTACAGTTCGGTTTTCTGGGAACTGCCATGTATAAGGTAAAATTAATGGAGAATGTTCATATTACGAATACCGCTTCCGTATTCTCTAATTATCTGGATCATCCTGAAAGGCTGGTTCTGGCTTATGGTGCTGTTGTAAATTTCAAAGTCAATAAATTTATTTCGTCCAATATTACACTTGATCTGTTATATGATCATAACCAGATCCAGAAAACCCAGCTGAAACAAACACTGGGAATAGGATTCGCTTATACTTTGAATAACGGGGTAAAACGGTCCGACCGGAAAGACAGCCAGTGGTGGATTAAGAAATAAATGCACAGCTGTACATAAAAATAAAAATCACTTCATGCGGAGTGATTTTTTATTAATAAGAATTTTGAATAATATTATCTTGTTTGATGTTTTTTATTCTCATAATTTTTTAAATGGGTTGTTTTCTTAAATCAATAAAGGACAATTGCGATATATCATAAATATGTGATTAGTTTTATACCAAAAATATATGTATATTTTTGTAACGAAAAATCCTTATCTATGAAAAAACTTTTATTTGCCTTTTCCATATCTGTTGGAATAAGCTCTATGGCCCAGGAGGCTAAATCCGATGCTCCTGCAGCTGATACTTTAAAAGCATGGTCTATTCAGGGACAAAATACCTTAATGCTCAATCAGGCCGCTTTTTCAAACTGGGTTGGCGGTGGAGCCAATAACGTGGGCTGGCTGGCCGGTGTTAACTATAACCTGACCTATGAAAAAGGGAAAGACCTTTGGGAAAACATTATTATTCTGGGCTACGGACAAAATAACACCAAAGGGATCGGGACCAGAAAAACGCAGGATGTGATCAATCTGTCTACCAATTACGGGCGTGAATTTGCAAAAAGCTGGTATCTTTCAGGAGGTATCGGGCTTCAGACTCAGTTTGCCGGCGGTTACGAAGACGGCAATAATCCTGATGCGAAAAAAATCTCCAATTTTATGGCTCCGGGATACCTTAATGTGGGTGTAGGTGTTACCTACCGTCCGAATGACAATCTTACCGTGACGCTCCGTCCGGCCAATGCCAGAGTAACCTTTGTTCTTGATGAAGACCTTCAGACTGCAGGCACTTATGGCCTTAAAAACAACGGTGATTCTTCCCTGTTTCAGTTTGGTTTCCTGGGTACGGCCATCTATAAGATCAAGATCATGGAAAATATCAACCTGACCAATACAGCATCAGTGTTCTCAAATTATCTTGATAAACCGGATCATCTGGTACTTGGGTACAGCGGAATTCTTAATATGAAGATCAATAAGTTTATTTCAACGAATATCACTCTGGATTTGCTGTACGACCACAATCAGATTCAAAAGACACAGCTTAAACAGACTTTAGGCGTTGGTTTTGCTTATAATATTGATAACGGGAGAAAACGTTCTGATAAAAAAGATAACCAGTCCTGGCTGAAGTAGTAGGCAGGCTGGAAAATGGAAAGTATAAGTTAATTGTGAATGGTGAATCGTGAAATTTTACCAGCTGGATTTTTAACTATTTCCTGCGAAGCAAATTGACTTTTCACTATTCACACATGATCAATAACTTCTTTCTTCCAGCTTTCATCAGTAATAAAAAAAGCACTTCGGTTAGAAGTGCTTTTTCTGGTATCAATTTATATTAGTCTTAAAATTCTATATCCACCTGAAGCTTTTCAGCTAAAAGTTTAGAGATTTTTTCTTTAAGCGGTTCTATGTCTATGTTTTGCATTGCATCGTTAGCAAAAGCATATAAAAGTAATGCCTGAGCTTCTTTTTTGGAAATTCCTCTTGCTCTTAGGTAGAACAGGGCATCTTCATTCAATTGACCTACTGTACAGCCGTGAGAACATTTTACATCGTCAGCAAAAATCTCAAGCTGTGGTTTGGTATCAATGGTTGCTCCTTCGCTTAGCAATACGTTGTTGTTCTGCTGGTAAGCGTTGGTTTTCTGAGCAATTTTATCTACGAATACCTTTCCATTGAATACTCCGTGAGCATTACCATCAAAAATACCTTTGTAATTCTGGTAGCTCTCACAGTTCGGGAAGTTGTGGTGAACAGCCGTGTGGTGATCTACCAGCTGGTCCTTACCAATGATCGTGATCCCGTTCATGAAGGAATTGATATTGCTTCCGTTGTGAATGAAATCAAGGTTGTTTCTTACCAGTTTTCCTCCGAAAGAGAACGTATTCACAGTGGTTAAGCTGTCTTTTTCCTGTCTTGCAAACGTGTTGTCAATAAGATAGGAGGTGTTGTTATCGTTCTGAAGTTTGTGCCAGTCTGCTTTGGCGTTAGGATAGGTGAAAATTTCCGTCACGGAATTCGTCAGCACATATGTACTGTCAAAATTGTGGTGACTCTCAATAACTTCTACCTTTGCTCCATCCTCTACAATCAGTAAGTTTCTGGTATTGTAGAATGTGTTTTCTTCCTGATTCTGAGAGATATAAAAAACGTGGATAGGTTTTTCGATCACCACATTTTTAGGAACTTTTAAAAAGAATCCGTATTTGCAATACGCAAGGTTCAGATTGGTGAATGCTGTATCTTTGGAAGCAATGGTATTGAAATATTTTTCAAATACTTCTCTGTGCTTCTCATCATTCAACGCATAGTTGAAGGAAAGGAATTCTACATTCTCGATAGAAACCTTTGAAAGCTCTTTATGAAGCTGTCCGTTCACAAAGACGATCCAGTCAAAATTTTCTTCACCCAAATGAAGCTGATCCAGCTGCTCTTTGGTGATATTATGACTTTCTTTAGGGAAAAAATTATAATTTTTCTCTGTGATCTCTTTGATGCTGGTATATTTATATTCTTCGTCTTTTTTTGTCGGAAAACCTAAGTTTTCGAACTTTTGAAGAGCAGTTTTTCGTTCTTCATCCAGAAATCTGTGACGAAGACTCTCCAAAAATTCACCGTGATTGTCAATAATCTGATCGTATAAAGCCATTACTGATATTTCGGCCATCACACCTTATTTTATATATTTAAAAATATTATTTACTGCGGGTTTTCCGCATATTCAGATGGAATTGATAAAATTCCCTTCTGAAAAAGAGACTTCTTAGTTAAGAAGCCAGTCGTAGCCTTTTTCTTCAAGTTCCAGAGCAAGGGATTTGTCACCGGTTTTGATGATTTTTCCGTTGGCAAGAACGTGAACGTAGTCAGGCTGGATATAGTTAAGCAGTCTCTGATAGTGAGTAATCAAAAGAACCGCATTTCCTTCGTTTTTAAAAGCATTAACCCCATCAGCCACAATTCTCAGGGCATCGATGTCAAGTCCTGAATCTGTTTCATCCAGGATAGCCAGTTTCGGGTCAAGCATCATCATCTGGAAGATCTCGTTTCTTTTCTTTTCACCTCCGGAGAAGCCCTCGTTCAGCGATCTTGAAAGGAAATCCTTTTTGATCCCCAATTGCTCAGATTTTTCACGGATCAGGGCAAGCATTTCTTTAGCCGGCATTTCTCCCAGCCCGTTTGCTTTTCTGGTTTCGTTCAGAGCTGCTTTAATGAAATTGGTTACAGAAACTCCCGGAATTTCTACCGGATACTGGAAAGAAAGGAAAATTCCTTTGTGTGCTCTGTCTTCAGGAGCATCCTCGATGATGTTTTCACCCCCGAAAATAATCTCTCCGTCTGTAACTTCATAGTCTTCCTTTCCTGCAATTACAGAAGAAAGAGTAGATTTTCCGGCTCCGTTCGGTCCCATGATGGCATGAACTTCACCCGGTTTTATTTCAAGATTAATACCTTTTAAAATTTCTGCGCCGTCTTCAATTTTGGCGTGCAAGTTTTTTATCTCTAACATATATTCAAATTTATCGCAACGTTAGACTGACATTTTTGTCTTTTGTAATCCTAAACCACTAGTTACAAATACTAACGACTGCAAATGAAATACTATTTTTTATTTATTTAAACATTAAGACTTAAGAAAATAAAGAACTTAACTTCTTAATGTTTACATTTTTATCCTACTGATCCTTCCAGAGAAATTTCCAACAATTTCTGAGCTTCAATAGCGAATTCCATTGGAAGCTTATTCAATACTTCTTTACTGAAACCGTTTACAATCAAAGCAATTGCTTTCTCCGTATCAATTCCCCTCTGGTTGCAGTAGAAAATCTGGTCTTCCCCGATTTTTGAAGTCGTAGCTTCATGCTCCAGCTGTGCTGTAGGATCTTTGATTTCAATATAAGGGAACGTATGCGCTCCACATTCATTACCCATCAGCAGAGAATCACACTGGGAGAAGTTTCTGGCCCCTTTTGCAGAAGGCATTACTTTTACCTGACCCCTGTATGAGTTTTGGGATTTTCCTGCAGAAATTCCTTTTGAAATAATCGTTGATTTGGTATTCTTACCAATGTGGATCATTTTTGTTCCCGTATCCGCATACTGGTGATTGTTGGTCACCGCAATAGAGTAGAACTCACCGATAGCTCCGTCCCCTTTTAAGATACATGACGGATATTTCCATGTTACGGCAGAACCTGTTTCCACTTGCGTCCAGGAAATTTTTGCATTTCTCTCACACAAACCTCTTTTGGTTACAAAATTGAACACACCTCCTTTTCCTTCTTCATTTCCAGGATACCAGTTCTGCACCGTAGAATATTTAATTTCGGCGTCATCCATAGCAATAAGCTCAACAACTGCTGCGTGAAGCTGGTTCTCGTCTCTTGAAGGGGCTGTACATCCCTCAAGATAGGAAACGTAACTTCCTTCATCTGCAATTACAAGGGTTCTTTCAAACTGTCCTGTTCCTGCCTGGTTGATACGGAAGTAAGTAGAAAGTTCCATCGGGCATTTTACTCCTTTCGGGATATAACAGAAACTTCCGTCAGAGAATACTGCGGAATTCAGTGCGGAATAGAAGTTATCTCCTCTCGGAACAACTTTTCCAAGATATTTTCTTACTAAATCTGGATGGTTTTTAATGGCTTCCGAAATAGAGCAGAAAATAATTCCTTTTTCCATTAAAGTATCCTGGAAAGTGGTCTTTACGGAAACGGAATCGATTACAATATCTACAGCAACTCCGGAAAGTCTTTTCTGTTCTTCAATGTTAATTCCAAGCTTTTCGAAAGTTTTCAACAGCTCAGGATCTACCTCATCTAAACTTTCCAGTTCAGGTTTGGCCTTTGGAGCCGCGTAATAGCGGATTGCCTGAAAATCAGGTTTTTCATACTTAATATTGGCCCAGGTAGGTTCAGTCATTTTCTGCCAGATCCTGAAAGATTCGAGACGCCATTCCGTCATCCATTCCGGCTCCTCTTTTTTAGCAGAGATGGCACGGACAATATCCTCATTTAAACCGGTAGGAAAGTCTTCATAGTCTATCTTCGTTTCCCAGCCGAATTCATATTTTTTATTTTCTAGATCGACTCTTAAGTCGTCCTCAGTGTATTTACTCATTATTTTTTTTTAGATTCCAGATGTTAGGTTTCAGGTTTCAAAACGGATCTGAATTCTGATATCCAGCATCTTATGTCTTTTATAAAGAAAAACTTTCTCCACACCCACATGTTCTGGATGCATTGGGATTGTTAAATACAAACCCTTTTCCGTTCAATCCTCCTGAATATTCAAGAGTGGTTCCTGCTAAATAGAGGATAGATTTTTTATCTACAACAATTTTGATTTCATTATCTTCAAAAACCTGATCTGTATCCGTTTTTTTATTGTCGAAACCCAAAACATATTCTAAACCGGAGCATCCTCCACTTTTTACCCCCACTCTTATATAATCTTCAGCAGCGTTGAAACCATCTTCTGTCATCAGCTGGATGGCTTTTGCTTTTGCTTGATCTGATACTTTTATCATTGTATTTATTTAGAATGATTTAATGATGCAAAAATACGTACAATAATTAGGAAATAAAAATCCGCAATTTTATTTTATCGATTTTTATTATTGATGGCTTAACTTTGGTAACCTTTTGAAATCCAAACAATAAATTTATTCTACAATGAAAAAAATTGGCATCATTGCTTTGGCGCTCTTTATGCAGCATATTTCTGCCCAGAACAACCGGTTTGTTTATCAGGTAACGATGAAACCGGACGCAGAAAATAAAAGTGATATTAAAACTGAAAACGCCTATTTAGATATTTCTGCAGAAAAGTCTCTTTTTTATTCTGAAAACCGGTATAAAAGAGATTCCATCATACAGGCAACGGTATCAAGCGGAGGCGGAAGAGGATTTAACAGGGATCAAATGGAAAGTTTAAGATCAAACATTAACTATTCCATTGAAAAAGACAAAAAAAGCCAGCAGACTACTTTTAAAGATAGAATTGGAAGGGATGTTTATGTCTACGAAGAAGACCGTCCTCTGAACTGGAAAATTTCTTCTGAGACCACCAAAATAGGGGAATATAAAGTTCAGAAAGCGGAAACGGATTTTGGCGGAAGAAAATGGACCGCGTGGTTTACTACTGATCTGCCTTATCAGGACGGACCATATAAATTTAGTGGACTTCCCGGGCTCATTGTAAAAGTTGAAGATGATAAAGGAGAGTATTCTTTTGATCTTATGAAAAATTATAAAATAGGAGAAATTCCTGCTTTAAACCAGTTTGGAAATACCATTAAGGTAAAAAGAGGTGATTTTGTGAAACAGCAGGAAAAATTTAAAAAAGATCCCGTATCCTTCATGACTCAGGGCGGCGGCGGATTTGCCCAGACAAGAATTGCCGGTGGTGGCGGTGGAATCACACCTCCAAGAGGCGGAGGAGGGAACCGCGGCGGCGGAAATTCCGGGGATTTCAGGAAAAGAATGGAAGACCGGGTAAAAGAAGAGATTAAGAAAAACAGCAACCCGATTGAATTGCAATAAACATAAAACCCTGAAGATTTTCTTCAGGGTTTTTAAATTATAATAAAAAAGGATTATTTTAAAAGCTGGTTAAAAGTATCTCCCTGCTTAATGTCTCCCGTATTGTAACCTTTCATAAACCATTCTTTACGCTGTGCTGATGAGCCATGGGTAAAGCTTTCCTGGTTTACATAACCCTGGGATCTCTTCTGGATATTATCATCACCTACGGCCTGTGCAGCATCAATGGCAGATTGTATATCACCAGGTTCTAAAATACCTTTGGTTTCATCCGTTCTTTTTGCCCAAACCCCGGCATAGAAATCCGCTTGAAGTTCTGTGGCCACGGAAACCCTGTTCATATCTGCTTCGGAATATCTTCCGCTCCTTCTTAAGGCATCAACTTTTTGGGTAGTTCCAAGGAGAGTCTGTACATGATGACCCACTTCATGCGCTAAAACATAAGCAACTGTAAATTCTGTTACCTGTGCCCCAAATCTTTGTTGCAGTTCATTAAAAAAGCTCATATCCATATAAACCTTCTGATCTGCAGGACAGTAGAATGGTCCCATAGCAGCCTGAGCTGTTCCACATCCGGACTGAGTGGTATTTTCAAAAAGAACAATTTGTGGTTTTACATACGTCATTCCATTCTCTTTAAAGATCTGATCCCAGGTAATGATGTTCCATTTTCCCATCATATCCACCATTTCCCCAATCTTTTTTTCATTGGCTGTAAGTTCTCTTTGCTCCGTATTTCCGGAAGATTGCACACTGCCGGAATTAAGAATACCGGAAGGGTCACCTCCTAAAAAGAAAATAATTGCAGCTATAATCAAAGTTCCTAGCCCTCCTCCTACAACCATTCCTCCGCTGCCACCAGAACCACGGCGGTCATCTACATTGCCGCCTCTATCGTCTGTCCATTTCATAGTAAAATTTTTTTTGCCTTGTAAATTTAAAATAATATCATTACTAAATGACTACTTTTGTGAAAAATTACTGCCCGCGTGAAAAAAATTAAAATTTGCCTTTTATCAGTTGGAATAATGGCATTTACAGGATGTAAAGAAGAAAAAGAAGATGAAGTACAGGATGTGGATAAGACCGGTTCTATTGAAACGGTGCTTTCCGTTGAACATCTTGATACTGCTGATGTCCTCATCACTAAACATAAGATCTGGAAAGACAAAAAGCTCTTTAAAGAGATCATTAAAAAAGATACGATTCCCAGTCTGGGAGATACGCTTGTCGGAGGCGAGGACAATGAGGGCTATGACCATATTGCCAAGACCAAAAAAGATTATGAATTTTTTATAACGGTTCAATAATGAAAAAGTCCGGTTCTATAAAATTACTTTTTGTAACAGGAATATTAGCGGCCTGTTCCCAGGAAAAACCAAAAGATCAGAAAGAAAAGAAAGTCTATATGCGGTCAGATACTACAGCTTCTTACACCAGAAGTCATGGATTTCTGGCGGGAGTTCTTTTGTATCATGCATTCAGGCCGTATGGTGCGTATAGCTATGGGGCCTACCAGAAAGCTGGATATTACAGTGATGCGATAAGCACCAAATCCAATATAGGAAGAAATAATTACAAAGGCAATGTCGTAAGGGGAGAGTTGGGGAGAAGTGGTTTCAGCGCATCATCTTAAATTATGGAAAGAATTCAGTCACAATTCAGAAAAAACTGGCAGCATAAGCTGGAAAATCTAGGGTTCGGATACCACTCTCTGGATGGGCTTTACTGGGATGAAAGTCATTACTACCAGTTGAGTTCAGAAGAAATTAATATTATTGAAGGGGCAACTGCAGAACTTTGGCAGATGTGCCTGGCAGCGGTAGATTATATCATTGAAAAAAATCTTTGGGACCAATTCAGCATTCCTGAATGGTTCAGGAATTATATCATCATGAGCTGGGAGGAAGACCATCCGTCTATTTATGGGCGGTTTGATTTCGGTTTTGACGGTAAAAATCTAAAACTGCTTGAATTTAATGCGGATACACCCACTTCACTCTATGAGGGTTCTGTGATCCAATGGTACTGGCTGCAGGAGCTTTTCCCATATAAAGATCAGTTCAATTCCATTCATGAAAAACTGGTAGGGTATTGGACGCATCTTAAGAATTATATGAATCCGCATCATATTTATTTTGCATCGCTTACCAATATGGAAGATGTTACGAATGTGGAATATATGAGGGACTGTGCTTCCCAGGCCGGTTTTGATACGGAGTTTATTCCTGTTCAGGATATCGGATGGGCGGAAGATGTTTCAGAGTTCATTGCCGGCGACCGTTCGGTGATGGAGTATATTTTTAAGCTTTATCCGTATGAATGGATCCTTGCGGACGGATTTGGTGAAAAGCTGGTGAAAAATGGATTCAGGTCCCAGTGGATTGAACCGGCATGGAAAATTTTACTTTCTTCCAAGGCTATTCTGCCTGTTCTATGGGAAATGTATCCGGGGCATCCATATCTGCTGGAATCCTATTTCGAGCCACGGCATTTGAAGGATTTTGTCAAGAAACCAATCTATTCAAGAGAAGGAGCCAATGTGAGCATTCACAAAAACAATATTCCGGTGGAGGAAAATGATGGCATCTACGGTAAAGAAGGCTTTATCTACCAGCAATTATTTGAACTTCCCGATTTCGGAGGAAATTATCCGGTGATCGGAAGCTGGGTGATTGGTCAGGAGGCTGCGGGTATCGGGATCAGAGAAAGTGTTCATCTGATCACCAATAATCAGAGCCGTTTTGTTCCGCACCTTATCGGTTAAGTTTTTTGTGCTTCAGCCAGAATGAAGTAGACTGATACGCAGAAACAGCATCGTTAACCAGTTTCTGGTCTGGGTTTTTGATCAGTTTTTCATCATAATAAAGTTTAAATTCCGGAGCCAGGCTGCTGGGCTGTAATTTCAAAGCATATTGTTTAACCTTTTTTACCGGTGAGATAATCGTTAAATGTCTGTCTTTTAAGAAACCAAGATCCTGATAAGTTGCGATATATGCTTTAGGCTGGAATTCTTTTTTAAAGACATCCTGACCAAGGAATTTAGATTGATAGCTGAAATTCAGCAAGCCGAACAGGGTTGGCATAATATCAATCTGGGACATCAGCTTATCAAATTTCTGAGGCTGGATAAAACCTTCTGAAAAAATCATGGCCGGGATTCTGTATTTGTCAACCGGAAGCTCAGTTTTTCCAGCACTGGACGCACAGTGGTCTGCAATGATCACAAAGACGGTATTTTTGTACCAGTCTTGTTTTTTAGCCATTTCAAAGAATTTTCTTAGGGAATAATCCGTGTATTTTACCCCTCCGTCGCGCGATTTTGCAGTCCCGGGAATATCAACCCGTCCTTCAGGATAGGTGAAAGGCCTGTGGTTGGAAACCGTCATCCAGTGATTGAAAAACGGTTTTCCGGATTGAGCTTCCGCATTCATCGTCTGGATTGCTTTTTTAGCCATATCTTCATCCGCCACACCCCAGACATTGGCAAAAGTGATCTCTTCCGGCTTAAAGCTGTTCCTGTCGACAATATCATAGCCGTTTCCGGCAAAAAAATCCTGCATATTATCAAAATAACTGTACCCTCCGTATAAGAATTTTACATCATAGCCTTTGGATTTGAATACACTTCCCGTGGTGAATTTATTTTTGTTATCCTCCCTTTTAATGACACTTTCTCCTGCAGTGGGAGGAATACAAAGCGTCAGTGCCTCGAGTCCCCTTACCGTTCTGTTTCCGGTAGCATAAAGATTGGTGAACATCATGGAACGGTCCGCAAGGCTGTCCAGGAATGGGGTCATTTTTTTAGTATCTCCATAGTGTTCCATGAAATCTGCGGATAAACTTTCAATAGAGATCAGCACTACATTTTTCTTAAGTTCCGGCCGGTCAGAAACTACATTTCTCAGTAAAGCAGGATCAGTATATTGGCTCAAAAATTTCTTTTCCGCCTGCTGCTGACTGATGTGAGGATAAAACTGGAAATAATCCAGCTCATTGTGGGTAAAGGCCCAGTAGAACTTGGGAAGCCCGTTGCTTTCGATCTCATCGGCAAAAACGTTGTCGGACCTGATCTGCATTAAAGTTGATATGCCTAAAAGACTTATGCCTGCAAGGACAAAAAAGGTTGCCAAAAGCAGCATCTTTTGTTTAAAATCGGGAAGTGTGAGAAGCTCATCTTTTGTTTTTTTATAAATAAACCAGGTCACGGACAGTGTAATGATGAGAATTCCCAGAAATAAAGGAATCACCGGATAGCTTTCCATAATGTTTCCAATCACTTCATTGGTGTAGATCAGATAATCCACTGCAATAAAATTATACCGAACCCCGAATTCATTATAAAAGAAATACTCACTGACCGAATTAAAGATGATCAGAAGAACATAAAACATGAGCGTGATAAAATAGAGTGTATTGCGGATTTTTATCTTTTTGGAAGGGATAAAAAGAATCAGACCGAATAAAATAGTTTTAAGAGCCACAAAACCGAGGGCTATTTCTGTGACAGACCCTCCATACTGATCAAAAATATTATTTGGAACAAGCAGGATGTACAGAAAAAAGAGGATCAATACTCCGAAAATTATATATCCATATGGCTTTTGATATTTTGAATCCGACAGAAATAAGAAATAAACAGCCATTACTGTCCCGGCTATTATAAAAACAAAAGTATCATTAAGAAGACCTATGGATAAGACTTTTACTATTTCAGGAAAACCAAAGCTGGCTGTGGTGATTGGATGGAGCAGGAAAATAATCCGAATGATGAGTGAGATAATAACGTAGAAAATCCATAAATATAAGAATGGTTTTATTTTTCCTGAAAACATGTACATTAAGTCTTTGTTAATTTTCGCAAAGATAGTTTTTGTATACAACTTTTAAGAAAAAAAAGTCGAAACATGATATTTCTTATAAAATTTTTGAATTATTGCTGAATAATTAACTTTTTCTTTAATGATGTGAAATGCATAAAACTCAATGAATCACCTATCCACAATAAAAAAGGACTATTAAAAAATAGTCCTGTATACTGTTAAGGGATATTAACGGTTAAGAGTGTCCGAAACCAATATTTCCCTTTTTGTCTGAAAGCTTTCTTTTGAAATCAATCATGCTCAGTGCGGTTACGGCTGCTTCTACGCCTTTATTTCCAAGATCTCCACCGCTTCTGGCAATGGACTGCTCTTTATTGTCATCTGTCAGGACACAGAAAATGGTTGGGGTATCTGTTAAGACATTACAGTCTTTAATGCCCTGTGCCACGCCTGCGCTTACAAAATCGAAGTGTGGGGTTTCACCGCGGATAATACATCCGATGGCAATCACGGCATCATACTTTCTTTCTTTGCACAGCTGCATGCTGGCATAAGTAAGTTCAAAAGCGCCCGGAACCGGGAAGAGTTTTATGTTTTCTGGTTTTACGCCCTCTTTTTCAAGAATTTCCAATGCTGCATCACGAAGATTGTATGTTACAAAATCATTCCACTCAGAAAAAACAATGCCGATAGAAAAATCTTCGGCATTGGTTATATGAAGTGGCTTGTAATCCGAAAGATTAACTGTTGCCATTTTTTAGTAATATTTAGTCATTTCAATATAAGAATCAGACATTCCGTTGTCGTAGTCCTGATATTTCTCGTCAATTGCAGAGAAGTATTTCTTAGCTTCTGCATTTTTCTTTAATCCTAATGCTACAATACCTGCTTTTCTTGTGAAATAGTAAGTGGTATAAGGATCGTCAGAAGCTGTTGAAGCTTTATCAAGTAAAGATAGTGCCTCGTCATTTTTATTAAGCCCAGATTTTGCATCTGCCATAGCACCCCATTTCAAAGCTACCAATGTTTTGTTATCAGATGAAAATTTGTCTAAAAGGTCATATGCCTCCTGGAATTTTCCTTCTTTGAATTTTAAAAGACCTGCGTTGTATGCAGAAAGCTCACCCACCTTCGTTCCAGAATAGTCATTATATGTTCCTATAAAACCAGGATTAGCAGCAGATTTTCCACCTAAAGCTTCTTTATCTTTACCTTCCGTCTGGTTTTTCTGAGCAGCAAGGAAACTTTTTACAGCTTCTACGTTCTTAGGAGCCACTACAAATTGTTTGTAAGCGAAGAATCCTAAAACACCCAAAACCAATACCCCGAATACAATACCCAATTGTTTTGAATATTTCTCAAGGAATCTTTCAGTGTTTAAAGCCTCTCTGTCAAGGTCTTTAAAGAACTCCACCGTTTCTTTACCTTCTTGCTCATCCTGAGCATTCTTTCCCAATTTTGCCATATATTTTTAAAAATTGAAATGCAAATTTAATTGTTTCTGAATGATTTACAAAATACTTTGAAGCATTATTATGAAAATGTTGCGAATTGCTGATCGTGATTGATGAATTAAATAAAAAAAGATGCTTCAGCCTGGTTCAGCATGACATGTTCCATACTATATGTTTTGCTTCAAAAATGAATAAAACAGACTGATTAAAAAATGTCATGCTGAACGGAGCCGAAGCATTTATTCAGAACAATACGTTTAATATTCTAAAATATGATAAACTTCTGCATTGAATGGTTTCAGTTTTTCTTCGCCATTTAATCCTTGCAGGCCGATAAGAAAACTAAACTGTGATACAGTAGCTCCCTGTTTTTCTACGAGTTTAGCTGCTGCTTCCGTAGTTCCTCCTGTAGCCAGAAGATCATCATGGATCAGGATTCTCTGGCCTTTTTTGATCTGGCCTTCGCGGGTTTCTATTTCGGCACTTCCGTACTCCAGGTCATATTTCTCTGAAACAACGGGAGGGGGAAGTTTTCCTTTTTTACGGATCAGAATGAACGGAACTTCCAGAGCCACTGCAATGGCGATCCCAAAGAGATAGCCGCGGCTTTCTATTCCGCATACGGCATCCACTTTTCCTTTACTGAACGCAACAAGATCTGCAATTACATCTTCATAGAGTTTCGGGTTCAGGAAAATAGGTGAAATATCTTTAAACTGAATTCCCGGAATCGGAAAATCAGGAAAGTTTTCAATAGTTTCTTCCAGTCTTTTGATCAGTTCCTGTGATGCCATTAAGGGTTTATTTTATAACTGGAAATTTTCCAGTCTCCGTTTACATTTTTAAGCCCGAAAGTCACTTTCAGAGACGTTGTTTTTCCGTTCTTATCCGTTACGTCATACGTTGCATTTACACTGGCTCCGCTTGCATTGGAAGCATTGGTGGTGATGTTTTTTACGCTAACGTTTTTCACAGACCCAAATCCTGAGGTAGGGTTGGAGAATGATTCATAGCTTCCCCAGCTTGGATTGCTGGAATTTTCGTAAGCAGCTTTAAGGTTTTGTGAACTTACATTGCTCAGGAATTTACTTACTGTATTTTTTGGATCTGCAGTAGGCTGTTTAGGAGCGGCAGGCGTTGTTGAAGTTGCATTCGGGTCTGCCGGTACAGCAGGATTTGCATTAGGATTATTCGGGTCAATCACAGCGTTAGGATCCTGGGTTACTGCAGTGGAATCGGGTTTTGGCGGAGCCGGAACTTTTAAAGCCGACGGATTTACATCCAACCCGATTTTAGACATTTTGAATGTCTTGGCCGTAGTTTTTACGGAAACAGTAATGTCGATTTTATTATCAACCACCTTTGCGGCCGGAATTGAAGAGAACTTCAGGTTGAATCCTTTAAAATTATTATCCTGCATCAGGTTTTTAGCAGTAGAAAGCTTTACGCCGTTACTGAAAACCTCTAAGGTAGCCTCTAAGCCGGCACCGGTAAATGAAACAGGCTTTCCTGCAGCATCTACAAGTCTTGGAACGATCTGAATGGCAGTAGGAGCTCCGGTTCCGTCGTCTCCGGAAGGGTTGGCCATAATGCTCAGGGAGCTTGCTTTCACATCATTGGCATCGGTTTCTTTAGCTTTGTCATCCCCGAAGATATTCATTTCTCCAAGAGAAGGAGGAGATGTACTGGCCCATTCAATACCATTTTTCTGCGCTACTTCGTCAGCCATGGTAAGGATCTCAGGAACTTTTTTTCCATCAATAAGCTTTCCAAGGGCTTTCAGTTCTTCCACATCGCCATCTGCTTCTACACCGAAGGTCTTTAAAATATAGAGCGCTTCATTGAATTTGATCTGTTTAATCGTTGAAAGGCTTGCCGTCATATCATTGATACTGGACTGCAGCGTTTTAGTATTCGTAGCATCTACATGATCTTTCTTGCATGCTGTAAAAAGCAAGAGACTGAAAACAAGTAGAAAAGAAAACTTTTTCATTTTTATCTGGTTTGTTGCAAATTTAATAAAACCTTTATTAAGAGTAAGTTTTTATTTTCCTTTTGTTCATATTTAGAACTTAATATGACCAGATTAATGCAGATGCTACGGTTTTATATTCAGGATTTATTTTTTAGATGTATTTTCCAGCTCTTTTAAATCATCCTTAAAGAATGAGCTGAAGATAGTCTGCATATTCGGAAAATCAGCTTCTTTCCAGAATTCTTTTTTATAATTACTTTCAGTGCTTTTGAATTTTACTTTTTCGATATCATTTTCATTGGTAAAGCTCATTTCTGCAGGGTAGAAATTATTGTACGAAATTATCTGGTTATACTCAGGTTCGCTTTTGTGCTTAAGCTTTAGAAATACCACTTCATTGTACTCTAAAAAATCTTTAAGTCCTTTTTCTGATCCTTTTTCAAAAGACATATTGAGAATGGTTCTGATATCATAGAACCTGTATCCGAACAGAGAAAACTCTTTCTGCTGAAGTGCGGCACCGGTTACTTCAATCTGGTCTTTCTGATCACCTTTTAATTCTTTGATGACGTTCCAGCTTTTTTTGTAGTCTTCAGGATTACCTACATGCTTAAGCCTTGGGAGCTCCAGTGAGCTGCTAGTGTCCCAGGATGAAACTTTCTTTTTTTCATCTTTTGCGTCGGCCAGCTTAAAAACTCTGTACTGTTCGATATTCGTGCTTTTCAGTTTTTTTGTTTTATTATCAAATATATAGGTGATGATTCCATCTGTATAGCTGTTCAACCTGTTATTGAGCGTAACGTATGCGTTGAAATTTCCTTTGATCATTATATACTTTGCAGGTTTTGTATTTTTAATGACTATGGTTTCTATTTCTTTAACCTGATCATTGATTTTAATTACATCCTGGCTCAGTTCTGCGTAGGTAAGAAGAGCAACGGGGAAATTGTTGTAAACCAGCTGAAACTTTTCCTGAGCAGGAGTGATGGATTCTTTATTAATTTTACCATCAATATCTGAAAAAGCAAGAATACTTCCGTCTTTTCCGAAAACAGAAACTTTTGGAAGCGGCTTGTTGGTACGTTCAGAAATAAAAGTGATGCTCTGTGCCTGGATGAAGCTGAACAAAATAATAAACAGAGTAGAGAAGAGAAGATTTTTTTTCATAAAGATATTTTATTTTAGTTTGTAAATAATTCATCAGTCTTACTCTATAGACAACCAAAATCCAAAAAGGTTGCCTGAATGTTAAAAAATATTCCCCTAAAGGCACAAAAAAAGACTGATCATTACAATCAGTCTTTTTTATTTTATTTCTGTTACAAGTCCTTAGAAAGGATACTCATAAATTTCAGATTCGTGAAGGTAAGGGTTACCTGTAGGGATCAGTTTCAGTTTAGATAATGCTGTAAGCACTGTAAACATGAATAATCCAACTACGAAAAGGATAGCTCCCAATACCAGGATGAATACCTCAGGAGTTCTCCAGTATGGACCTACCGTTCCCGGCATTACCATGTTGAAGTAATCTAAGATGTGTCCCAGAATAACCACTACAGCCATTGTTGTTACCACTTTGTAGTTTCTCTTGATGCTGCTGCTCACTAATACCAATAGCGGTAATAAGAAGTTAACGATCAGCATTGGAAGGAACGTAGGAGAGTAGTGCTGGAATCTTCCGAAGAAGTAGTTCACCTCTTCCGGTACGTTGGCATACCAGTACAACATGAACTGGGCAAACCATGTATACGTCCAAAGCATACTTGTAGCGAAAAGGAATACTCCTAAATCGTGCAGGTGGTTATCATTGAACTGAGGTAAGAATCCGTTTTTCTTTAAGTAAACACTCAGAAGGATAATCACAGCAATTCCACTTGAAAGGCAGCTTACCATTGAATACCAGATGTACATGGTAGAATACCAGTGAGGGTCAATAGACATCAACCAGTCCCAGGCCCATGCTGCGGAAGCAAATCCGAAGAATACGATATATCCTACTGCCCATCTGTACAGCATTTGGTAATCTACTTTAGATTTGGTTTCGTCTACAAGCTTAGACTGAGCTTTCAGTTTCCATGCGAAGAAAGAAGCACCGATCACATAAATAAGTGTTCTGATGGCATAGAAAGGAATATTTAAGAATCTTTTCTTTTCGAATAGGATCACATCAAAGTGAGCAGAATTCGGATCTGTTAAATCCGGGTCCATCCAATGGAACAGGTGAGCCTGGTGGAAAATATTCAATAACATTAATATAACCAGAATAGCTCCTCCGTAAGGGATGTAAGAAGCAATAGCTTCCATTACTCTTGTGATGATAATAGGCCAACCTGCGTGAGCAGCATGCTGAATACAATAAAAGAATAATACAGCACAACTCACTCCAAAGAAAAATACGGCTACAAAGTGCAGCGCTGCCAGTGGCTGGTTGTGAACCTGAAGCTCAGCGTGCTCCAAATGAGAAGCGTGGTCCTGAGGTCCTACCATTTCACTTGAGTGGGTAGGCGCAGTATGACCGGCAGCATGAACTGCTTCCATCATATGCTCTATTTTTTCAGTAGTAAGTCCTTTGTTCATAAAGAAACCTATAGCAAATAGAACTAAACCTACAACAAGAAGGATTATAGAAGTTGATTTTAATTTTGGTGAAAAACTATACATTTCTTTTCTTATTTTTTAGTTTCGGTAGTAGTCTCAGTTGCAGGTGCGGCTGGTGTAGCGGCAGCAGTTGTAGCTGCTGCAGGTGCTGCTGCTCCTTTTTTGAAAGCACTCATCACATACATGGCTACTCTCCATCTGTCACCGGCATTAAGCTGGCCGGCATAAGATCCCATTGCATTTCTACCGTTAGTTAATACATAATGAACAGATCCTACAGTAAGTTCTCTGTCTGCATAGTTAGGTACTCCGGAGAAAGCTCCTGTCTGTACGATAGGCCCCTGTCCATCACCTCCGGTTCCGTGACATGCTGCACACGTTTTGTCAAACAACATTTTTCCTCTTTCAATATCTTTAGCTGCATTGGCAGGATTTAAAGGAGAAGCAGTCATTTTTTTGGATGCATCATATCCGGCGTTGTACTCATCAACATTTTTCGGAAGTAATCCTTCTTCAAAAATACCGTCTTTATTTTGAGCAACTGTTCCTTCTACAGGAGCAAGA